>NZ_CP108370.1:4921250-5560000 GCF_035953295.1 Streptomyces sp. NBC_01335
CCGTGCGCTCGGTGATCAGGCCAGGGCGACGGTCCCGCCCGGGCCGTCGCCGTCGCCTTCGCCGGGGGCCCAGGCCGTCAGCGGGACGAAGCCGCGCGGGCCCAGCTCGCCGAAGACCGTGACCGGGCCGCCGCCCGAGAGCGCGGCCAGCCGCCAGAGCCCCGGCCGGGAGCGGGGGTCCCCCGCCACCGGCAGGGCGCTCCCGGTCTCCCCGTCGGCGAGCTGCCAGCGGCCGGCGGCGGGGACGGGTATCACCGCGCCCAGCACCACCGGATGCCGCTCCGCCCAGGGGTCCTCGCCCAGCGCGCGGCCGTATCCGGCGAGGGCCTCGGCGGGGGACACCCCCGGCGGGGGTGTCCGAGCGGAATCCGGGGTGGCGAACACCGCCCCCAGCTCGGCCCGTCGGCCCGCACCCGGATGCGGCGTCAACTCCGCGTCCAGGACCGTGCCCACCGGGAGGGACAGCTCCGGGGCGCGACCCCCCGGGCCGTAGGAGAGCAGCACCGCGGTGCGGCCCGACCCCTTCCCGTACATCCAGATACGTCGGGTGACGAGCTTGCCGTCCGAGGTGTCGTACCGGGCGAGCGCCTGCCAGCGGTCGCGCACCGGCGGGCCGTCCGGCGCCGAGGGCAGACCCACCCGGGTGCGGACCGTCGCCAGCAGCGGGGCCGGCAGTCGATCGCGGCCCAGCCAGGCGGTGTTGAGCAGGTGCAGCAGCCCGCACTCCTCCAGCATCCGCACCGGCCACCCCGGACCGGACGCGGCCAGGGAGCCCAACTCGCGCACCCGCGCGGCCAGTCCGGGGGCCTGGGCGTCGACCATCCGGGCGGCGGTCTCCTCCCAGTGGTCATGGCCGGACTGCCCGGACACCGCGAGGCCGGTGCGCAGGAGATCGGCGAGGCGCTCCTCCAACTCCCGCGCACCGTCGGTGATCCGGGCGGCCCTCCGCTCGGCACGCCTGCGCGCCGCCTCGGCGTCGGCCGGGACGGCAGGGGTGCGCCCCGCCGGTTCGGCGGTCCGCGCGGACTCTCCCTCATGAGACAGCAGCATGGCAACGACGGTAGGACCCCCCACTGACAATCGCCCTGACCTGCGGTGACGGTGAGTGAGGGATCGATTGTCAGTGGGGTGGTGCACGGTGGTGACACACATCGGACCGAGCGATCTGGAGGGGGACCATGACCGTGTACGAACGAGCCGGGGAATCCGCGGCCACCGGGCGCACGCCCGCGTCGGACGGCATGCCGGACGGCGGAAGGCGGGGCGCCGACGTGCCCGCGAGGGCGCTGCCCGACGGTGCGCTGCCCGACGCCGGGGCGCGGGCGCTGCGGCCGCACGCCGAGGACGCCTTCGCCGACGAACTCAAGGCGCTGGCCGCCGCCGACGACCGCCCCAGGCCTGCCCGTTGGCGCCTCTCTCCGTGGGCCGTCGCCACCTATCTGCTCGGCGGCGCACTCCCGGACGGCACGGTGATCACCCCCAAGTACGTGGGCCCGCGCAGGCTCGTCGAGGTCGCCGTGTCCACGCTCGCCACCGACCGCGCCCTGCTGCTCCTCGGGGTGCCCGGGACCGCCAAGACCTGGGTCTCCGAACACCTCGCGGCGGCCGTCAGCGGTGACTCGACACTCCTCGTCCAGGGCACCGCGGGCACGCCCGAGGAAGCGATCCGGTACGGCTGGAACTACGCGCAGTTGCTCACCCACGGCCCGAGCCGGGCCGCCCTGGTGCCCGGCCCGGTGATGCGCGCCATGGCGGAGGGGCTGACCGCCCGGGTGGAGGAGCTGACCCGCATCCCGGCCGACGTGCAGGACTCGTTGATCACGGTCCTCTCGGAGAAGACCCTGCCCGTCCCCGAGCTGGGCCAGGAGGTCCAGGCGGTCCAGGGGTTCAACCTCATCGCCACCGCGAACGACCGCGACCGGGGCGTCAACGAGCTGTCCAGCGCGCTCCGTCGCCGCTTCAACACCGTCGTGCTGCCGCTCCCGGCGACGCCCGAGGACGAGGTGGACATCGTCTCGCGCCGCGTCGACCAGCTGGGCCGCGCCCTCGATCTGCCGGCCGCCCCCGAGGGGATGGCCGAGATCCGGCGCGTCGTCACCGTCTTCCGGGAACTCCGCGACGGCGTCACCACGGACGGCCGCACCCGGGTCAAGTCCCCCTCGGGCACGCTCTCCACCGCCGAGGCGATCTCCGTCGTCACCCACGGCCTGGCGCTCGCCGCCCACTTCGGCGACGGCACCCTGCGCCCGGGCGACGTCGCCGCCGGAATCCTCGGCGCGGTCGTCCGGGACCCGGCGGGCGACCGTGCCGTCTGGCAGGAGTATCTGGAGACGGTCGTCCGCGAGCGGGACGGCTGGAAGGACTTCTACCGCGCCTGCCGCGAGGTCGCGCCATGACCCCGACGCCGGTACCCCCCACGCCCGCGACCCGGGCGCCGGTACCCCCCACGCCCGCAACCGCGGTGCGCGCAACCGCGGTGCCCGCAGCCGCGGCGCCCCCACCACCGGAGCGCACGACTCCGGCGGACGGGGCTGCCGGGCCGCTGCTGCTGGGCGTGCGGCACCACGGGCCGGGGTCGGCGCGGGCGGTGCTGGCCGCGCTGGAGGCGGTGGGGCCGCGGGCCGTGCTGGTCGAAGGGCCGCCGGAGGCCGACGCGTTGCTCGCCTTCGCCGCCGACCCGGAGATGCGGCCCCCGGTGGCGCTGCTCGCGCACGCCGAGGACGATCCGGGGCTGGCGTCGTTCTGGCCGATGGCGGAGTTCTCACCGGAGTGGGTCGCGATCCGCTGGGCGCTCGCGCACGGTGCGGCCGTCCGCTTCGTCGACCTGCCCGCCGCCCACTCGCTGGCGCTCGCGGCGGCGGCGCAGGGCGAAGGGGAGTGGGAGGCCTCGCCCGCCCCTCCCGACCCGATCGCGCTGCTGGCCGAAGCCGCCGGATACGACGACCCCGAGCGGTGGTGGGAGGACGTGGTCGAACACCGGTCCTCGGCACCCGGCGCCGATCCCGTCGCCCCGTTCACCGCGCTGGCCGAGGCGATGGCAGCCCTGCGCGAGACGTACGGCGACGGCGGGCACCCCCGCGACGCCGTACGCGAGGCGTTCATGCGCATCCGGCTCCGGGCGGCGCGGAAGGAGTTCGGCGACGAGGTCGCGGTCGTCTGCGGCGCCTGGCACGTACCCGCCCTCGCCGCCCGCACGACCCTCACCGCCGACCGCGCGCTGGTGAAGGGACTGCCCAAGGTGAAGACCGGCATGACCTGGGTGCCCTGGACGCACCGGCGGCTGGCCCGGCGCAGCGGATACGGCGCCGGCATCGAGGCCCCCGGCTGGTACGCCCACCTCTTCCACGCCCCGGACCGGCCCGTCGAGCGCTGGATGACGAAGGTCGCGGGGCTGCTGCGCGACGAGGACCGGTTCGTCTCCCCGGCCCACGTCATCGAGGCGGTACGGCTCGCCGAGACGCTCGCCGCCCTGCGCGGCCGCCCGCTCGCCGGACTCGCCGAGGCCACCGACGCGGTCCGGGCCGTTCTGTGCGACGGCTCCGACGTGCCCCTCGCGCTCGTCCACGACGGACTCGTCGTCGGTACCGCGCTCGGTGAAGTCCCCGACGGCGCACCGGCCGTGCCACTCCAGCGGGACCTGACCCGGCAGCAGCGCACCCTGCGCCTGAAGCCGGAGCCGGCCGACCGGGAGGTGGAGCTCGACCTCCGCCGGGAGAACGACGCGGCGAGGAGCCTGCTGCTGCACCGGTTGCGGCTCCTCGCCGTGGACTGGGGCGAGCCGGTGGCGGGCCGGGGCAGCACCGGTACCTTCCGGGAGACCTGGCGGCTGCGCTGGGAGCCGGAGCTCTCGGTCCGGATCGCGGAGGCGGGGACCTGGGGCACCACCGTGCTCACCGCCGCCACCGCCAAGGCCGAGTCCCAGGCTCTTCTGGCGACCACCCTCGGGGAGGTCACCGCCCTTGCCGAACACTGCCTCCTCGCCGGTCTGCCCGGCGCGCTGCCCGTGGTGATGCGGGCCCTCGCGGACCGGGCCGCGCTCGACGCGGACGTCTCCCATCTCGCCGAGGCCCTGCCCGCGTTGGCCCGCTCGCTGCGGTACGGGGACGTACGCGGCACGGACACCGCCGCCCTCGGCGAGGTGGCCGCCGGACTGGCGGCGCGCGTCTGCGTCGGGCTGCCCGCCGCCTGCACGGGCCTGGACGCCGACGGTGCGGAGGCGATGCGCCGCGCGGTGGACGAGGTGCACGGCGCGATCGCCCTCCTCGCACCTCCGGACGGACCCGGCCACGAACTGCGGGACCGCTGGCCGGCGGTGCTCGGCAAGCTATCGGCCCGGGACACGGTCGCCGGGGTGGTACGGGGCCGCGCCACCCGGCTGCTGCTGGACGAGGGCCGGCTCGGCGACGGCGAGGCGGCGCGGCTCATGGGCCTCGCCCTGTCGCCCGGTACCCCGCCCCCGCACGCCGCCGCGTGGATCGACGGCTTCCTCGGGGGAGCCTCCGGCGGCGGGATGCTCCTCGTGCACGACGAGCGCCTGTTCGCCCTCGTGGACGGCTGGCTGACCGGCGTATCCGACGACGCCTTCACGGACGTGCTGCCGCTGCTCCGCCGTACCTTCTCCGCGTACGAACCGGGGGTCCGGCGCACCCTGGGGGAGCTGGCCCGCCGGGGCCCGGCCGATGCCGGGCGGGCCCGGGGACCCGGCACCGGGGCGGCGCTGCCCGGCTTCGGCCCGGAGCTGGACGGGCCCCGCGCCGACGCCGTACTCCCGCTGCTCCGCCTCGTCCTCGGCCCCGAACGCGTACCGGCGCACTTCGCGCACCCGGAGCACCCGGAGCACCCGGAGCGTCCGGCGCACCCGGAGCGCGACCCCGACCCGGCTCCGACCGGTCGATCCCGACCGAACCCGACCCGGCCCCGGTCGGACGATCCCGACCTGACCCGACCGGCCCTCCCGCGTACAGGAGTTGATCGACCGTGACGGAGAAGGTCCCCGCACCAGGGCGGGCCCCGAGAGCCCAACAACCCCGTCCCGCACGGGCATCCGGCGACGAGCGGGTCAGGCGGTGGCGGCTGGTGCTGGGTTCCGACAGCGCGGAGTCCACCGGCCACGCACCCGAGGGCCGGGACGCGGCGATGGACCGCACCCTCACCGCGCTCTACGGCGGCGGGAAGAGCCCTGGCACCCGGACGCCCGGTGAACGCGGGGCCGGGCTCGGTGCGTCCGCTCCCGCCGCCGCCCGCTGGCTCGGCGACATCCGCACGTACTTCCCCGCCCCGGTCGTCCAGGTCATGCAGCGGGACGCCATCGAGCGGCTCGGCCTCGCCGCCCTGCTGCTGGAACCCGAGATGCTCGACGCGGTCGAGGCCGACGTCCACATCGTCGCCACCCTCCTCCAGCTCGGCGGCGCGATGCCGGAGACCACCCGGGAGACGGCCCGCGCCGTGGTGCGCAAGGTCGTCGCCGACCTGGAGAGGAGACTGGCCGGCCGCACCCGGGCGACCCTCACCGGCGCCCTCGACCGGTCCGCGCGGACCGGCCGCCCGCGCCACGGCGACATCGACTGGAACCGCACCATCCGCGCCAACCTCAAGCACTGGGTACCGCTCCCCGGCACGGGCGACGCGGTCGGATCAACCGGCTCGGGCGGCGCGGACCGTGAGGGCGGCGAGCGCGGGGCGGCCGGCGCGGGCACCGTCGTCCCGGAGCGGCTCATCGGTTACGGCCGGGCGGGCCGGGCCGTGCGCAAGGAGGTCGTCCTCTGCGTCGACCAGTCCGGTTCGATGGCCTCCTCCGTCGTCCACGCGGCCGTCTTCGGGGCGGTCCTCGCCTCGATGCGTTCGCTGGACACCCGGCTGATCGTGTTCGACACCGCCGTCGTGGACCTCACCGACCAGCTGGACGACCCCGTCGACGTGCTCTTCGGTACCCGGCTCGGCGGCGGTACGGACATCAACCGGGCCCTCGCCTACTGCCAGGCGCGCCTCACCCGCCCCGCCGACACCGTCGTCGTCCTGATCAGCGACCTCTACGAAGGCGGGATGCGCGACGGGATGGTCCAGCGGGTCGCGGCGATGAAGCGGTCCGGAGTGGAGTTCGTGGCCCTGCTCGCGCTCTCGGACGAGGGAGCGCCCGCCTACGACCGGGACCGTGCGGCGGCGCTGGCCGCTCTCGGGGTCCCCGCCTTCGCCTGTACCCCGGACCTCTTCCCCGAGGTGATGGCGGCGGCCCTGGAGAAACGCCCCCCGCCGGTCCCGGAGCGGTGAGGGCGTGTCGGGGATGTCCGGCGCCCGTACTCGTACCGGGTGGGTGGTTCATCTCTCACCGCTCCGACGGTTGGCCCGGCGCCCGCCCGTCGGCCGCACGCCCGTCCGTAGCCCCGCCCGTCCCGCCGCAACCCCGCTGACCAGCGCCCCCGCAGGGCCGGTGGCGTGCCGATTTGTCCCCTGCACCCCGGTCACCAGGGGCATCTGTGACCGTAATCACCGCTCGTGCGGGATCTCCGATTTAGGGTCGGGCGGAGCGCGGGGATAACCTGCCGGATGGACATGCCGCGTACTGGTACACCGTGTACGCATTCCTTGGTGACAGCGCAGTCACGTTTGCCCCTCGCGGCACGCCCACGCATCAAACCAACCGCGAGACCACTAAAAGGGACGGACGCGCGTGGACCTGTTCGAGTACCAGGCGAGGGACCTCTTCGCCAAGCACGGTGTACCGGTGCTGGCCGGTGAAGTCATCGACACGCCTGAGGCAGCCCGCGAGGCGACCGAGCGGCTGGGCGGCAAGTCCGTCGTCAAGGCGCAGGTCAAGGTCGGAGGCCGCGGCAAGGCCGGCGGCGTCAAGCTCGCCGCCGACCCGGACGAGGCAGTCGCCCGGGCGACCGACATCCTCGGCATGGACATCAAGGGCCACACGGTCCACAAGGTGATGATCGCCGAGCTGTCTCCGGAGATCGAGGCGGAGTACTACGTCTCCTACCTCCTCGACCGCACCAACCGCACCTTCCTGGCCATGGCCTCGGTGCAGGGCGGCATGGACATCGAGGAGGTCGCGGAGAAGACCCCCGAGGCCCTCGCGAAGGTCCCGGTCAACGCCGTCGACGGCGTCGACATCGTCAAGGCCCGCGAGATCGTGGCTCTGGCGAAGTTCCCGGCCGACGTGGCCGAGGGTGTCGCCGAGGCCCTGGTGACCCTGTGGAAGACCTTCGTCGCCGAGGACGCGCTCCTCGTCGAGGTCAACCCGCTGGTCAAGACCAAGGACGGCCGCATCCTGGCGCTGGACGGCAAGGTCTCGCTCGACGAGAACGCCGACTTCCGCCAGCCGGAGCACGAGGCGCTCGAGGACAAGGCCGCGGCCAACCCCCTCGAAGCCGCCGCGAAGGCCAAGAACCTCAACTACGTCAAGCTCGACGGCGAGGTCGGCATCATCGGTAACGGTGCCGGTCTGGTCATGTCGACCCTGGACGTCGTCGCGTACGCCGGTGAGAACCACGGCAACGTGAAGCCCGCCAACTTCCTCGACATCGGTGGCGGCGCCTCCGCCGAGGTCATGGCGAACGGCCTGGAGATCATCCTCGGCGACACCGACGTCAAGTCCGTGTTCGTCAACGTCTTCGGTGGCATCACCGCCTGCGACGAGGTCGCCAACGGCATCGTCCAGGCGCTCGCGCTGCTGGAGAGCAAGGGCGAGAAGGTCGAGAAGCCGCTCGTCGTGCGTCTCGACGGCAACAACGCGGAGCTGGGTCGCAAGATCCTTTCCGACGCCAACCACCCGCTGGTCCAGCGCGTGGACACCATGGACGGCGCGGCCGACAAGGCCGCCGAGCTCGCCGCGGCTGCGAAGTAAGGGACGAGGGACTCCAACACCATGGCTATCTTCCTCACCAAGGACAGCAAGGTCATCGTCCAGGGGATGACCGGCGCCACGGGCATGAAGCACACCAAGCTCATGCTGGCCGACGGCACCAACATCGTCGGTGGCGTGAACCCGCGCAAGGCCGGCACGACCGTCGACTTCGACGGCACCGAGGTCCCGGTCTTCGGCTCCGTCGCCGAGGCGATGGAGAAGACGGGCGCCGACGTGTCCGTCCTCTTCGTGCCGCCGGCCTTCGCGAAGGCCGCCGTCGTCGAGGCGATCGACGCCGAGATCCCCCTCGCCGTCGTCATCACCGAGGGCATCGCCGTCCACGACTCCGCCGCCTTCTGGGCGTACGCGGGCTCGAAGGGCAACAAGACCCGGATCATCGGCCCGAACTGCCCGGGTCTGATCACCCCCGGCCAGTCCAACGCCGGCATCATCCCGGGCGACATCACCAAGCCCGGCCGCATCGGTCTCGTGTCCAAGTCCGGCACGCTGACCTACCAGATGATGTACGAGCTCCGTGACATCGGCTTCTCCTCCGCCGTCGGCATCGGTGGCGACCCGGTCATCGGTACGACGCACATCGACGCCCTCGCGGCGTTCGAGGCGGACCCCGAGACCGACCTCATCGTCATGATCGGTGAGATCGGTGGCGACGCCGAGGAGCGTGCCGCCGACTTCATCGCGAAGAACGTCACGAAGCCGGTCGTCGGCTACGTCGCGGGCTTCACCGCGCCCGAGGGCAAGACCATGGGCCACGCGGGCGCCATCGTCTCCGGCTCCTCCGGCACCGCCGCCGCGAAGAAGGAGGCCCTCGAGGCCGCCGGCGTGAAGGTCGGCAAGACGCCGACCGAGACCGCCAAGCTGGCGCGCGAGATCCTCGGCGCCTGATCACGGGCACCGCGGCGGCCCCGCCGCCGCACCCCGCGTGAACGCGTCACGACGGCGCGGGCCCGTACCCCTTTCACCAGGGGTACGGGCCCGCGCCGTTTTCGTACGACCGGAAGAGCGCGCACGACCGGAAGGGTCAGTGGATCAGCGGTACCAGGCGCTCCGGGCCGTGGGTGAGTTCCTGGCGCAGTGACCGCTGGAGTTCGAGGTCCTGCTCGGTCAGGTGCTGCGGGCCGCCGCGCGGGGGTACGCCCCCGACGCGCTGGGCGGGCGAGAGGGGTTCCTCGTACCGGGTCGGCGCGGTGCGCAGGGTGAAGGCGGTCGCGCCGATGAGCAGGGCGGCGAAGGCGATGGCCGCCCTGGTCCAGAGCTGGGCCTTGCGCTCGCTCCCGGCGCGTACGGCCTTCGGGGCGGGCAGGGCGGGCGGCGGTTCGAGGGCGGCCAGGGAGTGGAGCCGCTCGCGCAGCCGGTCGGAGAGCTCCGTGGACGACGGGGCCTCGGCCAGTTCGGGCAGCCGCTCGGCGAGAGCGGCCCGCGCGTTGACCAGCCGCCCGGCGGCGGCCGGCGTGCTCGCCTCCGTCTCGGCAGCCGTCTCCGGCAGATCGAGCCCGACCCCGTCGTAGAGCAGCACCGTGCGGCGGGAGGACGGCGGCAGCGCGAGAAACGCCTCCAGCAGCACCCGCCGCTCCGGATCGGCGGGGGGCGGGTCCGGGTGGCGGTGGGCGCGGCGCACCCGGTGCCAGGGCGACAGCGCGTACGCGTGCGCGGCGGCCCGCACCCAGCCCGCCGGGTCCCGGTCCACGGCGACTTCCGGCCACTGCTCCCACGCCGTGTGGAACGCGCGCTCCACGGACTCCTGGGAGAGGTTCCGGCGCCCCGTCAGCAGAAAGGCCTGGCCGACCAGTCCGGGGGCGGTCCGCTGGTAGAGCGCGTCGAACGCCCCCTCCGGAGTCGGCCCCGAAGGCGCGTCGGGCGCGTCGGGCTCGGCGGGCGCGCCGGACTCGGGCGGTACCGGTACCGGAACGGAGTCCTCCGGAGCGGCGTCGTCCGAGGCGGGCCCCGGGGCGGCCCCGGACGGTACCGCCTCGTCCGGGGCCGGGGCCGGGGCCGGGGTCGGGGCGGGGGCCGGGGCCCGGGTGGTGTCGGGCTCGGTCGGGGGCATGGGGGCGCTCCCGGTGGCATCGACGGCAGCCGCTTCCGCGGTGGCCGGTTTCTGGCGGCGGCCCCGTGAGCGGGCCGAGGAGCCCCGGCGGGCGGGCCGCTGCTCGGCGCACCCGATGAGCTGGGCGTACGCCGCGCGTTTGCGTCCCTGCGGGGCGGTGTGCCCCGACTCCCAGGACCGGACGGTGGCCTCGGTGACCCCGAGCGCGGAGGCCACCTGCTCCTCGCTCAGTGACTTCGCCTCACGCAGCCTGCGCCGCTCCTGGGGGGAGGGCAGCGGGACGTCGGCGGTGCCGGTCGTACTTCCCGTCACGGATGGGCCTCCGTAGCACTACACCGGGTGAAAAAGCACATAAACGTATATTGGGCGACACGGCGCCCGTTCGCCCGTTACACGGATTCAGCGCGTGTCGTTGGCAGCATGGCGGGCGTGACCCAAGTGACCGATCGCAGCCCGATGTTGTCCTCCGGACGCGGCAGGGCTGCCGCCCTGGCCTTCGCACTCCTGCGCGGAGCGGTCGCGGCCGGACTCGGTCTCGGCACGCTCACCGTCCTGCTGATGGGACTGTGGATCAGCTCGCCGTACTCCGACGCCGGACCCGGACGGGCGGTCCGCACGGCGGCGGCCCTGTGGCTGCTCTCGCACGGTGCCGAACTCGTCAGGACCGACACCCTCAGCGGCATCCCCGCCCCGGTGGCGACCGTCCCCCTGCTGCTGATGGTGGTCCCCGTGTGGCTGCTGCACCGGGCCGCCCGCGACGCGCTGGAGGCGGCTGACCCCGTGGGCCCGGTGGACGCGACGGCGGACCGGCCGCCGTCGGCCGCCGCCGTCTGCTGCGCGGTGGTGACCGGCTATCTGCTGGTGGTCGCCGGAGCGGTGGCCTTCGTACGGTCGGCTCCGCTGCGCGTGGACACCGGGGATTCGGCCACGCTGGCGTTCCCCCTGGTGGCCGTGGTGGCGGGCGCGGCGGCGGCCGGGGTGTGGACGGCGTCCGGCCGGCCGGTGGGCGCCACCCCGTCCTGGGCGCCGCTGCGGGTCCAGGAAGCGGTGGCCCGTACCCTCTTCCGCGACCGGGCCGAGGCGGCGACCCGGTCGGCGGTGGCGGGGATCGCGGTGCTGCTCGGCGGCGGCGCGCTGCTCGTCGCGATCGGGCTCGTACGGAACAGGGCCGCGACGGAGGAATCGTTCCTGGCGCTCTCCGACGAGGTGTCCGGGCAGGTCGCCGTGCTGCTGCTCGCGCTGGCGCTGGTGCCGAACGCGGCGGTGTGGGCGGCGTCGTACGGACTGGGGCCCGGCTTCCAGCTCGGTACGGCGGCCACCGTCGCCCCCCTCGGTTTCCACGGGGACCCCGCGCTGCCCGGGTTCCCGCTGCTGGCCGCCCTGCCGGACCCGGGCCCCGGAACCGCGGTGAACGGAGCGGCCGGAGTGGTCCCGCTGATGGCGGCCGTCGCCGTCGCCTGGTTCACCGTACGCAGGGCGGCGCCGTCCTGCGGAACCCCCGAGGACGCCTGGAGCCCGGGGGAGACCGCGCTGGTCACGGCGCTCGCCGCGCTCGGCTGCGGCGCGGGCACCGCCGCCCTCGCCGCCCTCTCCGGTGGGCCGATGGGCACCAGGGCACTGGTCGAGTTCGGCCCGGTCTGGTGGCTGACCGGCGCCGCCACCGTCATCTGGACCGTCGTGCTCGGAGTGCCCGTCGCGCTGCTGATGCGGACCTGGCGCCTGCGGGAACGGGCCTGGGGATGGCGGTGGGAGACGGCCGAAGAGGCGCAGGTGGCAGCGGGGGCGGGGGCCGCCAGGGTGGGTGCGGCGAGGGCGGTGCCCGACGCGGCGGCGGCGGTGGAGCGGCCGTCGTGGCCTGCGCGCGGTCTCGGCTCCTGGCGGACCGGGGCGGCGCCCCTGGACGCGGGCGCCGGGGAAAGGGGCGGGGCCGCCGAGGAATCCACCGGGGCGCTGCACGCACGACCGGCCGCGGGAGAGGGCGCCGCGGACGCGCGCGCCCGGTGGAGTCCGCGCCTCCCCTGGCGGAAGTCCGGGACGCCGGGCACCGGGGCGGCCCCGGCCCGGGTGACACCCGTTCCGCCGGATTCCGCGCGCTCGGCAACGGCCGCCGCCGAGGGGACGGAGACCGCGGAGGGGACGGAGACCGCGGACCCGCGACGCCATGCGGACGCGACGGCCGGTCCCGCGCCCACCCGGACCCCCGTCGCGCGGGCCGTTCCCGTCTCTCCCGCCGAGCCGGGGGCCGAGCAGTACGACTTTCTGCCCAGGTCGGAGCCCGCGAGCCGCCCCGAGGCGGAAGCGCCCAGGCCGACGGAGGCCGCCCCCCGGCCGGAGGCCGCCCCTGGACCGACGGCGGACCCCCGGCAGACGGCGGACGGCGCGGCAACCTGAGGCTGCCGCGCCGTCGCGCTGGCCGGGTACTGCTGGTGTGCGGTGCTTCTGCCCGTACGGGGAGCGCTGTCCACAAGGGGACCGCCGTCCGCAGGAGGACCGCTGTCCGTACGGGTACTGCCGTCGGTACGGGTACTGCCGTCGGTACGGGTCAGGTCGCTGTGCAGGTGACCGTCGGCCAGGTCCAGGTGCCGTTGGTCTGGATCGTCACGCCCCAGTTGTTGCCGCTGCCGTTCGGTTTGGCGACGAGCTGTTGGGCGCTCGGGTAGGTGGCGCCGATGTTCCAGGTGGAGAGGACCTTCTCGGGCGAGGGCACGTTCATCGTCACGGTCCAGTTGCTGGAGCCGCTGACCGAGACGTTGAGGTTGTAGCGGTCGCTCCACTTGTCGCCGGCGGAGAGCGTCGCGGTGCACCCGCTGCTCGTACCGCCGCCGCCGGTACCGCCGCCGCCGGTGCCGCCACCGCCGGTGCTTCCGCCGCCGGAACTGCCGCCGGTGCCGTCGAGCGTGATGTTGGAGTTGCCGCTGCTCTGGTAGCCCTCGGTGGCGAGCACCATGTAGTGGTCGAACGAACCCAGGGTCATGCCCTTGCTCGACCAGGCGTCGAAGTGGTTGCCCGTGGTGATGGCGCCGCCGGTCCTCTTGGACTGCCGGACGCTCCAGTACTGCTTGAACGTCTTGTTGTCCCCCTCGATCGACGGGGCGTTGGTCCGGGTCGTCTCGTAGATGTCGTACGTGCCACCGTCGGTGGTCACCGTGCCCTTGAAGGTCCCGGTGGGCCGGTAGGTGCCCCAGTTGTCGACGATGTAGTACTCGACGAGCGGGTTGGTGGTCCACCCGTAAAGGGACAGATAGGCATTGCCCGACGGGTTGAAGGTGCCGGTGTAGTTCACCGTGCGGCGACCGCCGTTACTCCATCCCTTGCCGGCGACGAAGTTGCCGACGTTGCTCCAGTTGGTGCTGTAATTCCCGCCGGAACCGAGGTTCATGGAGACCGATCCGCCACCGTCGGACCAGTACGAGTAGTAATAGCCGTTGTTGGTGCCGGTCTGGTTCGTGGTGATCGTCGTGTCGGCGTTGGCGGTGCCCGGCAGGATCAGCGCGGTCGCTGCCGCGGCCAGGGCGAAGGCCCGCCCGAGGAGCCGGAAGCGGCCGAGGCCGCGGCTCCTCGCACGAGTGGTGCCTTCCTTCGTGAACATGCTTCCTCCTTGTGCGGACTGGCCGGAGGCCAGGTGGCGGAAGACCTCCCCGGGGCCGGATATGTCATGGACGCGTCAGGGGGTGAGTCGTGTCGGAGCAGGGGCCGACGCGGCGGGGTGGTGCGTTCCTGAAGCGGCCGGAGCCGGTGGGGCGGGTCGTGCGGGTGCCTCAAATCGACGGCCTTTGAGGTCTGTCAGCGACGTCAGTGTTGATTCGGCGCTCTGGGGTGTCAATGGTTTCGGCACGCATCGCGAAAAACTTTTTTGAGCCGAGAGAGGGGCGGGTGGATGTTCTCCCAGCTCAGTGCGAGTGTCATCCGGGATGGCGCGGACGATGTTTAGGTAATCCCAGGATCCGCGAAGTGATAAAGGGTCGGGGAAGGGCTGGGAATTCGAAACATTTCGAAAGTTTTTCGGCCACGCAAAGGTATTCCGGAATATGCCTCGGAGGGGGTACTGGAGCGGTGGCGCCGTGCGGGGGCGGAGGATGCCCGCCCGGGAACGCGCTCCTGGGTACGCACGTCCGGGGTCCGCGCGGCCGGGCGTGGCCGGATTTCGCCCCTGTGGCGCGTGGCCGTCGCCGCCGCATGCGAACGGCCCGGCTCCTGGGGCAGGAGCCGGGCCGTGTTCCGACCGGGGGCGAGCCGGTCGGTGACGTCGGTCGATGACCGCCGGTCGTTGCCGGTCGGTCGGTGACCGTCAGCCGGCGACGATCAGCGGGTGGCGGTCAGTTCTTGACGCCGAAGATCGGTTCGAGGGGGTCAGGCAGGAGGTCGTTGCAGGCCAGCGCGCTGGAACGGGTCAGGGCGTCGTCCACGCAGGTGTAGTAGTCCCGGTAGACCAGCTGGACCGTGAACGTCCCGGCCACCATCACCAGCGCCAGCAGTGCGGTCACCAGTCCGCTGACCGCCGCCGTGGTCTGCGGCTTGCCGCCGGTCCCCGGTACGGGCCGTCCGGGCTGCCCGCCCGGCGGTACGGAACCGGGCGCGGGCTGCCCGGCGGGGGCGCCGCCGGGCGTCGGGGCTCCGGCGGCGGGGGCCGCTCCGGTCTGGCCGGAACTCGCCGTACCGTCGGCCGGGGCCGGCGGCTTCGGCTCGGCGCGCAGCGAGCTGATCGCCCAGTAGGCGCCGAGGGCGCCGAGCAGCAGGGCGATCTCCGGGAAGCCGAACAGCACGAAGAAGAAGGCCCACATGCCGCTGAGCACCGCGTAGCGGGCGCGGCGCTGGGCAGGGTCGGTGGGGTCCCACCGCATGCCGCCCCGGCCTCCGCCGGGCTGCTCCGGTCCGCCGCCGGCGCCGGGGCGCCGGCCGAACTCGCCGCTCTCCCGGCCCGGCTGCCGGTCGCTCCACTGGCTGCCCCAGACCGGGCGCCCGTCCGAGGGGCCGGGGCCGTTCCCGCCGCCCTGACCATGGCCGCCCCCCTGGCCGGTGCCGTCGCCCTGACCGCTGTGGGCCGAGGGGTGGCGGGGACGCCAGGGCTGGTCGGGCCGTCCCTCCGGGGGTGCGGCGAACGGGTTGTCGTCGGTGGGGGTGCCGGCGCCGGGGGTGCCCTGCCCGCCGGACTCACCCGGGGCACCGGACGTACCCGACGTACCCGGGGCACCGGACGTACCCGGCGTGCCCGAGCCGTCGGTGGAGCCGGTGGAGCCGGGCTGCCGCTCCCGCAGCAGGAGCACCGGCGATGCGACCGCCGACGCCGTCGGGGCGCCCTCGGTCAGCGGCGAGAGGCGCGGATGGCGTGAAAGGTGCGATGGCTGGAAAGGGCGGGAGTCGGTGCGGCGGCGTCGGTCCGGCATGTGGTGAACGTCTTCCCCATCTCGTCGTTTCCGCCCGTCGGACGGTTCGCGTCCCCTGACGCTACCTCCCGGCCACGCCCCCGTCCCGTGGGGGCCGCAGGGTGTGCCGGTATCGTTGCCGACGACCGGTCCGTTCGTAGGGTCCCCCGTACCCGAGGGCGATCTTCGTTCGTAGGACCGCACAAAGAGTCCGTCCAGCACCAAGAGATCCGCCCGCACGTCGCAGGCGCGTCACCACGCGAGAAAGGGCCCGTCCGTGGCCTCGCCCACCTCCGCCGCTCCGGCTCGTCCGGCCGGTCCGGCCCGTCTGGTCGTACTGGTCTCCGGCTCCGGTACGAACCTCCAGGCCCTGCTCGACGCCATCGACGCCGACCCCGAGGGGTACGGCGCCCGCGTCGTCGCGGTCGGCGCCGACCGCGAGGGCATCGTCGGTCTGGAGCGTGCCGAGCGGGCCGGCATCCCCACCTTCGTGTGCAAGGTGAAGGACCACGCCACCCGCCAGGAGTGGGACGCCGCGCTGGCCGCCGCCACCGCCGCGCACCGGCCGGATCTCGTCGTCTCGGCCGGCTTCATGAAGATCGTGGGCAAGGAGTTCCTGGCCGCGTTCGGCGGCCGGTTCGTCAACACCCACCCCGCCCTGCTCCCCAGCTTCCCCGGCGCCCACGGAGTGCGTGACGCACTCGCGTACGGCGTGAAGGTCACGGGGTGCACCGTCCACTTCGTCGACGACGGTGTCGACACCGGTCCGATCATCGCGCAGGGCGTGGTCGAGGTGACCGAAGAGGACACCCCGGAGGGCGAAGCAGCTCTCCATGAACGCATCAAGGAAGTCGAGCGCAAGCTGCTCGTCGAGGCCGTGGGGCGGATCGCCCGTGACGGCCATCGCATTGAGGGACGAAAGGTTCATCTCGGTCATGTCGGTGAATAAGCCCATCCGTCGCGCCCTGGTCAGTGTCTACGACAAGACGGGGCTGGAAGACCTCGCCCGCGGTCTGCACGAGGCGGGCGTCGAGCTCGTCTCGACCGGCTCCACCGCCGGAAAGATCGCCGCCGCCGGAGTCCCGGTCACCAAGGTCGAGGAGCTCACCGGCTTCCCCGAGTGCCTCGACGGCCGCGTGAAGACCCTCCACCCGCGCGTGCACGCCGGCATCCTCGCCGACCTGCGCCTGGACGCCCACCGCGAGCAGCTCGCCGAGCTGGGCGTGGAGCCCTTCGACCTGGTGGTCGTCAACCTGTACCCGTTCAAGGAGACCGTCGCCTCCGGCGCCTCCGACGACGAGTGCGTCGAGCAGATCGACATCGGCGGCCCGTCGATGGTCCGCGCCGCGGCCAAGAACCACCCGTCCGTGGCCGTCGTCACCAGCCCCGAGCGGTATGCCGACGTCCTCGCCGCGGTGAAGGCCGGCGGCTTCGACCTGACCGCCCGCAAGCGGCTCGCCGCCGAGGCCTTCCAGCACACCGCCGCCTACGACGTGGCCGTGGCCTCCTGGTTCGCCGCCGACTACGCCGCCGCGGACGACTCCGGCTTCCCCGACTTCTTCGGTGCCACGTACGAGCGCTCCAACGTCCTGCGCTACGGCGAGAACCCGCACCAGCCCGCGGCCCTCTACACCTCCGGCGGCGGCGGCCTCGCCGAGGCGGAGCAGCTGCACGGCAAGGAGATGTCCTACAACAACTACACGGACACCGACGCCGCGCGCCGGGCCGCGTACGACCACGCCGAGCCGTGCGTCGCGATCATCAAGCACGCCAACCCGTGCGGCATCGCCATCGCCGACGACGTGGCCGAGGCGCACCGCAAGGCGCACGCCTGCGACCCGCTCTCCGCGTACGGCGGCGTCATCGCCGTCAACCGCCCGGTGACCGTCGAGATGGCCGAGCAGGTCGCCGAGATCTTCACCGAGGTCATCGTCGCCCCGGCGTACGAGGACGGCGCGGTCGAGGTCCTCGCCCGCAAAAAGAGCATCCGCGTGCTGCGCTGCGAGGGTGCCCCGACCGCCCCGGTCGAGGTCAAGCCGATCGACGGCGGCGCGCTGCTCCAGGTCACCGACCGGCTCCAGGCCGACGGCGACGACCCGGCCAACTGGACCCTCGCCACCGGTGACGCGCTCTCCGCCGACGAGTTGAAGGACCTCGCCTTCGCCTGGAAGGCGAGCCGCGCGGTCAAGTCCAACGCGATCCTGCTCGCCAAGGACGGCGCCTCGGTCGGCGTCGGCATGGGCCAGGTCAACCGCGTCGACTCCGCCAAGCTCGCCGTCGAGCGCGCGGGCGCCGAGCGCGCCCAGGGCTCGTACGCCGCCTCCGACGCCTTCTTCCCCTTCCCCGACGGTCTGGAGATCCTGACCGCCGCCGGGATCAAGGCCGTGGCCCAGCCGGGCGGTTCGGTCCGCGACGAGCTGGTGGTCGAGGCCGCGAAGAAGGCCGGCGTCACCATGTACTTCACCGGTACCCGCCACTTCTTCCACTGATCACGCGGTAACGGCCGGGCGCTCCGGCGCCCGGGTGTGACGTCCGTGCGGCCCGCCGGGACTTCCCGGCGGGCCGCACGCGTACCCGCCGGCGACCGCCGGTGGACCGGACGGAACCGAGGTCTCCCCGCGGCACTGGCTCTCTGTTCTAATGGATCGCTTGTCCGAAGGGGTGCGCCGGGCCGCGCGACCCCGGCGTGCGTGCGCACGACTCGAAGCGAACCGGTGGGTGAATTCATTGCGGATGGGGAAAGCCGCGCTCGGACCGGGCGGCGACGAGCGGGGCCGCACCGGCAGCAGCTGGTCCGTCCCGGCGCAGCAGTCGCGCGACGCGGACCCCGATCCGGAACCGACGCCCGACGAGCCGACGCCGGACCAGCCCGTGGCGGACGAGCCGACACGACTCGACGCGAGCGCCCCCGACACGACCGCCACCGAGGCGCTCGCCCCCGACGCGCCGGCCGGCCGGGTCCCGCTGCGCCCGTACCTGATCATCGGCGCGGTCCTCTGCGCGCTGTACTTCCTCTACTCGTACCTCCAGTACGCCCGCTTCCACTCGCCCTCCTGGGACCTCGGCATCTTCGAGCAGGAGGTACGGGCGTACGCCGGGTTCCACGCGCCGATCGTCGACATCAAGGGCCCCGGCTACCTGATCCTCGGCGACCACTTCTCTCCGGCGGTGGCGCTGCTCGTCCCGGTCTACTGGATCTGGCCGTCCGCCGTCGCCCTGCTGCTGGCGCAGGCCGCCCTCTTCGCGCTCTCCGCCGTCATCGTGGGACGTACCGTCCAGCAGGTCCTCGGCGGGCGCTACGGCCCCTGGGTCGCGGTCGCGTACGGGCTCTCCTGGGGGCTCCAGGAGGCGGTGAAGTCCGACTTCCACGAGATCGCCCTCGCCGTCCCGCTGATCGCCCTCGTCTGCCGGGCGCTGCTCACCGAACGCTGGACGGCCGCCGTCCTCTGGGCCCTGCCGCTGGTCCTGGTCAAGGAGGACCTCGGCATCACCGTGGCCGCCGTCGGGCTCGTCCTCTTCGTCCTCGGACAGCGGTTCCAGGGCACGCTGCTCGCCGTCACCGGCGCCTGCGCCTTCGTGCTCACCGTCTTCGTCCTCATACCGGCGGCCAGCAGCGCGGGTTCGTACGACTACTGGAAGAAGATGGACACCGACGGCCAACAGCACGTCTCCACACTCGACGTGGTGCTCGGCGCGTTCAACTCCCCGGTGAAGATCGAGATGCTGTTCTTCCTCTTCGGCATCACCGCCTTCATGGCGCTCCGTTCACCGCTGGTGCTGCTCGTGCTGCCCACGCTCGGCTGGCGGCTGCTCTCCCGGGACGAGAACCACTGGGGCATGGTCTGGCACTACAGCGCCGTCCTCATGCCGGTCGTCTTCCTCGCCATGGCGGACGGCATCCGCCGCAGCCGTACGTCACCGAGGCCCTGGCTCGACTCCTTCGCGGGCGCCGTCGTCCCGGTGACCGTGGGCATCGCCTTCGCGATGACCCAGCACCTGCCGCTGCGCGAACTGCTGCGCCCGGAGACCTACCGCGCCGACGCCGGGACGCACGCGGCGCGCGAGGCGATGGCGGCGATCCCGGTGGGCGTCCGCGTCGAGACCGACATCACCCTGATGGCGCACCTCACCGCCGACCGGACCGTCTACTGGATCGGCGGCGCCCCCGGCATGGCCCCCGACATCGTCGCCTTCGACCAGGGCGCCGGCTGGGCCAGTTCGATCCAGGACCCGGCGGCGTACGCGGAACAGCTGCACCCGGAGGCGAAGTACCGGCTCAAGCTGCGCACCGGGAACATCGTCGTGGTGGAACGGACCTCGCCCGCCCCGGCCCTCGCGACCGGCTGAGTCCGGCTGAGTCCCGTCGAGTCCCGCGACAGGGACGCCCGCCGGGGGAACGCGCGGAGGCCGCGCCCACGTGTGCGGGCACGGCCTCCGGAGCGTGACGATCGCCGCCACAGCGGCTGGTGTCGAGCGGGGACTACTTCGCCTTGATGACGACCGTCGAGCAGACCTTGTCCGCGAACGTCTGCTTCTTCGAGTCCCAGAGCGGCCACAGCCACCCGAGGTAGCAGGCGAACGAGTCGAGCGCGTGGGCGATGCGTCGTACGAGGGCCATGCCGAAGCCGAGCGGGCGGCCGTCCGCCTCGCGCAGGACCTTGATGCCCACGGCCCGCTTGCCGATGGTCGCGCCCGTGGAACCTTCCTGGACCAGCATCCAGATGATCACACCGATGATGCCGAGGGCCCCGACGACGCTCAGGATGCCGCCGAGGGCGGACGAGTCGCCGCTCGACAGCCCGGCACCGACGATGACGACGATGTACGGCACCAGGAGGACCAGGCCGTCGACCAGGGTGGCGAGGAACCGCCAGCCCCAGTTGGCCAGTTCGGGGCCACCGCTGCCGGGGCCGTAGCCGGGGCCCGGCGCGTAGCCGTACGGCTGCTGCGGGGGGACGCCGTAGGGCTGGCCCGGCTGCTGCGGGTAGCCGTAACCCTGCGGTCCGCCCTGCGGTCCGCCCTGCGGCGGCACGCCCTGCGGGGGCTGCTGCGGGTAGCCGTAGCCGGGCTGGCCGGGCTGGCCGGGCGGGTTCTGGCCGGGCTGCTGGCCGTAGGGGTTGGTCGGTTCGCCGAAGCTCATGGGGTGTTTCCTTCAACCTGTGCGCGAGGGACGTTGCCGCGACGTGAAGAAGGAGGCAGTGCATCAGCGGTCCGCCCCCCGTAAAACCCACCGCGGCACTGCACGCTCATCGTTATAAGCGGATCATCGTTTTGTCCAGAGCGGGGCGCCAGGTGTTGTGCAAGTGCAATGCGTGCCGGCCGCCGCCGGACCCGAATTGGTATGCGGGAGGGTTCATCCGCGAGGATGGGGGCATGACTGCCCAGATTCTCGATGGCAAGGCCACCGCAGCCGCGATCAAGTCCGAGCTGACCGTCCGCGTGGCGGCGCTCAAGGAGCGGGGCGTCACGCCCGGCCTCGGCACTCTCCTCGTCGGGGACGACCCGGGCAGCCGGTGGTACGTCAACGGCAAGCACCGCGACTGCGCCCAGGTCGGCATCGGCTCGATCCAGCGCGAACTCCCCGACACCGCCACCCAGGAGGAGATCGAGGACGTCGTACGCGAGCTCAACGCCAACCCGGAGTGCACCGGTTACATCGTTCAGCTCCCGCTCCCCAAGGGCATCGACACCAACCGCGTGCTGGAGCTGATGGACCCGGCCAAGGACGCCGACGGGCTGCACCCCATGAACCTCGGCCGTCTCGTCCTGGGCGAGGCCGGCCCGCTGCCCTGCACCCCGCAGGGCGTCGTCCAGCTGCTCCGCCACCACGGCGTGGAGATCAGCGGGAAGCACGTCGTGGTCGTCGGCCGCGGTGTCACGATCGGCCGCCCGATCCCGCTGCTGCTGACCCGCAAGTCCGAGAACGCCACGGTCACCCAGTGCCACACCGGCACCCGCGACCTCTCCGCCCACCTCAAGGAGGCCGACATCATCGTCGCCGCCGCCGGGGTGGCCCACATCATCAAGCCCGAGGACGTGAAGCCGGGCGCCGCCGTGCTCGACGTCGGCGTGAGCCGCGACGAGAACGGCAAGATCGTCGGAGACGTCCACCCGGGCGTGGCAGATGTCGCCGACTGGATCTCCCCGAACCCGGGCGGTGTCGGCCCGATGACCCGCGCCCAGCTGCTGGTCAACGTCGTCGAGGCCGCCGAGCGCGACGCCGCCGCGGCGGACGCCCAGGCAGCCGGCTGATCCCGACGCAACCGACCAGCGCCCGGAAGGAAACCGATGGCTGCTGCTACCAGCCCGGCCGACCCCGCCCGCAGCGACGCGGGAGGCGGTGAACCGGCCGGGGACCCCACCGGCAAACCCGCCGCCGAGGCATCCCCGGAGCCCGCCGCCGAGCCCTCTGCCGGGTCCTCCGTGGAGCCTTCTGCCGAGCCCTCTGCCGGGTCCTCCGTGGAGCCTTCTGCCGAGCCCTCTGCCGGGTCCGCCGATGAGCCCGCCGCAGGCACTGCACCGCAGGACGCCTCCACGGCACCGCAGGACGCCTCCGCCGAGGCGCCCCAGCGTTCCTGGCGGTTCTCGCTGACCCGCGACACCGCCCGCCCCGAGGGCGGCGGCCGGGCGGCGTCGGGCGACGCCCCCGCACCGGCCCGTCAGTGGCCGCTGCTCACCGTGCTCGTGACGGCGGCTCTGGGGCTGCTGCTCGTGGCGACCGACCCGTTCGCCGAGGCATTCCGGATCGGTTCCCTGCTGATCGGCGTGGCCCTGCTGATCGGGGCCGTACTGCGCTGGGTGGTCCCGTCGGTGGGCATGCTGGCCGTACGGTCCCGGTTCACCGACCTGGTCACGTACGGGGTGATGGGCACGCTGATCGTGCTGCTCGCGCTGATGGCGCAGCCGAAGCCGTGGCTGGACATCCCGGTGCTGGAGGACGCGGTCCACTTCACGATCCGCTGACGGCCCGTGAGGCCGGTCCGGCGCGACGCGCTGCGGGCGTGCCCTTGAGGCGACCCGCGTGACGGCCTGTGCGTGTGCCCGTGAGGTGTCCGTCCCTTCCCCCGACAGGGACGGACACCGGGGCGGGCGCGGCGGGGCGGTGCGGCCCCGGCGGACGGCTGCGCGAGCGCCGTCCGCGGCCCGCTCCAAGAGTCATGGACACGACCAGGCGGGGCAAGGAAGGGCCTCCGCCTGTGGCACGGAAGTGACCATTCCGGCACCGTGTGACCGCCCTGCTACCGACCTGCGACCGCCGTGGCACCGCAGAGTGACCGTCCCCTCCCCCCGGTCCGCACGGCACCTTCCGCCGGCCACCGGTACAGGGAGTCTGTGGGCCGTGACACAGGGGGGTGGGCGGTCGGCACGGCCCGGGTCGGATAGCCTGACCGACGGATATCTCTTCACATCAAGATTCAGGGATGTCCAGCTCCAGGGGCCATGAGCCCCCACCGCCAGCTGTCTAACGGAGATCGCCATGACCCGCACTCCCGTGAATGTCACCGTGACCGGCGCGGCCGGCCAGATCGGCTACGCGCTGCTCTTCCGCATCGCCTCCGGCCACCTGCTCGGCCCGGACGTGCCGGTCAACCTGCGTCTCCTGGAGATCCCGCAGGGTCTCAAGGCCGCCGAGGGCACCGCGATGGAGCTCGACGACTGCGCCTTCCCGCTGCTGCGCGGCATCGAGATCACGGACAACGCCGACGCCGCGTTCAACGGCGCCAACGTCGCGCTGCTCGTCGGCGCCCGTCCGCGTACCAAGGGCATGGAGCGCGGTGACCTGCTCTCCGCCAACGGTGGCATCTTCAAGCCCCAGGGCAAGGCCATCAACGACAACGCCGCGGACGACATCAAGGTCCTCGTCGTCGGCAACCCGGCCAACACCAACGCGCTCATCGCGCAGGCCGCCGCCCCGGACGTTCCGGCCGAGCGCTTCACCGCGATGACCCGCCTCGACCACAACCGCGCGATCTCGCAGCTGGCCGCCAAGACCGGTGCCGCCGTCTCCGACATCAAGAAGCTGACGATCTGGGGCAACCACTCGGCCACCCAGTACCCGGACATCTTCCACGCGGAGATCGCCGGCAAGAACGCCGCCGAGGTCGTCAACGACGAGGCGTGGCTGGCCGACACCTTCATCCCGACCGTCGCCAAGCGCGGCGCGGCGATCATCGAGGCCCGTGGCGCGTCCTCCGCCGCCTCGGCCGCCAACGCCGCCATCGACCACGTGCACACCTGGGTCAACGGCACCGCCGAGGGCAACTGGACCTCGATGGGCATCCCGTCGGACGGCTCCTACGGCGTCCCCGAGGGCATCATCTCGTCGTTCCCCGTCACCACGAAGAACGGCTCGTACGAGATCGTCCAGGGCCTGGACATCAACGAGTTCTCCCGCGCGCGCATCGACGCGTCGGTCAAGGAGCTCGTCGAGGAGCGCGACGCGGTCCGCGAGCTCGGCCTGATCTGACCGATCCGATCGGATCCGTCCGATCGCATCCCCGGGGGCTGCCCGCAGCCCGACCGGTCCCACATCCCGGAGCGCCCGTACGGCACCAGCCGTGCGGGCGCTCCGGCGTATGCGGGCGCCTTTCGGTGCGTCCCGGAGGGAAGGGCCCCGGCGCGCGGCGTGAAGGTCGCGTGCTCGGCGCCGCCCCTGCACCGCACCGGACACCGCCCGCCGATCCGACGCGCAGGGTCAGACACGGCCTGGAGCGCAATCGCCTCGCGCCACCGCCCCGCCGCCCGCTACATTGGCGTCCTTTCCCATGCAACTCCTGTGCGATCGAGCCGGGTTGCTCTCTGAAGGGGTGCCGGTGACCGTGACTTCCGTGCCGCCGCAGGAACCGCACGGCGGGGACGAACCGGGTGGCAGGCCGCCCGTTCACCCCGCGGGCAGTGAGGCGTGCCGACTGCTCTGCGCCGGAGTCCACCACCACGAGGGCTTCCGGAGCGCGGTGATCGACCACCTGTACGTCCAGGAGAACCGGATCGTCGCCCCCTCCGCGGGCTTCGACGCGGCCCGCGTCCTGGCCCACGCCCTGTGGGCCCGTAAGACCCAACTCCAGTGGGCGGCGGGCACGCTGGCGTTCTGGGTACTGGCCATCGTCGTCACCCAGGGCTTCTTCGCCATCCTCGCCGGGGCGGCCTTCTGGCTCGGTGTCGCGCGGCTGATACGGGGCGCCGACGCCGAACCGCCCTTCTACCGCGTCGTCCCGGCCCTGGTGATCCGCTGGTACGCCCGTTTCATCCTGGGCCTGTTCGTACTCACCGTCCTCGTGACGGTGCTGGGCGGCACCGTCGGATTCCTCGACAGTGGCGACTCGTACGACTCCTACGACGGTTACGGAGGCTACGGCTCCGGCTCCAGCGGTTCGGGCGACGGCTTCCTCGACAGCCTCCCCGGCGTGTTCGCCCTGGGGCCGTCCCTCGTGGGCGGTCTCTCCGACGGGATGCCCACCTCCGTGCCCTGGCTCTGCCTGCTGGCCTTCGCCGGACTCGCCTCCCTGGTGGGCCTCCAACGCGGCCAGTTCTCCCGGGTGATGGGCGCCGAACTCTCCCCGCAGCGCTTCGCCGACCTCGCCGCCGACCCGGCCGAAGGATACGCGGGCGGGCGGTTCCGGTGGCTCCGCGACCGCATCAGGGTGGAGCAGAGCTCCCCGCTGATCATGTACAACGAGGACGATCCGTTCTGCGGGAGCGGGGACACCCGCCGCGCCTGGAACCTCTCCGTCGAACTCCGGCCGCGCACCGACGCCAAGGCCGAGCCCATCGACAACGCGGCGATCCTCCGCCGGATCGTGCCGCTGCTCGAAGGGCTCCGGGTGCCGTCCCCGCACGGCTCGCCGCAGGCCGCCGCCGCCGTGCGCGACCGGCTGCGCGAACTCCAGGTGGACGAGTGCGTGTTCCTTCCCGTACGCGGGCTGCCGAGGCGCCAGGACGCGCCGTACGGGCCGGAGGGGTTCGAGACGCACCGGCTGGCCGCTGTCGAGGAGGGCGGCGAGAGCCGCAGGCACTTCCTGCGGATCAGGGTCGGCGGCTGGGGCGAGGAGGTCGTCGTCACCGTCTTCGTCCGGGTCCACACCCAGGGCGGGATGCTGATGCTGGAGGTCGCCCCGCACATCCTCAAGCCGCTGCTGCCGTTCTTCCGCGACCTGGACCAGATCGCGCACCAGCACCGCAACAACAGCTGGTTCGGCAAGGCCTACTGGGCGGTCACCCGGGTGCCGGGCTCGCTGATGGGCTCGCTGATCACCCTCGGCAGGGGCGGGGCCGGCAGCGGGAAGCAACTCACCGAAGGCCATGGCGGCGCGCTCCCCGAGGGGCCCGCGCTGTCGGTCCGGGAACTGGCCTCGGACACCCGGGCCACGCTCTTCCAGGAGATGGACATCGACCGCTACCTCAAGAGCATCGAGGACCGGGTGACCGGCGGGGTGCGGCTGGCATTGCGCGAAGCGGGCTGGCAGACCGACGAGTTCGAGCAGAAGGTCGTCCACATCGGCGCGGGCGGGGTCTTCATCGAGTCCGCGACCGACAGTGCCATCGGCGTCGGCGACAACAACACCGTCACCAGCAACCGGCTGCGTGCGGAGCGGCGCGGCGGCGGCGCCCCGGGCACCCCCGGTGCCGCCGGGTCCTCGGGCACCCGGGGCCCCTCGGGCACTCCGCCGCGGCGGGGGCCGGGCTCGGGGCCGTCGTCCCCGCCGTCGTCGCCGTTCGGCCCCGGCCGGGGCCCGAGAGACCAGTAGTAGTGACCGAGCATCACCGGAGGGACATCACGATGGGAAGCACGGACGGACAGCAGAACCCCCCGCCCGGCGTGTACATCGGTTCCGTGACGGGCAGCCCGCTCGCCATCGGCAACCACAACAAGGTGACACTGAACCAGGGTTCGGTGCCGGGCTCCGACGAGCACGCCGAACTGCTGCGTACGGTGAAGGAGTTGCGCGCCGATCTCGCTCGCTTCGTCGCCACCGACGTCACGGGGGCGCTCGACTCCGAACTCGCCGCCGTCGCCGAGGAGATCGAGACGGAAGGCGTCGCCGCGCCCGGACGGCTCGCCCGTCTCCGCGAGGCCATGGACGCGGCCGGCTCCTTCGTCGCCACCTTGGCGTCGGGCGTCGCGGTCGGCCATGAGCTCTCGGCCCTGCTGGGAGGCTGACCGATGACGGGCGGCGGCGCACCGCGCTGGAACGACGAGACACAGAGGTGGGAGACGGGCGACCAGCCCCCGTCGGCCGTACTGCCCCCGCTCCCCGCCTCCCCGCCGGTGGCCCCGGCCCGGCCGGCGGCCCCGCCCGGGCCGTACGTACCGCCACCGCCCGACGGCGCACCGGACGCCGCACCCGGCGGATACGTCTACGGCCCGGACGGGCGGGGCGGGTTCGCGGGCGGGGCCGATCCCGGTCGGGGCGGCGGAACCGGCGGTGGCTTCGTCGGCGGGTTCGTCGGCGAGATCGAGCCCGGGGACGGTGTACGGGAGGAGCGCGTCGGCACGGCGTGGCAGCGGTTCACCCCGCTGACCGCCGGACTCACCGTCGGTGTGCTCGCCGCGTGCACGGCCGCCCTCTGGTTCACGCTGGCGAAGGACGACGACCACCACCCCACGGCCCAGGGGGCGTCGGCCTTCGTGTCCGACTCCCCGGTGGACGTGGTCGGGGGCGAGAGCGCCGACGAGGAGTCCGCCGCCGAACCGACCGGTGAGGGCCCGGCGCCCACGGACGAGGAGACCGCCACGGCGACGCCCGAACCCGGGTACGCGACCGTCTCGGACCAGAGCGGCTTCACCGTCTTCGTGCCCGAGGAGTGGCGGCACCGCACCGAGGACGACCACGGCGTCTACTACACCTCCGACGACGGCACCTCGCTGCTCCAGGTCTGGCAGGTCACCGGGTTCACCAGCGCCATGGACGCGGTGCAGGCCGCCTCCGAGAGCCGCAGCGCCAGCCCCGGGTTCCAGGAGATCAGCGTCGAAGCGGTGGGCTCCTCGGACGGCGGCGACGGCGCCGAGCTGGTCTACGCGTACGACCACGAGGCGACCGGCACCCGCCGCCAGGTGGTCGACCGGGTGTTCACCGCGTCGGACGGCAGGCTGTACGCCCTGCTGGTCGCCGCGCCCGACACGGCGTGGCCGTTCCAGGAGGAGATCCTCGCCCAGGCCCTGGCCGGCTTCGCCCCGGAGGGCTCGGCGCTCTGACCGCCGCGTGCCCGCGGGGCCGGGTCGGCCGGGCGGGCACGCGGGTGGGTGCGCGGGTGGGTCAGTGCGCGCCCGGGGTGTAGTGGCCCGGGACCATCCGGGTGCTCACGGCGAAGCGGTTCCAGCCGTTGATCACGTTGATCGCGGCGACCAGGTGGGCCAGCTCGGTCTCGTCGAAGTGCTTGGCGGCCTTCTCCCAGACCTCGTCCGGGACGAACCCGTCGGTCACCACGGTGATCGCCTCGGTCAGCTCGATCGCCGCGATCTCCTTCTCCGTGTAGAAGTGCTTCGACTCCTCCCAGGCGCTGAGCTGCACGATCCGCTGGACGGTCTCGCCCTGGGCGAGGGCGTCCTTGGTGTGCATGTCCAGGCAGAAGGCGCAGTGGTTGAGCTGCGAGGAGCGGATCTTCACCAGCTCGCCGATGACCGGGTCGAGCCCCTTACGGGCCGCCGCGTCCAGCCGGACCATGGCCTTGTAGACGTCGGGGGCGAGCTCCGCCCAGTTGAGGCGCGGGGTGTGCTCGGGGGCGAACTCGGACGTGGCGTGGGTGTGGGTCGGTGTCGTCATGCCCACCACGCTACGGCGCGGGTGGCGCCCGGCTATGGTCCATTTCCATGACGGATTCCTGGGCCACTTTCGGGGCCGACCTGCACCTCGAACCGCATGCCGGGGGTCTGCGCGACGGGCTGATGGAGGCGCTGCGGGACGCCGTACGCACGGGAAGGCTGGCGCCCGGCGCCCGGCTGCCGTCCTCCCGGGCGCTCGCCGCGGACCTCGGGATCGCCCGGAACACGGTGGCGGACGCGTACGCGGAGCTGGTCGCCGAGGGCTGGCTCACCGCCCGCCAGGGCTCGGGGACCCGGGTCGCCCGGCGGTCGGAGCCGCGCGGCGGAACCCCGGCCGCCCGCAGGACCCTGCCCGCCCGCCGCCTGCCCACGTACAGCCTGATGCCCGGCCAGCCGGATCTGGCCTCCTTCCCGCGCGCCGCCTGGCTCCGCGCCTCCCGCCGCGCGCTCACCGACGCCCCCAACGAGGCCTTCGGGTACGGAGATCCGCGCGGCCGCATCGAACTGCGCACCGCCATCGCGGAGTACCTCGGCCGGGCGCGCGGGGTGTACGCCGACCCGGAACGGGTGGTGATCTGCTCGGGCTTCATCCACGGACTGCGCCTGGTGGGTTCGGTGTTGAGGAATCGGCGCGTGCGCGAGGTCGCCGTCGAATCGTACGGACTCGACTTCCACCGGGGCGTCCTCGCCGACGCCGGACTGCGTACCCCCTGCCTCCCGCTCGACCACCAGGGGGCGGTGACCGACGAGTTGGCGGGCATGCGCGGGGTCGGTGCCGTGCTGATGACGCCCGCCCACCAGTTCCCGACCGGCGTCCCGCTGGACCCGGACCGGCGGACGGCGGCCGTCGACTGGGCGCGTGCGACGGGCGGGGTGATCGTCGAGGACGACTACGACGGCGAGTTCCGGTACGACCGCCAGCCGGTCGGCAGTCTTCAGGGTCTCGACCCCGACCGGGTCGTCTACATCGGCACCGCGAGCAAGTCCCTCGCCCCGGGGCTGCGGTTGGGCTGGATGGTGCCGCCCGCCGACATGGTCGAGGAAGTCGCCGCCGCCAAGGGCTTCTCCGACTGGACCACCGGCTCCCTGGAACAGCTCGTCCTCGCGGAGTTCATCGCCTCGGGCGCGTACGACCGCCACGTGCGCGCGATGCGGCTGCGCTACCGGCGCCGCCGCGACCAGCTCGTCGCGGCCCTCGCCGAACGCGCCCCGGACATCCGGATCAGCGGCATCGCGGCCGGGCTGCACGCCGTCCTCGAACTCCCCGAAGGCACCGAACGCTCGGTGATCTCCGCCGCCGCCTTCCAGGGACTGGCCCTGGAAGGCCTCTCCTTCTTCCGCCACCCGGACGCCGGACGCGAGCGTGACGCGCTGGTCATCAGCTACGGCTCCCCGCCCGACAGCGCCTGGAAGGGCACCCTGGACGCGCTCTGCCGCGTGCTGCCGTGAGGTGGGCCCGCCGGTGGATGTGCTTGCCGCGAGGTGCGCCTGTCGCGAGGTGCGCCGGCCGTGAGGTGCGCCCTGTGCGGGACGCGGTGGCCCGGTTACCGTGCGGGCGAGGATACGGGGAGGGGCGGCACATGGGGTCGGCGATGCTGACATTGGCGGCAGCCGTGATCGGTGGTGCCGTCTCGCTCGTGTCGGTCCTGCTCGCGCAGCGCCACGCGCAGCGGGTCCACCAGCGGGAGCAGGAGCGCCTTGAGCGCCACCGCCGGGAGGACCTCACGCGGGCTCGGGCGGACCGCCTCCTCGCCGAACGGCAGGCCTCCTACGTCAGGTTCAACGCGGCGGCGCGGACGGTCAGGGACACCCTGGCTGCCTGCGTGATCGACCTGAGGCGTGCGGGGCGGCTGGACTCCTCGCGCCGAGACGCGCTCCAGGAGAGTTGGCGGGCGTACGTCGCTCAGCACGCGGAGGCGAACATCATCGCCTCGGACGAGGTCCATGGCCTGGTCGGCGGGGTCAACGGAGCCCTGCAGAAGATCCATCGCCACGCCGTACGCCTGGACACCGGCCCGCCGGAACCGGGAGACGGCCTCGACGCCCTGGGCGAGCAGATCGAGGAGCTGTGGGAACGCCTGGTCGCCCTCCGCGAGGGGATGCGCCACGACCTCGGCATGACCTCGGAGTGAGGTCCGGCGGGTGGTCCCGGGACGATGACACCCGGCCGTGGCCACCCGGCCGCTGCTTCCGCCGGGGCGACCGGACGCGCTCGCGCCCTCACCAGCCGAGCAGATCCATGGACTCCCGTTCGAGCCACTCCAGGAACGACACCGGCCGGCCGTCCAGGGCCAGCGGAAGGATCAGGTCGCAGGTGGCCCGGCCGTCGAACCACAGGGAGCCCCGGAGCGGACCGGTGACGACGAGCAACGTCGCGAAGCCGCAGCCGTTGTCCTGGACGAACACGGCGCCGGAGGTCTTCCGCTCCTGGAACACCTCGTACTCGGCATCCCACCGCGCCCACGCCTGCCGGTGGACATCGGCGTCGGGAAAGTCCTCGGGCCGCGGCTCACGGGCGTTCAGGGCGTCCTCGCGGTCCCGGTAGGAGTCGGGATGCGGAAAAGGGGCGGTGAGCAGGGCGTAGTTGGTGTCGCCGTCCCCCTCCCAGCCCCAGCCCGCCGCGGTGCGCCGCAGACGGTTCACCGCACCGCCCGCACTCCTGCTCAGCAGGTACTCCCGGTACTGATCCGGGAACGTGATGCCCAACTCCGCCTCAGCCTCGCGGACTTCCGTCTCGGAGAGGGGCGGCGGGCACGTGTCCGGTCCTGCTGCGGGCGGGCGGCCGGACCCGCAGGGGCGGCGGCCCCGGGCCAGGCGCTCGGCCTCCGCCGGCCAGTCGGTCGTCATGCGGGTGAGGATAGGCTGACGCTGGACCTGGACGACCCCCGCGCTAAGCCGTGTCTGACCCTTCTCGCCGGGCGGTCGGCGCCTGCCCGGCGGGGGATGGTCGGACACGGCCCGGGCTGAGCCCCGCCGGTGACCTGAGCCGCCGCCGTCACGCCCTCGGAGGGAACCCGGCGGTCAGATGGGCCATGAGCTGCCCCGGTGCGTCCTCCTGCAGGAGGTGGCCCGCGCCCTCGATCCAGTGCAGTTCGGCGTGCGGGACGTGCTCGTGCAGCCATCCCGCGTACTCCGGGGGAAGGATGCGGTCCTCCCGCCCCCAGATGATCCGTACCGGAATCGAGAGGTCGCCCAGCAGTTCCTCGTACGCGGCGGTGTCCGCCTGCCGGATCTGGCGGTACTGCCGGTAGAAAGCGGCCTGCCCCGCCGCTCCGCGCCACGGGGCGAGGTGCGCGTCGAGGACCCCCGGCCGGAAGCCGGTGTGCGTGGCGTGGCGCAGGTGGGCGGCGACCAGCGCCTCGTGCGCGTACTCCGGGAGCCGGCCGAAGACGTCCGCGTGCTCCAGGATGAGCCGGAAGAGGCCCCGCTCCCAGTCGCCGCCGCTCACCGCGTCGAAGAGGGTCAGGTCCCGGTACTCCCGCTTCTCCAGCAGCAGCGTCCGCAGGGCCACCGCGCCGCCGATGTCGTGCGCGACGACGCTGGGGCCGGCCAGCCCCCAGTGGTCGAGGAGCGCGGCGAAGTTCCGCGCGTGGGCCGCGAGGCCGAGGTCCTGCCCCTCGCCCTGGTCCGACCGGCCGAAGCCGAGGTGGTCGAAGACGTAGACCGTGCGGGTGCGGGCGAGGGCCGGTGCGATGTCCCGCCAGAGGTACGAGGAGTACGGGGTGCCGTGCACCAGCACGACGGGGTCCCCGCTGCCGAATCGGTTCCACCGGATCGTCCCGTCAGGCGTCCCGAACTCCTCGTTCAGCTTCCACTCCACGGTGGACCTCCCTCTCTCTGGCATGGCCGGCGCGTTTCGCGAGCCGTCTGCCGGTATTCCCGGAGAGTGGGCGTCTGCCCCGGAAACACCCGGGCACCACCCTCCCGTGGAGTGCGGTGACGGTTCCCGGGGGCCGGCGCGGTCGGGGCCCGGAGCGGCCACCGGACCGCCCACCGGACCGCCCACCGGACCGCCCACCGGAACGTCACGGAAGCACCGCCGAACCATCGCCGGACCGCCCCGAACTCCCCCGAACCGCCCCCGGAACACGCTCACTTATTCGCCGCGCGGGCCCGCCCGGGCGGCCTATGATGCTCCGATGCTGAAGCTCACCGACGTCATCCTCGACTGCCCCGACCCCTGGAAGCTGGCCGAGTTCTACGCCAAGGTGCTGGGCTGGGAGATCAACCCGGAGGCCAGCCAGGAGGACTGGGTCAACCTCCGCAACGACGGGATCGAGCTGTCGTTCCAGCGGGTGGAGCACTACCAGCCGCCCGACTGGCCGGGGCAGGAGCACCCGCAGCAGTTCCATCTCGACTTCGAGGTGGACGAGTTCGAGCCCGAGCACCAGCGGGTGGTCGAACTGGGCGCGACCTTCCACAAGAGCTTCGTCGGCGAATCCGGGTACGGCTGGCAGGTCTATACCGACCCGGCCGGGCACCCGTTCTGCCTCTGCCGCAACCGCCCCCAGGACTGAGGGGCCACGACGACGGCCGACGACCTACGACCGAGCGCCCCGACTCCGTGACGGAGCCGGGGCGCTCGTGCGTGCAGGCTTCGTGACAGAGCCGGGGCGCTCGTGCGCGCAGGCTCCGCCCCAGGACGAAAAACCCCAGGTCACACGTCCGTGGTGCACGGCAGGGCCGCGATGTCGTCGATGGGCAGCAGGGCGATGCCACCGGGCGGCATGGCGGCGAACAGGGCGGTGGCCGCCGGGTCGTCGGGAACGGAGCCCTCGGTCTCCGCGAAGTACTCCGTCATGTACCCCCGGACCGGCTCGGACGGTACGACCGCCGCGCTGTCCGCCGCGTCCGCGAGCTCCGGCGCGGTGGTGAGCAGCGCCAGCACCATGCCGGGCACCCGGGCGGCACCGGGGCGCAGGGAGGGCTGGAAGTAGGGCACGTCCAGCACGCGGGCGCCGTGGCGGGCGTAGAAGCGGATGCGGGCGGTCTGGTCGCCGTGTTCGCCGTCCGGGCGGTGCGCGGCGGGGTGTTCGACCTCGGCGAGGGTCAGCAGCGGGTGGACGCGGGCCTGCCAGCCGGTGCGGATCTCGCCCATCAGGGCGCCGCCGATGCCCGAGGATCTCAGGTCCCGGCGCACCGCCATGTACGAGAGCAGCAGCACCCCGCTGGCCGGTGACCACTCGGCGATCGCGGCACCGTCGGGGCGGCCCTCGCGGACGACGGCCGAGATCCACTGCGCCCCCGACTTCAGGCCGGCGCGCAGCTCCTCGCGGGTGACCAGTTCGTGAGCCGGGAAGTTGGGGACGAGGAGTTCGTCGTACACCACGTCCAGCAGCGGACTGTCCAGCCCGATGTCGGTCACCTGCATGTCGTCTGTCCCTTCCTGCGCCTGCCCGGGGTCCCCGCCCGCGGCGGGCGGGTACCGCGGTGCGGCGTGCCGAGTAGCTGACCGGGCGCCCCGAGGAAACCCCCGCCGGCACCCGGCACCAGGGAACAGCCTGGCAGACGGAGGCGCACGGGCGGGCCGGGTCGATCGTTCGGCCCGCGCGTGTCATCGGCGTCCGGGTCAGGGGGCCGTGGGCTCGGCCAGGGGGTCTCCGGCTGACTCATGGGCCGCTTCGAGGCGGCGGTCGACGCAGGCGGTGATGGCGGGTACGACCGCCGTCATCTGCGGGCGCCAGCCGGGCACCGCGTTGACCTCGCAGACGGTGAAGGTGTCCTCGGAGGCGAAGAGGAGGTCCACTCCGGCGATGGCGAGCCCCATCGCCTCGGCCGCCCGTACGGCCAGCGCCTCCGCCTCCGGGAACTCGCCCGGACAGACGGTGGCCGAGCCGCCCTGGCCGATGTTCGAGGCGAGGCCGCCGTTGCGGGAGGTGCGTACGGCGGCGCCCACGGTCTCCCCGTCGACCACGATCAGGCGCAGGTCCCGGCCGTGCGAGTGGGAGACGTACTGCTGGAAGAGGTGCGGGGTCTCCTGCGCCAGGGCGCCCGCGATGCCGCGCAGCAGGTGGGTGTCGGGGGCGAGGAAGACCTGCTTGCCCTTGTGGCCGGTGACCGACTTGACCACGCACGGGGTGTCGAGGCCGGTGGTGCGGACCACGCCCTCCAGCGGCGCCGTCCCGTACGAGAGGGTGTCGGGCACCGGAAGTCCGGCCACGGCCAGCTCCTGCATCTGCCAGACCTTGTTGCGGCAGACGAGATGCGCCGCCAGCGGATTGACGAGGGTGGCCCCCATGCGTTCCAGGTGCCGCAGCAGGGTCACCTCGCGGTCGTAGTGCATGGTGCCCGGGGTCTGGCGTATGAGGACGACCTTCGGCGCGGGTACCTCCGCACCGCCCAGAGTCCGCAGGAACAGCCGCCCCTGGTGGACGCCGAACACGAACTCGTTGGTGTGCCAGACCGCGAACCTCGGGCCGTGGAGCGCCGCGAGGGCGTCCGCCAGTCTGTGCGTCGCACCTTGCAGCGGTACGGGGAGCGCCCGTACCAGCAGCCATACGTCCGTGGTGGGCAGTAACTCCGTACGCTCCATGGGATGTTCGCCTCTCCGGGTTCGGCTTCGACTTCGGCACCGGCGCCGGCTTCGTTGTCGGGACCGGCGTGCACCCTAGCTCGGGGTGGGTGAAATCCCTCTGGGAACACGGATGTTGCACACCAAAGAGCGCCCCGCTCCGGTTGTGCGGGGCGTTCACGCGGAGAAGGCCACGGGGGTGAGCGGCGCGTAGCGTACCCGGACCGTCCGGCGCCGGTCGCGGGGCGCGGGCCCGAGGAGGGGTGGGCCCGTGCCCTCGCGGTCACAGCCGTTCGCCCCGGCTCCGCGCGTTGCACCGCGCGTTCTCGGCGCGCAGCCGCTCGGCGGGGTCCGCGAACCGGACCTGCTCCGGATCGGCCTGCCACTCGGCCCCTCCGGCCACCGGCCGCAGCCGCCAGAAGGCGCCCGCGGTGCTCCGGAACTCGCCGATCACCCCCGGCCGTGACGCGTCCACCACCAGCGCCCCGACGGCGGGTTCGCTTCTCTTGGCGTTCACTCTTCTCGTCCTCTCCGCACCCTGGTGGTGCTCTTCGGGACGCCTGGTGGGCGTCCCGGCATCCCTAGAGTGAGGCAGAAACGGGCCGGTTGGTATGGAAACGGAGACCGACCTGCGCGGGGGTCATCCGGGTGCATGCGTCCGGGCCCTACCAGCGTCGTCGCGGCGCCCGCTCCGGACGGCCGGGCCACGGGTCGGGAGCGGGGGGATGAAAACCGGGAGGCAGGTTGACCGGTATGCGGTCGGCTCCTGCGAGCGCGGCGCGCGGGCCCGGCGGTGAGGGGTGCGGGCGTACCCGACGCGCCCCTCACCGCCGTCTCAGGAAGCGCTGCCCGGGGCCGGCTCGAAGGCCGTCGGCAGGGAGCCTGGGGTGACCGGGGTCCGCTGGCCGGAGCCGGTGACCGGCAGCCGGGCGCCGTCCTGGGCCGGGTCCACGTACCGCGCGAACCAGGCGTCCAGGCGGGCGGCGAGGTCGATGCGCTCGGCGGCGCGGGCCGGATCGTCGGCGAGGTTGTGCTCCTCGCCGGGGTCGGCGGCCAGGTCGTAGAACTCGTGCGGGCCGTGCGGGTAGCGGTGGACGTACTTGAGGTCCCGGGTGCGGATCATGCGGACCGGGCCGTACTCGTCGTAGACGACGACGCGTTCGCGGTCGGCGGCCTCGGTGGCGGGTTCGCTGACCCGCCGGGCGCCCGGTGCGGTGTCCGTGGGGGCAGGGTCCGCTTCCGTCGGGATGTCCGCTCCCGTCAGGATGTCCGCGAAGGAGCGGCCCGGGAGGGCGGGGTCGTGGTGGTGGCCGAGGCCGAGGTGGTCCACCAGCGTCGGCAGCACGTCGTACTGGGAGAGCAGCGCCTCGCTGTGCCGGCCGGCCGGGATGCGGCCGGGCTGCGCGATCAGGAAGGGCACCAGCACCGAGCTGTCGTACATGTTCTGCGGGAAGGTGCCGTTGCCCTTGCCCCAGATGCCGTGGTGCCCGGCGTTGAAGCCGTTGTCGCTCGTGAAGATCACCAGCGTGGATTCGCTGAGCCCGAGCGCGTCGAGCCGGTCGAGCACCCGGCCCACCGCGGCGTCCATCGCGGTCGTGGCCGCGAAGTAGCCGACGAGGGCCTCCCGGGTGGCGCTCTCGCCGCCGACGGGGGCACCGTCCGCGTCCACGGGCTGCCAGGGGTGCGCGGGGCCCTGCGGGCAGCTGTCGAAGGCGCAGTCCTCGTACAACGCCGTGTACTCCGCCGGGTGCTGGCCCTTCCACGGCTTGTGCGGGGCGGTGAAGTGCAGGGAGAGGTGGAAGGGCTCGGGGCGGTCGGACTCGGTGGTGAGGAAGTCCTGCGCGTCCGCGGCGAGCGCGTCGGTGAGGTACGCGGGCTCCTCGGTCCGCACGCCGTCACGGTAGAGCGGGGCGCCGTAGTAGGGGCCGCCGCCGCTCTCGTGCGCGTACCAGTGCACGAAGCCCTTGCGGGGCCGGTCGTTGGCGCCCAGGTGCCACTTGCCGCTGAGGCCGAGGCGGTAACCCGCGTCGGCGAGGACGTCGGTGAACAGGGTTCTCCCGGACAGGAAGTCGATGCCCGTCCGCCCGGCGTGATGGTACGAGAGCCAGTCGTGCACCCCGTGCTGGGAAGGCAGTTCGCCGGTGAAGAGCGAGGCGCGGGCCGGCGAGCAGACCGGCGAGGTGCAGAAGAAGCGGCTGAAACGGACCCCGCGGTCCGCCAGCGCGTCGAGGTGCGGGGTGCGGATCTCGTCGTTGCCCGCACAGCCCATGGCCCACGGCCCCTGGTCGTCCGAAAGGATCAGCAGGACGTTGGGGCGGTACGGATCGCGGCTGGCCATGGGGGTCCTCCTCGGTTGGACCGGACGGGAGTCGGGCGGCCCGGACGGGAGCCCGGCCCGGTGCCGGAGTACGGGTGCCGGGCGCCGGAGCGCGGAGCCGGGCGCCAGGCGCGGAAGCCGGGCACGGGAGCCGGGCACGGGAGCCGGGCGCCGGGCGGGACGGGCGGCGGCGGGTGGTGTCACCGGCTCCCGGCAGTCGGCACTTCGCCGGCACGCCCCAGTTGCGCCGGGCTGTGCAGAGCCTGGGGTCTGGTGGCCGGACAAGTCAACTGTTTCAGGCGAATGAATTGCTGATGTCTTGGGTTCGGGTTCGACTGCTCGTTCCGCGCCGGCCACCCGCTACCACCTGCTGATGAGCCGGACTTGTGGCAGATCGACTGCCGACCTCCCTGAATTCATAGGCAATTCATGCGCTCAGAGAGCGATTGACCCCTCTATGAATGGCTGGAAATCATTGGGCCACCTCGCACGCCCCGCCTCAGACCCCCGTCTCCGAGGAGAGCCATGCCTTCCGACCGATCCGCGCGCCTTTCGCGCCGCACCGTTCTCGCCGTCGCCCTGGCGGCGACCCTCGGCCTCACGGCATCCGCTTGTTCCTCCGGCGCCTCCTCGGCCGGCGGGGGCGGCGACTCGTTCACCTACTGGTCGATGTGGAAGCAGAACGAGCCGCAGGCCAAGGTGTTGCAGGCCGCGATCGACACGTTCACCAAGGACACCGGCATCAAGGTCCGCGTGCAGTGGAAGGGCCGGCAGGTCGTCCAGCAACTGGCCCCCACCCTGAACACCGCCAACGTCCCCGCCGACCTGGTCGACTCCGCGGACCGCTTCGCCTACGCGCAGCTCCAGGCCACCGGCCAGGCGCTCGACCTCACCCCCGTGCTCGACCAGGAGATACCCGGCGAGACCGGCAGCACCGTCGGCAGCGTCGTACCGGCCTCCTACCGTGACCTGAACACGGACAAGGGTGCCCTCTGGCAGATCCCCTACGAGGTGCTCACCACCCAGGTCTGGTACGACGGCAAGGCCCTGCCCGACGTGGCCGCCAAGCCGCCGGCCACCTGGGAAGAGTTCACCGCGCTGCTCGCGGACCGGAAGAAGGAGCGCGGCGACGGCCCGCTCGCGCTGGACGCCGACATCGCGGACTACTCCGCCTACTGGACGTACTACGCCGTCCTGCGCGCACTCGGCCCCGGCGCCTTCGGCAAGGCGGCCACCGACCCGACCGGGAAGGGCTTCGAGGCACCGGAGTTCGTCGCCGCCCTCAAGCGGGTCCAGGACCTGGTCAAGGCCAGTGACTTCACCCGGGGTTACGACGGCTCCAAGTGGCCTGCCGTGCAGCAGAAGTGGGCCCAGGGAAAGTCGGACTTCCTGCTGCTGGGCACCTTCGCTCCCAGCGAGACCGCCGAGTTCGCCTCACCCGGCTTCAGCTACCGCTCGTTCCCCGTACCGGCGGTGAACACGGACGGCGGGAAGCAGGCGCAGGACATCTCGCTCATCGGCTTCTCCATCCCGAAGAAGGCGAAGAACACCACCGCCGCGAGCAAGTTCATCGCCTACTTCTTCGCCAAGCAGCAGCTCGCCGGCATCTCCACCGAGGCCAAGAACATCACCCCCCGCGCCGACATCCCCGCCCCGGCCGAACTCGCCGACGCGCAGAAGGCCTTGGCCGCCGGTACGCCCGTCAAGACGCTCGACGGGGTGAAGGAGACGGCGGCCGAGTGGTACACCAAGGTCTTCCAGCCGCTCAACACCAGCTTCATCACAGGCAAGCTGAGCGCCGAGTCCCTCGCCGGGAAGCTCAAGTCCGGCACCGCGGACTACTGGAAGAACGCCTCGTGACGGCCACCGAGGTGACGGCCGACGGAGTGCGCCCCGTCGACGGGAAGGGCGCCGACGGGAAGGGCGCCGACGGGAAGGCCGCGGACGTGAACCCGACCGACGTGAAGGGCGGCGGCGGGAGGGCGGGCGGAGCGCGTACCGGCAGGAAGCCGTCCGCCGTACGCCCCGCCGCCACCCGCACCAGCCCGCTCGCCGCACGGCGCCGCAAGCTGTTCTGGCCGCTCCTCGCCCCGGCCGTCCTCGTCTACGTCGTCTTCTTCGCAGGCCCGTCGCTCTACACGGTGTGGCTCAGCTTCAACAAGTGGGCCGGGGCGGGCCCCATGACCTTCGTCGGCGTCGACAACTACCGCCGCCTGTTCGACGATCCGACCTTCCAGCAGTCCTTCACCAACACCCTGTGGATCATCCTGGGCGTCGGCGGGCTGACCTTCCTGGTCTCCTTCGGGCTGACGATGGTGCTCCGGGACATGAGGGGCCGCAAGGCCGCCCGCTCCATCCTCTTCTTCCCCAACATCGTCCCCAGCGTGGTGCTCTCGATCCTCTGGGGGTTTCTCTTCCAGCACGACGGACTCGCCGACGCGCTGATGGGCGCCCTGGGCATGGAGCACCCGCCGAACTGGCTCGGCCAGAGCAATATCTTCCGGGTCATCATGGTCGGCCTGGTCTGGACGTCGACCGGCTTCTACACCACCATCCTGATGGCCGCCGTGGACCAGATCCCGCCGGAGCTGTACGAGGACTGCGAGCTGGCCGGAGCCAACGCCTTCCAGAAGTTCCGCCATGTGACCCTGCCCCTGATGTGGGAGGTCGTCGGAGTCTGCGCGGTGCTCTGGACCATCAGTGCCGTCAAGGTCTTCGAGTTCATCTACGCCTTCGCCGGAGCGGCCGGACAGATGCCCGACGCCGGGGTGTGGAACACCGCGCTCTACACCTACGGGGAGGCGTTCGCCTCCGGTGGCGTGCCCCGCTACGGCTCCGCCGCGGCGAGTGCCGTCGTGATGGTGACCCTGGTCGGTGTCCTCGTCGTCCTGATCCGCCGCGTCATGCGGCGCGACACCGTGCAGTTCTGAACGCGCGGCACCGTGCAGTTCGGAGCGCGCGGCACCGTGCACTTCCGAGCGCGCGACACCGTGCGGTCATGGCCGCGCGGTCCTTGCCCGGCCGGATCGCGCCCGGGGACGCCGGTACTCCCGGAGCCCTCCCCCGTACCCCCGAGACACCCCGCACCCCCAGACCCCAGGAGGCCCCGTCGCCATGGCCGTCACCACGTCCGGTCGTCCCCCCGGCCGCCTCGCCCGCATGAGGGGCCGGCTCACCACCACCCAGGTCCTCGGCGTCCCCCTGGTCTGGATCGTCGCAGGCTTCAACGTCCTCACCGGGCTGTGGCTGCTGCTCTCCTCGCTGAAGAGCGCCGACGAGATCTTCAGCTCCCCATGGCACCTGCCGGGCTCCCCGCACTGGGACAACTACGCGCGGGCCTGGAGCGAGGGGAACTTCGGACCGGCGGCCCTCAACACCGTCGTGGTGGTGGCGGGCACCGCAGTGATCACCCTCGTGTTCGCCGCGCCCGCCGCGTACGTCCTCAGCCGGGTCACCACCCGGTTCAACGGCGGTTTCGTGCTCTTCTTCGCCCTCGGCCTCGGCATCCCCGCCCAGGTCGTGATGCTGCCGCTCTTCGTCGTCATGAACAAACTCCTCCTCGTCGACAGCCTGTTCGGCCTGATCGTGGTCTACGTCGCGACCTCGCTGCCCTTCGCCGTCTTCTTCCTCACCGGCTTCTTCTCCACCCTTCCGGTGGAGCTGGAGGAGGCCGCCGCGCTGGACGGGGCGTCCGCCTTCCTCACCTTCTGGCAGGTCATGCTGCCGCTGGCGCGCGGCGGCCTGGTCACCGTGCTGATCCTCAACGTCATCCAGCACTGGGGCGAGACCGTGTTCTCCCTCGTCTTCATCCAGAACACCGACCACCAGACGCTCTCCCTGGCACTCCTCGGCTTCCTCCAGCAGATGCAGTACAACGGCGCAGACTGGGGCGGCCTGTTCGCGGGCGTGGCCGTGGTCGTCCTGCCCGTCCTCGCCTGCTACGTATGGCTGGGCCGCCGGATCATCGAAGGCATGACCGTCGGCTCCGTCAAGTGACCTGCGAGGGAGACGACATGCCCGACGAGATGCCCGACGACCTGCCCGACGGGATGCCCGGTGGCGCGCCCGACGGGAAGCCCGGCCGCGCGGCCGGGCCGGCCGGCGCGCAGGGGCCCAAGGATCTCAAGTTCCGCAAGCTCGCCCAGGAATTGCGTCAGCAGGTGCGGGACGGCGTCTGGCCGGCCGGCGGACGGCTGCCCACCGAGAAGCAACTCGCCCTCGGTAACGGCTCGTCGGTCTCCACCGTGCGGCGCGCGGTCGACGAGCTCATCGCCGAGGGACTCGTCGTGCGACGGCAGGGCTCGGGCACCTTCGTCCTGGCGCCCGGCGTCCCCCGGGCCGCCCGCGCCCTGATCGGCGTACTCGTCCCCGACACCACCTTCTACTACCCGCAGGTCCTCCAGGGCATCGAGGAGGGACTCTCCGCCGCGGGAGCCCGCCTGCTGCTCACCTGCTCCGGGTACGACCAGGAGCGCGAGGCCAGGGACGTGGCGGACCTCCTCGACGGCGGGGCGGACGGGCTGCTGCTGGTTCCCACCTTCAACGGACCGGAGCACCGCGAGAGTTACCTGGCGCGGATCGCCGCCCTGCCCGTACCCACCGTACTGATCGAGCGGCGCGGCACCTCGCTCGGCGACACCAGCGAGTACGTCTGCACCCACCACGAGGCGGGCGCCTACGACGCCGTACGGCACCTCGCAGGACTCGGCCACCGCTCCATCGGCCTGGTGCTGCGCGCCCCCGCCCCGACCGCCCCGCCCCTGATCGACGGGTACCGGCAGGCTGCGGCCGAACTCGGCTGCGCCACGGTGGAGTTCGAGGCACCCCGGCAGGAGTGGAGCCCGGCCACCGCCGACCGGGCGCTCGCCGTGCTCCGTACGGCCGGAGCCACCGCCGCCGTCTGCTTCGGCGACCGGCAGGCCGCCCTCCTGGAGGGCGCCGCCCGCCGGGCCGGGCTCACCGTCCCAGGTGACCTCGCCCTCGTCGCGTACGACGACGAGATCGCCGATCTCGCCGACATCCCGCTCACCGCCGTGGCACCCCCCAAGCACCTGCTGGGCCGCACCGCCGCCGAGACGCTGCTGCGGCGGCTGCGCGAGCCCGGATCGGCACGCCACCGCATCCTGCTGCGCCCCAGCATCACCGTCCGCCAGTCCTGCGGCGCGCGGCCCACCGGTCCCGAAGCGGCCACCCGCCCCGGCACCACCCCCGCCTCGACCATCCCCACCCCCGCCTCGACCCCCCACACCCCAACCTCCGCACCCAAGCAACGGGAGATCACCTCGTGACGGACATTCGGCTCGGTCTGATCGGCGCCGGCGCGGTCGGCGTCCTGCACGCGCGGGCCGCCGCGACCACCCCCGGGGTACGTGTCACCGCCGTCTGCGACCTGGTGGAAGCGACCGCGCGCGGGGTCGCCGAGCCCCTGGGCGCCGCCGTGTTCACCGACCACCGCGCGCTGATCGCCTCGGGTACCGTCGACGCCGTCGTGGTCAACACCCCGCACGCGCTGCACACCGCGATCGTGACCGACAGCGCGGACGCCGGGCTGCACGTCCTGGTCGAGAAGCCGATGGCCACCAACTCCGCCGAGTGCACGGTCATGGAGCGTGCCTGCGCGGACGCCGGGGTGGTGCTCTTCGTGGGGCACATCCAGCACTTCCTGCCCCCGATGGCGGCGGCCCGCGCGGCCCTCGACGCGGGTGCCGTCGGCGAACTCCTCGCCGTCAGCGACTGGCGCTCCACCGACTACCGGCCGGGCAGCCGCCCCGCCTGGTTCTTCGACCCGGCCGTCTCCGGCGGCGGCGTCTTCGTCAACATCGGTACGCACTGCGTGGACCGGCTCGTCTGGCTGGCGGGCCGCCGGGTCCGCGCGGTCAGCGCCACCGCCGTGCACCGGGCCGGTGCGCTGCCCGGCATCGAGACCGACATGATGGCCCGGCTGGAACTGGAAGGCGGCCTCGTCGGGCACATCGGGGTCACCAGCACCGGACTGCCCTCCCGCGACGAACTGCTGCTGATCGGCGAGCGCGGCGCGATCCGGGTGGCACGCGGCTCCGGCGCGACCCTGCACACCGAGCACGCGCCCGGCAGCGCCCCCACGGTGCTCGCCGCCGAATCCCCCCAGGACGTGCCCCGGGCGTTCGCCGCGCAACTCGCCGCTTTCGGTGCGGCGGTACGCGGCGAACAGGCCCCGGCCGTCTCGGCGGACCACGGACGGCACGTCGTCGAGGTCGTCGAGGCCGTCTACCGCTCCAGCGGCACCGGCGAGCGCGCCGGGACCCCCGCCCCGGTCGGCGCTCCCGCCGCCTGAAACGACCCCGACCCCACCGCCCGACCCTCGCCGCCGGACCCCTGTCACCGCTCCCCACGGCACCACCGAGGTCCCCGCACCACCGCACGTTCCGAAGCTCCGCCCCCGAGGAGGATTCAGTGCACGAGACCACCGCCGTACCGTTCGGCCGCCGCGGCTTCCTGTCCGCCCTGGCGCTGGCCGCGGCCGGCGCCGCGGGCGGCCTCCAGCTGCTGCCCGGCGCCACCCCGGCGGCAGCCGACGGCGACGCCTTCGACGTCCTGCGCGAGAGCTGGGCCGTCCTGCTGACCGGCGGCGACATCGACGCCACCGACGCCGACTACGCCCCCGCGCTCGCCGTGCTCTCGACCACCGCCACCGACCTGTGGAACACCATGGCGCCGGACACCGGGGCCGGCTCCCTCTGGCCCGGCCAACCACTCACCGTCCCCGCCAACATCACCGCCGGATACAAGGCGCTCGCCTCGCTCGCCACCGCGTACGCCACCGAGGGCACCACGGCCACCGACGGCACCGGGCGCGCCCTGCACGGCTCCGCCGGGCTCGGCGCCGACATCGTGGCCGGGCTCGACTTCCTGCACGCCCGGGCGTACCACGCCACGGCCGTGGAGAGCGGCAACTGGTGGGAGTGGGAGATCGGCTGCCCCGTCGCCCTCACCAACGCCATGACCCTCGTGCACCCGCTGCTCACCGAGGACCGGATCGCCGACTGGACGGCGGCGATCGACCACTTCGTGCCCGACCCCACCAAGAACCGCTACGGCGCCGACCGCACCACCTCCACCGGCGCCAATCGCGTCGACCTGTGCCAGGTCGTCGCCCTGCGCGGCGTCCTCGGCCGCAGCGACGAACGCCTCGCCGCCGCCGTCGCGGGCCTCTCCGACGTGTTCCCGTACGTCACCTCTGACGACGGGCTCTACGCCGACGGGTCCTTCGTCCAGCACACGTACATCCCCTACACCGGCACGTACGGCATGGTGCTGCTGCGCGGCCTCACCAGCCTCTTCCAACTGCTGCACGGCTCCCCGCACGAGGTGACCGACCCCGCCGCAGCGCACATCCACACCTCGGTCGACACCGCCTTCGCCCCCTGGATCTGGAACGGCCTCTGCATGGACGCGGTCCGCGGGCGGGCGGTCAGCCGCGCCACCGAGACCGACTTCTACGACGGCAACCTCACCGCCCAGGCCGTGCTGCGCGCCGCGCTCTCCGCCCCGGCCACCGCCCAGGCCACCCGCTTCAAGGGCCTGGCGAAGGGGTGGATCACCCGGGGCGAGGCGTACGCCCCCTACAGCGCCACCGCGGGGATCGCGGGGGTCGCCCTCGCCGCCCCCGTGCTGAACGACAGCGGCATCGAGGCCCTCCCCGAACCGGTCGGGCACGTCCAGTTCCCGAACATGGACCGGGCCGTGCACCGGGGCAGGGGCTGGGCCCTCGCGCTCGCCCTCTCCTCCGCGCGCATCGCCCGGTACGAGTCGATGAACGGCGAGAACCTGCACGGCTGGCACACCGGCGACGGCATGGCCTACCTCTACCTCGCCGGCGACCCCGGCCACTTCACCGACGACTTCTGGCCCACCGCCGACCCGAAGCGCATGCCCGGCACCACCACCGACGCCCTCGCCCTCGCCGACGCCGCCGGTACGGGCACCCGGCCCGCCGCCGCCTGGGCGGGCGGGGCGAGCCTCGGCGGCGCGTACGGCAGCGTCGGCCTCGATTTCCGGAGCTACGGATCGACCCTCACCGCGAAGAAGTCCTGGTTCTGCCTGGACGACTCCGTCGTCTGCCTCGGCGCGGGCATCACCGGCGGCAGCGGGGCCGAGGTCTCCACCACCGTCGAGCACCGCAACCTCGGCGCCCCCGGGGCCCGCACCCCGAACCTCACCGTCGACGGCACCGCCCAGCCCTCCACCGCGGGCTGGTCCGCCACCCTCGCCGTCACCGGCTGGGCGCACCTGGCCGGGGTCGGCGGCTACCTTTTCCCCGGCGGCGCCACCGTCACCGCAGGCCGCACCGACCGCACCGGCTCCTGGCACGACATCAACACCGGCGGCACCACCACCGCCACCACCCGGCGCTACCTCACCCTCGGCCTCTCCCACGGCACCGCCCCGGCGAACGGCGCGTACGCCTACGTCCTGCTGCCGGGCGCCGACGCCTCCCGCACGGCGGCCCGCGCGGCCGCTCCCACCGTGGAGATCCTCGCCAACACCCCGGCCGTACAGGCGATCCGGGACAACGGCTCCGGAGTCGTCGCCGCCAACTTCTTCACGGCCGGAACGGCCGCGGGCATCACGGTCGGCGCCCCCTGCTCGGTGATCCTGCGCCGCACAGGGTCCACGCTGACCGTGGCGGTTTCCGACCCCACGCACACCGCGTCCCCGGTCACCGTACGGCTCGTCCACACCGGCACGGCGGTGCGTACCGACCCCCGGATCACCGTCGACACCGCCGCGCCCACACTCGCCTTCACCGTGAACACGGCGGGCGCCGCCGGAGCCACCGCCGAGGCCGTCTTCACGGTCACCGGCGCGGCCCTCGCCCCCGTCGCGGACGGGTACGTCCGGGACGGCGCGTACGCCGGCACCTCCTACGGCACCGCCACCACCCTGGTGGTGAAGAACGCCACGGGCAGCGGCTACAACCGCCAGTCGTACCTCGCCTTCGACACCTCGGCCCTCACCGGCCGGGTCACCTCCGCCGCCCTCTCGGTGCACGGCTTCGTCTCGGACTCCGGCGGCACCGACGCCGTCGTCACCGCGTACGGAGTGGCCGGCACCGACTGGACCGAACCCGCCCTCACCTGGAACACCCGCCCCGGCCTCGGCGCGGCCCGCGCGGACGCCGCGGCCACCGCCGTACCGTCCTGGCTCACCTTCGACGTCACCGCCCACGTCACGGCGGCGGCCCCCGGACCGGTCTCCCTCGCCCTGGCCCAGGCGGCGCCGGGACTCGCCGTGGTCCTCAACTCCCGTGAGAACAAGGTGTATCCGCCGGTGCTGACGGTGACGCTCGGCTGAGCCCGGCACCGGGCCGCCCCGCCGCTCCGTTGGTACGGGGTGGTGTCAGGGGTGCGTCAGGATGCGGCCGGTGACCGTTGGGAGGGTGTCAAGAGAGGCTGGAAGAAGCCGTGTCGGTGGTGCGGTAGGTATTGCTGCCGTGCTCACCGCGCCGGATCGGCCGGTGTGGCGGTAGGCGTCCGGAGGGGGTCGCGTGTCGCCCGGGCCCAGTCTTCCGTCCCAGCCGGCCGAGGTGCCGGCACCTGTCGGCGGTTACCGGAACGTCCCGGTCTCGGCTCCGATCCCGGATCCGACGCTGCCCACGGCCCCCGGCGCGGCGCCCGGTGGCGCGGGGCTGCTGGCGGTGGACTTCGAGGCCCTGGCAGCCGCGATCGAGGCGGCCAGGGCCGCCGCCGACGCGGCGCACCGTGCCGCGGCCGACGTCTCGGACGCGGTGCGGCGATCGGGCGCCGCGCCCTGGGGGGACGACCCCGGCCTCGGGGTGGGGTTCGGCGACGCGTTCGCCGGGCCGCGCGACGATCTGGTGCGGACGGTGCAGGAGCTGCCGGCCGTCCTGGCGGGCCTGGCGGACTCGCTGGACGGGGCGCGGCGCCGGTTCGTACGCGCCGAGGACGAGGCCGGCGCGGTCGCCTCGGGCCTGACGTGGTCGACGGACGGCGAGGCGGGCTGATGGACGCCCACCATGTGCCGCCGGAGTTGCAGAACCTGCTCCTCGTCGTCGTCGGCAACAAGTGGCCGACCGGCGACGAGACCGCTCTGCGCGCCGAGGCGGCGGCATGGCGCGCGTGCGCGGAGACGACGCGCTCCTGCGCCGAGGACGTGGCCGTGGTCCGGGCGCGGGTCGGGGCGGGGCTCCAGGGGCAGTCCCGCGAGGCGATCGACGGGTTCCTCGACCGACTGGCCGGACCCGGCGAGGACGGCGTACTGCCGCTGACCATCACCTGCTGCGAGGAGGCCGCCGAGGCGCTGGACGCGCTGGCCAACGAGATCGAGACCTTGCGCATCGAGATCATCGGCGCGCTGGCCGTACTCGCGGTCCAGCTGATGATCGACATGACCGTCCTGCTGCTGTGGGGCGGTCCCGCGGCGGCCGCCGGGGAGATCGCCGCCGCCCGGATGCTGTGCGTGGCCTTCCTGCGGCGCGCGGTCACCCACGCGCTCGTCCGCGTCGCCGAATCGGCGGTGGCCCAGGTCGGATTCGCCCTGCTGGCCCAGGTCGTCGAGCTGGGCCGGCACCACCGCACCTCCCTGGACGGTGACGAGTTGGCGGTGGCCGCGGTCAACGGCGCGGTGGGAGGCGCGGTCGGCTTCGGGGCGGGCCTGCTCGGCGCCGGACTGACCCGCGGCGTGACCAAGGGCGCCGGCCTGGCGGGACTGGGAGCCGCGGGGAGCCGCGCCGCCGGCGTGGTGTCGGGGATCGGCTTCTCCGCGCTGGCTGGTTCCGCCGAAGGGGCCGCGCAGGACGCGGTGTTCGGGCTCTCCGGCGACTGGATCCCGGGGGCGGCCAACGGAGCGTTCAACGGCGCCTGGGGCGCCCGCCACACCGGGATGAACCCGAGGAACATCGGATCGATCTCGCCGGCGGACCACCTGGAGAAGCTGGTCGACGGAATACCGAAGGCGCCGGTGGCGGCGGCCGGTGCCGAACTCGAACCCGGACCCGGACGGCCCGAGCGACCCGCCTCACCCGAGCGACCCGTCTCACCCGTTGCACCCGCATCACCCCCGCCGGCCGGGACGCCGACGGTGGAGGGCCCGCCGGAGCAGCCCCTCCCTCAGTCGCTGGTGGAGACCCCACCGGTGACGGTCACGACGGAGACCGTCGCGCGGCCGTCGCCGCCCACCGCACCGCATACCGGGTCGGCCACCGGCGAGGAAGGCCACGAGGTCTGGCAGGACGTGGACGTGACCCGTGTGCTGCTGGGGCAGGACCCCCGGCCCGGAGCCCGACGGCCGACGGACGACTTCGACCCCGGCGCGAACCCCTGGGACGACGCCGTCACGGAAGCCGGCGCCGGGAGCTGACCGAGGGGCGGCCCGCACGCCCGCGGAGGCGGCACTCCCGGACGCGGGAACCACAACGCTGTCATGACCCTGGCGAAACTCTGCCCCGGGGCCCCAGAATGGGCCCACCCCATGGGAGCGCTCCCATGGGGTGGGCCCCGTGCTGCCCGCACCCGTACCGCCCGCACCCCGTGCCGACGAACGACGAAAGGTGTCCCGGTGAACGCCCCACCCCAGCGTCCCCGTCCCCCGCACCCCCCGCGTGCGCGCTCCCCGCACCGCCCGGCCGGGCCCTCCGCCCGGTCCGTCCGCGCCTTCGGTGCCACGGCCGCCGTCGCGCTGCTCGCCGCGCTGCTCGCCGCCCCCGGCGCGGTGGCCGACGAGCGGGCGGCGGGCGACGAACCCGCACCGGGCGCCGAGCAGATCACCAACGGCGACTTCTCCGCCGGTACCGCGCCCTGGTGGTGGACGGCGAACACCTCCGGGACGGTCGTCGACGGGCGCCTGTGCGCCGACGTCCCGGCCGGTACGGCCAACGCCTGGGACGTGATCGTCGGGCAGAACGACGTACCCCTCGTGGCGGGGGAGACGTACCTCCTGAGCTACACCGCGACCTCCACCGCGCCGCTGACCGTGCAGACCCGCGTCCAGGAGGCCGTCGACCCCTGGACCACCGAGCTCGCCACCGCCGACCCGGTCGGAGCCGAACCGGTCACGGTCACCCACGCGTTCACCGCCACGGCCGACCGGCCGGCCGCCCAGGTCGCGCTCCAGATCGGCGGCGGGCGGGCCACCACCTTCTGCCTCGACGACGTGTCCCTGCGCGGCGGCGCCGAACCGCCCGTGTACGTCCCCGACACCGGCTCCCCGGTCCGGATCAACCAGGTCGGCTACCTCCCGTACGGCACCAAGAGCGGCACCGTGGTGACGGACGCCGACGCGCCGCTGACCTGGACGGTGAAGGCCGCCGACGGAACCACCGCCGCCACCGGCACGACCGTCCCCGGCGGCGAGGACCCGACCTCCCGGCAGCGCGTCCACACCTTCGACTTCAGCGCCCTCACCACCGTCGGCGACGGCTACACCGTGGACGTCGACGGGCAGGTCAGCGAACCCTTCTCGGTCCGCGCCGACCTCTACGACGGGCTCCGCTCCGACGCGCTGGCGTACTTCTACCACAACCGAAGCGGCATCCCGATCGAGGCGGACCTCGTCGGCGAGGAGTACGCGCGCCCCGCCGGACACGCCGGTACGGCCCCCAACCAGGGCGACACGGACGTGCCCTGCGTCCCCGGCGTCTGCGACTACCGCCTCGACGTCTCGGGCGGCTGGTACGACGCGGGCGACCACGGCAAGTACGTGGTCAACGGCGGCATCTCGGTGGCCCAGCTGATGTCGACGTACGAGCGGACCCTGACCGCCGACGACGCCGAGGGCGACCGACTGGCCGACGGCACCCTGCGCGTCCCGGAACGCGGCAACGACGTGCCCGACATCCTCGACGAGGCCCGCTGGGAGCTGGACTTCCTGCTCCGCATGCAGGTACCGGCCGGTGAGCCGCTCGCGGGCATGGTCCACCACAAGGTGCACGACGCCGCCTGGACCGGCATCCCCACCCGCCCCGACCAGGACCCCCAGCCGCGCGAACTGCACGCCCCGTCGACCGCCGCGACGCTCAACGTCGCCGCGACCGGCGCCCAGTGCGCCCGGCTGTACGCCCCCTACGACCAGGCGTTCGCCGACCGCTGCCTCCGGGCCGCCACCACCGCCTGGCAGGCCGCGCTGGCCCACCCCGCCGTGTACGCCGACCCGCAGGACGGCACCGGCGGCGGGACGTACAGCGACAACGACGTGACCGACGAGTTCTACTGGGCCGCCGCCGAACTCTTCACCACCACCGGGGAGTCGGCCTACCGCACCGCGCTGCTCACCTCCCCCCTGAACGGCGCCGCCGACAAGATCTTCCCGGCGGGCGGCGGCATCTCCTGGGGCTCCACCGCGGGACTCGGCGTGCTCACCCTCGCCACCGTCCCCAACGACCTGACCGGCACCGAACTCGGCGACGTCCGCGCGGTGCTGACCGCAGGGGCGGACCGCTACGCCGCCCAGTCGCGCGCCGAGCTCTACGGGCTTCCCTACTCCCCGCCCGGCGAGGACTACGCCTGGGGCTCCAACAGTCAGGTGCTCAACAACATGGTGGTGCTGGCCGTCGCCCACGACCTCACCGGCGAACCCGCCTACCAGGACGCCGTGCTGCGCGGCGCGGACTACCTCTTCGGCCGCAACCCGCTCAACCGGTCGTACGTCACCGGGTACGGCGAGCGGTACTCCGAGAACCAGCACCACCGCTTCTGGGCCCACCAGAGCAACCCCGACCTGCCCCACCCGCCCCCCGGCACCATCGCCGGCGGCCCCAACCTGACCGCCGTCGCCGCCGGTGACCCGGCGGCAGCGGAGAAGCTCGGCGGCTGCGCCCCGGCCATGTGCTACCTCGACGACAACGGCTCCTGGGCCACCAACGAGGTCACCATCAACTGGAACGCCCCGCTCGCCTTCATCGCCTCCTACCTGGACGACGCGGGCGACGGCCGTACGGCGGCCGACCGCACCGACCGCGTCTGCCGGGTCACCTACGCCTCGCACGCCTGGACCGGTGGCTCCACCGTCACCGTGCGGGTCCGCAACACCGGCACCGCCCCGCTCCCCGCCTGGCAGCTGAGCTGGCTCTTCCCGGGCGGACAGCGGATCGGCCAGACCTGGAGCGCGGACCTCGCCCAGAACGGCCGTACGGTCACGGCGAAGCCGCTGGACTGGAACCGCGCCCTCGCCCCGGGCGCGACCGCCGACTTCGGGTTCAACACCACGGGAACGGCCGCCGGGCCCGACCCGGCCGTGTTCAAGCTCGGCGGACACGCCTGCTCCACCGGCTGACCGTGCTCCGGCACCGCCGCTCCCGGGCGGCGGTGCCGGGCCTTCACTTCCCGCTCAGCACCGCACGGAGCTGGTCGAGCCCCCAGTCCAGGTCCTCCCGCTCGATCACCAGCGGCGGCGCGATCCGGATCGTGGAGCCGTGGGTGTCCTTCACCAGCACACCCCGCTCCATCAGCCGCTCCGAGATCTCCCGCCCGGAGCCCAGCGCCGGGGCGACGTCCACTCCCGCCCACAGCCCCCGGCCGCGCACCGCGTCCACCGCGCCGCCGCCCACCAGCCGGTCCAGCTCGCGGTGGAGGTGGGCGCCCAACTCCGCCGCCCGCGCCTGGTACTCGCCGGTCCGCAGCATCGCCAGCACCTCCAGCGCCACCGCGCACGCCAGCGGGTTGCCGCCGAACGTCGAACCGTGCTCGCCGGGCCGGAACACCCCCAGCACCGCCGCCGAGGACACCACCGCCGACACCGGCACCACCCCGCCGCCGAGCGCCTTGCCCAGCACGTACATGTCCGGCACCACGCCCTCGTGCTCGCATGCGAAGGTCCGCCCGGTGCGGCCCAGGCCCGACTGGACCTCGTCCGCGACGAAGAGCACGTTCCGCTCGCGGGTCAGCTCACGTACCCCGGCGAGATAGCCGGGCGGCGGCACCAGCACCCCGGCCTCGCCCTGGATCGGCTCCAGCAGCACCGCCACGGTGTTCTCCGTCATCGCCTCGCGCATCGCGGTGAGGTCGCCGTACGGCACGATCTCGAACCCGGGGGTGTACGGCCCGTAGTCGGCGCGCGCCTCCGGGTCCGTGGAGAAGCTGACGATCGTGGTGGTGCGGCCGTGGAAGTTGTCCGCCGCGACGATGATCTTGGCCATGCCGTCCGGGACGCCCTTGACGGTGTACCCCCACTTCCGCACGGTCTTCACGGCGGTCTCCACCGCCTCGGCGCCGGTGTTCATCGGCAGCACCATCTCCATGCCGCACAACTCGGCGAGCTCCCCGCAGAACGCGGCGAACCGGTCGTGGTGGAACGCCCGCGAGGTGAGCGTCACCCGGTCCAGCTGCGCCTTCGCCGCGTCGATCAGCCGGCGGTTGCGGTGGCCGAAGTTGAGCGCCGAGTACCCGGCCAGCAGGTCGAGGTAGCGGCGCCCCTCCACGTCGGTCATCCAGGCCCCGTCCGCCGTCGCGACGACGACGGGCAGCGGGTGGTAGTTGTGCGCGCTGTGGGCCTCGGTGGAGGCGAGGGTGTTCTCCGTGGTCGACACGGGGTCTCCGTTCGTCGTGCGGCGCGGGCGGGCGGGTGCGGGGTGCGGTGCGGACCGGGCGGGTCGCGCCCGGGTCGGGGGCTGCGGGCGGGGTCTTGCCCACTTTGTATCGTTCCGTCGCGGTGCGGTCCGGGAAACCCGCGCCGCACCGGCGTGCCCGCCGCGCCACGCACGCCGGGCCCGCGGGCGGCAACGTGTTTCTCCTCCCACCGCCCGCCCCACCGGGCCCGCGCACCGCTGAGCAGGGCCGCCCCGGGGGCCGTACGGGATTCCCGAGTACCGGCTGCCCGGGATCGGTTGCGCACCTGAGACAATGGGCACATGGCCTCTGACCGACCTCGCGTGCTCTCCGGAATCCAGCCCACCGCAGGCTCGTTCCACCTCGGCAACTACCTGGGCGCGGTGCGCCAGTGGGTGGCGTTGCAGGAGTCCCACGACGCCTTCTACATGGTGGTGGACCTGCACGCGATCACCGTGCCGCAGGATCCGAAGGAGCTGCGGGCCAACACCCGCCTCGCGGCGGCCCAGCTGCTGGCCGCCGGTCTCGACCCCGAGCGGTGCACGCTCTTCGTGCAGAGCCACGTCCCCGAGCACGCGCAGCTCGGCTGGCTGATGAACTGCCTGACCGGGTTCGGCGAGGCCTCCCGGATGACCCAGTTCAAGGACAAGGCGGCCAAGCAGGGCGCCGACCGGGCGACCGTGGGCCTCTTCACGTACCCGGTGCTCCAGGTCGCGGACATCCTGCTCTACCAGGCCAACCAGGTCCCGGTCGGTGAGGACCAGCGCCAGCACATCGAGCTCACCCGCGACCTCGCCGAGCGCTTCAACGGCCGCTTCGGCGACACGTTCACCGTTCCGGCGCCGTACATCCTCAAGGAGACGGCGAAGATCTTCGACCTCCAGGACCCGTCGATCAAGATGAGCAAGTCGGCGTCCACGCCGAAGGGCCTCATCAACCTCCTGGACGACCCGAAGACCACCGCCAAGAAGGTGAAGAGCGCCGTCACCGACACCGACACGGTGATCCGGTACGACGCCGGCAACAAGCCGGGCGTCAGCAACCTCCTGACCATCTACTCCACCCTCACCGGCACCTCCGTCGAGGCGCTGGAGCAGAAGTACGAGGGCCAGATGTACGGCGCGCTGAAGACGGATCTCGCCGAAGTCATGGTGGAGTTCGTCACGCCGTTCCGTACCCGCACCCAGGAGTACCTGGACGACCCGGAGACGCTCGACTCCTTGCTGGCCAAGGGCGCGGAGAAGGCCCGGACGGTCGCCGCGGAGACGCTGGCGCGGGCGTACGACCGGATGGGCCTCCTGCCCGCCAAGCACTGAGTCGAAGGACCCTGGCGGGAGCACGGGGCAGCGCGGCACACTTGCGGCGACGGCCCCGTGCGACCGCCGGTGCCGCGGCGCCCGGCGCGCGCGGTCATCGAGCACCATCGATCGACGACAGAGGAGAACGACGTGGGGACCGTAACGCTCGGCGTTTCGATCGCGGTCCCGGAGCCCTTCGGCACCCTGCTCCAGCAGCGACGTGCCGGCTTCGGGGACCCGGCCGCGCACGGCATCCCCACGCACGTCACCCTGCTGCCGCCGACCGAGGCGAAGGCCGACGAGGTGCCGGCCGCCGAGGCGCACCTCGGCAGGATCGCCGCCGACTGCCGGCCCTTCCCGATGCGGCTGAGCGGGACCGGGACCTTCCGCCCGCTCTCGCCCGTCGTCTACGTCCGCGTCGTCGAAGGCGCCTCCTCCTGCGCCTGGCTCCAGCAGCGCGTCCGGGACGCCTCGGGGCCGCTGACCCGTGAGCTCCAGTTCCCGTACCACCCGCACGTCACCGTCGCGCACGCCATCGACGAGGCGGCGATGGACCGGGCCTACGAGGAGCTCGCGGCGTACGAGGCGGCCTGGACCTGCACCTCCTTCGCGCTGTACGAGCAGGGCACGGACAGCGTCTGGCGCAAGATCAACGAGTTCCCGTTCGGCGCGGGCGGCGGCACGCCCGCCGTGCCCGTCCAGAGCGGCTTCTCCGCCGACGAGCCCTCGCTCCACGGCCTGTCCTGACCCCCGGGCCGGTCCTGACCTCGGGCCCGTCCCGACCTCCACGGCCGTCCTGACCTGGGGCCTCCGGTGCCGGAGGGACAGTGGGCCGTTCGAGTGGGAAAATTTTCTCCACAGGGAGGAGCGACGGCCCGGACGTCGTTCCGTCATCCGTCACTGTCGCGGAGGTGGTCCGCGTGGTCCCGCTCTCCAGCCGTGAACGCCAGATCCTGGCGCAACTGGAAGCCTCGCTCGCGCGGGACTTCCCGGACGATCCCGCCGTCCAGTTCGGGCGCGACGTCGAAGGCGAGCGTGACGTGGAGGGCGAGCGCGACCTCCTGGAGAAGCCACCCCGCAAGCGCCCCGGCGACGGCCCCGGCGCGGCCCCCGGACGAGCGAGCCCCCGCAGGAGCGGCCCCGAGAGGGAAGCGCACCGGCAGCCCCTGGCCGGAGCACCGCCGGGGGGACCGGCCGCCCCGGGCGGCCCCGCACCGGACCGGCTCGCCGAGATCCCGGGCACCCCGCACCGCCCCGGCCGATTCGGCCGGCTGATCAGGTCCCGCCGGACGTTCGCCCTGCTGGCCGTCGTGTCGTTCTTCCTGCTGGGCGCCGGAATGGTCACCGGGAACCTCTGGGTGGTGGTCGCCTTCGTGGTGACCTGGTCGGCGACCTTCCTCATCGGCGCGGCCCGGATGCTCGCCTGGTCCCGCAGACAGGGGTACTGACGGACAGGACTGCCGGCGGACAGGGCTACCTCTGAGCCTCAGAGCCCGGCGGGGAGCCGGCGGAAGAGCGGGCGGGGGACATGCCGCAGCGCCGCCATCACCACCCGCAGCCCGCCCGGCACCCAGACCGTCTCCGCGCCCCGCCGCACGCCCGTGACGATCGCGTCGGCGACCTCCTCCGGGGTGGTGGCCAGCGGCGGTTCCTGCTGCCCGGCCGTACGGGCGGTACGCACGAACCCCGGCCGCACCACCAGCACCTGCACCCCGCTGCCGTACAGCGCGTCGCCGAGGCCCTGCGCGAAGACGTCCAGGCCCGCCTTGCTGGAGCCGTAGATGAAGTCCTCGCGCCGGGCGCGTTCGGCGGCGACCGAGGAGAGCACCACCAGCGACCCGTGGCCCTGCGCCTGGAGCGCGCCCGCGCACACCAGACCGGCGGAGACCGCTCCCGCGTAGTTGGTCCGCGCGACCAGCGCGGCGGCGGCCGGGTCCTCCTCGTCGCGCGCCTGGTCACCCGCGATGCCGAAGGCCAGCAGCACCATGTCCACGTCGCCCTCCGCGAACACCTTGCCGAGCCCCGGGGCGTGCGACTCCGGGTCCAGCGCGTCGAACTCCACCGTGGAGACCTGGGCGCCCAGCCCGCGCAGCTCGTCCGCCGCCGCCTCCAGCGCCGCCGACGGGCGTCCGGCCAGCCGGACCGTACGGGTGCGCAGGGCGATCAGCCGACGGGCGGTGGCCAGCCCGATCTCCGAGGTGCCGCCGAGGACGAGCAGGGACTGCGGGGCACCGAAGGCGTCCTTCACGGGAACACTCCTGGCTGGTCGTGAGGCGGGATGGGGTGGGGAGTTCAGAGCCCGAGCCGGCGCGCGAGGTCGGAGCGGAACGCGCCGGTCGGGTCGGTCTCGGCCCGCAGCGCGCGGAACTCCGCCACCCGCGGGTACATCACGGCCAGCAGCTCCGGCCGCAGCCGGGAGTCCCGGGCCAGGCCGACCCGCCCCCCGGCGGCGGCGACCTCGTCGTCCAGCCCGTCCAGGAAGCGCCCGATGCCCGGTAGCCCGGCCGGTACGTCCACGGCGAGGGACCAGCCGGGCATCGGGAACGACAGCCGGCCGGGCCCGCTCGCCCCGAGCCGTTCCAGCACCGCGACCGAGGACGGGCAGGCCCGGGTGGAGAGCCGGCGCACCACCCGGTGGAGGGTCTCCTCCCGGCCGGGGCCGACCGCGAACTGGTAGCGCACGAAGCCGCCCCGCCCGGCGGGCGCGGGCGTCCGGGGCAGCGCCTCGGGGGAGCGGAAGAAGGCGTCGAAGCTCCGCAGCGCGCCGGTACGCGCGCGGGGCGCCGCGCGGTGGCGCACCTCGTTGACCAGACCCATCGCGGTGCGGCCGAGCAGGCCCGCCGGCGCGAAGGCGGGCACGGGAGGCAGCGGCGGCAGCAGTGCGGGCAGGCCGAGCGGGGCCCGGCGGTCGCGGGCCGGCAGCGCGGCGAGCGGTGCGTGCGCGCCCCGGACCAGCACCGAGCGGCCGGTGGCCCGCCCGCGCGCCATCAGGTCGATCCAGGCGCTCTCGTACGTCGGGCGGGTGGCGTTCCCCGCCATCCGGGCGAGCAGATCGTCGAGGTCCGCCGCCCGTTCGGTGTCCACGACCATCAGCGAGGTGGCGATCCGGCGGCAGCGCAGGGTGGCGGCGAGGATGATCCCGGTCAGCCCGAGGCCGCCCGCCGTGGCGTCGAAGAGCGGGGTGCCCGGCAGCAGCGTGACGACCGAGCCGTCCGCCGTCAGCAGCTCCATCGCCGTCACGTGCCGGGTGAAGGACCCGGCCGTGCGGTGGTCGTGACCGTGCACGTCGGAGCCGATGGCCCCGCCCACCGTGATCCGGCGGTCGCCGGGCACCACCGGGAGGTACCAGCCGGACGGCCGCAGCGTTTCGGCCAGCCGGTCCAGTCGTGTACCGGCGTCGCAGACCACGGTGCCGGTGGCCGCGTCGAAGGAGCGGACCCGGTCCAGCGCGCCCATGTCGAGGACGGAGCCGCCGGCGTTCTGCGCCGCGTCCCCCGGAGCGCGCCCGAGTCCCCGGGCGATCGCACCCCGGGGCCCGCGCCCGCGCACGACGTCGGCCGCCTCCTCGTACGTACGCGGAGAGAACCGTACGGCGGTGGTCGGGGCGGTGCGGCCGGAGCCGCTCAAGGACACCGTGTCGACGGACATGCGGATGACCGTATCGCCCGAGAAAACCTCTTTGGGGCATTTGTTACAGGACTCACCGGAACGGGTGGTGGAGTGAGTGTCAGCACCCGCGGGCGTCGAACTTCTCCCGCCACACGGAAGTGTGCGTCCCGTCCACAGGTTTTCGGGGTCCCGGAGGGTACGCGTACGTCATGGACTGGCTGAAGAGACTCCCGGCGGTCGGCCCGCTGCTCGCCCGCCTCATGGAGACGCACGCCTGGCGCTCCTACGAAACCCTGGAACGGGTCCACTGGGCGCGGCTCGCGGCGGCCATCACCTTCATCAGCTTCCTCGCGCTCTTCCCGCTGATCGCCGTCGGCGCCGCCGTCGGCGCCGCGCTCCTGAGCGACGACCAGCTCGACACGATCGAGCAGAAGACCGCCGAGCAGGTCCCCGGCATCTCCGACCAGCTCGGCATCGACAACCTCGTCGCGCACGCCGGGACCGTCGGGGTCGTCGCCGGTGCGCTGCTCCTCTTCACCGGCGTCGGCTGGGTCGGCTCGCTCCGCGACTGCCTGCGCGCGGTCTGGGGCATCGACGACCAGGACGACGGCAACCCGGTCGTCCGCAAGCTCAAGGACGCCGGACTGCTGGTGGGCCTCGGCGGCGCCGCGCTGCTGACCCTCGTCCTCTCCACCGTCGGCTCCACCGCGGTCGGCTGGACCGCCGACCGGATCGGCATCCCCGAGGACGGCGCGGGCGGCGTCCTGCTCCAGGCCGCCGCCATCGCGGTCGCCGTGGTGGCCAACTTCCTGCTGCTGCTCTACCTGCTGACCCTGCTGCCCGGAGTGGAACCGCCGCGCCGCCGGCTGGTGGTGGCCTGCCTGGTCGGCGCGGTCGGCTTCGAACTCCTCAAACTCCTGCTCGGCAGCTACATGAGCGGCGTCGCGTCCAAGAGCATGTACGGCGCCTTCGGCGTGCCCATCGCCCTGCTCCTGTGGATCAACTTCACCGCCAAGCTGCTCCTTGTCTGCGCCGCCTGGACCGCCACCGGCAGCAAGGAGGAGGCCACCGGCAGCGAGCGGGACAAGGAAGAGAGGCAGGAGAAGGAGGAGCCCGCTACGGGCGGGGGCGACGCCGGACCAGGTCCGGCAGCGGCCAGCGCCGGTTGACCAGGAACACGCCCGCCGCGAGCACCACCAGTACCCCGCCGACCACGGCCAGCGCGATGCCGATGCCGTCGGACGGCGCGTCGGCCGCGGCGGCCTTCGCCGCGGTCTTCTGCGGCTTCGCCCCGGCGGCGGCCTGCGGCCCCTTGCCCGCACCGGTGCCGGTGTCCGATCCGGAGTCCGTACCGCTGCCGGTGTCCGCCGACTTCGGCGGTACCAGCTCGCCGACCGGGGTCACCTTCCCGCTCGCCGCGAAGCCCCAGTCCAGGAGCGAGGCCGCCTCCTTGTAGACCGCGTGGCCCACGTCGGACGACGGGTTCATGACGGTCACCAGCAGCACCCGGCCGTCGCGCTCGGCGATTCCGGTGAAGGTGTTGCCCGCGTGGCTGGTGTAGCCGTTCTTGACGCCCGCGATGCCCTTGTACGGCTCGATGCCGACGTCCCCGGTGAGCAGCCGGTTGGTGTTCTGGATCTCGAAGGACTCGCGCTTGCCGTCCTTCTCCTCGCCCGGGAAGTCGGCCGTGGCGGTCGCCGCGTACTCGCGGAAGTCCTTCTTCTGCATCCCGCTGCGGGCGAAGAGGGTGAGGTCGTACGCGCTGGACACCTGGTTCGGGGCGTCGTAGCCGTCCGGCGTGACCACGGTGGTGTCGAGGGCCTGGAGCTCGTCGGCGTGCTGCTGCATCGCGGCCACGGTCTTCGCGACGGCGGCCTCCTCGCCGCCGGGCTCCTCGGCGCCGCTCTCCCCGTCGGTCGCACCGGTGCCGCCCTGCAGGCCGCCGTACATCGAGGCGAGGACGTGCACCGCGTCGTTGCCTGAGCGCAGGAAGACGCCGAGCCAGAGGTCGTGGACCGTGTAGGTCTGGTCCTCCTTGACGCCCACCAGGCTGCTGCCGTCGCCGAGGCCGGCCAGTTCGGCGTCGGTCACCTTGTGGGTCAGCGTCGAGGGCTGGAGCGCCGGGAGCACGGTGTCCGCGAAGAGCATCTTCAGTGTGGACGCCGGCGGCAGCCGCCAGTGGGCGTTGTGCGCCGCGAGGACGTCCCCGCTCTCGGCGTCCGCCACGATCCAGGAGCGGCCGGTCAGCTCCCCGGGCAGCGCGGGGGCGCCCGGCCCCGGGTTCACCTGGGTGCCCTCCTTCGCGAGCTGCGGCCCGCCGATGCTCGACATCGGCAGGGTCGGCCTCGGCTGCTTGTCGTCGTCCTTGTCCTTGTCCGCGGCGAAGGCCACCGGACCCAGGGCAAATGTGGACATCAAGGTGGCGCAGATGACCGTCAGCGCGGTCTTTTTCAGAGCAGGCACGGTCGGAAACGTACAGGGCCCCGGTGTGAATGGGGACCCTGAGCCCCTGACCCGCCGTGCGTACCGCCAGGACAGCCCACCCTCGCCGCCGGTGCTGCCCGCGCCGCCGTTCCTGACGTACCGCCAGGAAGAAGACGCCCGTCGTCCCTCCGTCCGGCCCGCCCGGGGAGGGGGAGGGACCGGGGCACCCCCGGCGGGGGAACGGGCGCCGGGCGGCGATACTGGGTCCATGAAGCTCAGTCGTCCCGTCTCCTGGTTCCTGCTCGCGTTCGGTGTCTGGTCGTGGGTGATCTGGGTGACTTTCGCTAAGAATCTCTGGAAGGACGGCAGTGGACTCGCGTTCGACGACGCGGGCGATCCGACCGCCTACTTCTGGGTCCACCTGCTCCTCGCGATCACCTCGTTCCTCTTGGGGACGGCTGTGGGCTTCATCGGGTTCCGCGGACTCAAGGCGCTTCGCACCGAACGCGCGTAGGCGGTGTCCGGCCGGGAGCCGCCGGACACCGGCAGAGGGCGTACGGCGGGCGGGAACGAGTCGCACGGAGCACGCGTGCGGCGGCATCGGGCGGGGGAGTGGCAGTGGCCGTGGTGTTCGTGGTGGTTCTGATCGTGGTGGTGGCGCTGCTCGCCGGTGTGCACCGCTATCTCTGGCGCCGCTTCGTCGGTGACACCACCGCCCAGGGCTCCGTGCTCCGGCGCCTGGGCACGGTCGCCGCCTTCGTGCTGCCGCTGCTCAGTGTCGGCGCGCTCGTCTCGGGGCAGGCCGGCGCCCCCTTCTGGCTGCAACGGGTGCTCGCCTGGCCCGGGTACCTCTGGCTCGCCTGCCTGCTCTACCTGACGCTCGCGCTGCTCGTCGGCGAGGCGGTCCGGCCGGTGCTCCGCCGGGCCCTCGACCATCGCCGGCCGGAGCGCGCCGCCGGGGGGAGCGGCGGCGCCGCCCGGGAGAGTGCCGAGGTACGCGTGCCGTCCGGCGCCCCCGCCCGTACGGTCCCGGAGCCGGCGGCCCCGGCGGTGGACGCCCCGCCTTCCGATGCCCCGCCTTCAGACCCCCGGCGTCCCGACGCCCCCGCGCCCACCGCCCCGGCCTCCGCCGTCCCCGCCCCGTCCCGGCGGCTCTTCGTCGCGCGGGCGGTCGGCGGTGCGGCGGCCGTCGCCGGGTTCGGGACGGTGGGGTACGGCACCTACGGCGTGCTGCGGGGCCCCCGCACCAAGCGGATCACCGTGCCGCTGGCCAAGCTGCCGCGCTCCGCGCACGGCTTCCGGATCGCGGTCGTCAGCGACATCCACCTCGGCCCGATCCTCGGCCGCGCCCACACCCGCCGCGTGGTCGACGCGGTCAACGCGACCCGGCCCGACCTGATCGCGGTCGTCGGCGACCTGGTGGACGGTTCGGTCGCGGACCTCGGCTCCGCCGCCGAACCGCTGGCGGAGTTGGAAGCCCGGCACGGCAGCTTCTTCGTCACCGGCAACCACGAGTACTTCTCCGGCGCCGCCGAGTGGGTCGCCCACGTGCGCGAACTGGGCCTGCACCCGCTGGAGAACGCCCGGGTGGAGATCGACGGCTTCGACCTGGCCGGGGTCAACGACGTCGCCGGGGAGAGCGAGGGGCAGGGGCCCGACTTCGACCGCGCGCTCGGCGACCGGGATCCGGCGCGGGCCGCCGTCCTCCTGGCCCACCAGCCGATCGTCATCGACGACGCCGTCGCGCACGGCGTGGACCTCCAGCTCTCCGGCCACACCCACGGCGGGCAGCTCTGGCCCGGCAACCTCGTCGCGGAGCTCGCCAACCCGACCGTCGCCGGGCTCGAACGGTACGGCGACACCCAGCTCTACGTCTCGCGCGGCGCGGGTGCCTGGGGCCCACCGGTCCGGGTCGGAGCGCCCTCCGACATCACCGTGGTGGAGCTGGCCTCCCGGCAGGCCTGATCCGTCCCCCTTTCAGGCCCTCACTCCGTTATGCGCCTTCGGTGCGTATTGCCACCGGTGAAACCCGGTGCGAGAAAGTCGACTTGGCGATACGTCAGTTCGCTGACCGCACCCCCGATCGGCCCGTTTTCGTCACCCCGCGTGACGGTTGTCCCACTCAATGGACAGGTGAATCGGGCCTCTTGACGGCTTGGGTTTCAAGTGTCAATCAAAAGACCGTAGGTCACCCGTTTGGGCTTCCAGATGCGAAAATCGTGTGATTAGGTGAGCGCGAACATGCGGTGATGTGCGCGTATGGGTGCGTCGACCGCGGCGGGGCTGGTAAGGGAGAGCACGGCAATGCGTTCGATCCGGGTACGGATTCTTGCGATATGCGCGGTACTGATCATCGCAGGGGTCGGGGCCTGGCAGCTTCTCCCCTCCGACGGGGAGGGTGGCAAGCCGATTACTGTGGGTACTGTCGACGAGGTCACCTCGCTCGACCCGGCAGGTGCGTACGACGCGGGATCCTGGGCCCTCTTCAGCAACCTGTACCAGACTCTGATGACGTTCAAGTCCGGAGCCATCGTCCCCGAGCCGGAAGCCGCGGAGAGCTGCGAGTTCATCGGCCAGAAGCTCACGACGTACCGCTGCACGCTGCGGGACGACCTGACCTTCTCCAACGGTCACAAGGTCACGGCGAAGGACGTCAAGTTCTCCTTCGACCGGATGATGAAGATCAACTCGGACGTCGGCCCGGCGGTGCTCTTCCCGAGCCTGCGGAACGTGGTCGCCGACGGCCGGGACGTCACCTTCAACCTGTCCGCCCGTGACGCGACCTTCCCCGCGAAGCTCGCCACCGGCGCCGGCGCGATCGTCGACTCGGCGGTGTACCCGAAGGACAAGATCCGTACGGGCAACAAGGTGGACGGCTCCGGGCCGTACGTCCTGAAGTCCTACGAGGACGGCGTCAAGGCCTCGATGACGCCCAACCCCAGCTACCGGGGTTCGATCAAGAACGTCAACGCGGCGATCGACGTCCGGTACTACGAGACCTCCGACAAGCTCCTCGCCGCCTGGAAGGCGGGCGGCCTCGACGTGACCCACCGCCAGCTGCCGCCGGCCCAGATCAGCAAGATCAACACGACCGACCCCGATGTCCAGGTCACGGAGACGGACAGCGCCGAGATCCGCAACATGGTCTTCAACGTCCGTCCGGGCGCGACGCTTTCGGACAAGCGCATCCGGCAGGCCATCGCCTGGACCATCGACCGCGGTCCGCTGGTGAGCGACGTCTACGACTCCACGGTCGAGCCGCTCTACTCCCTGATCCCGCAGGGCACCATCGGCCACTCGACGCCGTTCTTCGACGACTACCCGCAGCCCGACGTGAACAAGGCCGAGGAACTGCTGCAGGAGGCCGGCGTCGAGACCCCGGTGCACATCGACTTCGCGTACCGCGCGGACGGCGCGAGCACCGCGGAGACCGCCGAGATCAAGCGCCAGCTGGAGAAGGACGGACTCTTCGCGGTCGACGCGAAGGCCGTGAAGTGGGAGGACTTCCAGAAGGGGTACGCGTCCGGCAAGTACGACGCGTACACCGTCGGCTGGCTCCCCGACTACCCCGACCCCGACACCTTCGGCGGGCCGCTCGTCGGCACCGACAACAGCCTCCACAACGGCTACTCCAACCCCAAGCTGGACGCGCTGGTCGCCGACACCCAGGGGTTCGAGGACCGAGGCCGCACCTCGAACGACTTCCAGAAGATCCAGGACATCGTCGGCCAGGACGTGCCGCTCGTCCCGCTGTGGCAGAAGAAGGACTACGTCGTCGCCAAGACCGGGATCTCCGGTTCGCAGTACCTCTCCGACAGCACCGGCGTCTGGCGCCTCTGGGAGCTGAAGCGCATCTGATCCGGCAGCGCCTCCGATCCGGAAGCGCGTCCGATCCGGCGGGCGGCCCTGCACGGGCCACCCGCACGCCCCTCGCACGACGGCCCGCCCGCGGATTCTCTTCCGCGGGCGGGCCGTCGTCGTACGTACGCACCGGAGACGGGCCCCGTCAGTGGGCGGTGGGCCCGCGGCGCAGGCCGACCGCCGCGACGGCCGCGCCGAACAGGCAGAGCACGCCGGTGACGGTCACGGCGGTGTGCACGCCGTTCATGAACGCCTGCCCACTGCCCTCCACCACGGCCGCGCGCAGCGGGGCGGACATCGCGCCGGAGACCGGGGCGACGCCCATGGACACCGCGTCCCCGGCTCCGGCCATGCCCTCCGCGACCCGGGCGGGCACCCCCGCACCGGTCAGTTCGCCGACGAGGGTGGCGCCGACCCGGCCGCTGATCAGCGAGACCAGCACCGAGGTGCCCAGCGCCCCGCCGATCTGCAGCGCGGTGGCCTGGAGGCCGCCGGCCACACCGCCGTCCCTGACCGGCGCCTGCCCCACGATCGCGTCCGAGGAGGCGGCGAGGACCATGCCGACCCCCAGGCCGAGTGCGACGAACGGCGGCCACATCGTCGCGTACGACGAACCGGTGTCCCAGGTCAGCATGGTGAAGGTCGCGCCGGCCTGCAGCACCATGCCCAGCGGCATGGTCAGCCGCGCTCCGAAACGGCCCGTCAGCGCGGCGCCCAGCGGGGAGGCCACCAGCGAGGCGAGGCTGAGCGGCAGGGTGCGCACCCCGGCCTCCACCGGCGAGAAGCCCCGCACGTTCTGGAGGTAGAGCATCACGAAGAAGATCACGCCGAGCAGCACGAAGAAGTTCAGCGCGGTGATGACCGTGCCGACCGTCAGGGACCGGATGCGGAACAGTCGCATCGGCAGCAGCGGATGCTCCTGCCGCGTCTCGTGGAACCCGAAGCCCACCAGGACCAGGACGCCCGCGAGGACCGTGGAGAGCGTCGCGGCCGAAGTCCAGCCCCAGGTCTCGGCCTTGACCACGCCGAACACCACGCAGATCAGCCCGGCCGCGAGAAGCACCACCCCGGCGACGTCGAAGCGGTGGTGTCCGGTGGAGTCCTTGCTCTGCGGCAGTACGAACGCGCTGACCAGCACCGCGAGCAGGCCGATGGGCGCGTTGATCCAGAACACCGACTCCCAGCTCACGTGCTCGACCAGCAGACCGCCGACGATCGGGCCGAGCGCCGTGGAGACGGCCGAGACCATCGCCCACAGGCCGACCGCCATGCCGAACTTGCGCGGCGGGAAGACCGCGCGGAGCAGGCCCAGGGTGTTCGGCATCAGCAGACCGCCGAAGAAGCCCTGGAGCGCCCGGAACACGATGACGCCCTCGATCGAGCCGGACAGGCCGATGGCGACCGAGGCGAGCGTGAACCCGACGACCCCCACCAGGTAGTAGGTGCGCCGGCCGAACCGGTCGCCGAGCTTGCCGCCCAGGATCAGCGAGGCGGCGAGGGCCAGCAGATACGCGTTGGTCACCCACTGGAGGCCGGCCGTGGACGCCTTGAGCGCGCGGCCGATCTCGGGATTGGCGATGGCCACGACCGACGCGTCGAGCTGGACCATGAACAGGCCGAAGGCGACGGCTATGAGTGTCAGCCACGGATTCGCGCGGCGGCCCGCGGACGTCGCCGTCGGCGGCGGGGAGGAAGCGGGCAGGGAGGAGGAATCCACGGTGGTGGAGGGCATGGGTGTGCCGTGTCCTTCGCAGGGAGAGGGAGAGAGGGGTTGCGGGGAGCCCGGCGCACGTCGTCCGCCCCCGGGGTGTCCGGGGGTACGGCCGGGAACGCCGGAGCGGCCCGCGGCACCGCGAGGGGTGGTGTGCGGGCGGGAGGTCCGGAGACGTCCTGGGCGGGAGGGTTACTCGGCCGCGGGCGCCGGGTGCAGCGCGTCCGTCAGCGAGTTCAGGGCGCCGAGCGCCGACCCCAGCGCGCCCTGCTCGCCGTCGGTGAGGGACTCCAGCGCGCGGGCGAGGTGGACCCCCTGGAGGCGCCGGACCTCGGCGAGCTCACGACGGGCCCGGGGCGTCGGGTACAGGTGCGCGACCCGCTTGTCCGCGGGGTCGGGGCGGCGCTCCAGCAGCCCGGACCCGGTGAGCCGGGAGACCAGGGCGCTCACGTTGTTCGGCCGCATCAGCAGCGCGTCGGCCGCCTCGCGCACGGTGGAACCCTCGTACTGCGACACGAAGCGCAGCAGCGCGAGCTGCCCCTCCGGCGGCTTGGGGCCCGGGAAGTCCTGGGCGATCCGCCGGTCGAGAGCCCGGTTCAGCGCAGGCAGGACCGACGCGAGCGCGGACGCTGCGGAGTCCTCGTCCTGCGTGGACGCACCGGGGGCGGGCATGGTCCGAACTTTAGGTCTGACGTCATAGATATGTCAAAGGAGGTGACTGCCCGGCCACGTGCTTCCGTGCTCTTCCGCCCGGGACCGTGCGCTCCCCAGGGGTTTCCCTGACGTGCGGCCGTCAGCTCTTCTTGTGCGCCACCGCCGCCGTGGCCATCCCCGGCAGGAAGTCCGTGAACAGCTCGTGCACCTCGCGCACCAGCGGGCGCAGCACCCGGAAGCGCGCCAGCGCGACACCCCGGGTGGTGAGCCGGGCGCCCCGGAGGGCGAGCCTGCGGGTGCGCTCGCGGTCCGGCGTGCGGTCGAACACCCAGTACAGGACCAGGCCCATCTGGGAGAGCCACATCAGCTCCGGCAGGGCGTCCGCCAGCTCCTCGGGGACCTTCGCCTTCGAGCCCGCCAGCACCTCGCGGTGGAGGGTGATGGCGGCCTCGCGGGCCGGTTCCGACTCCGCGGAGAAGGGGCTGAGCGGACTGTCCGGGTCCGCCGCGTTCTTGAAGAACTGCGCCGCGAACTCGTGGTACGGGGTGGCCACGTCCAGCCAGGCCGTCAGCACTCCCGCGAGGCGGGCCTCCAGATCGGTCTCGCGGTCCAGGACGATCCGGGCGGCGGCCCGGTGTTCCGCGCCGATGCGGTCGTAGAACCCCTGGACGAGGTGTTCCTTGCCCGCGAAGTAGTAGTACGCGTTGCCGACCGAGACGCCCGCCTCCTGGGCGATGGCCCGCATGGTGGTCTTGTCGTAACCACGCTCCTGGAAGAGGCGCAGAGCCGTCTCCAGGATGACCGTGCGGGTCTGCTCGCTCTTCGCGGAGGACCGGCCGGCCTTCTCGCCGCTCTCCTCGGCCTCGGCGCCGCCCCCGGCCTCGGCGGCCGGCGGAGCGGCGAGGCCGGCGGGGGAGTCGGCGGCGGTCGTCCCGGTCTCCCGGGGCGCCGCCGCCTTCCGTGCCGCGCGTGAGCCGGTCACCCGGCCGCCCGCCGCGCCCCGCGCGTCCAGCGCGTCTGCCTCGTGCTTCTCGTCCTTCGCCACGGCCCCAAGGCTATCCGCCCGTTTCCGGCACCGGGACCGCGCAGGCGCCGCCCGGGCCACAGGACTCGGCCGTCATCGACCGGTACTTCGCGGCGGCCAGCACCGCTCCCCGGGCGAACGGCGCGGCCGCCGGGCTGCTGAGCCAGTGCGCCTTCGGCCGGTGCTCGGCGAGCGCCCAGAGGCAGACGACCCACGCCGCCGCCCCCAGGTACACCTGCCCCTGGTCGCCGACCACCGTGATCTCCTCCAGCGTCGCCGCGTGGTCCAGTTCCGGGAAGCGCCGGCGGGCCTCCTCGGACGCGGCGGGCACCAGCTCCAACGGCACGAGCTGGCGCTGACCCCGCAGCCAGTGGCGTAGGTGGACGCAGAGCGAGCACTGCGCGTCGTACAGCACGGTGAGCCGGTGGACCGCGATCCGCACGGGCGAGGGGGTGTCCGCCCCCGTGGCGGACACCCCCTCGCCCGGCGCCCCCGAGACCACTTCCGCTACCTCGCCGGGCATCCCGGTCACTTCCCCGTGGCGGGTGCCGCCCACGGGCCCTGCGGCCCGGTCCAGCCCTGCGGCGCTACCGGCGGGGTCTGCTCACGCTCCATCAGGCCCCGGCGGCGCATCTTGTTCAGGACGAAGACGTTGCCCAGGTGCATGGCGCCGAGCACCAGCAGGACGACGCCGAGCTTCGGCGAGAGCGCGTCGAAGAGCTCGCGGGCGTCCGCGATGTCGTCGGTGTTGCGCAGATAGAGCGTCACGAAGCCCAGGTTCACCAGGTAGAACCCGACCACCAGCAGGTGGTTCACGGCGTCGGCGAGCTTCTCGTTGCCCCGCAGGACGTCCGCGATGAAGACGCGTCCGTTGCGGCTCAGCGTGCGCGCCACCCAGACGGTGAGTGCCACGCTGACGATCAGATAGATGACGTACGCGACCACGGTGAGGTCCATGCCCCAGCCCCCTTGAACGTGTTCAAAACCTCTTGTCGTGGACTGTAGACCTCTTCTTGAACATGTTCAAGAAGAGGTCGGGGCCGCCTGCCCGCCCGGTGGGGGCACACGCACCCCGCCGGCTCCGGACGCGGCCTCGGGTACGACCTCCGGCGTTGCTTCCGGTGTGCCCGGGGTGGCCACGGGCACACCGGGCACGCCGGGGTCGCCGTGAAGTGCCGGACGCTCGGCCGCGCCGCCGTGGCCAGGCAGGCTGCCAGTACCGCCGCGGCGGCCACGCCGAGCGGGAGTGCGGGGCCCGTGACGGAGGCCGCCAGCGGGGCGAGGGTGTACCCCAGGGGCATGGCGGCGATCGAGATCAGCCAGTCGTACGAGGTCACCCGGGCCAGTACCTGCTCCGGGACCGCCGCCATCACCGAGGTGTCCCAGACCGGGCCGAGGAAGCCGAGGCCGGCGAGGGCGAGCCCGTACGAGGTGACGGTCGCCCAGGACGGGGCCGAGGCGGCGAGCAGCGCCAGCGGCAGGGCGTACGTCGCGAGGCCGAGGGTGGAGACCAGTAGCGGACGCCGTGGCCGTGCCCGGCCGGCCAGCAACGAGCCCGCGAGCAGGCCCACCGCGCCGGTCTGCATCAAAGCGACCCACGACCCCCGGCCGCCCGGTTCGCCGATGACCATCGAGGGGCCGAGGGTGGCCAGCGTGGCGGCGGCGCCGTTCCAGACCCCGTGCGCGATCAGCGTGGACGCGTACCAGTCGCGTGAGCGGACCTCGCTCCAGCCTTCCTTGAGGTCCCGGACGATCGAGGAGTGCGGGACCCGGACGCGCCGCACCCGGATCGCGGCCAGCAGGGCGGCGCACACGGCGAAGCTCGCGCCGTCGAGCAGGAACGCCCAGCCGGGCCCGGCGGTGAGGACCAGCGTGCCGCCGACGGCCGGCCCGCCGAGGCGTACGGCGCCGTTCGCCGAGGCGATCAGCGCGTTGGCGCGCAGCAGTTGGGACGCGTCCACCGTGCCCCGGACCAGCGGCGAGGTGGTGGGCATGGCGAAGGCCCCGGCCGCGCCGCCCACCGCCTCGGCGGCGGCGATCTGCCACAGATGCGGATGCCCGCCCAGGAGTTCCAGGCCGACGAAGACCTGGCCCGCCGCCCGTACGACGTTGGTGGTCAGCGCGACGGTCCTCGGGTCGAACCGGTCGCCGGCCACCCCGCCCAGAGGCAGCAGCAGCATCTTGGGGACCAGCGCGCAGGTCAGGACGAGGGCGAGTGCGCCGCTCGATCCGGTCGCCGCCCAGACGGCGAGGGTGAGGGCGACCGGTACGGCCGCGTCACCTGCGAGCGAGAGGGTCGTACCGGTGAAGAGCAGCGCGAAGGAGCGCGTACGTAAGGGGTGCGATGACATGGACACAATATATTTCGGAACCGAATGATTCGCCTCCGAAATACGGGTTCTCGTAAGAACTGGGCGGCGCCGGGAGCCGGTTCCCGCGGGCGTACCATTCCGCCATGCAGCCACGCGACCGGGTCGACAGTCACATAGAGCGGTGGAAGCCGGTGCTTCCTGGACTCGATCCTCACGTCGAGGGTGCGGTGACCCGGATGCAGAAGATCACGGCGCATCTGCGCCGGGTGCGGGAGCAGTCGCTCACCGACGCCGACCTGGACCGCCCGGAGTTCGAGACCCTCCACGAGCTGGCCGGGCGCGGGGGCGCCGCCGCCCCGTCCGAGCTGGCCGCCGCGCTCGACCTGGCGCCGGCCTCGGTCACCGGGCGGCTCGACGTGCTGGAGGGCCGCGGCTATGTCCGCCGCACCCCCTCCACCACCGACCGGCGCAGGGTCGTCGTGGAGCTCACCCCGGCCGGCCGGGCCACCTGGCGGGGCACCATGGACTACCTCGGCCACGAGGAGACCCGGCTGATCGACGCCCTGGACGCGGACGAACGCGTCCTGCTCAACTCCCTGCTGCGGCGGGTCCTGCTGGCCGCCGAGGGCGGCCCGGCGCCGCGTACGACCCGCCCCTGAGCAGCGGCCGGGGCGAGGCGTCCCGGGAACGGGCCGTTCGGACACGGGAGTTGTTCAGACGCTCATCGAACGCGCGGTGTTGACCTGCGACATGAGCATGGGGAACGTGTTCGGGTTCATCGCGGGGATCATCGTCGAGTGGTGACGGCCGCCGCTCGTCACCGTCACCTGGACGAACCCGGTGGTCTTCTTCTCCTTCATCAGGAGGAAGAGCAGGCCCACCAGGCAGAAGAGGGCGAACACGATCGCCAGCACGATCGCCACCGGCGGGATCTTCTCCTCGGTGCGCGACATGTCCGTCGCCGTCCACACCGCACCCCGGAGCGGCATCGTCCCGGAGGGCGTGACCACGGAGTCGTTCACGACGGCTATGTCGCCGATGGTGAGCGTCGGCGCGCCCGCGTAACCCTGGTGCGGGACGGGGAAGTTGCCGCCCTGCCCGGGCTGCTGCCCGGGCCCCGGGTAGCCGTACCCCGGGCCCGGCTGCGGGTAGCCGTACGCGGGTGTGTCGTACGCGGGCGGGCCGCCCGCCGGGTAGCCGTACCCCTGACCGTCAGCCACCGTGGGCGGGTTGGCCGGCTGCTGGGGCGGACCCCACTTGTAGGCGTCACCCGCGTACGGATTCGGCTCGCTCACCACGTTCCCCGTTCATTCGGCCGGCCCCCGTGCGGTACCGGGCACCCGACCGTACCGTCGCGGCCCCGCGGGCGCAGCAGGAGGCCCCGCCCACCGACGCCTTCGCGTGCGGTGGACGGGGCCTCCCGTCGGACCGGCCGGATCAGAAGCGACGCGTGATCAGCGCGCGCTTCACTTCCTGGATGGCCTTGGTGACCTCGATGCCACGCGGGCAGGCGTCCGTGCAGTTGAAGGTCGTACGGCAACGCCACACGCCGTCACGGTCGTTGAGGATCTCCAGCCGCTGCTCACCGGCCTCGTCGCGCGAGTCGAAGATGAAGCGGTGCGCGTTGACGATCGCCGCCGGGCCGAAGTACTGGCCGTCGTTCCAGAACACCGGGCACGAGGACGTGCACGCGGCGCACAGGATGCACTTGGTGGTGTCGTCGAAGCGCGCGCGGTCCTCGGCGGACTGCAGGCGCTCGCGGGTCGGCTCGTTCCCCTTGGTGACCAGGAACGGCATGACGTCGCGGTACGCCTGGAAGAACGGGTCCATGTCGACCACGAGGTCCTTGAGGACCGTGAGGCCCTTGATGGCCTCGACCGTGATCGGCTTCTCCGGGTTGATGTCCTTGATCAGCGTCTTGCAGGCGAGCCTGTTCTTGCCGTTGATCCGCATCGCGTCGGAGCCGCAGATGCCGTGCGCGCAGGAACGGCGGAACGTCAGCGTGCCGTCCTGCTCCCACTTGATCTTGTGAAGGGCGTCGAGGACACGCTCCTTCGGGTCGATCTCGATCTGGAAGTCCTGCCAGACCGCTTCCTCGGAGACCTCCGGGTTGAAGCGGCGGATCCGGATCGTGGCCGTGATGTACGGGGTGTCGGCGAAGCCGGGCTCGGGGGCGCTCGTCTTCTCCAGGGTCGGGGTAGCCATCAGTACTTACGCTCCATCGGCTGGTAGCGGGTCTGGACGACCGGCTTGTAGTCGAGCCGGATCGACTCGGTGCCGTCGGCCGCGACCTCGCGGTACGCCATGGTGTGGCGCATGAAGTTGACGTCGTCGCGGTTCGGGAAGTCCTCGCGGTAGTGACCGCCGCGGGACTCCTTGCGGGCCAGCGCGGAGGTCGCCATGACCTCGGCCAGTTCGAGCAGGTTGCCCAGCTCGACGGCCTCCAGCAGGTCCGTGTTGAACCGCTTGCCCTTGTCCTGGATGGACACGTTCAGGTAGCGCTTGCGCAGCTCGGCGATCTTGTCGACCGCCGTCTTGATCGTCTGCTCGGTGCGGAACACCATCACGTTGGCGTCCATGCACTCCTGGAGCTCCAGGCGGATCTCCGAGACGCGCTCGGTACCGGTGGAGTTCCGCAGGCGCTCGACCTGGTCGACGACCATCTGCGCCGGGTTCTCGGGAAGCGCGACGAAGTCGTTCTCCGCGGAGTACTCGGCGGCGGCGATGCCCGACCGGCGTCCGAAGACGTTGATGTCGAGCAGCGAGTTGGTGCCCAGACGGTTGGCACCGTGCACGGACACGCACGCGACCTCGCCCGCGGCGTACAGGCCCGGGACGACGGTCGTGTTGTCCGCGAGCACCTCGCCCATGACGTTGGTCGGGATGCCGCCCATGGCGTAGTGCGCGGTCGGCTGGATCGGGATCGGGTCCGTGTAGGGCTCGATGCCGAGGTACGTACGCGCGAACTCCGTGATGTCCGGGAGCTTCGCGTCCAGCTGCTCCGGCGGGAGGTGCGTGAGGTCGAGGTAGACGTGGTCGCCCTCGGGACCGCAGCCGCGGCCCTCACGGATCTCCGTGTAGATGGAGCGGGACACGACGTCACGGGACGCGAGGTCCTTCATGACCGGCGCGTACTTCTCCATGAAGCGCTCGCCGTCCTTGTTGCGGAGGATGCCGCCCTCACCGCGGGCGCCCTCCGTCAGCAGGATGCCCATGCGCCAGATGCCCGTCGGGTGGAACTGGAAGAACTCCATGTCCTCCAGCGGCAGCCCGCGGCGCCACGCGGCGGCCTGACCGTCACCGGTCAGGGTGTGCGCGTTCGACGTCACCTTGAAGAACTTGCCGGTGCCGCCGGAGGCGAAGATGATCGCCTTCGCCTGGAAGACGTGGATCTCGCCCGTGGAGAGCTCGTACGCCACGACGCCGGCGGACTTCTTCACGCCGGTCTCGGGGTCCTCCTGGAGCAGGAGGTCCAGGACGTAGAACTCGTTGAAGAACTCCACACCCTCCTTGACGCAGTTCTGGTACAGCGTCTGGAGGATCATGTGGCCCGTACGGTCCGAGGCGTAGCAGGACCGGCGGACGGGGGCCTCACCGTGGCTGCGGGTGTGCCCGCCGAAACGGCGCTGGTCGATACGGCCCTCGGGCGTGCGGTTGAACGGCAGGCCCATCTTCTCCAGGTCGAGGACGGCGTCGATGGCCTCCTTCGCCAGGATCTCGGCGGCGTCCTGGTCGACCAGGTAGTCGCCGCCCTTGATCGTGTCGAAGGTGTGCCACTCCCAGTTGTCCTCCTCCACGTTCGCCAGCGCGGCGGCCATGCCGCCCTGCGCGGCGCCCGTGTGGGAGCGGGTGGGGTAGAGCTTCGTCAGCACCGCGGTGCGGCTGCGCTTCGTGGACTCGATGGCCGCGCGCATACCGGCGCCGCCGGCACCGACGATGACGGTGTCGTACTTGTGGATCTGCATGATTTCCTCTGGTCCCTCTGGCCCGGTGCCTAGCGGATGTTCGGGTCGAAGGTGAAGATCACCAGCGTGCCCAGCAGGACGGTGAAGACCGTGGCGGTGTACAGGAGCATCTTGAGCCAGAAGCGGGTGTTCGCCCGTTCGGCGTAGTCGTTGATGACCGTACGGAGGCCGTTGGAGCCGTGGAGCATGGCGAGCCAGAGCATCGCCAGGTCCCAGACCTGCCAGAACGGCGAAGCCCAGCGGCCCGCCACGAAGGCGAAACCGATCTTGGAGACGCCGCCGTCGAGCACCAGCTGGATCAGCAGGTGACCGATGACGAGGACGACCAGCACGATGCCCGACAGGCGCATGAAGAGCCAGGCGTACATCTCGAAGTTGCCACGCGTCGACTTCGGGGTCTTGCCGGTCCGCTTGCGCGGGGGCTCGATCACCGGGGCCGGGTGGTCGACGTCGTACAGGCTCACGCCTTCGACGTCACCGATCGCGGAGGAGGTCTCGGTCGACATTGGCCTCAGCTCCCGAAGATTTCACGTACGGCGTGACCGAGGACGGGGTACAGGGCCCCCACCATCAGCACGATCCAGATGCCCAGCACGGTCCAGAGCATCTGCTTCTGGAAGCGCGGGCCCTTGGACCAGAAGTCCACGGCGACGATCCGCAGACCGTTCAGCGCGTGGAACAGGATGGCGGCGACCAGGCCGTACTCGAGGAGCGCGACGATCGGGGTCTTGTAGGTGTTGACGACGTCGTCGTACGCCTCGGGGGAGACACGGACGAGAGCGGTGTCCAGGACGTGTACGAACAGGAAGAAGAAAATGAGGACACCGGTGACTCGATGAGCCACCCAGGACCACATGCCTTCCCGGCCGCGGTACAGCGTTCCAGCCGGCACGGAAGAACCCTCCGGGAGCGGGGATTGGGGTCGGCCGGCTTGACTGTCGGTCTGACCCGGCCGGGTACGGTCCACCGGCCCCGGCCATGGTAGCGACGCTTTGTCGGTTCGTTCGCGCCGGGGCCCTTGCTGTGATCAAAGAGGCAATCGATCAGCCACGGACGGGCTAGGGGTTTCCTGGCCCGGGGCCGTGTCCGTTGCCGTGCCCGGGGAGGGCGCCGACACCAGCTCGATGATGCGTTCCCGGGCGAGCCGCCGCACCTCCTCCGCCGTGACCGAGCGCTCCTCGTCCGGGTCGTGGGCCAGCCGGGCCCTGATGCCGGCGAGCACCTGGTCCACGTGATGGGAGGGCCGGTGGCCGTCCAGGCAGATCACGAACGCGTGACCGAACTTGGTCGTGTACGCGGCGTGCGCCGCCCGCAACGCCAACCGCGCCGCGTGGGGCGCGTCCTCGCGCAGCGAGGGGCCCGCCTCGCCGGCGAGCGCCTCGGCGACATCCGTGGGAGACAGGTCGTAACCCGCTTCGTCGGAGGCGGCGAGCAGGGAGTCCAGATCGGGATACGGGCGGTACGAGGCCACGCGGTGCGCCCAGCGGGTGCTGCCGCAGCACTCCAGCAGGGCGGCCTCCGCCACCAGGAACGGAGCCGCGTTGAACCGGGCGAGTCCGTGCGGGGCCGTGGTCGCCGTCGCGGCGGTCGTGGCCTGGAGGGATGGGGCCTGGTCCAGCGGGGCGGACCCTGGGGCGCGGTCGTGGGCGGGACGGGCCGTCCGGCGGCCGGTCTGCCGCACCTGCTCCGGCACGCTGCCGGTGGTGGGCTCGCTGGACCTGGACAGCGTGAACTCCTCGGACGAATGAACATCAGGACCCTGGAGAGGGGTCGGGAAGATCGGGAAGGCCGGGAAGGCCGGGAAGGCCGACAAGCCGGCGCGTTCGCACGGGGGACGAAAGTGAAGGGAGTGGCGTATGTGCCGCAACGGTAGCGAGGACAGTGGACACCCGTCCGGCGGAACCCAGAAAACCACCCGAACGAGAGAGTTACGGAACGTTTGACTGACATCCCGTCCGATCGTCGCATCCCTCGATCGGGCTAAGCGAGGGCGAGTGGCCGGTGTCCGCGCGCCGGAGCGCGTATCTGTGCGGCGTGCGTCCTTGCCGCAGATCCCGTGGGTCCCTCAGGTCTCCGGGACTTCTCATTTCCCTCACTTCCCTTATTTCCCTTACGTCCCTCATGTTCCGTCCTCCACGCCCCCCACGCCCCGGAGGTTTTCACCCCATGCCCCCCTCACGCGGTGTCCTGGCCGCAACGGCCCTCACCACCACTGCCGCGCTCGCCCTCGTCTCCTGCGGTTCGGGTGACGACGGCGGCTCCGAGCCCACCGGGGACGCCGCCTCGTCGGCGTCCTCCATATCCCCCTCGTCCCCCGACGCGTCGACACCCGCCGCCGGTTCCTCCTCGCCCTCCCCGTCACCCACCCGCAGCTACGCCCTCTCCGCGGCGCCCCGCACCATCCCGGCCGTGCGCGAGCACACCGCCGCGCGCGGCCCCGGCTGGAAGCCCACCTCCTCCGGCGCGGTGGTCGTCGCCGACGGCAGCGGCGCCCTCGCCGACGAGGCCAGGCTGCTCGCCAAGGAGCTGCGGCTGCGTTACAAGGGGGAGACCGCCGCCCGTTCGGGTGACGTCGAACTCTCCCTGGACAAGGGAGCGAAGACCGGCGCCGAGTCGTACACCCTCACCGCGCGGGACGGCCGGGTGGCCATCAGCGGACCCGACGAGGCCGGTGTCTTCTGGGGCACCCGCACCCTCAAGCAATCGGTCGCCGCCGACGGCACCTTCCCCGAAGGCGTCGTCAACGACCGGCCCGACCGCCCGCAGCGCGGCTTCAACCTGGACATCGCGCGCAAGCCGTACAGCGTCGACTGGATCGAGGACCGGCTCCGCGAGATGGCGGACCTCAAGATGAACCAGTTCGGCCTGCACTTCTCCGACGACCAGGCGTTCCGCATCGAGTCCCGCACGCACCCCGAGGTGGTCTCCCAGGACCACCTGAGCCAGGCCCAGGTGAAGCAGATCCTGGCGCTGGCGAAGAGCCTGCACATCGAGGTGGTCCCCGAGATCGACTCGCCCGGACACCTCGGTGCCGTACTCCGGGCCCACCCCGACCTCCAGCTCCACAGCGTCTCCGGGACGGCGTCCAAGGGGTCCCTCGACATCTCGAAGCCGGGGGCGGCGAAGCTGGTCGACGAGCTGCTCGACGAGTTCACGGGCCTCTTCGGCGGGAAGTCCTGGCACCTGGGCGCCGACGAGTACCAGGCGCTCACGGTCCCCGACCCCGGCGCCTCGTACCCGCAACTCCTCGCCGCCGCCCGGCAGAAGTACGGCGACGGAGCCACCATCGAGGACCTCGCCACCGGCTGGCTCAACGACCGCGCCGCCGTGGTCCGTCCGAAGGGGATGACCGCGAAGGCCTGGAACGACGGCCTCTTCAGCGGCGGCTCCGTACAGGCGGACAAGCGGATCGAGATCGAGTACTGGACGGGCAAGGAGATCGGCGCCCGCGATCCGGAGGCGTACCTGAGCGAGGGGCGCCCGATGGTGAACCTCAACGACGAGTTCCTCTACTACGTGCTCGGCCAGCCCAACGCATTCGTCTACCCGACCGGGAAGCGGATCTACGAGCAGTGGACCCCGCTCGTCCTGCGCGGCACCCAGCCGGTCCCGGCGAAGTACTCCGACCAGATCCTGGGCGGCCGGTTCGCCGTCTGGGGCGACTTCCCGAACGCCCAGACGGCGGCGCAGGTGGCCGAGGGCATCCGGATGCCGCTGAAGGCCACGGCGCAGAAGCTCTGGGTACCGGGGAAGCCGGCGCTGAGCTGGGCGGCGTTCACCGGTCTGGCCTCGGAGATCGACGGGCGGGGGTGAGGCCGTTCCCCTCCGGGCGGGGAACCTGCGGAACCAGCATGCGGAATCAAGCCATCCGGTGGCCGGGGCGCGGACCGGCCACCGGGAGCCGCGCCCGGTTTCCTCCATCAAAATCGCGCCGAACAGGAGTCATTTTTCCCGATTTCTGCGATTGTTGTGGCTGGTGGGGCGCTCCGGCTGCGCCCTGGCGCGCGTTTCCGGCCGGGGTGCGTGTGACGTATTCACGCCACCCGGCGCTGTACGCGACACAGAAGACCTGGGGGTACGTCATGAACCTGTGGGACCTCATCGCCCGCGCCGACGCGCGTGCACTGGCCGCGAGCGGCCTCGCCTGCCTCGACCGCTGTCTGCCCCCGGGCCCGGAGGGCGACGGCCCGGAACCGTTGCGGCCGCTCTGGGCGAGTTGCGAGGACGGCACCGCGTGGGCGGCCCGCCTCGCCGCCGCGCGCGAGACCGTCGCGGCCCTGGACCCGCCGCCCGGCCCCGGTGACGGGGAGGCGGCCGGCGCGTTCCTCGCCCGCATCCGCGCGACGCTGGACGCCGCCCCGGAGACCTTCGAGGCCGGCCCCCTGCGCGCCTGGGCCGACGCCTGCTCCCTGCTCTCCCTGGAGATCCACCGGCGGGCCGACCAGCCGCCCACCCCGGACGCGGACGCCCCTGCGGCGGACGCGGGGGACCCGGAGGAAGCGCCGCGGAGCGGTGAACGGGAAGCCCTGGAGCTGCTGAGGATCGGCTCCGCCGGGGCCGAGGCCGACGCGGGCCCACTCGTCGCGGGCGAACTGCGCCGCCAGCGCGAGCTGCTGGAGATCCTCGCCGAGACCGCCGGCTCGCCCGGCAGCGGCGCGGGCCTGCGGCGGGCGCTCGACCACTCGACGGAGGGCCGCCGGGTGCTGCGCGCCGTCATGTCCCGCCGGGCACGCAACCAGGCCTGAGGGGGCGGGCGGAACTTCCGTCCGCCGCGTCACGCACCTCCTGAAGCACGCGATCGCAACTCCGCGTGCTTCAGGAGCAGCGCTTCAGGAGCAGCGCTTCAGGAGCAGCGCTTCAGGAGCAGCGCGAGGTCGCTGTCGCGGGCCAGTTCTGGGGTGACTTCTCGCGGATGCTGGTCGGCCAGTGGTGCGCGGCCAGGACGAACAGCCAGGCGCGTATGCCCAGGGTTCCTGTCCGGTCCGAGAGTTCAGTGAGTGTCGTCCGCGACCGGATGCAGTCCGGCCACGCTTCCAGGGCACCATCCGCCGCTCTCGCGCCAGGGGCGTTCCTCGTTCTGCGTCGACAGGGCCTTTGCGTGTCGGTGCAACGTGCAGGCCAGGGCGTAGGTGCCTTCTTCCCTGCGGATGACCTGGGCATGGTCGTCCGGGTGGTCGTAGACGAGTTCCCAGCCGGGTATCACGGACGGGCCGATGCCGTCGACCCGGCGGCGTCCGTCGCTGCTGACGTGCGTGGTGCGTTCCATGCGCTCTCCTCCGTACGACTGGGCAGGCCCGCTCCGGGCGTTGACCCACCGCGCCCTGCTTTCAGAAGGCGTCGGTCGTGCGCAGGATCGGGACCGTACGAGGGCTGGGCTGCCGGGGCAGGTGCTGGTCCTACGGGTGCGGGATGCCGTGCAGAGGCTACGCGGCCGGCGCATCGCCCGGTCGTGGTGGCACGGAGCGGAAGGACGGCCGAGGCCGCCACCCCCCACAGGAGAGGCCTCGGCCGTCTTCCACGAAGCCGCAGCGCGGCCCCGTACCTCACTCAGCGCCGCGGTCGCGTTTTCTGTTACACCCGGGGTTCGTCGACGGTTTGTTGCGACTTGTACAAGCCATGGACGCGACACCCGCAGAGCACGTAGCGTGCTGATCGCGCAGGGTGGCGCAGCGGCGGTGACCAGCCGCGATTCGGGACAGCAGGGCGGTTGAGGGGTGCTGGGGGACGACGCGGAGCTGACCGCCGCGGTGCTCGCGGCGCAGGGCGGGAGCGAGGAAGCCTTCCGCGTTGTGTATCGCGCTGTGCAGCCACGGCTGTTGGGGTACATACGAACGCTGGTGGGGGAGGCGGACGCGGAGGACGTGGCGTCCGAGGCGTGGTTCCAGATCGCCCGTGATCTGAGCCGGTTCAGTGGGGATGCCGACCGGTTCCGGGGGTGGGCGGCCCGGATCGCGCGCAATCGCTCTCTGGACCATCTGCGGATGCGTGGGCGCAGGCCCGCTATCGGGGGCGACGAAACGGAGTTGACGGGGCGTCCGGCGGATTCCGACACCGCCGGGGAGGCCATCGAGGCCATGGGCACCGACCGGGCCATGGCGCTCATAGCCCGGCTCCCGCAGGACCAGGCCGAAGCGGTCGTGCTGCGGGTGGTCGTCGGCCTCGACGCGAAGACCGCCGCGCAGACGCTGGGCAAGCGGCCCGGGGCCGTACGCAGCGCCGCGCACCGGGGGTTGAAGCGACTTGCGGAGATGCTGGGAGGGGAGCAGCGGGAAGCGGAACGGGCCGGTACGGTCCTTGGGGGGCCTGTGAACGACGGGCCGGCGCACGGTGCGGGGGATCTGGACGGGCCCGGGCCGGAACTCGGCGCCGTGCCCGCGCAGCGGCTCGGGCGGGGTGGTGTGGTGGCGCCCGCGGGAGCGGCTCCCGGAGTGACGCATTCGCGTCCGTGGACGCAGAAGGACATGTGATGGCCGACGATCGGGACGACTGGCTCGACAGGGACGCGGCGGAGAAACTGCTCCGCGGCGAACCGGTCGTGCCTCCCGGGGCTCAGGCGCGCTCCGCCGCACGGAGCCTCTCCGAGGCGCTCGGTGCGACCCGTCCGGGATCGTCGGCCGAGGGTGAAATGCGGGGCGAGGAGGCGGCGTTGGCCGCCTTCCGGCACGCGGGTCCGGCGCGCGGGGCGGCCGGGGCGGGGCGCCACCGGCGGCCCGTCGGACCGGGCCCGGAGGCCGGTACGGCTCCGGGCGCGGGCATGCTCGACCCGGTGCGGCTCGGTACGCCGCCCTCCCCGTCCCGCAGCCGGGAGCGCCCCCGCTTCGGCCGGCCGGTGCGCATCGGCCTGGCGGCCTCGCTCGCGGGCTGCGCGCTCGGCGGCGTCGCCGTGGCGGCCGGTACGGGTGCGCTGACCGGGGCGTTCGGCGGTACGGAACACAGCCCGGCGAGCACGGTGTCGGTGGCCGCCTCGCCGGACGACGCCACCCCGGAAGCGTCCGGTACGGACACCCCTTCCGGCGCCCCGACGGGGACCGGCGACCCCTCCGTCCAGAGCCCCGGCGGGGCCTCCCAGGGGGCGGGCGCCGGGGGCGCCACCTCGGGCACCGGCGCGCCGGACAGCCGTAACGGCGCCGGAACCGAAGGGAGTTCGGGTGGCCACGGGGGAGGTTACGGGGACGGGCACGGGTCCCCGGACCGGGACACGTACGGCAGCGCGGGCGGCTCGGGCGGATCCGGCTCCGACGGGTACGCCGAGGCCGTGGAGGACTGCCGCGACTACCGGGACGGAGACCTGGACGAGCGGGAGCGCCGCCGCCTCGCCGAACTGGCCCGGGGCGAGAAGAACGTTCCGGAGTACTGCGCGCGGATCACGGCCTCGTACCCCGGCGGCTCCGTCGCGGGCGACGGACCGGACGGGTCGGCCCCGGACGAGTCGGCCCCGGACGGGACGGGATACGGCTCGGGCCACGCCGGTGACGGCAAGGGCGAGTGGGGCCAGGACGCGTACCGGCAGGGCCAGTCGTTTGCCTACTCGCTGCGGAACGCCCCTGCGGGCGGCCCGGCGGGCACCACCGGGGACGCCACCTTCGCCGCCGCGCCGACCGCGAAACGGGGCGCGTCGGCGCCGAAGACCGTCGCGCAGACGGACGCGAGGGCGGGCGCGAAGACGGACACGAGGGCGGGCGCGAGGGCGCGAGCGAAGACGGACGCGGAGACAGGCGTGAAGGCGGGTGCGAAAGCCGTCCCGGCGCAGACGCTGTCCACCGACACCGCGTACGCCGGGGCATGGGCCCCGGCTCCTGGCGCGGGCGGCCCCGGAGCCGAGGCGGCCGAGCGGACCGGCCGGACGGGGCAGGCCGGCTGGACGGGGCAGGCCGGTCAGGGTGCGCAGGCGTCTCCGGGCGGACGCGGCGGACGCGGCGGGCAGGACGCCGGAGACACCGGACGCGGTACCGACGAGTACGCCGAGCCCGGTTCCGGGGCCTTCGACCGCACGGCCTAAGGGTGGACCTGAGGGCCCGTCCGCCGCTCCTCCGCTGTGGGGCCGGTCACATCCGGCCGACAGCTGTGACGTTTTTCGGATCGATGACGCAGTAGGAAGTGAGCCGACTGGTCATCGGCGGCGCATCGAGCCGGGGTTCCCCCCGTACCTTCGGCTCCGCGCATCGGCGCGGGCGGGACACGTTCCCCCGGTCCCGTCCGCGCCCCTTTTCCTTTTCTTCCTCGGTCCCGTGGTCCGACGGCAGCGACATGCGACGGTGCGTCAGTGATAGATGACGACCTTGTCGCCGTCCTTCACCTGGGCGTAGAGCGCGGAGATCTTCTTCTCGTCGCGGACGTTGACGCAGCCGTGGGACGCGCCGCTGTAGCCGCGCGCCGCGAAGTCGGCCGAGTAGTGCACCGCCTGGCCGCCGCTGAAGAACATCGCGTACGGCATCGGGGAGCCGTACAGCGTGGAGACGTGGTGCCGCGACTTCCAGTAGACGGAGAAGACGCCCTCGCGGGTCGGCGTGTACTCCGAGCCGAACCGCACGTCCATCACCGACACCACCCGGCCGTCGATCATCCACGCCAGGGTCCGGCTCTCCTTGCTGACGCAGAGCACCCTCCCCTTGAGGCAGCGCGGGTCCGGAGCCGCCACGGGAAGCTCGGTCGGCGGGTCGAGCTCGGACGCGGTGGGCGTACGCGTGGTGGCCAGCAATCGTTGCCAGGTGACGGAGTCCGTCCGGCCCGTCACCGCGAGACCGCCCTTGCGCTGGAAGCTCTCCACCGCCTGGCCGGTGAGGGTCCCGTAGTAGCCGGTGGGGTTGCGGGAGAAGTGCCCGGCCTGCCGCAGCCGGGCCTGGAGTTCACGCACCCGCGCACCCTCGGCGCCGATGGCCATCAGGGCCGGGGCGGACGGTGAGGGCGCCGGGGCGGTCGGGCTGGCGGCCGGGGCGGAGGGGGCGGACGGTTTGTCGTCGGAGGTCCGGGACGCCGACGGACTCCGCGTCGGGGTCCGTGGCGGCGGGGCCGGCTGCGCGGTGGCGGTCCCGGTGGTCGCCCGGGGTACGGGTACGGGCGAGGCGCCCGCACCGCCGTTCACCTCCACCGGCTTGCACCCCGTCGCCAGGACCGCCCCGGCGAGCAGGACGGCGGCGGTCGCGGCGACCCTCCGCGCGGGCCGGCCGGGTCCGTGGTCACGGACCGGGGGCGGCGCCGCAGCCGGTGGTGGCGTCGATGTCGAGGGTGGTGTCGATGTCGAGGGTGGACGTGTCGCTCGTGTGCGTGTCACTTCGGCCTCCCCATGGCCCGCAACGCCCCGCGTACCGGTGTTACGGGGGACGCGTTCCCGCCCCGCACGGTTGCCGAACCTCGTACGACGTGCGCGGGGGGTCGACCCGAAGCTCTCGCTCAGCGGCATCTGAGTCACTCCGGGCGTCAACGGGCGGCCGGCTCCGGCAGGGCGAGGCCCAGCCGCGCGGCATAGGCGCTCAGCCCCTCGGTGGTGGTGCCCGCCCAGCCGACGTACCCGTCCGGGCGGACCAGGAACAGCCCGGTGCCGTACGCCGGGGAGAGCGGCGCCCGGTGCACCAGGACCGCGCCGTCCGGCACAGGCAGCGGCAGCGGGGCGTCCGTGCCGACCGCCAGCAGGGTGAAGTGCGGGCCCCGGAACACGTCGAAGAGCCGCCGCCCGTCGCCCGCGTCCCCGTCCAGCGCCCGGTCGCCCGCCACCAGCGCGCCCGCCGCGCCCTCGGAGAGCGGGCCGTCGCGGTAGCCGAGTCCCAACTGCTGTGCCTCCTTGCCGCGTTGCTGCTCACCCCGGTGGATGCTGGTGGAGAGGCCCAGCATCTCGGCGGCGACCGGGCGGCGCTCCTGCTCGTACGTCTCCAGGAGGGCCTCGGGTGCGCCGTGCAGCAGTACCTGGCCGAGCTTCCAGCCCAGGTTGTACGCGTCCTGGACGCTGGTGTTCAGCCCCTGGCCGCCCGCCGGGGAGTGCACGTGGGCGGCGTCCCCGGCGAGGAGGACGCGCCCCTGGCGGAAGCGTTCGGCGAGCGCGGCACGAGGCCGGAAGTCCGAGGACCAGCGGACCTCGGTGACCGCGTCCGCGTCCAGGTGGGTGCGGGCGGCGACGAGGGCCCGTACACCCTCGGCGGAGGTGTCGGGCGCTCCCTGCGGGAACTGCGCGACCAGCTGGAAGTCCTCCGTGCCGGGCAGCGGGCACAGGGTGAGCAGGCCCGCCCCGTCGGCGAAGATGTGCCAGTTGAGCCGGTCGAGTGCCGCCGGTGCGATCCGCACGTCGGCCACCAGCACGGGGGACGGGTCGACGGTCTCGCCCACCATCGCGACGGAGAGCGCGCCCCGGACCGTGGAGCGCCCGCCGTCCGCGGCGACCAGGTAGCGGGCGCGGACCTCTCCGGTGGTGAGCCGTGCGGTGACCCCGTCGGCGTCCTGGGAGAACCCCGTCAGGGCGGACGGGAGGACGACGTCGCCGCCCAGTTCGCGCAGCCGGGCCAGCAGGATCTCCTGCGTCCGCCACTGCGGCATCATCCAGGGCTCCCCGTACGGTTCCGCGTCGGTGGGCTCGGCGCGGCGGAACATGTCGTACGCGCCCTGGCGCCCGCCGTCCTTCCAGGTCATCCCCACGGGTGCGGCCCCGCCGTGGGTCCGTACCGCCCCGCCCACTCCGAGGTCGTCCAGGACCTCCCGGGTGCGGGGCTGGATGCCCTTCCCGCGGGAGCCTGCGAAGAGAGTTCCGGAGCGTTCGACCAGGAGGTGGCGCACCCCGCGCCGGGCCAGGTCGCAGGCGAGCGCGAGGCCACAGGGGCCGGCCCCCACGATCAGTACGTCCACGGTCCCGTCCACGGTCCCGTCTGCGGTCGCGTTTACGGCCCCGTCCTGCGGGACGCCGTCCTTAACGTCGTTAAGTTCCATGCGGCGAGTGTGTCCTTAACGGCGTTAAGGAGTCAAGGGGTGAGGGGTAGAGTGCGCGGGATGGGCACGACGAAGATCGACCGGGCGAAGGTCGCGGAGACCGCGCTGCGGCTGCTGAACGAGACGGGACTCGACGGACTGACCCTGCGCGCCATCGCCAAGGAGCTGGACGTCCAGGCCCCCGCCCTCTACTGGCACTTCAAGAACAAGCAGGAACTCCTCGACGAGATGGCCACGGCGATGTACCGCCGGATGCTGGTCGAGGAGACGGCGGACCTCGCCGGCCGGAACTGGCGGGAGCGGATCATCGCCTCGCAGACCGCCCTGCGGACCGCCCTGCTGCGTTACCGCGACGGCGCGAAGGTCTTCAGCGGGGCACGCTTCACCGGCATCGAGCACGCACCGGGCATGGAGGCGCACCTGCGCGTGATGGTCGACGCCGGATTCGACCTGCGGCAGGCCGTACGCGCCGCCGCCACCGTCAACGCCTACACGATGGGGTTCGTCACCGAGGAGCAGGGCGTCCAGCCCATGCCCGACGAACGCCGCGACGGCTACGACGTGTCCGAGCGGGCCGCGCGGATGGCGGACTTCCCGCTGGTCGCCGCAGCGGGCTCCGAACTCTTCACCGCATACGACGAGTTGTTCGCGGACGGGCTCCAGATCCTCGTCGCGGGGATCGGCGCGCGGTACGGCGTGGAGTGACTGCGGCACAACGCGACGGCGGGCCGCTCGCGCGCCGGAACGGTGTCCGGGTGCGTGAACGGCCCGCCGGGCGGGACGACTTCGGAAAGCCCCTACAGCTTCGTCAGCAGCACCTTGCGCAGCTTCGGGGTGAACGGCCGCTCGATCAGGCGGTGGATCACCCACGCCAGGACGAGCATGCAGACCGTGGTCAGCGCCATCGTGGCCCAGGACGGAACGTCGAGCTTGCGGTGGAGCACGGTCACCACCACCCAGCCCAGGTGCTCGTGGACCAGGTAGAACGGGTACGTCAACGCGCCCGCCACGGTCAGCCACTTCCAGTTCATCCAGTTCAGCAGGCCCACCGCGATGGCCGCCACGGCGGCGAAGCCGAGGGTGACGATCAGGATGATGACCAGCGCCGACCGGTTGGAGAAGGCGTCGGCGCTGTACGGGCGCCAGAGGTCGGCCACCGCGTAGTGCTGGCCGAGCAGCAGGCTCACGCCCGCGATGCCCCAGCCCAGGGCGTCCCGGCGGTCGCGGTGGACGAGGTAGAGGCCCACGCCGCCGATGAAGAACGGGGCGTACTCCGGCATCAGCACCACGTCGAGGAGCTTGCTGTCGGCCGCGTCCGTCATCACCGCGGCGATCGTCCACACCGCGCTGAAGAGCACAACCCGGCGCCGGGTGGCCCCGGGCAGGACGACGCAGAGCGCGAACAGCGCGTAGAAGCGGATCTCCGCCCAGAGGGTCCAGCACACGCCGAGCACCCGGTCCGCGCCGAGCGGCAGCTGCATCAGCGTCATGTTGAGCAGGCCGTCGCTGGGGGAGACGGCCTCGTACGTCACCATCGGCAGCGCCATGACGGCCGTCACCAGGATCACGGCGACCCAGTAGGCCGGCATCAGGCGGGAGACGCGGGACGCGAAGAACGAGGCGAGCGGCCGTCCCCAGCCGCTCATGCAGATCACGAACCCGCTGATCACGAAGAAGATCTGCACACCGAGGCAGCCGTAGGCGAACCAGTTGTGCGCGGTGGGGAACTGCCAGTGCGGCGAACTGCCCCAGGCCTTGGTGATGTCACCGCCGCGCCCGCCGTAGTGGTAGCCCGCGACCATCAGCGCGGCCACCAGGCGCAGCCCGTCCAGGGCGCGCAGCCGGACCTTCGGTGCGGGCCGGGAGCCGGCGGGCCCCGCGGACTCCGCCGCCGGCGACAGCGGACCGGTCTCGGCGGGGAGCGACGGGAAGGGTATCGAGGGGGCGCGGGAGGTGTGATCCGCGTCCGCGGGGGTCAGGGTCAAGGCCACTCCAATTCAGCGTGTGCGCCGCGTCAGCGTAGGTGCGGAAATCCCGGACAGGGGCCCGGCCGTGCGGTGTTCACGCGGGCTTCGGGGTGAGTTCACCGACCGGGTGCCGCCGTTTCCCGTCAGGACGCCGGTCCGTTACCGGGGCGGCGTCCTGACCGGCCGGGACGGTTCAGCGGCGCGCGCCCCGTCGCAGCGCGCGCGCCCGCTTCGCCATGCGCCGCACCGTCGTGTTGCGGGGCAGGAAGGCCAGTTGGGACGGCACGCCGCCCGGCAGGGCGAGTGCGGTCAGACGGCGGCGCTTGAAGTACCGCGAGGTCTCCCGCTTCAGGTGGGCAGAGAGATAGGCCTCAGCCTGGGGACGCAACTCGGCGTAGATCTCCGGCTGCATGGCGAAGCCCACCGCGCGGGTCAGCCCGAAGACCTCGGATCCGCTCTGCTCCCCGTCCCCGGCGGGAGGGCCGGCCGTCGGGGACGCGGTGTCCTCGACGTCGGGCAGCAGCGCGTCCGCCAGGGTGACCGGGATGCGGTTGCTGTTCTGGTACGGCGCGAGGCGTTCCAGCAGCAGTTCGGTGCCGGTGCGGGCGGTGGTCAGGCCGTAGAAGGTCTTCGCGGTGAACAGGGCGGTCGAGAAGCAGCCCACCACCAGGGCCGGACGGACCCGTTCGAAGAGCACCTCGGCGAGGACGGGGACGTCCAGGACGGTCAGTTCCGCCCCGAGCCGCTCGGCCTCCTCCTCCAGCGCCCGGCCGTAGCGTGCGGGCGCGGTCGGATGTGGCTTGAAGACCACCGCGCGGTGGCCCCGCCCGACGGCGCCCCGCAACATCCGCACGTGCAGGTCCTCCTCCTCCTCGGGCGTGAGGATGGAGAGCGCCGACAGGTACTGGCCGAGCAGCAGGGCGCAGTCGGAGGGAAGCGCGGGCAGCTCCGCGTCGGCGGCGCCGACCGTGCCGAGGACCTTCAGGAAGTCCGCCGCCGGGACGATCTCCGGCTCGACGCCGAACTCCGTCAGCAGCAGCGGCTCCAGACCGGGCACCAGGTCCAGGTGGAGCAGCCGGCGGACCCGGGTGCCGACCAGCGGATCGATCTTGAAGCGGGTGGGTCCGTAGCTCATCAGGCCGTCCGCGTACACGTCGACGGGAGCGACGGAGAAGATCTGGCAGACGGCGAGGGCCGGGTTGACCTGGATGGACTCCACGGCGAGCTCGACGTCGTCGTCACCGAGCTTCCACAGCAGCCGCAGATGGCGTTCCCACAGCGGGATGTCGTCCGGGCGCGGCGACCAGCCGCCGGGGTGGAAGGGTTCGATCGCCTCGTTCCAGGAGAGCACCTCGTCGAAGCGGTCGCGCAGGCGTTCGAAGCCCGGCATCCGGTCGAGAGGGGTGCTGACCTCGGGGTTGGCCGCGTTGTTGGAGACCAGCAGGATGCGCCGGTCCACCGGGGTGAACCGGTCGGCGTCCAGGGCGGCGGCGAGGGTGGCGACTCCGTACAGCGTGGAGGCGCAGAAGATCTGGGTGGTCATGCGGGTGCGGCCTCCGAGAGGGGGGCGGGCCGGCGGCGGAGCCGGCGCAGCCGGGACGAGCGCTCCAGGTCCATCGAGTCGAGTGCTTCGTCGAGGACGTCCTGGGGCAGCCGGCGCAGGGCCGCCGCGCTCATGGACCGCAGCTTGCGCGCGACCGCCGGCTCGAACTTTTCGATGGTGTTCAGGTGGTGCGCGATGATCGCGCAGTACGTGCGGACGGCCTTCGGGAGGAACAGCGCGGCATCCCGGTCCGCCTGCGTCTCCGCCACGACCTGGTCGAACGCGGGGATGAAGTCGAGCTGGCGGACATCGCCGATCTGGGTGAGCGACGAGGTGACCCCGCGCCGGTAGAAGATGCCGAGCAGCCGGCCGGCCACCGCGAAGGACTCGGCCTCCCGGTGCAGCCGCCAGATCCACGGCCGGTCCTCGGCGGTGTGCAGGTTCTCGGGAAAGTGCAGGAGGCCCCGCTCGACGAGCCGGCGGTGATAGACGCCCGCCCACGAGTACGGATAGTCGACCGGCGTCGAACGGTTGCCCGGCAGAATCACGTCGCGCGGCGAGAGGACGGTGTCCCGCCTGCCGTACGGAACCCGGTGGACGACACGTTCGGTGCCCGTGCACCGGACGTGATCGGTGCGCACGAAATCGCATCCCAGTTCCTCGATGGACGACACGAGCCGCGCGAAATAGCCGGGCGCCACCCAGTCGTCGCCGTCGAGGAAAGTGAGGTATTCGCCGCGCGCGGCGTCGATCCCGGTATTGCGCGCGGCGGACACCCCGCTCTCCTCGCGCCGGATGAGGACGGCGCCCGGCAGGTCTTCCGCGGCGCGTTCCAGGATTTCGCGCGTCCCGTCGCTCGAACAGTCGTCGACGAGGATGAATTCGAAGTCGTCACGCGCGTTCGCGCGCAGACTCTTCAGGGCTTCGGGGGCATATCGCTGCACATTGAAGAAGGGCAGGATGACGGAGAGCTTGACCACGGCAGCACGCTAGATGCGGACCCGTCCCATTCCCCGTCCAGTGGGAGTACGGGGCATGAACTCCGTGTGTCGGTACCGCGAACGGCCCAGCATCAAAGGTGAGTTCGAGGGCATTCGAATCGCGACCCCAATCGTCAGCGGGCTGTTAACCCTTTGTTGCCATCGTGTTGGGCCGCTCAACGAAATGGCTTCCTACCTTCTAGGACGTGCCCCCACGTACCAATGACCAGGCCGAACCCGCCGAAGCCGCCACGCACCCCGCGGCGCTCCGGGTGGCCGTCCTCGCCGACTCCGACACCCGGTGGAAATGGGGCGCGCTCACCGCGCGCCGTCTGACCGCCGCGGGCGGCACCTCCGTCACGGAGCGTCCGGTCGAGATCAGCGGGCTCCTGCTGCGCGGCCGGGCCACCCCCACCGCGCGCCAGCTCGCCGAGGTCGGCGACGTGGGCGTCGACGCCGGACGGGTCCGCGAGGTCACCGCCGTCGAGTTCCTGCACACCGTGCGGGAAGAGGCGTACGACGTCGTCGTGCTCGCCCTCGTCGGCGGCGGCGTCCAGGCGATGCTGCACGGTCTCGCCGCCCTCGGCCTGCCCCGCAGGCCCGTGGTCGTCACCGGCTACGTCGGGGTCGTGTACGAGAAGCTCGCCGACGGGCTCCTGCTCCGCCACGGCGCCGACGTCGTCCTCGCCAACTCGGCCCACGACGCGGAACGCTTCCGCGCCGTGTACGAAGGGGTCGGCGCCGACGCGAGCGCCGTCACCGAGGCGGCCCTGCCGTTCCTCGGCGGCGCCCCGCACACCCCCGAACCCGGCCGCGACACCGTCGTGTTCGCCGCACAGCCGTCCGTACCGGCGTCCCGCGCCGACCGTACGTACCTGCTGCGCAGGCTCGTCGAGCACGCCCGCAAGCACCCCGGCCGCGAGGTGCTGCTCAAGCTCCGCTCCAAGCCGGGCGAGCACACCACGCACATCGAGGAGCTGCCCTACCAGCGGCTCGCCGAGCGGCTGGTAGGCGGCCTGCCCCCCAACTTCCGCCTGGTGTACGGGCACATGGGCGAGGTCCTCGACCGTACCGACCTGCTCGTCACCGTCTCCTCCACCGCCGCGCTGGAATCGCTGCACCGGTCCATCCCGACCGCGATCCTCAGTGACCTCGGCGTCCGCGAGACGCTCGGCAACCACCACTTCGTCGGCTCCGGGCTCATCACCTCCTGGGACCGGCTCGACGACGGCCTGCACCCCGTCCCCGACCCCGAGTGGCTCGCGGGCCAGGGCGTCGCCGCCGACGGCACGTACGCCACCGCCTACGACGGCGCCCGCGACCGGGTCGGCGCCCTGCTCGCCGCCGGTGAACTGCCGCCGCTCACCCCCTACTACACCCCCGCCACCGCGCCGGGATACCTCCCCGGCATCCTCGCCCGCCACCACCTCGGCCCCGACGGCCGGCCGCTGCCCGGTGCGGCGGCCCCCGTCGCCACCGGCCGCATCAGGGGCGCGGTGCGCGAGACCGTCCGCAACGCGGCGCGCGGCGCCTACCGGCAGGGCGTCCAGCGCGTCGCCCCCGTGATCCGGCGGATGGGCGAACTGTGACCACCACTTCAGGAGCATCCATGACGACACCCACCGTCCTCGCGGTGATCCCCGCCCGGGGCGGATCCAAGGGCGTCCCCGCCAAGAACCTCGCCCGGGTGGGCGGCGTCCCCCTGGTGTCCCGCGCGGTCCGCGCCTGCCTCGGGTCCACCGAGGTCACGGACGTCGTCGTCTCCACCGACGACCCCGCGATCGCCGAAGCCGCCCGGATCGCCGGCGAGACGGCGGGCGCGCCCGGCCGGGTGCACGTCGTGCGGCGCCCCGCGGACATCTCCGGGGACACCGCGACGAGCGAGGACGCCGTCCTGCACGCGCTCGACGCCTTCGAGGCGCTCGGCGGCCGGGCCGCCGACGTGGTGCTGCTCGTCCAGTGCACCAGCCCGTTCGTCTCCCGCGAGGACGTCGACCAGGTGGCCCGCGCGGTCGCCCGCGAAGGCGCCGACACCGCCGTCACCGTCGCCCCGTTCCACGGCTTCGTGTGGCGCGACGGGGAAGCGGTCGAGGAGAGCAGCTACGGCGTCAACCACGACAAGTCCGTCCGCCCCCGCCGCCAGGACCGCCCGCAGGACCTCCTGGAGACCGGCGCCGCTTACGCCATGGACGTGGCCGGATTCCGCACGCACCGCCACCGCTTCTTCGGCCACACCGCGCTGGTCCGTACGGACCCGGCGCGCGTGCTGGAGATCGACGACCCGCACGACCTGGCCCGAGCCCGCGCGCTCGCCCCGCTCCTCGACCCGTCGCCGCTGCCGACCCTCGCGGACGTGGACGCCGTCGTGCTCGACTTCGACGGCACCCAGACCGACGACCGGGTCATGGTCGACCAGAACGGCCACGAGACGGTCTCCGTCCACCGCGGCGACGGCCTCGGCATCGCGGCCCTGCGCCGCGCCGGGCTGGACGTCCTCATCCTGTCGACCGAGCAGAACCCGGTCGTCGCCGCCCGCGCCCGCAAGCTCCAGGTCCCCGTGCTGCACGGCATCGACCGCAAGGACCTCGCACTCAAGCAGTGGTGCGACGAGCGGGGCGTCAGCCCCGACCGGGTCCTCTACGCCGGCAACGACGTCAACGACCTGGCCTGCTTCGCCCTGGCGGGCTGGCCGGTCGCGGTCGCGAGTGCCCACGACTCCGTACGGACCGCGGCCCGTGCCGTGACCGAGACCCCCGGCGGCCAGGGTGCGATCCGCGAGATCGCGGGCTGGCTCCTGGGCCCCGAACTGACCCGGACCCGGGCCGACGTCGGCTCTGTCGTCGCCCCCGCGACCACCGTCCCCGCGACCACCACCCCCACGGGCACCACCTCCACCGTCAACACCCCCACGATCACCACCAAGTAAGGAACACCCTCACCATGAGCGACTCCCGTCTGCGCACCTTCGGCTCCCGCACCGCCGGCCCCGGCCGGCCCGTGTACATCACCGGAGAGATCGGCATCAACCACAACGGCGAGCTGGACAACGCCCTCGCCCTGATCGACGTGGCCGCCGACGCGGGCTGCGACGCCGTCAAGTTCCAGAAGCGCACCCCGGAGATCTGCACCCCGCGCGACCAGTGGGACATCGAGCGCGACACCCCCTGGGGCCGGATGACGTACATCGACTACCGCCACCGCGTCGAGTTCGGCGAGGCCGAGTACCACGCCATCTCCGAGCACTGCGCCAAGCGCGGCATCGACTGGTTCGCCTCCCCGTGGGACACCGAGGCCGTCGCCTTCCTGGAGAAGTTCGACGTCCCCGCCCACAAGGTCGCCTCGGCCTCCCTCACCGACGACGAGCTGCTCCGCGCCCTGCGCGCCACCGGCCGCACCGTCATCCTCTCCACCGGCATGTCGACCCCGAAGCAGATCCGCCACGCGGTCGAGGTCCTCGGCAGCGACAACATCCTCATGTGCCACGCCACGTCGACGTACCCGTCGGTCGCCGAGGAGCTCAACCTCCGCGTCATCAACACGCTCCAGGCCGAGTACCCCAACGTCCCGATCGGCTACAGCGGCCACGAGACCGGCCTCCAGACCACGCTGGCCGCCGTCGCGCTGGGCGCCACCTTCGTCGAGCGCCACATCACCCTGGACCGCGCCATGTGGGGTTCCGACCAGGCCGCCTCCGTCGAGCCGCAGGGCCTGGCCCGCCTCGTCCGCGACATCCGCACCATCGAGGCGTCCCTCGGTGACGGCGTCAAGAAGGTCTACGCGTCGGAGCTCGGCCCGATGAAGAAGCTCCGCCGCGTCGCGGGCGTCGTCGCCGAGGCCGAGAGCGCGACGGCCGCCGAGCCGGCCGCGGTCTGAGACGACCTCCGGTGAATCTCGCCTTCGTCGAGAGCCCGGTCCAGCTCCTGAACGTCCTGGAGTGGACCCACGCCATGGGGGAGGAGGCGCCGGCCGTCACCACGGTCGTCGTCCTCCCCCCGGTCGACCCGATGTCGCGCGGCCAACTGCGCAGGATGGCCGACCTGGCCCGCGACGAGGGCATCACCGTGCGCTGGCAGGAAGCGCGCGGCGAACAGGGCACCCCGGTCAAGACGCTGCGCGCCCTGGCCGCACTGGTGCGCAGGGCCGACCACGTCGTGATCGGCGACCCGTTCTCCCGTTACGTCCAGCTCCTGCTGAGCATCGTGCGGACGGGACACCTCACGGTGGTCGACGACGGCACCGCCACGATGGAGTTCGTGGCGCAGCTCGCCCGCGGCGAGCGGCTGGTGCGCTGGCACCGCAAGGGGAACAGGGGACCGCGCGAGCTGCTGCTCGCGCCGGTCACCGCCTCCGCCCGCCGCCGGTTCGTCCCCTCGGACCGGCACCGCGTCGAGGTGTTCACCGCGATGCCGGTGGAGGCGCCCGAGGGGGTCGAGATCACCGCCAACACCTTCTCCTGGACCCGCGCCCGCTTCGGCCCGCCGCGTCTGACCAAGGGCGCCGACATCGTCGGCACCTCCCTGGTGGAGACCGGCGTGGTCGAGGCGGTGCCGTACCAGGAGGCGGTGGCGGCCCTCGCCCGTACGCACGGCGCCACCCGCTACTTCGCCCACCGCCGCGAGGCGACCGGCAAGCTCCACGCCCTGGAAGCCGCCACCGGCCTGGAGATCGTCCGCCCGGACCTGCCGCTGGAGCTCATCGCCCGGCGCGGCCCCATCGGCCGTACCGTGCTGAGCTTCCCCTCCACCGTGGTGCACACGCTGCCCCTCGCGCTGGCGGGGACCGGGGTCAAGGTCGCGGTCTGCGACATCGATCCTCGGTGGCTGCGGGACACGGCGTCCCCGCGCGCGCAGGGCTTCCTCTCGGGCGTCACCGAGACCGCCCGGGACGTGCACCGGCTGGCCTTCGCCCCGCTGGCCCCGCCGGCGGGCACCTGACCACGGCCCGGCCGATGCCCCCCGGCACGGGAGACCCGGCCCCCGGCCCGACCGGCCCTGCGGCCCCGGCCCCGGCCCCCACGGCGTACGCGGCTCACCGCCCGTACGCCGTTCGTCGTAGCGGCCGCCCTGCGTCGTGCGGGCGCACGGGCTCGGGTCCGTACGGGGCCGCAGGGACCCGAACTGCCCACCCGTACGGCGCAAACGGGAAAAATGGCGGAGTCTACCCACCGCGCGTGCGGCCCACACGTTTCCGCACCGTTTCATATTCATCCGAGGTGCTGAAGTTTTGTTGATCCATGTCCGGTCGGAGGGTTGGTAGGCATACCCTTCGATGGGTGAACCAGTTGAAGTCCCGCGCGTCCCTCGTCCACGCCGACGGTGAACCGGCCGGTGGCTCACCGGTACGGGCAGCCTCTCTGCCCGGCACGCTCTCCGAAGAGCTCCGGGCCGAGCTGATCGCCTTCCGCCGCGATCTCCACATGCATCCCGAGCTCGGCAACCAGGAGTTCCGCACCACCGCCGCCATCAAGGCGCGGCTGGAGCAGGCCGGGCTCGCCCCCCGTGTGCTCGCCACCGGCACGGGACTGATGTGCGACGTCGGGCGGTGGGACGGCGAGACGCCGATGCTGGCCCTGCGCGCGGACATCGACGCACTGCCCATCCCGGACGTCAAGACGGGCGTCCCCTACCGCTCCACCGTCCCCGACCGGGCGCACGCCTGCGGCCACGACGTGCACACCACCACCGTCCTCGGTGCCGGTCTGGTCCTCGCCGAGCTCGACCGCCGGGGCGAACTCCCGCACGCGGTCCGGCTGATCTTCCAGCCCGCCGAGGAGGTGCTGCCCGGCGGCGCCCCCGACGCCATCGAGTCCGGGGTGCTGGAGGGCGTCGGCCGGATCGTCGGCGTGCACTGCGACCCCAAGGTGGACGTCGGCAAGATCGGGCTGCGGATCGGGGCCATCACCTCCGCCTGCGACCGGCTGGAAGTCACCCTGGACGGCGCGGGCGGCCACACCGCCCGCCCGCACCTCACCACCGACCTGGTCACCGCCGCCGCCCGCGTCGCCGTGGACGTGCCCGCGCTGCTCGCCCGCCGGGTCGACGCCCGCTCCGGTCTCGCCGTCACCTGGGGCCGGCTGCACACCGGGCACACCTGCAACGTGATCCCGCAGCACGCGGAGCTCTCCGGGACGGTCCGCTGCCTCGACCTGAAGGCCTGGCGCGACGCCCCCGACCTGGTGCACGCGGCCGTCGACGAGATCGCGACGACGCACGGCGCCAAGACCGTCATCAACTACGTCCGGGGCGTGCCGCCCGTCGTCAACGACGCGGCCTCCATCGGGCTGCTGGACGCCGCGATGACCGAGCGCCGCGGACCGTACGCGATCGAGGACACCGAGCAGAGCCTCGGCGGCGAGGACTTCTCCTGGTACCTGGAGCACGTGCCGGGTGCCATGGCCCGCCTCGGCGTCCGGGCGCACGGCGACACCCGGGGCCTGGACCTGCACCGGGGCGACTTCGACGTGGACGAGGAGGCGATCACCGTCGGGGTCGAGCTCTTCACCGCCGCCGCCCTGCTCAACGGCGCGAGGTAGGGACCCGGGGGTGGCGGCCCCGGGTCACCCCGCAGGGGGCGTGGGGGCCGCGCCACATCACGTCCCCTTTCCGGGCGTTCCCGGCATGTTTCCCCCGGATGTCTCCCCGATGTCCACCGATGTCCCCATCGAGGGCCCCGGAGCCCGCCGAGGCCGACAGGGGCCCCTCGGGAGGGACATCCGTCCGAAATATGTCGGAGTGTCAGGTGGCGCGATGTGACCAGAACTCTTCACGACGATCCGATAACGACCGGTGAACGTGTCTTTAACTGACATCTACGCGCGTTACGATCGCGGCGAACCCAGCGCCGGAGTGGCGCTTTCGGTCAGGTTTTTAAGGAGCCTCCCAGTGCGCCGGATCACCAGGATCGCCACCGTGGGCATTGCGTCCGCGGCTTTCGCGCTGTCCGTCACGGCTTGTGGCGGTAAGACGTCTTCCGAGGGCAGCAGCAGCAACAGCAGCAGCGGCTCGTCCTCCAGCGGCAAGACCGCCCTCGCCTACGACATCGGTGGCCGCGGCGACCAGTCGTTCAACGACGCCGCCTACGCGGGCCTGGAGAAGGCCACGAAGGAGCTCGGCTTCAAGGGCGTCGAGGCGGAGCCCTCCGAGGGCGAGAGCGACGCGGACAAGATCCAGCGCCTGACCGAGCTCGCGCGCGGCGGCAACAACCCGGTCATCGGTGTCGGCTTCGTCTACGCCAGCGCCATCGCCGAGGTCGCCGCGAAGTTCCCGAACACCACGTTCGGGATCATCGACGACAGCTCGAAGCCCACCAAGAACACCGCGAACCTGGTCTTCAGCGAGGAGCAGGGCTCCTACCTCGCCGGCGTCGCCGCCGCCAAGGTCACCAAGACGAACACGGTCGGCTTCATCGGTGGTGTCGAGACCCCGCTGATCAAGAAGTTCGAGGCCGGTTACGTCCAGGGCGTCAAGGACACCAAGGCGGGCGTCAACGTCAAGGTCCAGTACCTGACCCAGCCGCCGGACTTCACGGGCTTCTCCAAGCCGGACCTCGGCAAGGCCGCCGCGCAGGGCCAGCTCGACGCCGGCGCCGACGTGATCTACTCCGCCGCCGGCCTCGCCGGTTCCGGCGCGATCGAGGTCACCTCCAAGGCCAAGAAGTGGTCCATCGGCGTCGACTCCGACCAGTACAACCAGGCCGGCCTCGCCGACTACAAGGACTACATCCTGACGTCGGTCACCAAGGACGTCGCCGACTCGGTCTTCAACCTGATCAAGTCGGTCAAGGACGGCAAGCCGGAGACCGGTGAGATCCGCGCCGGCCTGGACACGGACGGCGTGGGCCTCGCGGCCTCCAACCCGGCCTTCACCAAGATGACGGACGTCACCGCGGCGATCGAGAAGGCCAAGGCCGACATCATCGCCGGCAAGATCACGGTCAAGACCACCCCGTAACGACCACACCCGCGAGGGGCGGCGGACCCCGCCGCCCCTCGCGGGTGCGCTCGTCGGCACTCGGGCGTGCCCTTCGCGGGTGCGCTCGTCAGCGCCCGGTGTGCCCGTCACGGGTGCGCCCGTAAGTGCTCGGGCGCGGAACCCTATGATTCCGGGACCGGGGAGAACGGCGCACGCCGTCCCCCTCGGCCCCGGATCGCGTTCCGCCGTCCGGGATCTTTCTGTTCGGCAACGCTACGCGTACAGGGCCCGTATCGAGTTCCGGGCCGGGTTCGGCCCCGAACTCGACACAGACCCCTGAGCACCCTCGGGCGCGGTAGCTTCGCCCCGGCCCCTGCTCGTACGGCCCCGTCATCCCCGGCAGCCGTGCTCCGCTCCTTCCCCGCCAAGGAGAGTGCGTCATCAACGCGTCCAGCCCTCCTGCCGTTGAAATCCGCGGCATCACCAAGCGCTTCCCCGGCGTCGTCGCCAACCACGACATCGACATCACCGTCGCCAAGGGCACCGTGCACGCGCTCATCGGCGAGAACGGCGCCGGCAAGTCGACCCTGATGAAGATCCTCTACGGCATGCAGAAGCCGGACGAGGGCACCATCGCGATCGACGGAGAGACCGTCACCTTCAGCAGCCCCGCCGACGCCATCGCGCGCGGGGTCGGCATGGTCCACCAGCACTTCATGCTCGCCGACAACCTCTCCGTGCTGGAGAACGTCGTGCTCGGCGCGGAGAAGCTGCACGGCATCGGCGGCGCGGCCCGCCGGAAGATCCTGGAGATCTCCGACGCCTACGGTCTCAGCGTCCGCCCCGACGTCCTCGTCGAGGACCTCGGCGTCGCCGACCGCCAGCGGGTGGAGATCCTCAAGGTCCTCTACCGGGGCGCCCGCACCCTCATCCTCGACGAGCCCACCGCGGTGCTCGTCCCGCAGGAGGTCGACGCGCTCTTCGCCAACCTCCGCGAGCTCAAGGCCGAGGGCCTGACCGTCATCTTCATCTCGCACAAGCTCGGCGAGGTGCTCTCCGTCGCCGACGAGATCACCGTCATCCGCCGGGGCACCACCGTCGGCACCGCCGACCCGCGCACCGCGACGACCAAGCAGCTCGCCGAGCTGATGGTCGGCAGCGAGCTGCCCTCGCCGGAGACCCGCGAGTCGACCGTCACCGACGTGCCCATGCTCACCGTCGACGCCCTGCGGCTCACCGCGACCGACTCCGACGGCGTGATCCGCGAGGTCCTCGACGGCATCGGCTTCACCATCCACAAGGGCGAGGTCCTCGGCATCGCCGGTGTCGAGGGCAACGGCCAGAGCGAGCTGATCGAGGCGCTCACCGGCCTGCGCGACCCGGACGCCGGGACCATCACCCTGGACGGCGCCGACATCTCGCACGTCTCGACCCGCAAGCGCCGCGAGGGCGGCCTCGGCGTCATCCCCGAGGACCGTCACCGCCACGGGCTGCTGCTGGAGTCCCCGCTCTGGGAGAACCGCATCCTCGGCCACGTCACCGAGAAGCCCAACAGCCGGGGCGTCTTCCTCGACCTGAAGGCCGCCCGCACCGACACCGAGCGGATCGTGCGCGAGTACGACGTACGCACCCCCGGGATCGACGTCACCGCGGCCTCCCTCTCCGGTGGTAACCAGCAGAAGCTGATCGTCGGCCGCGAGATGAGCCACCGGCCGAAGCTGCTCATCGCCGCCCACCCCACCCGCGGTGTGGACGTCGGCGCGCAGGCGCAGATCTGGGACCAGATCCGCGAAGCGCGCCGCGAGGGCCTCGCGGTGCTCCTCATCTCGGCCGACCTGGACGAGCTGATCGGCCTGTCCGACACGCTGCGCGTCATGTACCGGGGCCGGCTGGTCGCGGACGCCGACCCCGCGAGCATCACGCCGGAGGAGCTGGGTACCGCCATGACCGGCGCGGCCTCCGGCCACATCGCGCACGACGAGAACGGTGAGAGCCGATGAAGAAGTTCGACAGGGACCGGCTGCTCCTGGGCATCGCCGGCCCGGCGCTCGCCCTGGTGGTGGCGTTCCTGCTCACCGCGCTGGTGCTGCTGCTCTCCGGAAACAGCCCCTTCGAGCCGTTCCGGCTGATGTTCGACAACGCCCAGTACGTCGACGTACAGGTGCTGATCGTCAACCAGACCGGCACCTACTACCTCGCCGCGCTCGCCGTCGCCGTCGGGTTCCGGATGAACCTGTTCAACATCGGCGTCGACGGCCAGTACCGGCTCGCCGCGATGGTCGCGGCCGTGGTCGGTGCCTCGGTGACCCTGCCGGGCCCGCTGCACATCCTGCTGATCCTCGTCACCGCGATGGCGGTCGGCGCGTTCTGGTCCGGCATCGCAGGCCTTCTCAAGACCCTGCGGGGCGTGAGCGAGGTCGTCTCCACGATCATGCTGAACGCCATCGCGACCAGCCTGATCGCCTGGCTGATCCTGACGGACAACTTCGGTGTCCAGGCGGCCGGCTCCAACGACCTCAACACCGGCGAGATCGCCTCCTCCGGCTGGTTCCCCGGCCTGGACGCGGGCGACGGCGGCACGATCTACGGCTTCACCTTCGTGGCCTTCGCGCTCGGCGTCGTCTACTGGTTCACCCTCGGCCGCACCCGCTTCGGCTTCGACCTGCGCGCCACCGGCGCCAGCGAGAGCGCCGCCCGGGCCAGCGGTGTCGACGCCAAGCGGATGGTGCTGACGGCCATGCTGATCTCCGGCGCCGTCGCCGGTCTGGTCGGCATGCCGATCCTGCTCGGCCAGAGCCACACGTACAACCTCAGCTTCCCGGCCGGGGTCGGCTTCATGGGCATCACCGTCGCCCTGCTCGGCCGCAACAACCCGGTCGGCATGTTCTTCGCCGCCCTGCTGATGTCCTTCCTGGAGAAGACCTCCGCCTCCCTGGACCAGTACGGGTACCCGCAGGAGATCGCCATGATCATGCAGGGGCTGATCGTGATCTCCGTCGTCGTCTCCTACGAACTTGTCCGCCAGTACGGGCTCCGCCGACAGCAGCAGAAGGTCGGCGAGGAACTCGCCGCCCAGGCCCGCGAGAACCGTGAGGGAGCAGCGGCATGAGCACCGTCCCGACGACGTCCACCGCCACCACCGCGCCCGGCAAGAGCGGCGGCCGGCGCACGCTGAGCCTGCCGGTCGTCCTCCTGATCGCCGCGGCAGGTCTGGCGCTCTTCTCCCTGACCCGCGTCATCAGCGGCGCGGACGACCTGACCTCGATCGGCCAGGTGTCCGGCGCGCTCCAGCTCGCCGTGCCGATCGGCCTCGCCGGACTCGGCGGGCTGTGGGCCGAACGTGCCGGTGTCGTCAACATCGGCCTCGAAGGCATGATGATCCTCGGCACCTGGTTCGGTGCCTGGGCCGGCTACCAGTGGGGCCCGTGGACCGGTGTCCTGATGGGCATCGTGGGCGGCGCCCTCGGCGGCCTGCTGCACGCGGTGATGACCGTGACGTTCAAGGTCAACCACATCGTCTCCGGTGTGGCGATCAACATCCTCGCGGTCGGCGTCACCCGCTACCTGTCGAACTACACCTTCGCCGAGGCGGAGGGCGGTTCCTCCAAGCAGTCCCCGCGCATCGGCGAGATCACCGACATCACGATCCCCGGGCTCTCCGACTGGATGGCCGACCTCCAGGCCCACCACTGGTTCTTCGTCTCGGACCTCGCCGGGATCATCGGCGGTGTGGTCACCCACCTGTCGCTGCTGACGGTGGTGGCGCTGCTGCTGGTCCCGGGCACCTGGTGGGTGCTCTGGCGCACCGCCTTCGGCCTGCGCCTGCGCTCCTGCGGCGAGAACCCGGTGGCCGCCGAGTCGCTCGGCGTCAACGTCTACACGTACAAGTACATCGCCGTCGCCGTCTCCGGCGGGCTCGCGGGCCTGGCGGGTGCGTTCCTCGCGATCGTCTCCACCGGCATCTACCAGGAGGGCCAGACCGGCGGGCGCGGCTACATCGGTCTCGCCGCGATGATCTTCGGCAACTGGATGCCCGGCGGCATGGCGCTGGGCGCCGGGCTCTTCGGCTTCACCGACAGCCTCAAGCTGCGCGGCGGTGCCGAGAACGTCCACGCGGTGCTGCTCTTCCTGGCGATCCTGCTGGTCGCCGCGGTGATCTGGCAGCTCGTGCGGCGTAAGTACGTCGGCGCGGCCGTCTCGGCGGTCTTCTCCGCCGGGCTCTTCGTCTGGTACGCGCTCACCGACGAGGTGCCCAGCCAGTTCGTGGACGCCGCCCCGTACGTGGCGACGCTGCTGGTCCTCGCGCTCTCCGCGCAGCGGCTGCGGATGCCCAAGGCGGACGGCATGCCGTACTTCAAGGGCCAGGGCAAGTGACGACCCCGGCGGCCGCGGCCGACTGGGAAGGGCTGCGGAAGGTGGCCCGGGAGGCGATGTCCCGGGCGTACGCCCCGTATTCCGGCTACCCGGTCGGTGCCGCGGCCCTGGTCGACGACGGCCGCACCGTCGCCGGCTGCAACGTCGAGAACGCCTCGTACGGCATCGGCCTCTGCGCCGAGTGCGGGCTGGTCTCCGAACTCGTCGCCGGTGGCGGCGGCCGGCTGACCCACTTCACCTGCGTGGACGGCTCGGGCGAGATCCTGGTGCCGTGCGGCCGGTGCCGCCAGCTGCTGTACGAGTTCGGGGGACCGGACCTCGTCCTGGAGACCCCGGACGGGCTGCGCACCCTCGACGAGATGCTGCCCCAGGCGTTCGGCCCGCAGAACCTGGCCTGAGGCCGGGCGTCCCTCAACTCCGGTGGCCCTCCCGCGCGTCGGGAGGGCCACCTCCGTGTCTCACCTCTATGCGCGTAGAGTCGGGCGGGTCCGTCCCCTTGCCCCGCGCGACCCGCGCCCTCATGATCGAGCTCCCCTGCCGGAAGGAATCCCATGGACGCCATCTCCGTCATCCGCACCAAGCGGGACCGCGGCGAACTGACCCCCGAACAGATCGACTGGGTCATCGACGCGTACACCCGCGGCGAGGTCGCGGACGAGCAGATGTCCGCCCTGGCCATGGCGATCCTGCTGAACGGCATGAACCGTACGGAGATCGCCCGCTGGACCGCCGCGATGATCGCCTCCGGCGAGCGGATGGACTTCTCCGCGCTCTCCCGCCCCACCACCGACAAGCACTCCACCGGTGGCGTCGGCGACAAGATCACCCTGCCGCTCGCCCCCTTGGTCGCCGCCTGCGGCGCGGCCGTCCCGCAGCTCAGCGGCCGGGGCCTCGGCCACACCGGCGGCACCCTCGACAAGCTGGAGTCCATCCCCGGCTGGCGCGCCCACCTCTCCAACGAGGAGATGCTCAGCGTCCTCGACACCACCGGCGCCGTCATCTGCGCGGCGGGCGACGGCCTCGCCCCCGCCGACAAGAAGCTCTACGCGCTCCGCGACGTCACCGGCACCGTCGAGGCGATCCCGCTGATCGCCAGCTCGATCATGTCGAAGAAGATCGCCGAGGGCACCGGGGCACTGGTCCTCGACGTGAAGGTCGGCAGCGGCGCCTTCATGAAGACCATCGAGGACGCCCGCGAACTCGCCTCCACCATGGTCGCCCTCGGCACCGACAGCGGCGTCCGCACGGTCGCCCTGCTCACCGACATGTCCACCCCCCTCGGTCTCACGGCGGGCAACGCCCTGGAGGTCCGCGAGTCCGTCGAGGTGCTGGCCGGCGGCGGACCCGAGGACGTCGTCGCCCTCACCCTGGCGCTCGCCCGCGAGATGCTCGACGCGGCGGGCCTCAAGGACGCCGACCCCGAGAAGGCGCTCGCCGACGGCTCCGCGATGGACGTCTGGCGCCGCATGATCTCCGCCCAGGGCGGCGACCCGGACGCGGCCCTCCCGGTCGCCCGCGAGCGGCACGTCGTCACCGCCCCGGCCTCCGGCGTGCTCACCCGGCTCGACGCGTACGACATCGGTATCGCCGCCTGGCGCCTCGGCGCGGGCCGCGCCCGCAAGGAGGACGCGGTGCAGGCGGGAGCCGGCGTCGAGCTGCACGCCAAGCCCGGCGACACCGTCACCGCGGGCCAGCCGCTGCTGACCCTGCACACGGACACCCCGGAGAAGTTCTCCTACGCCCTCGACGCGCTGCCGGGCGCGTACGACATCGCCCCGGCCGGTACGGACTTCACCGCGTCCCCCGTGGTGCGCGAGCGCATCGCGTAACGCGCGCCGGTTCACGCGGCGGCGGCCCGCCGGTACGGATCTCCCCGTACCGGCGGGCCGCCGTCTTCGTCGTGTGCGGGGCCCCGGGCGGGGGAACCGGTCCGCCGCGCACCGATGAGTTGTGGCGGCGGGGACGGTCTCATGGGTGTGGAAGCCACACCGCCGATCACCCTCGTCGTCACCGGCCGGATCACCCGCGCCGACGTACCCGGGCTCTGTGCCGCGCTCGACCGGCTCCTGGCCGCCCCCGAGCGGGCCGGCGCCCCGGTGGAGTGCGACCTGGCGGGAGTGGTCCGCCCCGGCCTCACCGTCGTGGAGGCGCTCGCCCGGCTCTCCCTCACCGTCCGCCGGGCGGGCCGGGGCCCGCTGCGGCTGCGCGGCACACCGCCCGAACTGCGCACCCTGCTGGACCTGGTGGGGCTGGCCGACCTGGCGGGCGTCACCGACGCGCCCTCGCCCTGAGGCGCGCGGTCACTTCCCGCCGGGTCGCCTGCGCGCGGCTCTCTTCCCGCCGGCCGCCTCCCGTCGGCTCACTCCTCGACGGCTGCCTTCCCGTCGGCCGCTTTCCCGTCGGCTGCCTTCCCGTCGGCGTCCAGCGTCTCCGGCAGCCCGAACAGCGGGAACCAGCGCGGGGTGTCCAGGAAGCAGTGCATCCCGGTGATCGCACCGTCCTGGATGTCGATGACCTGCAGGGCCCACGGCACGAACCCGGGTCCGTCCGGGTTCGGCTTGTAGTGGGCGAAGGCCGGAGTGCCGTTGGCGACGGTCGCCACCAGCCGGGAGCCCGCGCAGCTCGCACCGATGGAGAGCATGAAGCCGGTGATGTCGTCGTGCCCCCGGAGCCAGAGGTCGAACGGCGGCATGGTCATCACGGCGTCCTCGTGGAGGAGCGCGGTGAGCGCCTTCATGTCGTACCCCTCGAAGGCGGCGACGTACCGCTCCAGAAGTCTGCGCTGCTCCTCGTCGAGCGGGTCGGCGGTGTCCGGGCCGCGCTCCCCGGCCTCGGCCAGGGTGGCGCGGGCCCGCTGGAGGGCGCTGTTGACCGAGGCGACGGAGGTGTCGAGGAGCTCGGCGACCTCGGCCGCCTTCCACGCGAGGACCTCGCGCAGGATGAGCACCACCCGCTGCTTCGGCGGCAGGTGCTGGAGCGCCGCGACGAAGGCGAGCCGCACGGACTCACGCGCCACGGCCGCCTCCGCCGGGTCGGCGGCCGACGGAAGGACCCGGCCGTCCGGCATCGGCTCCAGCCAGGTGTTCTCCGGCAGCGGGTTGAGCGCGGCCTGCGCGAGGGGCGTCGGCCCGGACAGGTCGACGGGCCGGGCGCGCTTGTTGCCGGCCGTCAGCATGTCCAGACAGACGTTGGTCGCGATCCGGTACAGCCACGAGCGCAGCGACGAACGCCCCTCGAACTTCTCGAAGTTGCGCCAGGCGCGCACCATCGTGTCCTGGACCGCGTCCTCGGCCTCGAACGCCGAACCGAGCATCCGGTAGCAGTACCCGGTCAGTTCGACCCGGTGCCCCTCCAGCCGGCTCTCGACGCTCGATGCCTCCGCGCCGTCCGCCGCACCCTCCACGCCGCGCGCCGCCGCGTCTTCCGCGGCCGCCGTCGTGAGATCACCCATCGCTCTACCCCTGTCGCGCTGTGACACCGCCCCCCGCAGTCAGGAAGCTACCGCAGCGCACGCACACGCGGGCGGGAAGCGCACAACCGCTCAGGCCGGACGGATCAGCGGGCGACGGCCATCGCGGCGTGCTGCGGGTGGGCCTTCCGCTCGGCCCGCGCGCACCGCGATCCGTACAGCGTCACGGAGGTGACGCCGAGCACCGCGAGGAGCCCGAGCCCGACCGTGCCGGTCCAGCCGCCCGCGTGGAAGGCGACCGCGCCGAGCGTGCCGCCGGCGCTGGAGCCCAGGTAGTACGAGGACTGGTAGAGCGCCGACGCCTGGGCGCGGCCCGTGGTGGCCGTACGGCTCACCGAGGAGGAGGCGACCGCGTGGCCGGCGAAGAACCCCGCGGTGATCAGGACCAGGCCCAGCAGCACCGCGACCAGCTGGTCGGCGAGTGAGAGCAGCAGCCCGGCGGCGGTGGTGGAGACCGCGAGGTAGAGCGCGCCCCGGCGGCCGAGCCGGCCGACCAGACGGCCCGCCGCGGCGGAGGAGACCGTACCGACGAGGTAGACGAGGAAGATCGAACCGACCACGCCCTGCGGGAGGTTGAACGGAGCCTCCACCAGCCGGTAGCCGATGACCGTGTAGACGGCGCCGAACACCGTCATGAAGAGCCCGCCGATGAGGAAGAGCCGGCGCAGCAGCGGATCGGCCAGGTGCCCGCCGACGGTCCGTACCAGCGCCTTCGGGTTGAGCGAGCCGGGGACGAAGTGCCGCGCCCGGGGCATCAGCAGGTGGAACGCGACCGCGCAGCCCACCGCCAGCAGACCGACCGCGCCGAGCGCGACCCGCCAGCCCCAGAGCTGGGCGATCCAGCCGGTCAGGATGCGCCCGCTCATGCCGCCGATGCTGTTGCCCGCCACGAACAGGCCGATCGCGGCGACCAGCGCCTTGGGCCGGACCTCCTCCGCGAGGAAGGCCATCGCGGAGGCGGGCAGCCCGGCCAGTGCCGCGCCCTGCACCGCGCGCAGGGCGATCAGCCAGCCCAGCGAGGGGGCGAACGGCACCAGCATGCCGAGGGTGACGGCGACGGTCAGCGAGGCGGTCATCATCTGCCGGCGGCCGAAGCGCTCGGAGAGCGCGCTCAGCGGCAGCACGGCGAGGGCCAGCGCCCCCGTCGCGGCGGAGACCGTCCAGCTCGCCTGCCCGGCCGAGGCGCCGAACGACGCGGAGACCGAGGGCAGCAGGGCCTGGGTGGAGTAGAGGAGGGCGAACGTCGCGACACCGGCGGCGAAGAGCCCGAAGCTCATCCGGCGGTAGCCGGGGCGGCCGGGGTCGAGCCGCGTGTCGCCCGGGGCGGCGGCCGGTTCGGCGGAGGCCGGTTCGGCGGAGGTGTGCGGAGCGGGCTGTGCGGAGGCACCCACCACGACGGTGGATGCCCCGGTATCGGCAGGAGGCATGGTTCGACGGTAGGCCGGGGCGTTTGATGCGTCCAATGCACGAAACCGCGATAATCGTTCCCATGGTGCATGACCGCAGCTCACAGCCTCGACTGTCACCGAGCAGTTACGAAGAAGACATCCGCGCGGTCCTCGCGCCCCGGCTCGCGTACTTCGAGGCGGTCGCCCGCCACGAGCACGTCACCCGGGCCGCGCACGAGCTCGGGGTGCCCCAGTCCACGCTGTCGCGGGCCATGGTCCGCCTCGAAGAGGACCTCGGCGTCGCCCTGTTCGCCCGCCGGGGCCGGACCGTCTCCCTCACCCCCGCCGGACGCACCTTCCTCGGCTCGGCGGAACGCGCCCTCGCCGAGGTGGAGAAGGCCGCCGACTCCGTACGGGCCGACGCCGACCCGGCCTCCGGCAAGGTCGCGTTCGGGTTCCTGCACACCATGGGCTCGGAGACCGTACCCGCGCTCATCCGCGCCTTCCGCGTCGACCACCCGGGCGTCCGCTTCCAGTTGGTGCAGAACTACGGCGAGGCGATGATCGAGCGGCTGCGCGCCGGGAAGCTGGACCTCTGCCTCACCTCACCGGTCCCGGACGCGCCCGACCTGGTGGCCCGCCGGCTGGACGAGCAGCGGCTGCGGCTGGTCGTCCCCGACGACCACCGACTGGCGGCCCGCCGCCGGGTCCGGCTCGCGGAGGCCGCCGACGAGACCTTCGTGACCCTGGAACCGGGGTACGGCCTGCGGCGGATCACCGACGACCTCTGCGCGGAGGCCGGGTTCGTGCCGAGGATCGCGTTCGAGGGCGAGGAGGCGGAGACCCTGCGCGGGCTGGTCGCCGCCGGGCTCGGCGTCGCCCTGCTCCCGCCGCCCGCCGTCGCCCGCCCGGGGGTCGTGGAGCTGACGGTCACCGCGCCGCGCGCGGTCCGCGAGATCGGCGTCGCCTGGCTGGACGGCCACCCGGACACCCCGCCGGTCGCCGCCTTCAAGCAGTTCCTGATCTCCCGGCGCGGACACCTGCTGCCGGACTGAACCCCGCCGTGCCGCGTCGCGCGGCGACGCCCTCCGCCCACTCAACCAGGTAATAAAGCACGGCCGTTGAGTAGCCGCACTCAGGTGCGGGCTACGCGGGGCGCTGGAGGATGACGGCACAGCCCAAGGGCTGCCCCGTGATCCACCACGGATCACGGGACAGCCCTCAGACACGAGGAGCGCGAGATGTCCGCCATCCATCCGTCCGAGGACCTTTCGACGGACGTCCCGCCGGCCACCGGTCGCACCGGCCGCCTGCTCCCCGCCGTTCTCGCGCCCGCCGTCGCCGCGGCGCTCGCGGTGTCCGCCTGGGGCGCCAAGGAACCCGGTACCTGGGTGCTGGAAACGGTGTGGGTGATGCTGGGGCTGCCGGTCCTGTTCCTGCTGCGCCGGAGGTTCCCGCTGAGTGGCCTGCTCTGCGGACTGCTGGCCGTCCACGCCCTCGTTCTCATGGTGGGCGGGCACTACACCTACGCCGAGGTTCCGGCCGGTGACTGGGTGCGTGACCGGTTCGGCCTGGAACGCAACCCGTACGACCGCCTCGGCCACCTCATGCAGGGATTCGTGCCCGCCGTCCTGGTCCGGGAACTCCTCGTCCGCACCTCGCCCCTGCGCGGCAGCCGCTGGCTCCCACCGCTGACCGTGTGCGCCTGCCTCGCCTTCAGCGCCGTCTTCGAGATGCTGGAGTGGCTGGCCGCCGTGACCGGAGGACAGGCCGCCGACTCGTTCCTCGCCACCCAGGGCGACGTGTGGGACACCCAGTGGGACATGTTCTGCGCGCTGATCGGCGCCGTCCTCTCCCTGCTCCTCCTCAGCCGCCCGCACGACCGCAGCCTCGCCCGCCTCGCGGCGCACCGGAAGCTCTGACCGGCGAGGTCGCCCCGCGCCCCGCTTCAGTGCCGCAGCGACCGGCCGAAACCGGCGGCCAACGGCATCCGCAGGCCCAGCGGCGGCGGCGCGGCCAGCGCGTCCTCGACCGGCCGGGCGTAGGAGCGGTCGAAGAGCGAGCCCTGGACGAAGTCGGCGGCCAGCGCCACCACTTCCGCCCGGTGCTGGCGGAGCGCGTGCCCGTCCGAGTGGACCTCGAAGCGGCAGATGTCCCGGTTGGCCTTCTTGGCCCGGGAGGCCAGCCGGAAGGAGAGCTCGGGGTCGGTGCGGGTGTCGTTGGTGCCGTGCACGATGAGCACCCGGCGCCCGGCGAGCTGCTTCACCGGCTCGGCCGCCGTCTCCGGCGCGGTGTGCGCCGGAGGGCCGGCCCGCCCCGGCAGCCAGGGGGCCATCGCCAGTACCGCGGAGACCGCCGGATGCCCGGCCGCCCGCAGCGCCGCCCGGCCGCCCATGCCGTGGCCGACGAGACAGACCGGCACGTCGCCGTAGCGGCGTACCACCTCGTCCGCCGCCCACCCGGCGTCCGCCGCCGGGTCGGCGTCCTGGGCGTTCCAGCCGCGGTGGCGGTAGTGCAGGACGTGCACCGTCAGCCCGTCCTCCCGGCCGGCCCGCGCCAGCGCCCGCGCGAACGGAAGCTGGCCGGCGTAGGAGAGCGGGGACGGCTTGCGACGGGATTCGGCGGCGCCGTCCGGGAGCAGCAGGACGACACCACCGACCTCCGAGGACGGTCCCGCGGCCCGGACGGAGCGTCCGAGCCGTGCGGTGGGCAGGGGAAGCGCGCGCATGGCCATAACGGAACATTGTCAGAAGCGCGGGTGTACACCACCTGTCCTCACCATCACTGTTACGTATCTTCACTCGGCCATCTACGCGCGTAGGCGCTAGAGTGCGCAGATGACGAGCCAGCTCCGTGACGTCCCCGACGCCGACCAGATCCGCCGCGCCCCGAAGGTGCTCCTCCACGACCATCTCGACGGCGGGCTGCGCCCCGGCACCATCGTCGAACTCGCCCTGGCACAGGGGTACGAGGACCTGCCGGAGACCGATCCCGACAAGCTGGGCACCTGGTTCCGCGAGGCGGCCGACTCCGGTTCGCTGGAGCGCTACCTGGAGACCTTCGCCCACACCTGCGCCGTCATGCAGACCCGTGACGCGCTCTTCCGGGTCGCCTCCGAGTGCGCCCAGGACCTCGCCGAGGACGGCGTCGTCTACGCCGAGGTGCGGTACGCCCCCGAGCAGCACCTGACCGGCGGGCTCACCCTCGAAGAGGTCGTGGCGGCGGTCAACGACGGCTTCCGCGAAGGGGAGCGGCTGGCCCGCGAGGACGGCCGGCGCATCCGGGTCGGCGCCCTGCTCACCGCGATGCGGCACGCCGCCCGCTCGCTGGAGATCGCCGAACTCGCCAACCGCCACCGGGACTCCGGGGTCGTGGGCTTCGACATCGCGGGCGCCGAGGCCGGCTTCCCTCCCACCCGCCACCTGGACGCCTTCGAGTACCTCAAGCGGGAGAACAACCACTTCACCATCCACGCGGGCGAGGCGTTCGGCCTCCCGTCGATCTGGCAGGCCCTCCAGTGGTGCGGCGCCGACCGGCTCGGCCACGGGGTCCGGATCATCGACGACATCGAGGTCGCCGAGGACGGCACGGTCAAGCTCGGCCGCCTCGCCAGTTACGTCCGGGACAAGCGCATCCCGCTGGAGCTCTGCCCCACCTCGAACCTCCAGACCGGTGCCGCCCCCTCCTACGCGGAGCACCCGATCGGGCTGCTGCGCACCCTGCACTTCCGTGCCACGGTCAATACCGACAACCGCCTGATGAGCGGGACCAGCATGAGCCAGGAATTCGAGCGGCTGACCGAGACTTTCGGATACACGCTCGACGACATGCAGTGGTTCACCGTCAATGCGATGAAATCAGCATTCATTCCTTTCGATGAACGTCTCGCGATGATCAACGACGTGGTCAAGCCGGGATACGCCGAACTGAAGTCCGCATGGCTGTTCAGCCAGACCGCCACGACCAGCGTCTCCTCGGTCGAACAGAGCTGAACGAGCGCATTCCGGAAGGGCCGGGGAACGCATTTCCCGGCCCTTTTCCGCGTGTCGCGCCATTTGCGGAGCGGCGAGCCGGGTGGCTAGTTTGCAGAGCCGCTCGCATCCCCTTTCCCCAAGGATGAATGTCATGAAGCTCTCCTCCGCCCGCATCATCGGTGTCGCCGCTCTCGGTGCCGCTTTCGCCGCTGCCGCCGCCGGCAGTGCGTCCGCCGCCACGGCGCTCCCGCTCGACGCGGGCAGCTCCCTGCCCATCTCCACCGACGCGCTGGCGAACCTCGGCCACACCGCCCAGACCCTCCCGGTCAAGGAGACCACCGGCAGCCTCCTCGGCGGCAAGGCCACCGACGCCGCCAAGCCCGTCACCCAGCTGCTCGGCGGCCTGCCGACCAAGGGCCTGACCGCGAACGGTCTCCCGATCGGCGGCTGACCCGCCCGGGCCTTCCCGAGGGGAGCCCGTACGCCAGTGGGGCACCCGGCCTGTCAGGCCGGGTGCCCCACCGCGTGCTCCGTGCTGTCGGTCGTCGTGAAGGCCGTCCCCCGTCGTACCCGCGTCACCAGGCCGTCGCGGACGTGGTGCCCGACGAGGACTTCTCCCCGGGCAGCAGGATCCACAGCGCCAGATAGACCAGGAACTGCGGGCCGGGCAGCAGGCACGAGACCAGGAAGATGACGCGCATGGTCGTCGCGGAGGTGCCGAAGCGCTGGGCCAGCGCCGCGCACACTCCGCCGATCATGCGTCCGTCACGAGGGCGAACCAGTGCGGCCATGGTGGGCTCCTTGGTGAACCGTCGGGGGAGCAGCCGCTGCGGCGCTCCCGATGTATCCATGGTCGCTCCACCGGCGGGGACGGTGCCTCCCTCTACGGTGCGACCCCGACCCTGGAAATCGTCGGGGTCGCGCCCTGAGGGGTCCCACCGGCCGCGTCCACGCCCTCCGGCGCGGGGGCACGGTGGTGCCGGCGGCGCAGCCGGGCCCGTACGAACGGCACCACCAGCAGATGCGCCAGCAGCACCCCCACCGTGTTCAGCAGCAGCGAGTCGATGTCGACCACCTGCCCGGGCACCCCGGTCTGCCCGAGCTCGATGGCGAGGGATACCAGCGCCCCGGCGGCGGTCGTACGGACCAGCGACGCCCACGGGGAGACGGTGAGCCGCGCGTCGGCCATCGGCAGCAGGAACCCGAGCGGCGCGAGCAGCAGCAGCCCCGCGCCGATGCGCCGCACCGCGGCCCCCGGTCCGAGCGCGAGGTCCGCCTTGATGCCGTCCAGCGGGGTGAAGTTCGCGGCGCTGATCCAGGGGACGTCCAGGGGACGCAGGGTCAGCCACCCGACGAGCACGAGATGCGCGAGGAGAAGCGTGAACCCCACCACGCGGAACAGGGTGACGGCCTTACCGCCGGGACCTTGACGCACGCCCCCCTAGACGCCCGGTCCTGAAGGAACGGTTCCGGGCAAACGGCTGGAAGTGGCGCAGACCACGGGACGCGCGCCCCCTCCGCCACGCGGCCACCGACCGCACCAGTGCCCTCACCGGTTCCCCACCGGCGTACCCGGCGGACCCGGGGTGCTGCTCAGCGGGGCGACGGAGACGGGGTGCTGACGGTCGGTACGTTCTGCGGCCGGGCCTTCGTCTCCGTGGTGCAGAGGTAGCCCCGGGGGGCGTAGTCGTCGCTCGGCCCGCCCAGCAGCACCGCGTCGCCGGTGACGAGCGTGGACTCCTCGGCGAACGTGCAGACCACCTGGGCCAGCGCCTCGGAGGACAGGTCCTCCGGCTGGGCGCTCAGCCGCAGGGCGCCCGCCGGATCGTCCGCGGTGCCCTCCCCGACGCTCAGGTCCGAGGGGACCGCGGTGGTGAAACCGGCCCGCCGCTCGGCGGTGAGCGGCGCCTGCCGGATCTGCGCCAGCAGCGCCCGCGCCAGGTCCAGGCGGCCACCGCCCCGGTCGGTGCCCGCGAGCGTCCGGTCCGCCGTCACCAGCTCCGACGCGCAGACCAGGTACACCCGCACCCGCTCGTCCGCCTCACGCGCCCCGGAGTCCGTACCGCTGGTGCGGCACGGCACCCGGGACGGTGCGGCCCCCGCGTCGACCGGCACCGAGGTGGAGCGGATGCCGCACCCGGCGGCCAGCGCGGCGGCGGCCACGGCGAGGACCACGGCCGTGAGCGGACGCCGCACGGGCGCGCCGGTCCGACGGGCGCGGTCCCGCGCCCCGCGACCGTTCCGCCGCCTCACGACGCCTCGCCGTCCGCGCCGTCGCCGGCGCCGCTCGGGTCGTTCACGGCGCTCTCGTCCTCGGCGTGGGGGAGCCGCAGGACGAACACCGCCCCGTCGCCGTCCGGGGAGTTGGCCGCCGAGATGGTGCCGCCGTGGATCAGCGCGTTCTCCATGGCGATCGACAGCCCGAGCCCGCTGCCCTCGGAGCGCGGGCGGGACGCGCTCGCCTTGTAGAACCGGTCGAAGACGTGCGGCAGCACGTCCTCGGGAATCCCCGGCCCGTGATCGCGTACCTCGATGACCAGTTCCTCGCCCTCGGTGCGTACGCGTACCCGCACGGGTGAACCGCCGTGCTTCAGCGCGTTGCCGATCAGATTCGCCAGGATCACGTCGAGCCGCCGCGGGTCGAGCCGCACCATCATCCCGCGCTCCGCGTCGAGTTCCACCGCGTCCAGCCAGGCCCGGGCGTCGATGCAGGCGGTGACCTGGTCGGCGACATCCACCGTGTCCAGGACCAGCCGGGCCGTACCCGCGTCGAAGCGGGTGACCTCCATGAGGTTCTCCACCAGGTCGTTGAGCCGCCGGGTCTCGCTCACCACCAGATGCACGGCGGGCGCGATCATCGGGTCGAGGCTGTCGGCCTCGTCCTCCAGCACCTCGGCCACCGCGGTGATCGCGGTGAGCGGGGTACGCAGCTCGTGCGACATGTCGGCGACGAACCGGCGGCTGGACTCCTCCCGCGCGCTCATGTCCGCGACCTTCTTCTCCAGCGAACCCGCCGCCCGGTTGAACGTACGGGAGAGTTCGGCGAGTTCGTCCGTACCGGAGACCACGAGGCGGGTGTCGAGCTTCCCCTCACCCAGCTTGCGCGCCGCCTCGCCGAGCCGCTGCACCGGCCGCAGCACGGTCGTCGCCGCCGCCTGCGCGAGCAGCGCCGCGCCGATCAGCGCCAGCGTGGTGGCGATCCCCAGCGACCAGGCGAGGGAGTTGAGGTCCTGGCGCTCCTGGTCGAGCGACTTCAGCATGTACCCCGTCGGACCGCCGCCGATGATCCGCGTCCCGGCCACCAGGTACGGGGTGCCGTCGATGCTCGTACGCTGCCAGAACAGGTGGTACTCGTGCGTGTTGCCCGAGGTCAGCCGCTGCTGGGCGGAGACCTGACGCTCCAGCGAGTTGGGCACGTCCACCTTGGTGAAGGTGTCCAGGTCGGAGTAGCCGACGATCGGCTTCCCGCCGTCCCGCTCGTCCTCCAGCAGCACCGCGTACCCCGGCCCGCTGTCCGCCATCTGCACGGCGGCGGACTGGAGATCGTCCTTCGTCGGCTGCAACGGCAGCGCCGCCGCCCGGTTCTGCATCTGGCGCCGGAAGTCCCCGAGCGCCGCGTCCTGCGTACGCGTCAGCACCGCCTCGCGGTTGAGCCAGTACGCGATCCCCGACGCGGACACCGCCGCCGTCAGGGCCACCAGGCCGAACACCACGACCAGCCGCAGCCGCAGGCTGCTCCAGCGGAGTCCCGCCCGGACCCCGCGCCCGGCACGTCCACTCACTGAGGCGAGTCCAGCCGGTAGCCCACACCGCGCACCGTACGGATCAGCGTCGGCGAGGACGGCACGTCCTCCACCTTCGCGCGCAGCCGCTGCACGCACGCGTCCACGAGCCGCGAGTCGCCCAGGTAGTCGTGCTCCCACACCAGCCGCAGCAACTGCTGCCGGGACAGGGCCTGTCCGGGTCTGCGGCTCAGCTCCAGGAGCAGCCGCAGCTCGGTCGGGGTCAGCTGGAGATCCGCTCCGTCCTTGGTGACCGTCATCGCGGAACGGTCGATGACCACGTTCCCGAAGGTCGCCGAGTCCGTCGACTCCCGCTCCCCGCGCCGGAGTACGGCACGGATGCGCGCGTCCAGCACCCGGCCCTGCACGGGCTTCACCACGTAGTCGTCGGCACCCGACTCCAGACCCACCACGACGTCGATGTCGTCGCTGCGCGCCGTCAGCAGGATGATCGGCAACTGGTCGGTGCGGCGGATGCGGCGGCAGACCTCGAAACCGTCGATCCCGGGCAGCATCACGTCCAGCACGACCAGGTCGGGCCGCTGCTCCCGGAGGAGGTTCAGGCCGTCCTCGCCCGTCGCCGCGGTGGCCACTCGGTGGCCCTGGCGTGACAGCGAGAGTTCGAGGGCCGTGCGGATGGCGTCGTCGTCCTCGATCAGCAACAGGAAAGGCACGCGGGCCATTCTGTCCCATGGTGGTGCCCCAGTTCGACCGCCGGGGGCCACTTCCTGTGCGTGAGCGGCCCCAGTTGTGACGGTTACGACCCCACGGGGCCTGTGACAGCTCTGTGACAGTCGGCGGACAGTGCCATGAAACTGCCCGGCCAGACTCAAGGGCACACGGTTCGAACGGACTCCACGACGGGGAGGCGCACGATGAACGCACTGCAACTGCAACGCACCGGCTCAAGCGCGGTTGTCACGCGTCTCCACGACATCAACCGGGGTCCGGAGAAGTCCGGTGCGGTGAACGGACGGGGGTGCGTTCGCGGCACCGGGCGTCAGCACCCGGCTCCCACGCCGGTCACCGACGCCACGGGGGACGGACCGGGCACGTACGGGGGAACGTACGGGGGACACGGGGGAAGCGCGTACGGGGAGGGCATCACGGGGGAGCGGACGCCCCAGGCGCCGGTCGAGGACGCCGAAGCGGCGTTCACGGCCTACGTCCAGGAGCGCCGCGCCTCCCTGTACGCGACCGCCTACCACCTGACCGGCGACCGGTTCGAGGCCGAGGACCTGCTGCAGAGCGCCCTCTTCTCGACCTACCGGGCGTGGGACAGGATCAGCGACAAGGCGGCCGTCGGCGGCTACCTGCGCCGCACCATGACCAACCTGCACATCAGCGCCTGGCGCCGCCGCAAGCTCAACGAGTACCCGACCGAGGAACTGCCGGAGACGGTCGGCGACTCGGACGCGATGCGCGGCACGGAGCTGCGCGCGGTGCTCTGGCAGGCGCTCGCCCGGCTGCCCGAACTCCAGCGCACCATGCTGGTCCTGCGCTACTACGAGGGGCGCACCGACCCGGAGATCGCGGCCATCCTCGACATCAGTGTCGGCACGGTGAAGTCCAGCATCTGGCGGTCGCTCCGCCGGCTGCGCGAGGACGAGGTCCTCAGCTTCGGACGTGACGAGAAGGAGTCCTTCGGCGAGCTGGTGGCCTGAGGCTACGGGGGAAACAACGGGGGCCCACGGGGGAAACGGGGCCCACGGGGGAAAACGGGGGAACGACGGAGCTCGCCGCTCCGGGGGGAAACGGCGAGCGACGGGGGAACGGCGGGGTCGTACGGGCTGGGGGGCCCGGTACGGCCCCGTTCGTCGTTCCCGCTTCCGCCCGGTCCGTCCCGGTCCTACACCGCGCCGCTCCCCGCAGGGGCGCGGCGGCAGCGGCCCGCGGCGGCGGCGGCCAGGCGGCCGAGCGCCTCCTCCTTGCCGCACGGGTGGGCGCCCAGCGCGGTCTGGCGGGCCACGATCCGGCGCTCCGCGCGCATCAGCCGCCAGCCGCGCCGCAGCAGGAACGGCACCGACTTGCGGCCCTCGCGCAGATCCCGCAGCAGCCGCCGGCGGAACGTGGTCGACGGGCGCCCGCGCAGGCAGATCGCGTCGGCGAGCAGCCCCAGCTCCTGGCAGCGCGCGACGATGTCGGCCGCGAAGATCCCCTCGGCGACGAAGAGCGGCGAGCGCTCGATGTGCAGCACCTCGGTGCCCGTACGGGAGCTGGTGGCGAGGTCGTACACCGGGACGTGGGTGCGGCCGGAGCGGCAGAGGCCGGCGATGGCGGCCACGGCGGCCTCGGCGTCCCAGGACTCGGGGGAGTCCCAGTCGATGTCCGTGCTGCCGGTGACCTGGGGCAGGGTCGGGTCGTTGCCCTCCTTGTAGAAGTCGTCCAGCCGAAGCATCGGAAGACCGGTGCGGGCGGCGAGGGACGACTTCCCGGAGCCGGAGGGTCCTGTCAGCAGGACGACGCGCGTCGGGATCGGTTGGGAACTCACAGAACAAAAGTGTGAGGCATGACCCGAGCAGGGGACCCCTCGGAAGTCCTGTTGGTATCGAGCATCACATCTCCACTACTCTGCGCGCACGTACGACTACCGATACGAAGTCGATCAGGTGGGAAAAATGGCACGTCATGCACGAACCAAGCCCTCGCGGCACGTCCTGCTGCGCGCCGGGCTGACCGTCACCGCGCTGGGCGCCGCCCTCGGCGCGGGCGCCGCGTCCGCGCAGGCGGCCACGCCCGAGGCCGTGACCGAGGCGAGCGACAGCGCGCAGGCAGCCGTGTCGGCGGTGACGGACGCCGCCCTGCCCGCGGTGACCGGCGCGCTGTCGAACAGCCTCGCCCCCGTCACCGCACTCCAGCTCGACCCGCTGGCCAAGACCGGGACCGACCCGCTGGACAACGCCGTCGGCACGCAGGTCGCCGACTTCAAGCCGGTCTCCACCGCCCTGGTCACCGACCACCTCACGCAGGGCGGTGCACTCCGCGACCTGCCCCTGGTCGGCCCGGTCACCGGGCTGATCACCGGGGCGCGTTGATCCGCTGACACAACGGCGGGGCCGGTCCTCACCCGGTGGTGAGGACCGGCCCCGCCGTGTGCGTGCGACCTGTGCCGCCGGCAGTGAGTGACCGTCAGTAGGACGACCCGGAGACGCCCAATGCGCCCGTGGGGTGCCAGACCGTCTTGGTCTCCAGGAACGCCGTCAGCCGGTACGTGCCCGGGTCGGCGGTCCAGTCGGCCTCGGCCGGTTCCGCGTCGCCCTCCACAGGCTGTGGACGCAGCACGCGCTTCAGGTTGTCCGCCGCCGCGATCTCCAGCTCCTTCGCCAGCGCGGCGTCCGCGCCGGTGAGGTCGATGGCGTTGACGTCCTGGTGCGCCGCGAGCGGGGCCGCCAGCTCGGCGGTGGCGCCGGAGAGCAGGTTCACCACGCCGCCCGGCAGGTCCGAGGTGGCCAGCACCTCGCCCAGCGAGAGCGCGGGCAGCGGCGCGTCGGCGGAGGCGACCACCACGGCGGTGTTCCCCGTCGCGATCACCGGGGCGATCACCGAGACCAGCCCGAGGAACGAGGAGCGCTGCGGCGCCAGCACCGCGACCACGCCGGTCGGCTCCGGCGTCGACAGGTTGAAGAAGGGCCCGGCGACCGGGTTGGCCCCGCCCACGACCTGGCCGATCTTGTCCGTCCACCCCGCGTACCAGACCCAGCGGTCCACCGCGGCGTCCACCACGGCGGCGGCCTTGGACTTCGACAGCCCCTCCGCGTCCGCCACTTCGCGGACGAACTGCTCCCGGCGGCCCTCCAGCATCTCGGCGACGCGGTAGAGGATCTGGCCGCGGTTGTACGCGGTCGCGCCGGACCAGCCGCCGAAGGCCTTGCGGGCGGCGACGACCGCGTCCCGCGCGTCCTTGCGGGACGACTGCGGGGCGTTCGCCAGCCACGTGCCCTTGGAGTCGGTCACCTCGTACACCCGGCCGCTCTCGGAACGGGGGAACTTGCCCCCGACGTACAGCTTGTAGGTCTTGAAGACGCTCAGGCGCCGCGACGCGGAGCCGTTGGTCGATCCGTGCTCAGACATCGAGGTACGCCTCCAGGCCGTGGCGGCCGCCCTCGCGGCCGTAGCCCGACTCCTTGTACCCGCCGAACGGCGAGGTGGGGTCGAACTTGTTGAACGTGTTGGCCCAGACGACGCCCGCCCGGAGCTTGTTCGCCACCGCGAGGATGCGGGAGCCCTTCTCCGTCCAGATGCCCGCCGACAGGCCGTACTGGGTGTTGTTCGCCTTCGCGACGGCCTCGTCCGGGGTGCGGAAGGTCAGCACCGAGAGCACCGGGCCGAAGATCTCGTCCCGGGCGACCGTGTGGGCCTGGGTGACCCCGGTGAAGAGCGTCGGGGCGAACCAGTAGCCGGAGGACGGCAGTGCGCACGGCGCGGTCCAGCGCTCGGCGCCCTCCGCCACGCCCGTCTCCGTCAGCGCGGTGATCCGGGCGAGCTGCTCGGCGGAGTTGATCGCGCCGATGTCGGTGTTCTTGTCCAGCGGGTCGCCGAGGCGCAGCGTGGACAGCCGCCGCTTCAGCGCGTCCAGCACCTCGTCGTGCACCGACTCCTGCACCAGCAGACGGGAGCCCGCACAGCAGACCTGGCCCTGGTTGAAGAAGATGCCGGTGACGATCCCCTCGACCGCCTGGTCGACCGGGGCGTCGTCGAAGACGATGTTGGCGCCCTTGCCGCCCAGCTCCAGGGTGACCTTCTTGTTCGTACCCGCGACCTGGCGGGCGATGGCCTTGCCCACGGCGGTCGAGCCGGTGAAGGCGACCTTGTTCACGTCCCCGTGTGCGACGAGGGCCGCGCCCGCGTCGCCGTACCCCGTCAGGATGTTGACGACGCCCTTCGGCAGACCCGCCTGGCGGCAGATGTCCGCGAAGAACAGGGCGGAGAGCGGAGTCGTCTCGGCGGGCTTGAGGACCACCGTGTTGCCGGCCGCGAGCGCCGGGGCGATCTTCCACGCCAGCATCAGCAGCGGGAAGTTCCACGGGATGACCTGGCCGGCCACGCCCAGCGGGCGCGGGTTCGCGCCGAAACCGGCGTGGTCGAGCTTGTCGGCCCAGCCCGCGTAGTAGAAGAAGTGCGCCGCGACCAGCGGGAGGTCCGTGTCGCGGGTCTCCCGGATCGGCTTGCCGTTGTCCAGGGTCTCCAGGACCGCCAGCTCGCGGCTGCGCTCCTGGACGATCCGGGCGATCCGGAAGAGGTACTTGGCGCGCTCGGAGCCCGGCAGCGCCGACCACTTCTCGAACGCCTTCCCGGCCGCCCGGACCGCGCGGTCCACGTCCGCCTCGCCCGCGCGGGCGACCTCGGAGAGGACCTCCTCGCTGCTCGGCGAGACGGTCTTGAAGACCTTGCCGTCGGCGGCCTCGGTGAACTCGCCGTCGATGAACAGGCCGTACGAAGGCGCGATGTCGACGACCGACCGCGACTCGGGGGCGGGCGCGTACTCGAATGCAGATGCCATGGGGATCAGTCCACCGTCACGTAATCGGGGCCGGAGTAACGGCCGGTGCTGAGCTTCTGGCGCTGCATCAGCAGGTCGTTCAGCAGGCCGGAGGCGCCGAACCGGAACCAGTGGTTGTCCAGCCAGTCCTCGCCCGCGGTCTCGTTGACCAGGACCAGGAACTTGACCGCGTCCTTGGTCGTACGGATACCGCCCGCGGGCTTCACCCCGACCTGTACGCCGGTCTGCAGCCGGAAGTCGCGGACGGCCTCCAGCATCAGCAGGGTGTTCGCGGGGGTGGCGTTGGTCGCGACCTTGCCCGTCGACGTCTTGATGAAGTCGGCCCCGGCCAGCATGCCGAGCCAGGAGGCGCGGCGGATGTTGTCGTACGTGGAGAGCTCGCCGGTCTCGAAGATGACCTTGAGGCGGGCGGTGCCGCACTCGGCCTTCACGGCCACGATCTCCTCGTACACCTTGAGGTAGTGGCCCGCCAGGAACGCGCCCCGGTCGATCACCATGTCGATCTCGTCGGCCCCGGCCGCCACCGCGTCGCGGACGTCCGCGAGCTTGACGTCGAGCGCCGCGCGGCCCGCCGGGAAGGCCGTCGCCACGGACGCCACCTTCACGTCGGAGCCGGCCAGCGCGGCGACGGCGGTCGCCGCCATGTCGGGGTAGACGCAGACCGCGGCGGTGCGCGGGGTCGTCCGGTCGGTCGGGTCGGGATGCAGGGCCTTGGCGCACAGCGCCCGGACCTTGCCCGGGGTGTCCGCGCCTTCCAGCGTCGTCAGGTCGATCATCGAGATGGCGAGATCGATGGCGTACGCCTTGGCCGTCGTCTTGATCGACCGGGTGCCGAGCGAGGCGGCGCGCGCTTCGAGGCCGACGGCGTCGACGCCGGGCAGCCCGTGCAGGAAGCGGCGCAGCGCACCGTCGGACGCGGTCGCGCCGGAGAATGCGGGTGCAGTGGTGGGCATGGTCACCAGGGGAGCATATCTACGCGCGTAGCAGCCTGTACAGGGGGGTACGGACCCTCGCACGCCCCGCGCGGGCACCCCGCACGCCCGCCGGCCCGCGCCCCGGTACGCCGCGACCCCGGCCGTTCCGCGCGCGCCGCGACCCGGCCACTCCGCACCCCGGCCACTCCGCACCCGCGCCGCGACCCGGCCGCCCCGCGCCCGGCCCCGGGCGTCAGGCACAATCGGGCCATGACGAGCTCCACGCCCCCCGGCGAGCCCACCTACGCCGACCGGACCTACCGGTCCACCCCCGCGACGGTGGCCGGCGCACTGCTGCTCCTGCTCATCGCCTGGCTGCTGGGCGACGCGCTGATCTCCGGGGAGGGCCGCGCGCCCTGGCTGGCGCTGGCCGGAGCGGTGCTGGTCGCGCCGCTGGTCGTCGCCTTCACGCTGCGCCCCGCCGTACTCGCCGGAGCCCGCCGCATCCTGATCCGCAACCCGTTCCGCACCATCGTGCTGCCCTGGTCGAGGATGGCGGACGTCCGTGCCGCGTACTCCACCGAGCTGTTCACCACGGACGGGAAGAAGTACCAGGTGTGGGCGTTGCCCGTCTCGCTGCGCGACCGCAAGCGGGCCGTGCGCCAGTCGTCCGCCGCCCGGCGCGAGGGCGCCGAGGCGAGGAAGCAGGTACGCCCCGCGGTGGCCGACCAGGCGGTCGCGGATCTGCGCAAGCTCGCCGAGGAGGACGCCGCGACCGGGGGCGCCGCCGGTGCCCAGGAGGTCACCGCCTCGGTGCGCTGGGCGTGGGAGATCATCGGCCCCGCCGTCGCGGGCGGGATCGCCCTGGTGGTGCTGTTCGCCACGACGTGACGCGCGTGTCGCTCACCGCCGCGTACGAGAGCGGGCCGGTGCCTCCCCGTGGAGGCACCGGCCCGCTCTTCGTCCGTGCGGAAGGCCTGGCTGGTCAGATGCCGGCCGCGGCGGAGAGGTCCCGCCTGATCCCGGCCAGCAGCTCGGCCGCCCGGGCCCGCGCGGCCGGCAGCCCGTCCGCCGAGGCGACCGGTACGACGACCTCCAGGTAGCACTTGAGCTTCGGCTCGGTGCCGCTCGGGCGGACGATCACCCGGGCGCCGTCCAGGCGGTAGCGCAGGCCGTCCGTGGGCGGGAGCCGGTCGGATCCCTTCGAGAGGTCCTCGGCCGAGGTGACCGCCAGCCCCGCCAGCGCGGTCGGCGGCTGCTCGCGGAGCCGGTGCATGGCGTCGGCGATGACCGAGAGGTCCTCCACCCGGACCGAGAGCTGGTCGGTCGCGTGCAGCCCGTGCGCGAGGGCCAGGTCGTCCAGCAGGTCGAGCAGGGTGCGGCCGTGCTCCTTGAGCACCGAGGCCAGCTCGGTGACGAGCAGCGCGGCGGTGATGCCGTCCTTGTCCCGTACGCCGTCCGGGTCGACGCAGTAGCCGAGCGCCTCCTCGTAGCCGTAGCGCAGTCCGTCCACGCGGGCGATCCACTTGAAGCCGGTCAGCGTCTCCTCGTACCCGAGACCGGCCCGTTCGGCGATCCGGCCGAGCAGCGAGGAGGAGACGATCGAGGCGGCGAGGACGCCCTCGGCGCCCCGGTCCACCAGGTGCGCGGCGAGCAGCGCGCCGACCTCGTCGCCGCGCAGCATCCGCCAGCCGCCCCCGGCCGCCGGGTCCGGGACGGCGACGGCGCAGCGGTCCGCGTCCGGGTCGTTGGCGATGATCAGATCGGGGTCCGTCCGGCGCGCGGTCGCGAAGGCGAGGTCCATCGCGCCCGGCTCCTCCGGGTTGGGGAACGCGACGGTCGGGAACGCCGGGTCGGGCTCGGCCTGCTCGGCGACGAGCACCGGCGCCGGGAACCCGGCCCGCTCGAACGCGGCGGTCAGCACCGAGGTGCCGACACCGTGCATCGCCGTGTAGACGGTCCGGGCGGTGCGCGGGGAGCCGGCCGAGAGCACGGCGTCGGTACGGGCCAGGTAGGCGTCCAGGACCTCTTCGCCGAGGACCTCCCAGCCGTCCCCGGGCCGGTACACCCCGGCGAGCGGGCCGACCGCGGCGATGGCGGCGGCGATCTCCGCGTCGGCCGGGGGCACGATCTGCGAGCCGTCGCCGAGGTAGACCTTGTAGCCGTTGTCGCGCGGCGGGTTGTGGCTCGCGGTGACCTCGACGCCCGCGACGGCGCCCAGATGCCGTATGGCGTAGGCCAGCACCGGGGTGGGCAGCGGGCGCGGCAGGACGGCGGCGCGGAGCCCGGCGCCGGTCATCACGGCGGCGGTGTCCCGGGCGAAGTCCTCCGAGCGGTAGCGGGCGTCGTACCCGACCACGACGAGCCCACCGGTGTGCCCCTCGGCCTTGAGGTACGCGGCGAGTCCGGCGGCGGCGCGGATCACGACGGCACGGTTCATCCGCATCGGCCCCGCGCCCAGCTCCCCGCGCAGACCGGCGGTGCCGAACTGGAGGGTGCCGGCGAAGCGCGCGGCGAGGTCGGCGCGGGCTTCGGGGCCGTCCGTGGCGATCAGCCGCGCCAGCTCCTCCCGCGTCTCGGGGTCCGGGTCCTCGGCCTGCCAGGCCCTTGCCCGTTCGAGGAGGTCGTCGTCGTGCACGGGGGGTCCGCCTTTCGGGGATGACGGGGTGCGGGTGGTGCGGGTGGTGCCGGTGGTGCGGGGAGCGCCGCGGGCGCGGGGGCGGCGGCCCGGCTCTCACGCGGGGCCGCCGCCGGATCCGCCGGTCAGATGCGTTCGAGCACGCGGGCCAGCAGGTCGCCCATGCGCGCGGCCGAGTCGCGGCCGGCCTGGAGGACCTCCTCGTGGTTGAGCGGTTCGCCGGACAGGCCCGCGGCGAGGTTGGTCACCAGCGAGATGCCGAGCACCTCCGCACCCGCCTCGCGCGCGGCGATGGCCTCCAGCACGGTGGACATGCCGACCAGGTCGCCGCCCATCGCGCGGACCATGCCGATCTCGGCCGGGGTCTCGTAGTGCGGGCCGGGGAACTGCACGTACACGCCCTCTTCCAGCGAGGGGTCGATCTCCTGGCAGAGCGCCCGCAGCCGGGGGGAGTACAGGTCGGTCAGGTCGACGAAGTTGGCGCCGATGATCGGGGAGGTGGCGGTGAGGTTGATGTGGTCGCCGATCAGCACCGGCTGGCCGGGGCGCATGCCCTCGCGCAGACCGCCGCAGCCGTTGGTCAGCACGACGGTCCGGCAGCCCGCGGCCACGGCCGTACGGACGCCGTGGGCGACGGCGGCGACGCCGCGTCCCTCGTAGAAGTGGGTGCGGCCGAGGAAGACCAGCACGCGCTTCTCGCCGATGCGGTAGGAGCGGACCGTGCCGCCGTGCCCCTCCACCGCCGGGGGCGGGAATCCGGGCAGGTGCGTCACCGGGAACTCGGCGTCCGGGGTACCGAGCGCATCGCCCGCGGGTCCCCAGCCGGACCCCATCACGAGGACCACGTCGTGGGTCTCGGCGCCGGTCAGCTCCCGCAGCCTGGCGGCGGCCTCGGCGGCCACCGCGTGCGGGTCGTCCTGGATGTTGTCCGGAATAACAGATGCGTTCACCGGACGAGGGTAACCGCTGATTCCCTACGCGCGTAGATGGACCGGCACACCATCTGTCCGAGCCTTTCGTATTTTCGTACGACAAGGGGGTCGGTGGGCCGGGGAACAGAGGGTGCCCGTCGCCCGGCGGCCGGCCGTGCGAAGACCCGCCCTCAGGCCGGCGAAGCCCCGCCCGGCAGGTCAGCAGGGGCGCTTGCGCAGTTCCATCACGTAGTCGTGCGGGGCCCCGGCGGACTCCGCCGCGTCGGCCACCTCGCCGAGGTAGCGCGCGGACGGCAGACCGCCCTCGTAGCCGTTGAGCACGTACATCCAGGCCGGCTCCTCGCCGTCCAGGGTGTGCACGCGCACCCGCATCCGCCGGTAGATGTCGAGGCCGACACCCTCCCAGCGGTCCAGGGAGTCCTCGTCCATCGGCGCGACGTCGTACAGCGCGACGAACACCTGGGAGCGCGGCGCTTCGACGACCGTCGCCAGCGCCCCTTCCCAGCCCATCTGCTCCCCGCCGAAGGTCAGCCGCCAGCCGTTGAGCCAGCCCGTGCCGCGCAGCGGGGAATGCGGTGCGCGGCGCGTCATCAGCCGCGCGTCGAGGTTGCCGGCGTACGCGGCGTAGAGCGACATGAGTCCGAGGGTACGGGAGATGCGGAGCGACGCGCCGAACTCCTGGCAGGAACAGCCCGGGAGAGCGAACCTCCCACGGCCGCACGGAGGCGTCCGGCCCACCGCGCCCGAGCTGCGAGGACGGCTCCGGCGCCCGGATGGAGGGCCCCGGGGCGAAGCACTTTGGCGCGTGCGGGACAATGGAGTACGTACTGCATTCCCCCGGGGCGATCCCCCGGACCCCGGCCGGGACGGCAGACGGCCGTGGGATGACACCACGCGAGGCGGACATTTCGTGACCAGGATCGTGATCATCGGCGGCGGCCCCGGCGGCTACGAGGCGGCACTGGTCGGTACCCAGCTCGGGGCGGACGTCACCGTCGTCGACTGCGACGGCCTCGGCGGAGCCTCGGTGCTCACCGACTGCGTCCCCTCCAAGACCCTGATCGCCACCGCCGAGGTCATGACGACCTTCGACTCCTCCTACGAGGAGCTGGGCATCATCGTCGCCGACGACACCCCGGCCCTGGAGCAGGCCGCCCGGGTGGTCGGTGTCGACCTCGGCAAGGTCAACCGGCGTGTCAAGCGCCTCGCGCTCGCCCAGTCCCACGACATCACCGCCTCCGTCACCCGGGCCGGCGCCCGGGTGATGCGCGGCCGCGGCCGTCTGGAGGGCCTCCAGGCCGCCGACGGCTCCCGCCAGGTCGTGGTGACCGCCGCCGACGGCACCGAGGTGCGCCTCACCGCCGACGCGGTGCTGATCGCCACCGGCGGCCACCCCCGCGAGATCCCGGACGCGCAGCCCGACGGCGAGCGCATCCTGAACTGGACCCAGGTCTACGACCTCGACGAGCTCCCCGAGGAGCTCATCGTGGTCGGTTCCGGCGTCACCGGCGCCGAGTTCGCCGGCGCCTACCAGGCGCTCGGCTCCCGGGTCACCCTCGTCTCCTCCCGCGACCGGGTGCTGCCGGGCGAGGACCCGGACGCCGCCGCCGTGCTGGAGGACGTGTTCCGCCGCCGCGGCATGAACGTCATGGCCCGCTCCCGCGCGCAGGCCGCCAAGCGCGTCGGCGACCGGGTCGAGGTCACCCTCGCGGACGGCCGGGTCATCTCCGGCACGCACTGCCTGATGGCGGTCGGCGCGATCCCGAACACCGAGGGCATGGGCCTGGAAGAGGCGGGCGTCCACCTCAAGGAGTCCGGCCACATCAAGACCGACAAGGTCTCCCGCACCAGCGCCCCCGGCGTCTACGCGGCCGGTGACGTCACGGGCGTCTTCGCGCTGGCCTCGGTCGCCGCGATGCAGGGCCGGATCGCGATGTACCACTTCCTCGGCGACGCGGTGGCCCCGCTGAACCTCAAGACCGTCTCCTCCAACGTCTTCACCGACCCGGAGATCGCCACCGTCGGCTACACCCAGGCCGACGTGGACGCCGGCAAGATCGAGGCCCGGGTCGTCAAGCTCCCGCTGCTGCGCAACCCGCGCGCCAAGATGCTCGGCATCCGCGACGGCTTCGTCAAGATCTTCTGCCGTCCCGGCACCGGCATCGTGGTCGGCGGCTGCGTCGTCGCGCCGCGCGCCAGCGAGCTGATTCATCCGATTTCGGTCGCGGTCGACAACAACTTGACGGTGGAACAGATCGCGAACGCGTTCACCGTGTACCCGTCCCTGTCGGGTTCGATCGCCGAGGTCGCACGCCAGCTGCACACCCGGAAGCTCGACGGCGAGGTCTAGTCACCCCGCGCGTTCGGCCCCGCCCGATGGCAACTGCCGTCGTGGCGGGGCTTGTTGGGAAGCGGGCGGATCGCATCTGACCGCTCGCCGACCAGTTGTGTGCACGTTCCAGTCAATCCGGTGGCGACGGACGGCGACTGCACGGGCAAGTCTGACAACATCGGGTTCGCGTATATCACTTGATGGCGCACTCCGTTGCCAACTTCTGCAATTCGGCCCAATGCGCTGAAAACGCGCGCGGGTCAGGTTACTGTCAGTTCTGTGTTCGCTGCAGAACGTCGTCAATTGATCCTCGAAATGGTGCGCGCCAACGGGGCGGTATCGCTCCGTGAGCTCGCCCGCGTCGTCCAGACCTCCGAAGTGACCGTACGGCGGGACGTGCGGGCACTGGAGGCAGAAGGACTCCTCGACCGCCGGCACGGCGGTGCGGTCTTGCCGGGCGGTTTTACGCGGGAGTCCGGCTTTCCGCAGAAATCCCATCTCTCGTCCGCGGAGAAGACGGCCATCGCCGACGCGGCGGCCGCGCTGGTCGGTGAGGGCGAGGCCATCGTCGTCGGCGCCGGTACGACCACGCAGGAGCTGGCCCGCCGGCTCGCGCGGGTGCCCGGCCTCACCGTCGTCACCAACTCCCTGCTGGTCGCCCAGGCCCTGGCGCACGCCAACCGCGTGGAGGTCGTGATGACCGGCGGCACCCTGCGCGGGAGCAACTACGCCCTGGTGGGCAGCGGGGCCGAGCAGTCCCTCCAGGGGCTGCGGGTCTCCCGGGCCTTCCTCTCCGGGAGCGGGCTGACGGCCGAGCGCGGGCTCTCCACGTCCAACATGCTCTCGGCCAGCGTCGACCGGGCCTTGGTGCAGGCCGCCGCCGAGGTGGTCGTCCTCGCCGACCACACCAAGCTGGGCGCCGACACCATGTTCCAGACGGTGCCCACCGAGCTGGTCACCCGGCTGGTCACCGACGAACCCCCGCTGCACGACGAGCGGGCCGCCGCCGAGATCCACGCCCTGGCCGACCAGGGCGTGGAGATCACCCTCGCTGGCGGGGACACCGACTCCGGCCACTCCGGCACGGAGAGCGCCCCGCCGAACGGCAGACCCCGGCGCGACATGCCGCTGCCGGGCCAGCGCCGCACCCAGAACGGCGGCCTGGGACAGCAACTGCGCGGCGCCGCGGTCCTCGCCGACCCTGGCCCCCCGGAGCGCGCCCGCGTCGCCGACCTGCGGCGGCGCTGAGAAGGCGGAGAACCGGGCGGTTTTGCCGACGCCCCGGCGCGCGGCGCGGGGGCGGGCTCTCAGGCCCCCGGCACCGTCCCCGTCGTCTCCGCCCTGCTCCTGAGCCCCTGGAGCGTCAGCAGGAGCAGCCGGTCGGCCAGCTCCGGGTCCTCGGGGTTCTGCTCGGCGGCCAGTGCGATGGCGTTGGTCAGCTGCATCAGGTCGCCGATCGACACGTCCGCCCGCACGGCCCCGCTCTCCTGCGCCCGTGTCAGCAGCCGGGCCCCCGCCTCGCGCAGCGGTACGTGACAGGGGGCCAGGGCCGAGGTGTCGTCCCGCGAGGCGGAGAGCAGCGCACGGGCCAGCCCCCGGTACTCGCCCGCGTGCCGGACGATCGCGCCGAGCCACTCCACCAGGGCGTGGCACGGCTGCTCGGCCCGTGCCAGTGCGTACGAGTGGTCGAGCAGGTCGGCCAGCGCGTCCTGGAAGACCGCGTTCATCAGCGCGGGCCGGGTGGGGAAGTGCCGGTAGAGCGTGCCGATCCCCACGCCCGCGCGCCGGGCGAGGTCCTCCAGCGAGGCGTCGGTGCCCTGTTCGGCGAAGAGGGTACGGGCCTCGCCGACCAGCCGGTCGTGGTTGCGGCGGGCGTCGGCGCGCATCGGCCGTCCGGGCGCGGGCGCGGGGGCGGGCACGGGCGAACCGGGACCGGTCCCGTCCGGGTCCGGAGTCGGTGCCGTGCTCGGCGGCGTCACGCTGGCCATGGTGGGGTCATCCTCCCGGGTCTCCTCGGCTCCAGGATGCCACCGCCCTCCGGCGGGCCCGCCGCCGGACCGCGACTTGGCCCTTTCGTCCCGGGCCCGGAACGCGGAAGGGCCCCGCCCGGTCCGTACGCGGTGGGCGTACGGACCGGGCGGGGCCCCTGCGGGAGGCCCGAGGGCGGTCCCGCAGGTGTCAGTCCTTGATCTCGCAGATCGCGGCGCCGGACGACAGCGAGCTGCCGACCTCGGCGCTGAGGCCCTTGATCGTGCCGGAGCGGTGCGCGTTGAGCGGCTGCTCCATCTTCATGGCCTCCAGGACGACGACGAGGTCGCCCTCCTTGACCTCCTGGCCCTCCTCCACGGCCACCTTCACGATGGTGCCCTGCATGGGGGAGGCGAGGGTGTCGCCCGAGGCCGCGGATCCGGCCTTCTTCGCCGCGCGGCGCTTCGGCTTCGCACCGGCCGCCAGGCCCGTACGCGCCAGGCTCATGCCCAGCGACGAGGGGAGCGAGACCTCCAGGCGCCGGCCGCCGACCTCGACGACGACGATCTCCCGGTTGCCCTCGTCCTCGTCCGCCTCGGCGGGCGTGGTGAAGGGCTTGATCTCGTTGACGAACTCGGTCTCGATCCAGCGGGTGTGGATGCGGAACGGGTCCGAGGTGAACGCCGGGTCCACCACGACCGCGCGGTGGAACGGGATGGCGGTGGCCATGCCCTCGACGGTGAACTCGCCGAGCGCGCGGGCCGCGCGCTGGAGCGCCTGCTCACGGGTGGCGCCGGTGACGATCAGCTTCGCCAGGAGCGAGTCCCAGGCGGGGCCGATGACGCTGCCGGACTCGACACCCGCGTCCAGCCGGACACCGGGGCCGGTCGGGGCGTTGAAGGTGGTGACGGTGCCCGGGGCGGGCAGGAAGCCCCGGCCCGGGTCCTCGCCGTTGATACGGAACTCGAAGGAGTGACCGCGTACGGCCGGGTCGCCGTATCCCAGCTCCTCGCCGTCGGCGATCCGGAACATCTCGCGGACCAGGTCGAGGCCGGTGACCTCTTCGGTGACCGGGTGCTCCACCTGGAGGCGGGTGTTGACCTCCAGGAAGGAGATCGTGCCGTCCGTGCCGACGAGGAACTCGACCGTGCCGGCGCCGACGTAGCCGGCCTCCTTCAGGATCGCCTTCGACGCCGCGTACAGCTGGGCGTTCTGCTCCTCGGTGAGGAAGGGGGCCGGGGCCTCCTCGACCAGCTTCTGGTGACGGCGCTGGAGCGAGCAGTCGCGGGTGGAGACGACGACGACGTTGCCGTGCTGGTCGGCCAGGCACTGGGTCTCGACGTGACGCGGCTTGTCGAGGTAGCGCTCGACGAAGCACTCGCCCCGGCCGAACGCCGCGACGGCCTCGCGGACGGCGGAGTCGTACAGCTCCGGGACCTCTTCGAGGGTGCGGGCGACCTTCAGGCCGCGTCCGCCACCACCGAAGGCGGCCTTGATGGCGATGGGCAGACCGTGCTCCCGCGCGAACGCCACGACCTCCTCGGAGCCGGAGACCGGGTCCGGGGTGCCGGCGACGAGCGGGGCACCGGCGCGCTGCGCGATGTGCCGGGCGGCGACCTTGTCGCCGAGGTCGCGGATCGCGTGCGGCGGCGGGCCGATCCAGGTCAGCCCGGCGTCCAGCACCGCCTGCGCGAACTCCGCGTTCTCGGACAGGAATCCGTACCCCGGGTGGATCGCGTCCGCGCCCGAGTCGGCGGCGGCGCGCAGCACCTTGGCGATGTCCAGGTAGCTGGTCGCCGGGGTGTCACCGCCCAGCGCGAACGCCTCGTCCGCCGCGCGGACGTGCAGAGCGTCCCGGTCCGGATCGGCGTAGACGGCGACGCTGGCGATCCCGGCGTCCCGGCAGGCCCGAGCGACGCGGACTGCGATTTCGCCACGGTTGGCGATGAGCACCTTGCGCACGATGACTCCCTCCTAGGAACAAGCTGAGTTTAGGGACTACCAACACGGCCGTACGACTCGTCCCCAGTGGTGAGCTTGCCCACACGGAGTGTGATTTCGAGGCCTCCGGAGTCGCAAAATCCCTTGTCGGACCACGGTACGCCGCGATCCTTAACCGCACAGTAGCCACCAGGTGTGGTTCAGGTCTCTGTCTGTAGGCGCAACGACCGGTGGCTTTTCTTTGTCGGGTCCCCACGAATGGATGAAGAAATCCCTTGCCGTACGGCGGAACGGCGCCGACCGTGCGCACGCTCTTGTCCAGATGATTACCCGTTAGTAAGGTCCGCGGTGTCGGACGTAACTATGGGTAACAGGGGGTGGCGCCGTGGTGCGCAGACCGGTGGCCGTCGTGACCGCGCTCGTGCTCCTCGCCGAGGCCGTGGGGGTGGCGATCGTCAACACCGTCCTCGCCACCGTGGCGGAGAACCAGAACATGTCGCTGGCCGGACTGGAGCCCGGGGCCATGAGCACCGGCGCCTGGGTGATGGGCGGCGCCTCGGCGGCCCTGCTGGTCGTCGTCGCGCTCGTCGCGCTGACCGCCGCCGTACGCGACCGCTCCCCGGGCCGGGTGGGCCGGTTCGCCCTGATCCTCACCGCCGTCGCGCACGGGGTGCTCGGAGCCCTGGCGGTGGGCCTGGTCGGCTGGTACGCCTTCGGCTGCCTGATGGTGGCGCTGGCGCTGCTCGTCGGCACGCTGATCGGGTACGGACCCGGGCGCCGGGCGCGCGGCACCGAGGGTGACGGTGGCGCCGGGGGTCCTGGCGGCCCTGGCGGCTTCGACGGTCCCGGGAGCTCCGAGGGCCGGGCCCCCGTGGCGGGGGCACCGGCTCCGCCTGTGATCAGTCCCACAACTCCGTGACGGAGACGCCCAGTTCGCCGAGGAGGCGTCGCAGCAGCGGCAGTGAGAGCCCGATCACGTTGGAGTGGTCGCCCTCGATGGAGTCGATGAACGGGCCCGAGAGGCCGTCCAGGGTGAACGCCCCCGCGACGTGCAGCGGTTCGCCCGTGGCCACGTAGGCGGCGATCTCGGCGTCGGTGGGGTCGCCGAAGCGGACGACGGTGGACGCGGTCGCGGACGCCGTACGGCCGCTCGCCCTGTCGATCACGCTGTGGCCGGTCCGCAACACTCCCGCGCGCCCCCGCATCGCCCGCCAGCGGGCCGTGGCCTCCTCGGCGTCGGCGGGCTTGCCCAGCGCCTCCCCGTCCAGGTCCAGCACCGAATCGCACCCCACGACCAGGGCCCCGTCCGTCTCCGGGAGCGCCGCCACCGCGGTCGCCTTCGCCTGCGCCAGTACGAGCGCCAGCTCGCCGGGGGTCGGGGCGGAGAGCGCGTCCTCGTCCACCCCGCTGACGATCTTCTCGGGGGCGAATCCCGCCTGTCGCAGGAGGCCGAGACGGGCGGGGGAGGCGGAGGCGAGCACGAGCCGGCGCTGAGCAGTCATGCGGGCCATCGTAGGTCCCCGGGCGGGTGCGGTCCCGGCCGTCGGGCTCCTCGTGCGGCCCGCCTCGGCGCGGTGGCCGCAGGGCGCCGGGGCCCCTTCCGCACGGCGGGTGAGGGGTCGCCGGGCCCTTCTTCCCCGCGTGCGTGGGTACTTCCGCCGTCCGGCCGCGGAAGAGGCGCCTTGACGTGCCCGGACCATTCAATGCATCATTGAACTAGTTCATTGGTCATACGGGAGGTGACGCCATGGGGTTCGCCTTCCGGATCGACCGGCGCAGCGGCGTGCCGAACTACGTCCAGATCATCCAGCAGGTGCAGCAGGCGCTCCGGCTGGGTCTGCTGAAGCCGGGAGACCGGCTGCCCACCGCCCGGGCGGTGGTGGAGGCGACGGCGCTCAACCCCAACACCGTGCTCAAGGCCTACCGCGAGCTGGAGTCCCAGGGGTTGGTCGAGACCCGGCGCAGGCACGGGACCTTCGTCACCGGCACGCTCGGCGCGTCCTCGGCCGACTCGCCGTGGCGGACGGCGCTCGCGGACGTGGCGGCCCGGGCCGCCGCCGAGGGCGCCGAACGCGACGACCTCGCCGCCCTGTTCACCGACGTGCTGGACGATCTCTACCCTCAGAAGGAATCCGATGCCCCTCCGCACCAGCAGCCCTGACACAGCGCTCGCCGCCCGCGGGGTCACCCAGAGATTCGGGCGCAAGGGGCGCGACGTCCTCGACGGCTGCACCTTCGAGGTCCCCGCGGGAGTCGTGTCCGCCCTGGTGGGACCCAACGGCGCCGGGAAGTCGACGCTGTTGGAGCTGGTGGCCGGTATGCGACGGCCCGCGTCGGGAACGCTCGACGTCCTGGGCGGACCGCCCGGAGCCGGGCACCCCCGGGTCGCGTACCTGGCCCAGCACCGGCCGCTCTTCCCTCGGTTCACGGTCCGTCAGATGCTGGACCTGGGCGCCCGGACCAACCAGTCCAACTGGGACGCGGAGCTGGCCGGGCGGATCGCGGAGCCGTTGGGGGAAGACGACCGGGTCGGGACCCTCTCCGGCGGCCAGCGCACCCGTCTGGCCCTGGCCCTCGCCCTCGGCAAGCGCGCCGACCTGCTGCTGCTGGACGAGCCGATGGCCGACCTCGACGTGCTGGCACGACAGGAGGTGATGGGGCTGCTCATGGCGCACGTCGCCGACACCGGCACCACGGTGGTGATGTCCTCGCACATCATCTCCGAGCTGGCCGACGTCTGCGACCACCTGCTCCTGCTCGACCGGGGCGCGGTCCGGCTCTGCGGCGACATCGACGAACTGACCGCGTCCCACGCGGTGGTGGCCGTGCCCGGCGGCCCCGACCGCCTCGGCGGCCACACCGTCGTCGAGGCCCGCCCGGCCGGACGCGGCACCAGCGCGCTCATCCGCCCCGCCGGGCCGCTGCCCGCCGAGTGGGACGCACGGACCCCCTCGCTGGAGGAACTGGTCCTCGCCCACCTCACGCCCGCCGCCCCGACCGCCCTCAGCAAGGAAAACGCCGCATGAGCGCCACCACCGCCCCGACCGCCCGGCCCACCCGCCCCGCGCCCGGACGACGCCTGCCGCTCGTGCTCATCGCCGTACGGCAGTACCGCTGGGTCGCGCTCGTCCTCGTGCTGCTGGCCGCCCGCGTCTGCGCCGCGCTCCTGTACCACTACGGCAGTTGGGCGGACGCGACAGCCCTGCTCGCCCATGTCGGCGGCCAGGAGTACCACTTCGGGCGCTACGCGAACGACGCCCACCACGTGACCGAGCAGCTCGTGAACGACGGCGCCTCCCTCGCCTTCCAGCCCGCCCTGCTCGCCGCGATCGTCACCGCCGTGCTGACCGCGCGGGAGTGGGAGTCCCGCCGGGTCGTCCTCGCGCTGACCCAGTCGGTCACGCCCCGGCGGTGGTTCACCGTCCGCTGGGCGGTCCTGGCGGCGGTCCTCGCGGCGGTGACCATCCCCCCGGTGGTGCTGTACCGGATCAGCGCCGTGCACGGCTTCCGCCTCGGCCTGCTCACCTACGGCGCCGAGCGGCAGAACGCGTACTACACGATCGGCCCGGTGACCGTCGCCCACGTCCTCCTCGGAGTCGCGGCCGGCGCGCTGGCCGGCACACTCCTGCGCCGCACCTTGCCGGCGCTCGTCGCGGCGCCCGTTCTCACCTGGCTGGTCGCCGGGGTGCTGGTCCGCTCCCGGGCGGTGCTGCTGGTCGACTTCCCGCTCTTCTCCCAGGTCGACGGCTTCCACCTGGGCGGCGTGTTCGGCCTCCAGTTCTACGACGCCCTCCCGCAGGACAGCTTCCTCATGAACGCCCTGAAGCCCGGCGACTACTGGGGCTTCCAGATCGCCTCCAGCGTGCTGGTGCTCGCCGCCGCGGCCCTGCTCACCGCCGCCGCACTCCGCGTACTGCGCCGCCGCACCGCCCAGTACTGACCACTGACGCGCCCGGTACTGACCACTGACCACCACGAGCTTCACCGCCCGACGCGCTGACCGAGCCGTCCGCGGCAGCTCCGTCCTGCCCTGCCGCTCTTCACTCTCCAGCTCTTCCACCGAGAAAGCAGCAACCATGAAGACGCACGCCACCGACCACCAGGACACCGACGGCCAGGAGGTGCGCCGCCACCCGGGCGAGAACCGGCCGGACACGAAGGTCCCCGCGTGGAGCAACCCCCTCCCGATCGTGTGGTGCCTGATGGTGGGTGCTCTGGTGAGCCTGCTCAGCCAGCTCCCGGGCGACGAGGGGATCTACGAGATCTTCACGCTCCCCGTCTTCCTGCTGACCTTCGGCGCCGCCGCGGCGCTGTGCTTCTCGCCGTGGTGGAGCCGGTCCCGCAAGGTGGTCGCCCTCGTCTGGCTCCTGGTGCCGAACTTCTTCCTGGCCTTCGCGATAGCGGCCACCGACAGCCGGGCCATCCAGATCACGGTGAGCTGCGTGTCGCTCGTCGTGCGCGCCGGTGCCATCTGGTGGATCTGGCACAACCGGACCGTCCCCGCTCCCGGCCGCTACCGCTTCCCGCGCTGGGCCAAGGTGCTGACCTGGATCGTCGTGGTCGCCGCCTTCGCGGGCGAGGCCGTCCTGTGGGCCGTCACGCTGTAAGCGCGACGGGCCGGCGGCCGACGGCTCAGCGCAGGCCGATCACGAACATCCCGACCACCATGGCCAGCGCGAGCAGGAACCCCGCGCGCCGCAGCATCTCCTGGGCGTCGCGCAGTTCCTTCGGCGGGCGGTCGTCGGGGTCGGACCAGAGCATGCGTCCGATCCTGCTCCGCCCGCCGCCGTCCTGCCTGAGTACGGGTACTCAACCACCCGTTTGCCGGGGCCCGGTCACCCTCGGCGACCGGGCCCCGGGGCGCGTCCAGGCCGCTCAGGCGGGCCAGTAGGTGCGCGCCCAGGCCCCCGGCCCGGGCGACGGCCGGGTGGTGCGGGCGATCCGCGCCGGGTCGGACCACGGCGCGCGCGGCGCCGGGCCCCCGGTGTCCTGCACCGCCGCCGCCGAGGCGGCGCGCGCCCGGACCACCGCGAGGGCGGCGGCGAGTTCCTCGGGGGTCGGGTTGCCCCGTACGACCCTGATCATGGCGGGCTCCAATCCGTTCCGTGCTCGTGCGTCCCGGACGCTTCCTACAGCGGGATGTTGCCGTGCTTCTTCGGCGGCAGGGACTCGCGCTTGGTGCGCAGCTGCCGGAGCGCCTTCACCACGTGCTTGCGGGTGTCCGAGGGCATGACCACCGCGTCCACGTAACCGCGTTCGGCCGCGACGTACGGGTTGAGCAGCGCGTCCTCGTACTCCGCCATCAGCTGCGCGCGGGTCGCCTCCGGGTCCTCGGCGGCGGCGATGGTGCGGCGGTGCAGGATGTTCACCGCGCCCTGCGCGCCCATGACGGCGATCTGGGCGGTCGGCCAGGCGAGGTTGACGTCGGCGCCCAGGTGCTTGGAGCCCATGACGTCGTACGCCCCGCCGAACGCCTTGCGGGTGATGACCGTGATCAGCGGGACGGTGGCCTCCGCGTAGGCGTAGATCAGCTTGGCGCCCCGGCGGATGATGCCGCCGTACTCCTGGTCCACGCCCGGCAGGAAGCCCGGCACGTCGACGAAGGTCAGCACCGGCACGTTGAACGCGTCGCAGGTACGGACGAAGCGCGCGGCCTTCTCGCTCGCGTCGATGTCCAGACAACCGGCGAACTGCATCGGCTGGTTGGCGACCACACCCACCGGGTGGCCCTCCACCCGGCCGAAGCCGGTGATGATGTTCGGCGCGAACAGCGCCTGGGTCTCCAGGAACTCGGCGTCGTCCAGCACGTGCTCGATGGCGGTGTGCATGTCGTACGGCTGGTTCGCCGAGTCCGGGATCAGCGTGTCGAGCTCGCGGTCCTCGTCCGTCGTCTCCAGGTCCGCCTCCTCCGGGAAGACCGGCGGCTCGGAGAGGTTGTTCGAAGGGAGGTACGACAGAAGGGACTTGACGTACTCGATGGCGTCCTTCTCGTCGCCCGCGAGGTGGTGCGCCACACCGGAGGTGGTGTTGTGGGTGCGGGCTCCGCCCAGTTCCTCGAAGCCCACGTCCTCGCCGGTGACGGTCTTGATGACGTCGGGTCCGGTGATGAACATGTGCGAGGTCCGGTCGACCATCACCGTGAAGTCGGTGATCGCGGGCGAGTAGACCGCGCCACCCGCGCAGGGGCCGACGATCAGCGAGATCTGCGGCACCACACCGGAGGCGTGCACATTGCGCCGGAAGATCTCGGCGAACAGCCCGAGCGCCGCCACCCCTTCCTGGATGCGGGCGCCGCCGCCGTCGTTGATGCCGATGACCGGGCAGCCGGTCTTCAGCGCGAAGTCCATGACCTTCACGATCTTCTCGCCGTACACCTCGCCCAGCGAACCGCCGAAGATCGTGAAGTCCTGCGAGTACACGCACACCGGACGGCCGTCGACCGTGCCGTACCCGGTCACCACCCCGTCCCCGTAGGGGCGGTTCTTCTCGATCCCGAAGTTGGTGGACCGGTGGCGGGCGAACTCGTCCAGTTCCACGAAGGAACCCTCGTCCAGCAGCAGGTCCACCCGCTCCCGCGCGGTGAGCTTGCCCTTCGCGTGCTGCTTCTCGACCGCGCGCTCGGAACCCGCGTGCGTGGCTTCGCCGATACGGCGCTGCAGGTCCGCGATCTTGCCCGCGGTGGTGTGGATGTCGCTCTGCGGCTCGGACATCGGGTGGCGGCTCCCTGCCTGGTGACGGGACATGACGGGGGCTCGGTCCCGGGGACGGGCCCGGCACGCACCCGCGGGGAAGCCCTCGTTCCTGTTCAGCTACTGCCCCGTAGCGTATCGGCGGCCCCACGGATCGGCAGTGCGTCCTTTGCCACACCTAGGGTTACTTGCATGACACCTCCGGATGCGCCTTCGAACCGCTGGTCGGACCTGGACCGGCCGCCCCTGAACACCACCGCGCTCCGCCGCGGACTGCTGCGGCCGGGCGCTCTGTGGACCTCGCTCGACGTGGTCGAGGAGACCGGCTCCACCAACACCGACCTCGCCGCCCGGGCGGCCTCGGCGAACCCGCCCGCCGAGGGCGCGGTGCTCGTCGCCGAGGTGCAGAACGCCGGACGCGGCCGGCTCGACCGGGTCTGGACCGCCCCGCCGCGCTCCGGGCTCTTCCTCTCCGTCTACCTCGCGCCCACCGACGTACCCGTGGCGCGCTGGGGCTGGCTGCCGCTGCTCACCGGCGTCGCCGCCGCGACCGGCCTGGCCCGCGCCGCCGGGGTGGACATGGCGCTGAAGTGGCCCAACGACCTGCTGGTGACCGTCGACGGCGTGGAACGCAAGACCGGCGGCATCCTCGCCGAACGCGCCGGGGACGGCGTCGTCGTCGGCCTCGGCGTCAACGTCTCGCTCCGCGCCGACGAACTCCCCGCCCCCACCGCCGGCTCCCTCGCCCTCGCCGAGGCCGTCTCGCTCGACCGCGAGACCCTGCTGCGGGCCGTCCTGCGCTCGCTGGAGCAGTGGTACGGCGAGTGGCGCGCGGCCGGCGGCGACGCGGCCCGCAGCGGGCTCCAGGCGGCGTACGCGGCCGGCTGCGCCACGCTCGACCGCACCGTGCGGGCCGAGCTGCCCGGCGACCGCTCGGTGGTCGGGCAGGCCGTCGCGGTCGACGGCGACGGCCGTCTCATCCTCTCCACCGGCGACGGGCTCCAGCAGCCGGTCTCGGCGGGCGACATCGTGCACCTGCGCGGCGCGGCGGGCGGGCTCGTCTGACGGCGGACGGCGGGAACGGGATCGCGCGCAGGTGTGTGGATCGCGTGGATGTACGGACGGGGGCGTACGGAGAGTGAACACGCGCCGCCCGGAAGGGTGAACGCGGCGCGCGCCGGAGTGCGAAAGCGTGAGTTGTCACGTCCGACGCACCCGTACCGGGCCATCGAGGACGTGAGCCAGGGCACACCTGCCGTATCGTTGAGGCGATCCAGCGACAGATCACAGATCGGCAGGGCAGTGCGCAGGGAACGGGCAGGAGGCGGGCAGTGACCGTCGGCGACACGGGTTCGGACGGGGGCGCGAGGCCACCTTCGGACCCCTCGGTCCATGCCACGCCCCATCACGAGGTCGATCACACGGCCGAACCGACCGACGACCCGCTGGCGATCCGGCTGGAACAGCTGATCCTCGGCGCCGAGCGCCAGTACACCCCCTTCCAGGCGGCCCGCACCGCAGGCGTCTCCATGGACCTGGCCTCACGGTTCTGGCGCGCCATGGGCTTCGCCGACATCGGCCAGGCCAAGGCGCTCACCGAGGCCGACGTGCTGGCGCTGCGCCGCCTCGCCGGTCTCGTGGAGGCCGGGCTGCTCAGCGAGCCGATGGCCATCCAGGTGGCCCGCTCCACCGGCCAGACCACCGCCCGCCTCGCCGAATGGCAGATCGACTCCTTCCTGGAGGGCCTCACCGAGCCGCCCGAGCCCGGGATGACCCGCACCGAGGTCACGTACCCCCTGGTCGAACTGCTGCTGCCGGAGCTCCAGGAGTTCCTCGTCTACGTGTGGCGGCGGCAGCTGGCCGCCTCCACCGGGCGGGTCGTGCAGGCGCAGGACGACGAGGAGATGGTCGACCGGCGGCTCGCGGTGGGCTTCGCCGACCTGGTCGGGTTCACCCGGCTCACCCGGCGGCTGGAGGAGGAGGAGCTCGGCGAACTCGTCGAGGCCTTCGAGACGACCGCCGCCGACCTGGTGGCCGCGCACGGCGGACGGCTGGTGAAGACCCTCGGGGACGAGGTGCTCTTCGCCGCCGACGACGCCGGCACGGCCGCAGAGATCGCGCTCCGGCTCATCGAGGCGATGTCGGCCGACACGACGATGCCCGCCCTGCGCGTGGGCATCGCCTTCGGCACCGTCACCACCCGGATGGGCGATGTCTTCGGCACCACCGTCAACCTGGCCAGCCGGCTCACCTCGATAGCCGCGAAGGACGCCGTCCTGGTGGACGGGGCGTTCGCCGAAGAGCTGATCCGTACGGGCGACACCCCGGAGTCCGAGGCCAGGGCCGCCGAGGAGATCCTCGCCGCGGCCGAACGCGCCCGGATCGCCGAGAAGGAGGGCCGGACGCTCACCGACGAGCCGCCGCTGCCCGCCTACCGCTTCCAGCTCCAGCCCATGTGGCAGCGGCCGGTACGCGGACTCGGCGTGGTCGAGCCGTGGATGCTGACCCGCCGCACCCCGCGCGAGGGCGGTCGCTGAGACCGCTCCGGTTCGCCCCGGACTCTAAGCTCCCCCGGAACGCCACCACCACCGGAGGGATGGAACCCATGAGTGTCACGTCCGAGCAGCGGTTCGGGGAGTTCGTCGTCGTACGGCGCCACACGGAGTCCGGGTACGTCGCGGAGCTGGTCTTCGACCGCCCGAAGGCCATGAACGCGGTCTCCTCGGAGATGGCCCGGTCCGTCGCCGCCGCCTGCGAGGCGCTCGGCGCGGACCCGGACGTACGCGTCACCGTCGTCTCCTCCAGCAGTCCGCGCGCCTTCTGCGTGGGCGCGGACCTCAAGGAGCGCAATTCCCTCAGCGACGCCGAGCTGGGGCGGCAGCGGCCGGTCTCGCGCGCCGCGTACACCGGGGTGCTGGAGCTGCCGATGCCGACCGTGGCCGCCGTGCACGGCTACGCGCTCGGCGGCGGCTTCGAGCTGGCGCTCTCCTGCGACGTGATCGTGGCCGACCGCACCGCCGTGGTGGGGCTGCCCGAGGTGTCGGTCGGGGTGATCCCGGGCGGCGGCGGCACCCAGCTGCTGCCCCGCCGGGTCGGCGCGGCCCGGGCGGCCGAGCTGATCTTCACCGCGCGCCGGGTGGAGGCGGCGGAGGCCCATGCCCTGGGGCTGGTGGACGAGCTGGTGGCGGAGGGCACGGACCGGGACGCGGCGCTGGCGCTGGCCGGCCGTATGGCCGCCAACTCCCCGGTCGGGCTGCGGGCCGCGAAGCGCGCCCTGCGCCTCGGTCACGGGCTCGACCTGCGGACGGGGCTCGAGGTGGAGGACGCGGCCTGGCGCTCGGTGGCCTTCTCCGGCGACCGTACGGAGGGCGTGGCCGCCTTCAACGAGAAGCGCGAGCCCCGGTGGCCGGGGCTGGGGTGACCCGGCCCGGCCTCTCCCCTCCGGGTGGACGACGCAGCGTGACGGCGGTGCCGGGGCGGCATCGGGGAGTCACCGGCCCGGCCCGGATCCGTCGGGTGATCACACCGGCTCATACGTACATAAGCTGGTGTGATGAGTGGTGACGATGTGCGACTGCGAGCGGTGGTGTCGCTGGCGCAGACCATGGCGGCGGCCTACACCGCGAAGGAGTCGTGGCGGGCCGCGGCCGTAGGCGCCCGCGAGGCGCTGGGCGGCTCCTTCGCCGCGCTCTCCGTGTGGGAGCGCGACCGGGGCAGGCTCCGCGTCCTGGTGAACGCGGGGGAGCGGGCCGAGGGGGAGGAGGAGTTCCCCGAGGAGGAGGCGTACCCCGTCCACCGGTTCCCGGAGATCACCGAGTTCCTGCACGAGCGCTGGGCGGGCGGCGGCGAACCCGACGCCTGGGTGGAGACCGCGGAAGGGCACCCCGGCGGCGGCGCACCGGCCCGGGGGGCCCGCCCGTTCTGCCACCAGCGGGTCGCCGCGCTCCAGCGGCGCGGCCGGGGATGCTGCGTGGTCGCGCCGATCGTGCTGCACGGCCGGGCCTGGGGCGAGCTGTACGTGGCCCGGCCGGTGGGGGTGCCCGTCTTCGACCGGGACGACGCCGACTTCGCGACGGTGCTCGCGGCCGTGATCGCGGCGGGCATCGCGCAGACCGAGCGGCTGGAGGAGGTGCGCAAGCTCGCCTTCACCGACCCGCTGACCGGCCTCGCCAACCGCAGGGCCGTGGACATCCGGCTGGACGAGGCGGTGGAGCGGCACCGTGTCGAGGACGTCGTGGTGAGCCTGGTGGTCTGCGACCTCAACGGGCTCAAGGCGGTCAACGACACCCACGGCCACGCCGTCGGCGACCGCCTGCTGGAACGTTTCGGCTCGGTGCTCTCGCGGTGCGGGGCCATGCTGCCGGACGCCCTCGCCGCCCGGCTCGGCGGCGACGAGTTCTGCCTGATCTCCGTGGGCCCCGGGGCGGACGAGGTGATCGGGGTCGCCGCCGAACTGTGCGAGCGCGCCGCGGCGCTGGAGCTGGGCGAAGGGGTGGCCTGCGGGGTCGCCTCGACCGGCGACCCGATCGGGCCGGTCAACTCCGCCCGGCGGCTCTTCCGGCTCGCCGACGCCGCGCAGTACCGCGCGAAGGCCGACCGTGCGGTGGGCCCGGTGGTGGCCGGGCGGGACGGCGAGGTGATGCGGCTGGCCGACTCGCCGCCGACACCGGCCCACGACCGCCGGAGGCTGCGGGGGAACCTGCCGTGAGAGCGGCTGGGGCGGGCCGTCGGTGGAGCCTGGGACAGGCGGGTGCCGGGGCGGGCCGTCGGTAAGGGGTCAACCCGTCGAGCACTGGTGACATGGCCAGTTTCAGTGCGTAGGGTCCTGAATATGGATATGCACACTGTCGTGGTGGGGACCTCCGGAACCACCGCCGAGGACGTCCTGGCCGTGGCCCGCGAGGGCGCGCGCGTGGTCCTGTCCCAGGAGGCCCTGGACGCCCTCGCCGCCGCCCGCAGGACCGTCGACGCGCTCGCGGCCCGCCCCGAACCCGTCTACGGGGTCTCCACCGGCTTCGGCGCCCTCGCCACCCGCCACATCAGCCCCGAGCTGCGGGGCCGCCTCCAGCGCAACATCGTCCGCTCGCACGCCGCGGGCATGGGCCCGCACGTGGAGCGCGAGGTGGTGCGCGCGCTGATGTTCCTCCGGCTCAAGACGGTCGCCTCCGGCCACACCGGCGTACGCCCCGAGGTCGCCCAGACCATGGCCGACCTCCTCAACGCCGGGATCACCCCCGTCGTCCACGAGTTCGGCTCGCTCGGCTGCTCCGGCGACCTCGCCCCGCTCTCGCACTGCGCCCTCGCGCTGATGGGCGAGGGGGAGGCCGAGGGGCCGGACGGCACCGTGCGCCCCGCCGCGGAACTCCTCGCGGAGCACGGAATCACCCCGGTGGAACTCCGCGAGAAGGAGGGCCTCGCCCTCCTCAACGGCACCGACGGCATGCTCGGCATGCTGGTGATGGCCCTCGCCGACCTGCGCGCCCTCTACACCAGCGCCGACATCACCGCCGCGCTCTCGCTGGAGGCGCTGCTCGGCACCGAGAAGGTCCTCGCCCCCGAACTGCACGCCATCCGCCCGCATCCCGGGCAGGGCGTGAGCGCCGCCAACATGCTGCGGGTGCTGGAGGGTTCCGGCCTCACCGGCCACCACCAGGACGACGCGCCCCGCGTCCAGGACGCCTACTCCGTACGCTGCGCGCCCCAGGTCAACGGCGCGGGCCGGGACACCCTCGCGTACGCCGCCACGGTCGCGGACCGGGAGCTCGCCTCCGCCGTCGACAACCCGGTGGTGCTGCCGGACGGGCGGGTGGAGTCCAACGGCAACTTCCACGGCGCCCCGGTGGCGTACGTCCTCGACTTCCTGGCGATCGTCGCCGCCGACCTCGGCTCCATCTGCGAGCGCCGCACCGACCGGCTGCTGGACAAGAACCGCTCGCACGGGCTGCCGCCGTTCCTCGCCGACGACGCCGGGGTGGACTCCGGTCTGATGATCGCTCAGTACACCCAGGCGGCCCTCGTCAGCGAGATGAAGCGGCTGGCCGTGCCCGCGTCCGCGGACTCGATCCCGTCCTCCGCGATGCAGGAGGACCACGTCTCGATGGGCTGGTCGGCCGCGCGCAAGCTCCGTACCGCCGTGGACGACCTCTCCCGGATCGTCGCGGTCGAGCTGTACGCGGCGGCGCGCGCCGTCGAACTGCGCGCCGCCGGAGGGCTGTTCCCCGCCCTCGCCTCCCGCGCCGCCGTCGAGGCGCTGCGCGAGGCGGGCGCCGAGGGGCCGGGGCCGGACCGCTTCCTCGCCCCCGACCTGGCCGCCGCCGACGCGTTCGTCCGCGGCGGCGGGCTGGTCCGGGCCGTGGAGCGGGTCACCGGACCGCTGGACTGACGCACCCGCCCGGCCAACCGCCCTGTCGTCCGTCCCCCGGTCCGGAGGGCGGGCGGCAGGGCGGCCGCTGTCATGTCACGCGGGCGAGGAGGACCGGCGGTCCGAGCGCGCGACGTACCCCGCGCCGAGGCCCAGCAGGACCGTGCCGCCGATCAGATACGGCGTGGCGCCCGTGCCGGAACCGGAGCCCGCCTGGGCGAACTCCCGGCTCGACGAGCCGTACGACTCGTCCGTCCGCTCCACCGGAACGGTGGCCGCGGCTCTCGCCGACGCGGTGTCCGCAGCATGCGTGTCGACCGTGGTCTTCGCCGACGGTACGAAGCAGAGCGCGCCCAGCACGATGCCCGCGGCGGAGACGGTCAGCAGTGTGCGACGAGTGATGGTCACAGATTCGATCCCCTGACGACGACCTTGAGTTGACCCCCGTGGGCCGATGGTACGACCTTCATCAAGGGGCACCGAGCGGCCCCGGCGCGTCCGGCCCCCGGGGCGTACCGCTCCGGCGAACGGGCCTTCCCGCGAACGGACCTTCCCGCGAACAGGACCCGCCGGCAGCGGGTCCTGTTCGCAGCGGGTCGCTGGAGCGCGCGGGAACCGGAGCCATACGCTCCGGCCATGAGTACTTCCGAGAGCACTTCACAGAACATGGCGCGGGGCCTGGCCCGGGACGCGCGGGAGCCGGTGGCGGAAGACGTTCCGCAGCCCGCGTTCATCCGCCTCCAGGTGGAGCTGGTGGTGGAGGTCACCGACCTGGAAGCCCTCACCGGCACCGCCCTGGAAGCGGTCGCCGCCGAGTACGAGGACGCCCTCCCCGACCCCGACGACGACGGGGCGGACCAGGAGCGCAGGCATGCCGAGTCCCTCGTACGGGCAGACGCCGCAGAGGCGCTCGCTTCGCTGATCGACCCGTTCGACCTGGTCAGCGCCGTACCCGGGATCGAGCTCGCACAGGCCTCCTGGAGCAGTGAGGCCGTCGAACACGACGCGTACGACGGCGAGGACGACGACGCGGACGCCTACGAGTACTACGACGAGGACGACGAGGAGAGCGGGAAGGAGTAGCCGGTCCCCGGCCCGGCTCCGCACCGGGGCCGGGCCGGGAATCCCGGCAGCCGGGGAGAATGGAAGGGACGACCACGCGGGCAGCCGTCCGCGACGACCGGCCCGACCGGTGAGGACACGGTTTCCGGGCCGCGCGCCGGCCCGCACCGGAACCGCACCGGGCCGGACATGCGGAGGCGGGAACCAAGGCCGCCGGAGACGCGTCGATGAGTGGTGTTCCCCACATCCGGTACGGATGTGGAACGGATCGCCACCGACCGGGGTTCTGGAACATTGACGGGGATTCGCGTCTGGCGGCGCCGTTACGGGGATTTTGGGGAATTGGCAACGATGGAGAAGCGTGTGATCACGGACAGCAAGCGGCGCAAGGGCCTCATGGCCGCGTCCGCCCTGCTCGGCGGCGTGCTGGTGCTCTCGGCGTGCAGCGGCGGCGACGATTCGAGTCCCACGGGTGCCGGCAGTTCTCAGAAGTCCCAGACCGCGGTCGACGAGGCCGCGGCCCAGGACGTGTCCGAGGCCCAGATATCGATCGAGCCGAAGAACGGCTCCACCAACGCCAGCATCAACAACGCGGCCAAGGTCACCGTCGCCAAGGGGACGCTGACCACCGTCACCATGACGACCGCCGCCGGCGACGCCGTGGAGGGCACGCTCGCCACGGACGGGAAGAGCTGGAAGCCCGCCGCCCAGCTGGAGCGCTCGACCACGTACAAGGTCATCGCCACGGCGAAGGACTCCAAGGGCCGCGAGGCGCACGAGAACGGTTCCTTCACGACCGTCTCGCCCGACAACAGCTTCATCGGGAACTTCACCCCCGAGGACGGTTCCACCGTCGGCGTCGGCATGCCGGTCTCGATCAACTTCAACAAGGCGATCACCGACAAGGCGGCCGTCCAGGCCGGCATCACCGTCACGTCGAGCAGCGGCCAGCAGGTCGAAGGCCACTGGTTCAACTCGCAGCGCCTCGACCTCCGCCCCCAGGCCTACTGGACGAGCGGCTCCACCGTCACGCTGAAGCTCGCGCTGGACGGCGTCGAGGGCGCCGACGGCGTCTACGGCGTGCAGCAGAAGACGGTCACCTTCAAGGTGGGCCGCAACCAGGTCTCCACCGTCGACGCGGCCGCGCACACCATGACCGTCACCCAGGACGGGAAGACGATCAAGACGATCCCGATCTCCGCCGGTTCGCCCGACAACCCCACGTACAACGGTCAGATGGTGATCTCCGAGAAGTACAAGGAGACCCGGATGGACGGCGCCACGGTCGGCTTCACCGACGACGACGGCAAGGGCGAGTACGACATCAAGGACGTCCCGCACGCCATGCGCCTCTCCAGCTCCGGCACCTTCGTGCACGGCAACTACTGGGGCAGCTCCAGCATCTTCGGCTCGGCCAACACCAGCCACGGCTGCGTCGGCCTCCAGGACGTCAAGGGCGCCGGCGACGCCGACCAGCCCGCCGCGTGGTTCTACAACCACTCGATCATCGGCGACGTCGTCATCGTGAAGAACTCCCCGGACAAGACCATCGCCCCCGACAACGGTCTCAACGGCTGGAACATGAGCTGGTCGGAGTGGACCGCCGACTCGGCGGCCTGATCCCCGGCCCCCCGCTTTCCCCCTCCCGAGGGCGGTGGCACCCCCGGTCCGCACGGACCGCCGGTGCCACCGCCCTCGGGCGTTGGTGGGGGTTCCTGATGCTTCGCGAAGCTTGCGCACCGGCCGCGGAGTTCCCGTCCCGGCAGGTTCTCATTCTCCTCTCATGATGGCCTTAACCCACCATCACGCCCGGTCCATAGGTTCGCGGCATGTTCTTCACCTACCTCCGGCGCGAGCTGCGCCGCCGCAGAAAGGCGGCGCTCGTCGTCGCCTCGGGGCTCGCCCTCGGCATTGCGCTGGTCATCGTCGTCAGCTCGGTCACCGCCGGGATGGGCAAGGCCCAGGACAAGGTCCTGGAATCGCTGTACGGCCTCGGCACGGACATGACCGTGACCAAGGCCGCCGCGGCCCAGGGCACCACGGGTGCCCAGGAGCGCCCGAAGTTCAACTTCGACGCCAAGGACAGCGACGACGACGCGACGCAGAGCACCGACCGCGTCATGGTCCAGGGCTTCCAGACCCTGGCCGACTCCACCGTCACCAAGGTCGGACAGCAGTCCGGTGTGGCGACCGCGGTCGGCGGGCTGAGCCTGAACGTCATGAAGGTCGACGGCCAGTTCAAGCGCGGCGAGTTCAAGCAGGACAGCTCGTCCGGTGGCAACAGCGGCGGCCAGGGCGGCTACGGCGGCCAGGGCGGCGGCGCCCCGCAGGGCCGCGTCCAGGGCGGCGGCGCCTCCTTCGACGTCAACTCCTTCACCGTGTACGGCACCGACGTCGCGCACCAGGACCTCGGACCGCTGACCTCCTCCGAGATCACCAAGGGCCGTACCTTCAAGACCACCGAGACGAACGGCAAGGTCGCGATCGTCGACGCCTCCTACGCCAAGGAGAAGTCGCTCGCGGTCGACAAGACCGTCACCATCTCCGGCACCAAGTTCACGATCATCGGTGTCTCCACCGCCAGCAGCGGTGACGCCGCCGCGAACGTCTACATCCCGCTCCAGCAGGCCCAGACGCTCTCGGACTCGAAGGCCAAGGTCACCACGGTCTACGTGAAGGCCAAGGACTCCACCGCCATCGACAGCGTCAAGTCGGCCATCCAGAAGAACATCTCGGGTACCACCGTCACCACCTCCGCCGACCTGGCCGACACGGTCTCCGGCTCCCTCTCCACCGCCTCCGACCTGGCCTCCAGCGTCGGCAAGTGGCTCTCCATCGTCGTCCTGATCGCCGCCTTCGTGGTGGCGGGCCTGCTCACCTCCTCGGCGGTCAGCCGCCGCGTCCGCGAGTTCGGCACCCTGAAGGCGCTCGGCTGGAAGAGCGGCCGGGTCACCCGCCAGGTCGTCGGCGAGGCGCTCGTCAACGGCCTCATGGGCGGTGTCCTCGGCATCGCCGTCGGCCTGGCCGGTGCCTACATCGTCACCGCGATCAGCCCCACCCTCACCGCGGAGCTCGGCTCCTCCGGCGGCGGCGGCGGTGGCGGCGGCTTCGGCGGCATGGGCGGCGGCGGGATGGGCGGCCCCGGCCGTCAGGCCGCCGCGAAGACCCTGGACATCGCGCTGACCGCACCGGTCTCCCTCTCCACCATCGTGATCGCTGTCGTACTGGCCGTGGCGGGCGGGCTCATCGCCGGCGCGTTCGGCGGCTGGCGCGCCTCCCGGCTGCGCCCGGCCGACGCCCTGCGCCGCGTCGAGTAGTCACCGGCTCCACGACCTCAACTTCCGTACGTACAGCAGGAGTCCACACGTGTATCAGCTCAGAGGCGTCACCAAGCGCTACCTGCGGGGAAAGACCAAGGTCGACGCGCTCGCCGGGGTCGACCTGACCATCGAGGACGGTGGCCGGCTCGTCATCCAGGGCCCCACCGGCGGCGGCAAGTCCACCCTCCTCCAGATGCTCGGCGGTCTCGACCGGCCGACCGAGGGCACCATCGAGCTCGACGGCGTCGACCTCGCCAAGCTCTCCGAGGCCAAGCTCACCAAGGTCCGGGCCGAGTCCATCGGCTTCGTCTTCCAGAGCTTCAACCTGATCCCGACGCTCACCGCCGCCGAGAACGTCGAGACCGCCCTGGTCCCGCTCGGCATCAGCGCCAAGCTCCGCCGCGAGCGGGCCATCGAGGCGCTGGAGTCGGTCGGCCTCGGCGACCGCCCCACCCACCTGCCGAGCGAGATGTCCGGCGGGCAGCAGCAGCGCGTCGCGATCGCCCGCGCGCTCGTCAAGAAGCCCAAGGTGCTCCTCGCCGACGAGCCGACCGGCAACCTCGACGAGTCCATGCGTGACGAGATCATGACGCTGCTCGAAGGGCTCTGGAAGGAGCTGGGGCTGACCTTCGTCATGGTCACCCACGACAGCTCCCTCGCCCGCAAGGCCCCGCGCCTCGCCACCATCCGCAAGGGCAAGGTCACCATCACGGAGAACGCCTCCGCCTGATCCTGTCGCCCCGCACCACGAACGCGCCGACCACCCCCGGGTGGCCGGCGCGTCCGTGTGCGCGGGCACGTTCCGTACGGCGGCACGTTCCGTACGTGGGGGGGCGTTCCGTGCGGGGGCGGCCGGACGTCGCTCCGCTGTGATTCCGGTCACGTCGAGAGGTGTTCGTCCGGGTGGCGGCAAGACGGTGATCCTTCGGAACCGTACGGCCGTTCGTCGGCCCGGTCCGCCCGGCACGACCGTCGCGCGGTGGCCACTATGTGGATGATCCGGAGGGTGCGCGCCTTCCGAGAGGACAATTGAGCCATACACCGGTTCTGATCGTCCCCCGTACGTGTCCGCACGCGTGCGGGGCGGCGTGACCGTGTGTCGAAAGGAGCGCCGTCCGCCCGGAGGGCGGGTCCGGTGGCGCCGGGCAGGCGGGACTTTCGGCACACGTCCCAGGGCCGGGTGCGCTCTCGGGACGGGCGCGCACGTATCTGCCCCTGCTCCATGGAAGGTCTTGATCAGATGTCGGTATCTTCTGAATCCGCGCTCTCGTCGTCCGCCGAGAGCCGCGTCATCGAGCCGCTCTACGCGGAGGTCCTCCGCCGCAACCAGGGCGAGAAGGAGTTCCACCAGGCCGTCCGGGAGGTCCTGGAGACCCTCGGCCCGGTGCTCGCCGCGCGCCCCGAGTTCGTGGACGCCCGCATCATCGAGCGGCTGTGCGAGCCCGAGCGTCAGCTCATCTTCCGCGTGCCGTGGTCGGACGACAACGGCACCATCCACGTGAACCGCGGCTTCCGCGTCGAGTTCTCCAGCTCGCTCGGCCCGTACAAGGGCGGACTGCGCTTCCACCCCTCGGTCAACCTCGGCATCGTCAAGTTCCTCGGCTTCGAGCAGATCTTCAAGAACGCCCTCACCGGCATGCCGATCGGCGGCGGCAAGGGCGGCTCCGACTTCGACCCCAAGGGCCGTTCGGACGCCGAGATCATGCGCTTCTGCCAGTCCTTCATGACCGAACTCCACCGCCACCTGGGCGAGTACACCGATGTCCCCGCCGGTGACATCGGCGTCGGCGGCCGCGAGATCGGCTACCTCTTCGGCCAGTACAAGCGGATCACCAACCGCTACGAGTCCGGCGTCCTCACCGGCAAGGGCCTCGGCTGGGGCGGCGCCCAGGCGCGTACCGAGGCCACCGGCTACGGCTGCGTCATGTTCACCTCCGAGATGCTGCGCGTCCGGGGCGAGTCGCTGGAGGGCCAGCGCATCGCCGTCTCCGGCTCCGGCAACGTCGCCATCTACGCCATCGAGAAGGCCCAGCAGCTCGGCGCCACCGTCATCACCTGCTCCGACTCCAGTGGCTACGTCGTGGACGAGAAGGGCATCGACCTCGACCTGCTCAAGGAGATCAAGGAGCAGAACCGGGGCCGGGTCTCCGACTACGCCGAGCGCCGCGGCGCCTCCGCCACCTTCGTGGCGGGTACCGGCCTGTGGACCGTGCCGGTCGACGTCGCGCTGCCCTGCGCCACGCAGAACGAGCTGCACGAGGAGGACGCCCGCGCGCTCGTGCGCAACGGCGTGAAGGCGGTCGCCGAGGGCGCCAACATGCCGACCATCCCGGAGGCCGTCCGCGTCTTCCAGGAGGCTGGCGTCGCGTTCGGCCCCGGCAAGGCGGCGAACGCCGGTGGCGTGGCCACCAGCGCGCTGGAGATGCAGCAGAACGCCTCGCGCGACTCCTGGAGCTTCGCCCACACCGAGGCGCGCCTGGAGGAGATCATGCGGCACATCCACGACTCCTGCTACACCACCGCCGAGCGCTACGGCAGTCCGGGCAACTACGTCGTCGGCGCCAACATCGCCGGCTTCGAACTGGTCGCCGAGGCGATGCTGGCCCAGGGTCTCATCTGACCTGACGGGTGACCGTTCTCGGCCGGGGGCCGGTTCCGTGCGTGCGGGTGCGCGTGGAACCGGCCCCCGGTGCTCGGGCGGTGAGGCGGCGGGGCGGTGCTCGGGGGTGGTGTTTCTGGGCGGCGGGGCGGTGTTACGGGGCCCTGGGGTTGCGCTGTTTCTCCGTCAGCAGATCCGCCGAGGGCACAGCGCTGTACGCCCCACGGGCGCGGCGCCGCTTCTACGCTTGAACGATGACGAACCGAGCGAGGGACACCAGCCCGTACGAACCCGGCCCGTACGAACCCAGCCCGTACGAACGCGGCCCGTACGACGACCGGCAGGCGCGTGGGGCCGGGCGCGGCCTCACGCGTGGCGCCCGGGTGATACCCCTGCGGCCGGTCCCGGCGACCCCGGCTTCCGGGGCCCCGGCCTCCGCGCCCCCCGCCCCCCGGACTCCCGCATCGGCCGCGCCCCGGGAGCCGCTGCTGCGCGACCTCGTCGGCGAGGTGCTGCGGCAGGAACGCCTCTCCCAGGAGCGCACGCTGAAGGACGTCGCGGATTCGGCGCGGATCTCCTTCGCGTACCTCTCCGAGCTGGAGCGGGGCCGCAAGGAGGCATCCTCCGAGGTGCTCGCCTCCGCCGCGCACGCGCTGGGGCTCGGCCTCGCCGACGTGCTCGGCCGGGCGGCGTCGGAGCTGGCCCGCCGGAGCGCGTTCCGCGCGGCGGCCCGTGCGACCGGGCTCGTCCCCTCCCGCTCGATACCCAGGGCCCAGGTGCGGCTGGCCGCCTGACGGGACGACGGCTCGTCGGCCTGCCGAGGACGGCCCGGGCTGCCCCGTAAAATCCCGTGGCGAGCGGGCACGGCGAGCGGGCACGGCGATCACGGGGGCGGGACACATGGAGCACGGCAACGGCACGGACGGCATACCGGCGACGGACGGCATACCGGCGACGGCCGGGGGACCGGAGCCGGCACCGGCTCCGGGAGACACTTCCGCGCCCGCGCCCAGGAACCGGGCGGCGACGGTCAGCGGGTTCTTCGCGCTGGGCGCCGTCGGTGCCGTCGGGAACTTCGCCACCGGCATCGCGCTGATGAACCCGGCCGTCTTCATCGCCCTCGCGGTCCTGTGCGCGCTGATCGCCATCCCCGCCGGACACGTGGCCCGCTTCCGGGGCAAGCGCCTCGGCGGCGCCGGGCGCGGGGTCGCCCTGGTGTCCATCCTGACAGGCTGGCTGGTGCTGCTCCTCTGCCTGCTCGGGGTGCTGGCCCTCGTCGGCCTCGTCGCCGGCTTCGCCGCGCTCACCGGCGCCACCTGATCCGTCCAGGGCGCCCCGCCCGGAACGGCGGCGAGGGACGCCCGTGGTGGACGCCCCTCGCCGAGGTGTTCTGTCGTGCCGGACCCGGGTTCGCCCCTGGGCCCGGCACGGTTCGGATCAGCTGCCCGCGCGGGCCACGCCGATCGGGCAGGAGACTCCGGTGCCGCCGATGCCGCAGTAGCCGCCCGGGTTCTTCTCCAGGTACTGCTGGTGGTAGCCCTCGGCCGGCCAGAAGGTGCGGCCCTCGGCGGGCAGGACCTCGGTGGTGATGTCGCCGTATCCGGAGCCCGTCAGGACCTTCTGGTACGCCTCGCGCGAGGCGGCGGCGGCCTCGGCCTGCCCGGCGGAGTGGGTGTAGAGCGCCGAGCGGTACTGCGTACCGACGTCATTGCCCTGGCGGAAGCCCTGGGTCGGGTTGTGCGACTCCCAGAACAGTTTCAGCAGCTCGGTGTAGGGGACGACCTCGGGGTCGAAGACCACGCGGACCGCCTCCGTGTGACCGGTCTGGCCGGAGCAGGTCTCCTCGTACGTGGGGTTCTCGGTGTAGCCGCCCTGGTAGCCGACGAGCGTCGTCCAGACGCCCTCCGTCTGCCAGAACTTGCGCTCGGCTCCCCAGAAACAGCCCAGCGCGAAGTCGGCGACCTCCAGGCCCTCCGGGTACGGCCCCTGCAGCGGGTTGCCGAGCACGATGTGGCGGTCGGGCACCGTGAACGTCGGGGTCGGGCTGCCCTTCAGGGCCTGCTCGGGGGTGGGGAGCACGGGCGTACGGCCGAACAACATGATCGGTCCTCCTTCTGCGGGGCGGTATGGGGACAACGCCTGCGTACCGCCCCGCATTCCTCGCGGGAGGCCGGGTCGGGAGGCCAGGTCAGGAGGCCTTCGCCACCGCCTTCACGGACAGGTCGCGCAGGTGGCAGTAGAGCCTGGCCGGATCCCCGTCGTACGACCACGGCAGCGAGCCGACGTACCCGTCCACGAGCGTGAACTGCTCCACCGCCTCCGCGTCGCGGTCCTGGAACGAGAGGAAGTAGGCCAGCACGTGGCGGACCTCCGCCAGACGCGGGTGGTCGGGGTCGGCGGCGGCGGCGTCCGCGAGTGCGGCGTCCACGAGCGCGAGCACCTCGGGCGTCTTCGTGAAGTCGCCGTCGGAGGTGTCGTCGTGCTCGAAGTGAGCGATCAGCGGGAACACCTTCAGCAGGCTGCCCAGCGGAGCTTTCGCGGCGGTCTCGGCGGCGAAGGCGTGGGCCAGCTCCTTTGATCCGCGCCACTTCTTGCACCAGTACTGGAGCGCCGAGAAATGCGCCTCGTAGTGGTGCGGCGCACGGGCCGTGATCTCCGCCCAGAGCCGGTCCATCTCCGCATGCGGGTAGCCCAGCCCGAGACCGGTCCAGATCTCGGTGATGTACGGGGTGGGGTCGGCGGGGTTCAGCTCGGCGGCGCGGGCCATCTCCTCGCGGGAGCGGGCCAGGACGGTGTGGAACCCCTGGAACTGCTCGCTCGTCGTGGACGTGGCCCGCTTCGCGCCCCGGATGTTCCAGGCCAGCGAGACGGTGCTGCGCGCCCGCACCACCGCCGCGTCCGGGTCGTCGGGGCGCGCGGTCTCCCAGGCCAGCAGCCAGGCGTCGTCCTCCGCCGCCTTGTCACCCAGCGTGTACGCGAACCCGGAGCGGCGCTCCCAGTCCTTGGCCTCGGCCGTCTGCCGCATCAGCTCGGCGGCAGGCTTCCAGTCACCGGCCACCGCGGCGGTGAGCGCGGCGGTCACCACCTCGGGCTCCGGGCCGGGCGCGGTCTTGTCCAGCCGGTCGCGGGGGAGCAGGCCGAGCGCCGCACACTCCTCGGGCAGCTCGTACGCGTCGCCGTTCGCGTCGTTCTCGGAGGTCCCCTCCCGCCAGCCCTCGACGGCCCCCGACACGATCGCCTTGAGGAAGTAGCCCACGATGGCCAGGACGATGAGGGCGATGGGGGTCAGGACGACCCAGAGCAATATGGTCACGTCGTGTCTCTCTGTGAATCCGTGCGGTGGTGAACAGTGCGGAGTCGTGTGTGCGCTCTTCCGCCAGGGCTCACGCGGCGGAGCCGGGGGCCGGCGAGTCCGGCGAGTCCGGGGAGGTCGTGACGGGTGCGACCAGCGCGCGCAGCGCGGCCGTCTCGGGGACGTCGGCCACCGCCGCTTCCACAGCGGCCTCGACATCGGGCTCGGTGCCGTCCGGAAGCGGGACGACACGCGGCGCGGCCGGCTCCGACCAGGAGAACTCCCAGGTCAGGCGGGATTCGGCGGAGAGCTCCGCCAGTGCCATCGCCTTCACCCCGCCGAGGAGTGAGGGCCGCGCGAACTCGCGGAACGCGCGCCCCTTGGCGGCGGCGGCCTGCTCGGAGAGCGGCAGCCGCTGCGCGAGCTTCCAGAGCTGACCGTCCTCGATCACCTTCAGCAGCGCACCGAGCGTCGGCGGCGCCTGCGTGTACATGGCCAGCGCGCGGTGCACGGGGGAGTCCGCCGAGCGCAGCCGCGCGTCCATGGACGCGTCCAGCAGCTCCTGCCAGCCGGCCGCGCGGGGCAGCGAGCGCACCTTCTCGACCAGCACCACGTCCTCCAGTGCCGCCAGCGTCCGGTTCATGTCGGCGAGCAGCCCGGACGCGGCGCCCTTGCCCTCGTCGGTGCGGCCGTCGGGGGCCAGCGACTCGATGCGGCGCACGCGCTCCTGGATCGGCGGGTGCGAGTCGTAGCGGGAGACGGCCTCGGCGGGCAGCTCGGCGCGCATCGAGGCGAGTTCCAGTTCGCGCGCCGTCAGCATCCGGCCGAAGCCGCCGAACACCTCGCCGCGCGGCGGCATCAGATCCGCGGGCAGCCCGAGCGTCGCGTACCGGTCGAGGTAGAAGTCGTGGGCGGCGCTCAGCCCGGGGATCTCGCGCAGCGCCGACGCGGTCGCGTCGCGCCCCGTGATCCGGGCCGCCGCCGCGTCCGCCGCGAACTCCTGGCGGCGGGCACCCGCGAGCGTCGCCCAGAAGTAGAACCGGGCGTACAGGCCGTACACCTTCGACATCGCGCGGAAGCTGATGCCCGCCCGGCCCGGGTCGACGTCCTTGGGCCGCTTGCCCTTGGCGACGGCGCGGTCGGACTTCTCCTGCAGCCGCGCGCGTTCGCGGTCCGCCGTCCGGCCGGCGCGCTCCTCGAACCGCGCGATGGTACGCAGCACCTGGGCGCGGCCCCGGACGGTGATCCCGGCCAGCCGGGTGTCGGCGTGCGAGTAGTGGCCCAGCTCGTGGGCGAGCACCGAGCGGAGCTGCGCCTCGCTGAGCCCCTGAACGAGCGGGACGCCGAGGTAGAGGGCGCGCGGGCCGGGCAGCATGCCGAGGAAGCGGGAGCGCTCGGAGACGGCGGCGTTGACGTCGCCGGTGAGCACGATCCGGGACGGGGCCCGGGTCTGGACGGCGTCGGCGAGCTCGCGCACCGTACGCCAGAGCGCCGGCTCGTCGGCCTCGGAGACCTCCAGCCCGGGAGGTTCCTCGCCTTCCGGTGTCCGGAGCATCAGGAAGCCCTGGACGATCGGCAGCGCCACGACCACCGAGAGGACGTACAGCTTCAGCAGGTTCGGGCCGCGCAGGCCGACCTGGGTGAGGGACACGTCGACGGCGAGGATCGCCGCGAGGAGCAGCAGCCCGAAGACGTAGAAGCCGGCGAGCAGGACGAGGGCGCGCAGCGCGCGCAGGGTTGCGCCCACGGAATGGTTCCCCCCACGGGAATCAGGCAACAGCAGATGGATGTGACAGACCACGAACAACGACAAAGTGCGAGGTCAAAAGGTTGTGGGGGGTGATCGGATCGTGTCCCACCGGTGACCTGGCGGGCGCGAGGGACCCAGGGGGCGCGTCAGCCCCGGTGCGACGGCGGTCGCTGTCCGAGGGGTAGCTATCCGAGCAGTCGCGCCGGGCTGCCGCCGTTCGCCTCGTAACCGGCCACCGCGAGCGCGCGGTAGACCGCGTACGTGCCGGCCGGGTCCGCGTCCTCGGTCCAGGGCAGCGCCCCGACGTACCCGTCGATGCGGACGAACTGGTGCATCGCCTCGGACCAGCGCTCCATCCGGACCAGGAACAGCACCAGCAGATGCCGGACATGGGCGAGCGTCGGGTCGTCCTGGCGCGCCGAGTGCACCGCGAACATCGCCCCCTCGACGGCCTTCGTCACCGCCGCGCTCCGGTAGAAGCTCGGCGTCAGGTTCACCTCGGGCAGGTTGTCGTAGAGCGAGAACAGCGGCAGCGCGGCGAGGAGCGACCCCTGCGGGGCGCGCGCGGCGGCGGAGGTGGCGAACCGGTCGGCCAGTTCGCGCGAGCCGTGCCACTTCGAGGACCAGTAGTGCAGTGCCGCCAGATGCGCGCCGAAGTGCGCCGGGGCGCGGTCGAGGACCTCCGCCCAGAGCCGGTCGAACTCCTCGGGGGCGTACCCCAGTCCACGCGCCACCGCCAGGTGCGTGAGGTACGGAACGGGGTCGCCCGGAGCGAGCGCCGACGCCTCACCGGCGACCGTGCGCGCCTCGTCCAGCAGCACCCGGAAGTCCTCGCTGCCCACCGCGGAGGACCGCCACGCCCGCTGCACCAGGAACTCCGCGTGCACCTCCGCCGCACCCGGATCCTGGGGCGCCTCGGCACGCCACGAGCGCAGCCAGGCACCGCCCACGCCGGGCCGCTCACCGAGTTCGAGCGCGGCTGCCCCTGCGAACGCCTGTACCCGCTGCCACCGGATCTCGCCCTCCTCCGGCGTACCGGCGAGCAGTTGGGCCGCCGCACGCCACTCCTGGGTGGCCTGCACCACGTGGAGCACGTCGGCCAGGTCCTGGTCCGGGCCGGGCAGCCGCACGTCCAGCGACTCCTGCCGCAGGAAGCCGTACGTCTCCGGGTCGGCCGCGTCCGGCGAACCGGGCGTCGCGAGCTGGATGCCGCCGCCCCGGCGGCGCCACAGCAACGGCCCCAGCACCGCTGTGATCATGCAGAGCGCGAGCAGCAACCACAGAATCTCCATGGACCCATTGTCCCCGTACGGCCGAGCGTCCGGTGCGGGCCCTCGCGACGAACTACGCTCGGGCCTCATGACCGACCAGCACAGCTTCGAGACCCTCGCGATCCACGCGGGAAGCACCGCCGATCCGCTCACCGGCGCCGTCGTTCCGCCCATCTACCAGGTGTCCACGTACAAGCAGGACGGTGTCGGCGGACTGCGCGGGGGATACGAGTACAGCCGCAGCGCCAACCCGACGCGCACCGCCCTGGAGGAGAACCTGGCGGCGCTGGAGGGCGGCCGGCGCGGACTCGCCTTCGCCTCCGGACTCGCCGCCGAGGACTGCCTGCTCCGTACGCTGCTCACCCCCGGCGACCACGTGGTGATCCCGAACGACGCCTACGGCGGCACCTTCCGGCTGTTCGCCAAGGTCGCGTCGCGCTGGGGCGTGGAGTTCTCGGTGGCCGACACCTCGGACGTGGCCGCGGTACGCGCCGCGATCACCCCGCGCACCAAGGCGGTCTGGGTCGAGACGCCCTCCAACCCGCTGCTCGGCATCACCGACATCGCGGCCGTCGCGGACGTGGCCCGCCAGGCCGGTGCCCGGCTGGTCGTCGACAACACCTTCGCCAGCCCCTACCTCCAGCAGCCGCTGGCGCTGGGCGCGGACGTCGTGGTGCACTCCACCACCAAGTACATGGGCGGCCACTCCGACGTGGTCGGTGGCGCGCTGATCGTCGACGACGCCGGTCTCGCCGAGGAGTTGGCCTTCCACCAGAACGCGATGGGCGCGGTCGCGGGCCCGTTCGACGCCTGGCTGGTGCTGCGCGGCATCAAGACCCTCGCCGTCCGCATGGACCGGCACACCGAGAACGCCGGCCGGATCGCCGAACTGCTCACCCGCCATCCCGAGGTGACGCAGGTCCTCTACCCCGGACTGCCGGACCACCCGGGCCACGAGGTCGCCGCCAAGCAGATGCGGGCGTTCGGCGGCATGGTCTCCTTCCGCGTGCGCGGCGGCGAGGAGGCGGCCGTCAACGTCTGCGACCGTGCGAAGCTGTTCACCCTCGGCGAGTCGCTCGGCGGCGTCGAGTCGCTGCTGGAGCACCCGGGCCGGATGACCCACGCCTCCGCCGCCGGCTCCCCGCTGGAGGTCCCCGCCGACCTGGTACGGCTCTCCGTCGGCATCGAGAACGGCGACGACCTGCTGGCCGACCTCGCCCAGGCACTCGGCTGACGAACTCGGCTACGGCGGAGGGTCGTTGATCGCCCCTCCGCCCTTCCGGGCGATGTCCGCCCGTACGAACGGTGCCGGGGAACGCGCCCCGGCACCGTACTCCCGGACACCCGCAGACACCGCGGAACATCCGGCAGGTTCTCGGGCTTCCAAGCTCTCGGGCTCTGTGGCTCCTGGGCTCTGTGGCTCCTGGGCTCGCGGGGCCGAGGGGCTTCCGGTCGCTCAGACGGCGGACTTCGCGTTCTCGTCGTCCAGCGAGGCCCTGATCTGCTCACGCAGTTCGGGGCCGTCCTTGTGCTCGTGCACCGAGACGGCGTGCTCGGCCGCTGCCCGGACGACCTCGTTCTCCTCGCCGGAGATGGTCAGTGAGCAGCCCGACACGCTCGGATACTTACGGCAGTCGGCGACTTTCCTGGTCATGGCGGCCTCCTCGTCCTTCACGTGGGCCTGCTGTTCCAGGGTAGTTCCAGGTCAGTCGCTCTGCGGCTGGTGAGCCGCCTGCCGGAGCGCGAGAGCACTGTTGAAGCGCGTCAGCAGGGCGCAGAAGGTCTCCCGCTCCTCCTCGCTCCAGTCGTCCGTGACCTGCGACATCAGATCCCGGCGGGAGGCGCGCACCTCGTCGAGGCGGGCCTGCCCGCGCGGCGACAACTGGAGCACCACCGCCCGGCCGTCCTCCGGGTGCGAGGTCCGCTTGACCAGCCCGGTGTCCACGAGCGGGGCGACCTGACGGGTCACCGTCGAGGAGTCGATGCCCATGCCCGCGGCCAGCGCCTTCACGCCCATCGGGCCTTCCCGGTCCAGCCGGTTCAGCAGCAGGTACGCGGCCCGGTCCATCGAGTTGCGGACCTTGCCGACGCCACCGAGACGGGTCTGCTCGGCACGCCGGGCGAAGACCGCCACCTGGTGCTGGAGCGTGTCGAGGACGACGGGGTCGGGACCCTGTGGAGGGGAGACGTCGTCCCCGGAAGGAGACGCAGCATTCGTCATGTCCTGAGGGGGCATGGCCAATAGCTCTCTTCGTGCGGTGTCGGATGGGTGGAGGACACAGTACGCGGCGATGCGGGCGGGTGTGTCCACGGTAGGCAAACCCGACCATCCGAGAACAGGCGGGGTGCCGGGGCGGGTGGGGGCCGGACCACTCGGCGGGCGGCCCGGCGGCGAGCTGCGAGACTGGCGGTCATGAGCTTCCGTACGTCCGCACCCCACCCGCCGCTGATCCTCGACGACGTCCGGGGCGCCCAGAAAATACTGTCCGGCGTGGCCAGAACGACCGTGATGGAGGGCAGCCGCCACCTGTCGGAGCTCGTCGGCGCCCCCGTCCAGTTCAAGTGCGAGAACCTCCAGCGCACCGGCTCCTTCAAGCTGCGCGGAGCCTACGTACGCATCGCCGGCCTCACCCCGGAGGAGCGGGCGGGCGGAGTCGTCGCCGCGAGTGCCGGAAACCATGCGCAGGGTGTCGCACTCGCCTCCTCTCTGCGCGGCGTACGTTCCACGGTCTTCATGCCGGTCGGCGCTCCCCTCCCCAAGGTCGCCGCGACCCGCGAGTACGGCGCCGAGGTCCGGCTGCACGGCCAGGTCGTGGACGAGACCCTGGCCGCCGCCCAGGAGTACGCGGAGCGGGCCGGAGCGGTCTTCATCCACCCCTTCGACCACCCCGACATCATCGCGGGCCAGGGCACCGTCGGCCTGGAGATCCTCGAACAGTGCCCCGAGGTCCGCACCATCGTCGTGGGCATCGGCGGCGGCGGACTGGCCGCCGGCATCGCCGTCGCCGTCAAGGCACTCCGCCCCGACGTGAAGATCATCGGCGTGCAGGCGGCGGGCGCCGCCGCGTACCCGCCCTCCCTCGCCGCCGGGCACCCGGTCGCCCTGGAGACGACCCCGCAGACGATGGCCGACGGCATCAGGGTCGGCCGCCCCGGCGACGTACCGTTCGGCCTGATCCAGGAGCTGGTGGACGAGGTCCGCACGGTCACCGAGGACGAACTCTCCAGCGCCCTGCTGCTCTGCCTGGAACGGGCCAAGCTCGTCGTCGAGCCCGCGGGCGCCAGCCCCGTCGCCGCGCTGCTCAGCGACCCGAAGTCCTTCCGGGGGCCGGTCGTCGCCGTGCTCTCCGGCGGAAACGTGGACCCGCTGCTCATGCAGCGCACCCTCCGCCACGGCATGGCCGCGGCCGGCCGCTACCTGAGCCTGCGGGTGCGGATGGTGGACCGGCCCGGCGCCCTGGCCGCCCTGCTGGCCACCCTCTCCGGCGCCGACGCGAACGTGCTCGACATCAGCCACGTACGGACCGAACCGCGCCTCGGCCTCACCGAGGCGGAGGTCGAACTCCACCTGGAGACCAAGGGCCCCGAGCACTGCGAGGAGGTCGCCGCGGTCCTCCGCGCCGCCGGGCACCTCATCGTCGAGTGAGTCGGGGCCGCCGTTTCGCACACGGCGGGCCCGCTGTCTCGCGCACGGCGGGTCTGCTGTCTCGCGCACGGCAGGGCCGCGCCCGGCCGTTCCCCTCGGGTGTGAATTGTCCGGAACGTCCTAGGATGCGCACCGTAGGTATGTGAACGGACAACCGGTCCGTCCGACAGCAGACGGTCCCACAGCAGACGGGGGGTACCTCCTGTGCCAGGTGCGATCCACGCCGAAGGTCTGGTCAAGACCTTCGGCGACGTACGAGCGCTGGACGGCGTCGATCTCGACGTCCCCAAAGGAACGGTCCTCGGCCTCCTCGGCCCCAACGGCGCGGGCAAGACCACCGCCGTACGCGTCCTCACCACCCTGCTGCAACCCGACAGCGGCCGGGCCGAGGTCGCGGGCATCGACGTCCTGGCCAAACCCAACGAGGTACGCCGCTCCATCGGGCTGTCCGGGCAGTTCGCCGCGGTCGACGAGTACCTGACCGGCCGCGAGAACCTCCAGATGGTCGCCCGGCTCTACCAGATGCGCGCCCGCGACGCGAAGAAGCGGGCGGACGAGCTGCTGGAGCGGTTCCACCTCACAGACGCGGCCGACCGGACCGCCAAGACGTACTCGGGCGGCATGCGGCGCCGGCTCGACCTCGCGGCGGCCCTCGTGGTCCGGCCGCCGGTCATGTTCATGGACGAGCCGACCACCGGCCTCGACCCCCGCAACCGCCAGCAGCTCTGGGAGGTCATCGAGGAACTCGTCGGTGGCGGAACGACTCTGCTGCTGACCACGCAGTACCTCGAAGAGGCCGACCACCTCGCCCACGACATCTGCGTCATCGACCACGGCAAGGTCATCGAACGCGGTACGTCCGACCAGCTCAAGGCCCGTACCGGCGGCGAACGCGTCGAGGTCGTCGTCCACACCCCGGAAGAGATCGAACCCGCCCGCGAGGCACTGGCCCGGTACGGCAAGGGCGAAGTCACCGTCGTGCGGCACATGCGCAAACTCACCATCCCGGTCACCGGCGGCGCCAAACTCCTCGCCGAGGTCATCCGCGACCTGGACGGCCGGAACGTCGAGATCGACGACATCGGGCTGCGCCGCCCCACCCTGGACGACGTCTTCATCTCGCTCACCGGCCACGCGGCCGAGGGCGAGAACGGGAACGGCGAGGGACGGAACGGCGAAGGGCCGGACGGAGAGAGCGGCAACACCGGAGGCGGCACGGGAGGGGGCGGCTCGACGGCGGCTTCCCCCGGGTCCGGGAACGCGAAGGAGGACGCACGGTGACCACGCGCACGGAAGAGGCCCCGACGAGCCTGGCCCCCCGCCCGTCCGGCGGCATCGTCCAGTCGGTCGGCGACTCCCTGGTGATCGCCAAACGGAACCTGATCAGGATGACCCGCATCCCCGAGGTGGTTCTCTTCGGGCTGATCCAGCCGATCATGTTCGTGGTGCTGTTCAGCTACGTCTTCGGCGGCTCGATGAACGTGGGCGGCTCGACCTCCCCGGAGGTCTACCGCAACTTCCTGATGGCCGGCATCTTCGCCCAGACCGTCACCTTCGCCACGGCGGGAGCCGGCGCGGGCATCGCGGACGACATGCACAAGGGCCTCATCGACCGGTTCCGCTCCCTGCCCATGGCCCGGGGCGCGGTCCTCACCGGGCGGACCATCGCCGACCTCGTACAGACCACCCTCACCGTGATGGTGCTCGTGGTCGTCGCCCTGCTCGTCGGCTGGCGCATCCACGAGGGCATCTGGAAGGCTCTGGGCGCCTTCGGCCTGCTCCTGCTGCTCGGGTACGCCTTCTCCTGGATCGGCGCCCTCATCGGGCTGACCGTACGCACCCCGGAGGCGGCGACCTCCGGCGGCCTGATCTGGCTCTTCCCGGTGACGTTCATCTCCAACGCCTTCGTGGACTCCAGCCAGATGGCGTCCTGGCTCCAGCCGATCGCCGACTGGAACCCGTTCAGCGCGACCGTGCAGGCGTGCCGCGTCCTCTTCGGCAACCCGGGTGTCTCCCCGTCCGACGCCTGGCCGATGCAGCACCCGGTCTGGGCCTCGCTGATCTGGTCCGTCGTGATCACCGTGGTCTTCCGGACGCTGGCGGTCCGCAAGTACCGGCGGGCGGCGGTCTGAGGCTCGCGCCCCACTGAGCGACCAACGGCTGTGTCCCCGCCCGCAGAAGCCGGCGAACAGGGGCACACCTGTACGGAGTTCGGGCCAGGGCGCCGGTGGTCACGCGAAAGCCCCGGTCGCGGACTCCTCGGGAGTCCGCGACCGGGGCTTCGTACGTCGCGGCGCGACGCGGGAGACTCGGTGGCTCAGCCGGTGTACGGCTTGGCCGACAGGATCTTCACCGTGGCCTTCTTGCCGTTGGGCAGCTCGTACTCCGCGTCGTCGCCCATGCGCTTGCCGTTGACGCCCTTGCCGAGCGGCGACTGCGGCGAGTACGTCTCGATCTCCGTGCTCGCGTACTCACGGGAGGCGAGCAGGAAGGTCACCGTGTCGTCCTCGTCGCCGTCGAAGGCGATCGTCACGACCATGCCGGGCTCGACCACACCGTCGTCGGCCGGCGCCTCGCCGACCTTCGCGTGCTCCAGGAGCTGGGTGAGCTGACGCACCCGGAGCTCCATCTTGCCCTGCTCTTCCTTGGCCGCGTGGTACCCGCCGTTCTCGCGGAGGTCGCCCTCCTCGCGGGCCGCCGCGATCTTTACGGAGATCTCCGTGCGCGCGGGACCAGACAGGTACTCCAGCTCGGCCTTGAGCTGGTTGTACGCCTCCTGCGTGAGCCAGGTGACGTTTTCGCTGGTCTGGGTCACAGGTGCTCCTCGTCGGTGCTGGGAATACAAAGCATCGCCCTACCCCGAGCTTGTTCCCTCACGGGTGGGCGAAACCACGAGCCTAACAATTTCCCGGGCAAAGGGGGAGAAGGTTACCCGGCGCCACTGGAGGCGTGGCGGACAGTACGGGCGGCACGGGGCGCACAGCGCGCACGGGGCGGTCCGCGGCGAGCGGAACGCCGGGGGCTCAGCCGGCCGAGCCGCCGCTCGTGCAGCCCACCAGCTCCACCGCGCTGGCCCGGGCCGTCGTCCGCAGCGCCACGACCTCGTCGACGCGCCCCACGTGCTGGTCGAAGCGGAAGTCCTTGCGGGCCACCTCGCTGCCCGCCGCGTCCAGGGCGCGGACCGTGCAGAAGCCGCCTGAGTCCTTGTCCTTGTGCACTTCGAGATGGGCCTCGGCCCGCTCGTCGGAGACGACCTTGGACTTGATCAGCTCGGCGCTGATGTCCGTACCGCCGATGTAGTCCACACCGATCCACACGATCACGCCGACCAGCGCCGCACCCAGGACCGCGCCGACCACCCTGAGCTTGCGGTCGGCCTGCTCGTCCCGGCTCCGGCCGTACCGGCCCTCGGGTGTGGCCTCGCGCAGCGCCGTCATGATCGTTCCTCCTGTGCAGGGAATCGAGGAATTTTCCACCTTCCCGTTCGGTCACTATAGGAGTTGCCCATCGCGACGAATAACTGAGGACCGAGTCTTGACCGAGCAGCTGCGCCTGATGGCCGTCCACGCCCACCCCGACGACGAGTCGAGCAAGGGCGCGGCCACCATGGCCAAGTACGTGTCCGAGGGGGTGGACGTCATGGTCGTCACCTGCACCGGTGGCGAGCGTGGTTCCATCCTCAACCCCCGGCTCCAGGGAGACGCGTACATCGAGGAGAACATCCACGAGGTGCGCAGGAAGGAGATGGACGAGGCCCGCGCGATTCTCGGCGTCCAGCAGGAATGGCTCGGCTTCGTCGACTCCGGCCTCCCCGAGGGCGACCCGCTGCCTCCGCTTCCCGAGGGCTGCTTCGCACTGGAGGACGAGGAGACCGCCGCAGGGCGCCTCGTCGCCCGGATCCGTTCGTTCCGCCCGCAGGTCGTCACCACGTACGACGAGAACGGCGGCTACCCGCACCCCGACCACATCATGACCCACAAGATCACGATGATCGCGTTCGACGGTGCGAACGACAAGGAGCGCTTCCCCGAGGACGAGTTCGGCCCCGTCTGGGAACCGCGGAAGCTGTACTACAACCAGGGCTTCAACAGGCCCCGCACCCTCGCCCTGCACGAGGCGCTCCTGGCGCGCGGCCTGGAGTCCCCGTACGGCGACTGGCTGAAGCGCTGGGACGAGATGCAGCACACCGAACGCACCCTGACCACGCACATCCCGTGCGCGGAGTTCTTCGAGGTGCGTGACCGTGCGCTCATCGCCCACGCCACGCAGATCGACCCGGAGGGCGGCTGGTTCCGCGTGCCGATGGACGTGCAGAAGGAGGTCTGGCCGACCGAGGAGTACGAGCTCGTGAAGTCGAGCGTCGATACCTCCCTCCCCGAGAGCGATCTCTTCGCGGGCATCCGCGACAATGCCTGATATGTACTCCACCCAGGCACTGACGCATCTCGTCCCGCTGGCCGCCGACGAGCTCGACAAGAACAAGGTGACCCCCGGCGTTCTCGGCTTCCTCGTCTTCGCCGCGCTCGCCGTCGGCGTGTGGCTGCTGATGAAGTCGATGAACCGCCACATGGGCCGGGTGAACTTCGAGGAGACCCCGGACGAGACCGAGGCACCCGCGCCCGCCGCCACCGGTGCCGGTCACGGTGCCGCCCCGGGGACCGCTTCCGCCGGAGCCGGCGGGAAGTAGTACCCGGGCGCCGTCCTTCGGGCGGTGCCCTGTTCCGCCCCGCGCCATGTCCGTACGGCGCGGGGCGCGGGGGTGTGCCCTCGCCTCCCCGCGACCCCTTAGGGGAGCTTTCCCGGACCGGGTAGGGACGTCCCCGATAGGCCGGACGCCGGGCGACTGCGAGTCTCCTCGCATGACTCCGAAACTCACGGGCGGCCGCGACGCAGCCGTCCTCGTCGCCCCGCTTCTGCTGGTCCTCTACGGCGTTCTGCGCCTTGTCGACGGGCTGGACGGAAAGCACGGGCCAGGGCTTGCCTGGAACGTCGGGCACACCCTGTTCTTCGTCGGCTTCTTACTCTTCGGTGTGGTGACGTTCCGGCTGCGGCGGATCGCTCGCGCCACCACCGGCTACGGGCGTCACGCCGCTGACGCGGCCACGGCGGTCAGCCTGTTCGGGATCGCCTGTTTCCTCCGGGTGATTCTCGGCGACCTGTTCGCGGCCCTGGACGACGCCGCACCCCTGCCCGAACCGCTGCAACTGGCGGGCCCGCTCGCCTTCCAACTCGGCTGGCTGGTTCTTCTGATCATGCCGGTGACCGCCACGCCTCGTGCGCTGCCGGTGTGGAGCCCTCTGCTGGTGCTCGCGGGCTTCCTTCTCTTCTCGGTCGACCTCGACCTGCTGCCGGTCGGCGGGCTGCTCCTGACCGCCGGACTGCTCCCGGTGGCCCGCATCGCCGTCACCGGGCGCCGACCCGGCTCGCCGCCGGGCGTGCGTCAGAGCCTTCGGTGAGCCCCGCCGTGTCTCAACCCCGGAGAAGGACACGGCCGCCTCGATCGCGCCGGTGAACATCTCGGGGTCCCGGTAGCTCTTCGTGGCCGGGTCGAGGACGTTCGTGTAGATGATCGGGACACGGACCATCCGCATGGACCCACGGGGTGAGCCATCGGATCGGAGCCCCGTCGCCCGGGTAAAGGTCGATGGGCTCGACTGCCCCATCGGGCGCCCGAGTGGCAAGCCGACATGCGCCAGATTCTGGGCCGCCCACTGCGCGGGGCCCGTCCGGAAAGGGGTTCGGTGCTTCCCCGGGCCTCCTTCATCGTGGTGGACGACCCGCAGCGCCGCGACGCCATATCCTGAGGGGCGAAGGGACAAGGGAAGGGGCTGTTGATGAGCGTCGACGCGGTCATGCACACCGAGTTCCCCGCGGGGTACGTGGTCTTCTTCGGTACCGACGGGAAGGTGGTCATGACTCCGCGGAGCGAGGAGCACTCCAACACCATCAGGTCGATGCAGATCGACTCCTTGGCCCTCGGTCGGCACGCGAAGGTCATCTCCGACGTGTACATCGAATTCCCGGCCGACGAGAACTCTGCCCCCGACTTCGCGATCATGCGGGAGGACGCGCAGCGGCACGGCAAGCGTTACGGCTTCGAGGACGCGCTGCTGATCGCCGAGGTGGTGTCGGTCTCCTCAGCGCGCAAGGACTACGACGACTGCACCGCGAAGTACGGCCGCTCCGGCATCCCGGTCTACGTGGTGGTTGACCCGTACGCCGCCGAGGTCGTCGTCCACACCCGACCCGCCGGATCCCGCTACATCGCGGCCCACACGCACAACTACGGCTCGGGCAAGCTGCCCATCGAGCTGGCCGACGGACGTACGTACACCCTCGACCTGGACGAACTGCCCCGGCCCGAGCCGGACGCCCGCTGACCCTACGGCGGAGTCCGGCCCGCGCCTTTGCGCGTCAGAGGCGTCACGACGTCCAGGTGACCGGCGCCCGAGGACATTCGGCTTGTTGTCGGGCGGTGTGGGGCTGGGCGAAGAGCTGCTGGATTCCGGTGATGCCGAGGAGGCGCCGGAGGAACGGGGGCCGGTTGTCCAGGTGGAGGCATGCACTGCCGCGGCCGGTCTCTGCCGTCAGGGTGAAGGAGGAGGGCAGAGGCATCATGTGGTCGCTCCGGGGTGCGGCCCGGTGGCGGCGGGTGCACGGTCCAGAGCGAAGCGTGCCTGGTCGAGCAGCCGTGTGGTCCGGGGGAAGTCCTTGAGTTCGGTGGCCAGGATGTCCAGGGCGGGGTGCAGGGAACGGGCGGGTACCTGGCGTGCGGTGAGGATGCCCGCGGTCCAGGTGATGAACGTGGTGAACAGGTCGTCGTCGTCCGTGTAGAGGGCGACGGCGAGGAAGTCGACGATGTGGGCGAGGTCTTCGGCGGTGCGCTCACGCTGGTGGTTGGTGTAGGTGGCCATCGCGGGGAAGCGGTCTTCGAGCCGGGTGAGAACGGTCTTGACGAGCTGCGGCTGGGTGCGGCTGACGAGCGTGTACTCCTGGTCCGTCAGATGGGGCAGGTCGTCGATCTGCTGGTGCCCGCGAGCGGGTGTGGGGGCGGGGATGCCGTCGGCGAGTCGGCAGGCCGCGGCGCGTGCGTCGGGGGCCCAGGCGTCTGCGCCGAGGAGGCGGGCGTATCGGCCGTCGGGTCCGAAGGCTGCGCCGCCGACGAGGACGGGGATGCCGATGGCCTGGCAGGCGGTGATCGCCGCGTGGGCGGCGGGCAGCCGGGTGGGGAGGGAGGAGGAAAGGGCCACCGTGTCGGCGCCGCTGTTGTGGAGGTGGGCGATGAGGTGCGGGGTGGGGACCTGGGCGCCGAGGAAGTCGACCCGCCAGCCGCGCAGGGTGAGGACTTCGGCCAGGAGGCGGGCGGGGAGCGAGTGCCATTCCTGTTCCACGCAGGCCACGGTGATGTGACCGAGGCTGGGTGGGGTGCGGTGGGCGGGGTGGTGGGCGAGGGCGGCGATGACCCGTTCGGTGATGGCGCTGGCCGCGTGCTCCTGCGCGACGCTGAGCCGGTTGGCGGCCCATTCGGCGCCCACCTTCGCCTGCACGGGGGCGATGAGCGCCAGCAGGGCCGTCTCCGCGTCCAGGCCGTCGTCGAGAGCCGTGAAGACGATGTCCGCGGCGCGGTACTCGTCACGGGACGTGACGGCCGCCCACAACTGATCCCGCAGACCCTGGACGTCGGTGCTCGTGGGGGTCACGCGGTGTACCTGCCCCGGGTGCGGCCGTTCACGGCGCTGAGATGCTGGGTGCGGGGTGCACTGATGGCGATGAGGGCCATGTCGTCGTGGCGGCCGTCGCGCAGCCACTGGGAGGCGAGCATCTGGATGCGCTCGACGACGGCTTCGGCCGGCATGTCGGCGCACTCGGCCAGGGCCTGTCGCAGGCGTTCGTCTCCGAACATCTCGTCACCCAGGGGGCCGCCGCGGGCTTCGGTGAATCCGTCGGTGTAGAGAAGGCAGGTGTCGCCCGGCTCCAGAACGGCTTCCACGGTGAGGGCCTCGATCGTGGGGAGGACCCCTATCAGCGAACCGCGGGTGGGGACCTCCTCGATGATTCCGTCGGCGCGGACCACGAGGGGGCTGGGATGGCCGGCCGACGTGAGGCGCAGTCGCACCTCGTTCTCCGTACGGTGCACCGAGGCCAGTACGAGCGTGGCGAAGCGGGTGTGATGGGAGCTCAGCAGGGCGCCGTTGAGGAGTCGCAGCATTCGTTCGTGGTCGTCAGCCATCGGGAGCAGCGCTTGCAGGGTGTTGCGGATCTTGCCGGTCAGGACGGCGGCTTCCAGTCCCTTGCCGCACACGTCCCCGAGGACCACCAGGGACGCGTCCGCCACGGTGGTTCCGGGGTGGACGTCGTAGAAGTCGCCCCCGACCTGTTCGGCGGAGCCGGCGGGGCGGTAGCCGCCGGCGATCTCCACTCCGTCCAGGCGTTGCAGGCTCGGGGGCAGCAGGTCGCGCATCAAGGTCTGGGTGATGGCGCTCTGCTCGCTGTAGAGGCGGGCGGCGGACAGCGCGGCACCGGCTCGGGCCGCGAACAGGCGGGCGAAGACCTCTTCGTTCTCGTTGAACCGGGTGCGACCGCTGCGGCGGAGCAGGATCAGGGCTCCCGCCGGCACCCCGTGGCCGGGCAGGGGGGTCACGACGACCGACTCGACCTTCTCGGTGAAGCCGTCGGGGAGGACCCACGCCGGCAGTGCGGCGGGGTCGATCCAGCGCGACGGTACGGGCGGGAACCCCTGGAGCGCTTCCGCGAGTCCGGGGAGATCGGACGGGTCGGCGACGAGCAGAGCGCGGTCGGCTTCCTGCCCGGTGAGGGCTCGGGAGACGGGCAGTTCGCCGCCCTTCGCGGGGGCGACGACGATGGCGACGTCCGCGAGGTACTCGGCGGCGAGCTGCGCGGTCGCGGCCATGCACCTGTCGGTGTTCAACGAGGCCAGCAGGACATTGGACGCCTCCGAAAGGAAACGAGTGCGTTCACGCTCCGTGAGAAGCGCCTCTTCCGCGAGCCGCCGATCGGTGTCGTCGACCAGCCACCACACCACACTCCCCTCCGGTGTGCGCGTGGCATGTGCCTCGAAGCTCTGGGCCCCGATCCGCCCCGACACCGGGGCCGGCGCGGCGGACTCCTCGTCGGCCCGTCGGGCGGAGCCGATGTGTGCCTCCGTCATGCGTCGGTGGGCTTCGGCCAACCAGCCGGGAGCCACGTCCCGCATGCTCGCCCCGGGCGTCGCACCGCCCAGGAGGAGGTCGGCCGCGCTGTTCAGATCAAGAAGCGTCCCAGCCGCGTCCGCCACCATGGCGGGGTAGGGGGCCAAGCCCCACCAACTGGTTCGGGTAGCGGTATTTTCCCTGGTTGAGGCCATGGAATAGGGCCCGCCCTGGGCGAACCGCACCACCTTCCCCTGCTCGTTGAACATATTTGCCGTGCGGCAAGCATCCTCCAGGGGTGTCCTCGATGGCAACCTGCCCCCGCGTGCCGTGTTCCCGTCCCGGTGTGCTGCACGCGAGGCGCACACCGCGGGACCGGAACCTTCACGCGTCGATCACACAAGTGCGCCCGGAGGCTAGGCCGTGTCTGACCATTCCCGCCGGGCGGTCGGCGCCCGGCACGGCACCTCGCGGTGTTGTCGGACCGCCCGCGTACAGCCAGTACGCGGGCGGTCCTCCGCCTTGCGAGGCACCGCACCGGACACCGCCCGCGGATCCGACGCGCATGGTCAGACACGGCCTAGTTCTCCCGTTCGACGGTGGGGCGTCCGTGCCAGTCCAGGCACATCACCAGCGAGTCGTCGGCGGCCGGGCCGGAGCCGCGGTGTCCGAGCAGTTCCTGCAGCATCGCCCGGGGCACCTGGGAGGCGGGGAGCAGCCGCGTGCTGGTGATCGACCTCGCCAGGGCCCGCAGGCTGTACTTCTCTCCGCCGGGTGACAGTGCGTCGTAGACGCCGTCACTGATGAAGAACAGGCGGTCACCGGGCTCGACGGCAAGGCGCTGGGGAACGTAGGCGGTGTCCTCGAACATCCCCAGCGGATCCTGCGCCTCCAACTCGACCGTCTCGACCGTGCCCGCCCGAAGCCGCCACACCCGCGGCGAGCCCGCGTCGATGACCTCCACCTCACCGGTCGGCAGATGGAACCGGAGCAGCAGCGTCGCCAGGTACTTGGTGCCCCCGTACTGCCCGTGGACGGCCTGGTCCGCGAGATACGCCTGGTCGCTGAGGCTCAGTCCGGCGCGGCGGGCGTTGCGCAGGGCGTTGACGGCGAGGTTGGTCAGCAGCGCGGCGTCGATCCCCTCGCCCATGCCGTTGCTCACGGTCAGGTACAGATCGTCGGCGGAGGCGGACCAGTCGAAGCTGTCGCCGAAGATGGCGTACGCGGGCTCCAGTTGCGCTCCGAGGCTGTACTCGGGGCGGGCGCAGGAGCGGCCGGGCAGCAGCTGCCACTGCATCTCGGCGGCCAGCGTCAGCCGCTCGGCCCGACGGGCCTGGAGGAACACGTCGGTGTCGCGTCCCGCCACGACCACTTCATGAGCCAGCGCGTCCGCGCACAACTGGAGTTCCCCGGCCACGTCCGCCTCCTCCGTGTCCCCGGTGGCCGGCAGGGTGACGCTCAGCACGCCGAGCCGGTCCCCGCGGACGCTGACCGGCAGGTGCACCGTTACCGTGGAAGCCGGGGCGTCGTACACGCAGTGCGCCTCCTGGGCCCCGAACGCGCGGCCCGGCGCGCTCTCGTGCACCGGCAACGGCCGCAGCGTGTGCGGCAGCACACCGACGGGCTGCAGCCTGGTCATGGCGTAATCGGCCATCAACAGTTCCACGGCGTGGGCGCGGAAACGATCCTCGATCAGGGAACGGAGCACGTCGAAGATCTCGTGGGGCGCGGCCTCGCGCAGAGCGCGCTCAACCGCACTGGGTCTCTCCACCGGTACCGGTCTTCCTTTCCTTCACATATCTTCATCTATGCGACTGCTCACATCGACCAGCCAGAACGGGCACGAAGCGCCCACTCGGGAGTGTCACATGCGCGAGGCCCACGCCTCCCACGACCAGCACGCCTCCCGCACCGCGCCCGGAATCGGCGACATGCTGGAGCTGCTGGAGGCAGCGTGGGAGCGCCACCGCGACACGCTCAGCACCGCGCCGCTCTCCTCCGCCCAAACCCGTGTGATGTACCTCATCGAACGCGAACCAGGCATCAACCTGACCGCGCTCGGCCGTCGCCTCTCCTCGGCCGCACCGTCCGTCACCCGCCTGTGCGACCGCCTCCAGGCCGCCGGATTCCTCCGCCGCACCCCCCACACCGAGGACCGGCGCGCCACGCAACTGGAACTCACGGAGGCCGGCGAGGCCTACCTCCACGGCATCCGGCACCGCCGGGAACAGGTCCTGTGCCAGGCCATGGATCGCATGAGCCCCGACGCCCAGAGCGCCCTAGCCGTAGGCCTCGCCGCTCTGTGCGACGCCGTCGGCGAGCCCACCGCGCAACCCGAGCACCGCGAAACCGCCTGAGCGGCCCACTCCTCACCACGGGGTGCTCGTCGGCCACGAGGAGTGCACCCCGTCTCCCTCCTCGGCTGCGCCGCGGGAAGCCGCAGGCATGCTTGACGGCCCCCGGGTGCCTGCGCGTGACCGGGGGCCGTCGAGGGAGAGGGAAGCGGGGTCAGGCCACGACGTTCATGCCTTCGCGGAGCTTGCGCAGGATGCGGTTCAGCAGCCGGGAGACGTGCATCTGGGAGATGCCGAGTTCCGCGCCGATCTGGGCCTGGGTCATCTCGGCGCCGAAGCGCATCCGGACGATGAGGCGCTCGCGTTCGTCGAGCTGCTCCAGGTGTGGGGCCAGGTCGTGGAGGTTCTCGAAGGTCTCCATCGCCGTGTCCCAGTCGCCGAGCACCTCGGCGTAGCCACGCTGTTGGCGCCCGTCGTCGCCGTCGGAGGAGGGAACGTCGAGCGATCCGGCCGAGTACCCGTTGGCGGCCACGAGCCCCTCGACGACCTCTTCCTCGCTCAGGGCGAGGTGGGCGGCGAGCTCCTTGACCGTCGGGTCCCGGTCGAGCCTGACGGACAGCGTCTCCTTGGCCTTGGCGAGCTCGACCCGCAGCTCCTGCAGGCGCCGGGGGACATGGACGGACCAGCTGGTGTCGCGGAAGAACCGCTTGATCTCGCCCACGATGTACGGGATCGCGAAGGTGGTGAACTCGACTTCGCGTGACAGGTCGAAGCGGTCGATGGCCTTGATCAGGCCGATCGTGCCGACCTGGACGATGTCCTCGGTGTCGTCTCCGGCGCGGTTGCGGAAGCGCTGCGCGGCGTAGCGGACGAGGGAGAGGTTCATCTCGATGAGTGTGTTGCGCGCGTACTGGTAGGTGTGGGTGCCTTCCTCCAGCGTCCGGAGGCGGTCGAAGAACACCTTCGACAGGGACCGTGCGTCCTGGGGAGCGATCTTCCCGGCATCCTCGACCCACGGCAGATCCTCCACCGCGGACCGTGTGTCCACACCGGTCATGACGCACGGCTCCGTGAGCACGTTGCGTTCCGCGGCGGTTCGCGCCGACACGGCCGTCATGGTGTCACCTTCCCTTTTCCGCACTCCTACGCGCGGTCCTTTGCCCCGCCGCCCGGAGGCCATTCCCGCTTCTTTCGGAAAACTTCTGATGTGTCGTCACCGAGCCGGCCGAGATGAACCGGAGGGGCCGTGTCGCAGCAGGCGTGCGCGAGGCCGCTCGGCCGTGTCCGACCATGCGCGCCGGCACGGCTGCCCGCCGCGGTCATCCGGCGCCGGCCGGGCTGACGGTGGGGTGGGTGCGCTGGTGTTCGGCGTTGATCCGCTGTGCTTCTTCGAGCTGGTCTTCGAGGATGATGATGCGGCAGGCGGCTTCGATGGGGGTGCCCTGGTCGACGAGCTCGCGGGCGCGGGCGGCGATCCGCAGCTGGTAGCGGGAGTACCGGCGGTGTCCGCCGGCGGAGCGCAGGGGGGTGATGAGGCGGGCCTCGCCGAGGGCGCGCAGGAAACCCTGGGTGGTGCCGAGCATGTCGGCGGCCCGGCCCATGGTGTAGGCGGGGTAATCGTCGTCGTCGAGACGGTCGTACGAGTCGTCTGCGGTCATTCGCACCTCTTCCTGGAACGCGTGGAGGGGCCCTGGTGCCTGTGGCACCAGGGCCCCGAAGGAACTGCTACACCATCTGCCGGCCCTGGTTCTGCGCCGGCCTTCTGTGTCCGCCGTCCCGACCTGAACGGTGTCGGGGATGCGGGGATCGCGGTTGCTTGACCGGAGACCACCTCACTATCGATGTCCTGCGGTACCCGGACCCTGTTGTTCCGTCCGGGCGATCCTGATGGCGCTCGCCTCCTCCGTTCTTCCCTCGGTGATCGACTGCCTACCAGTGGGGACTGGGAACTGCTGGTACTGCTCTCTTGCGTACTGCTGGTGATGCGAACTGCTCGGCGGCCTCGACCCGCGCCGCTCTTCGGCAGCCAGCCCCGTCGCCCGTCCTGCGTCTGCTCCGGCTTGGAACCCCACTGCCGAACCACCCGGTGCGCGCGTCCGCAGCCGACGCCTTCACCGAGGTACCTCTCACTCCACTTCGCTGCTGGGTACTGCCCTTGCGTGAACCGCGGTACTGCTCGCGGCGGCCCCTGATCACTGCGGGCCACCCGGTCCGGTCGTCAGCCACGTCGCCGTCCTGCGTCTTCTCTGGCTTCGCGACTCCACCACCGCACCGTCCTGCGCACTGCAACTACAGGTACTGCGCCCGGCAGTTCGTATCTGTCGGGCCCTGCTGTCTCTCTGGGCTACGAGAGAAACCATAACCACACCGCCACCCAATGTCTACTCCCGCCAGTGCAGATTTTCGCCCGTTCGATGATGAGGTATTCGGCTTCGAACAGTGACGGATGCGGCCGGGAACGCACCCGCCGTCGCGATCGGCAGAGCCGCGGTCCCGGCAGAAGCGGACACCGGGCGGAGGATGCCGAACCGCGACGCCGAACCCTCACCGACTCGGGAACACCCGCTTCACCGGACGAGCTGACCCGTAGTCGGCGCCGAAAGTCAGGGGCGCGCGGGAGCCCGAGCGGGCGCCCCCGATGCCGCGCCCGCAGCGCGGATGGCCGCCCGCCACGGGTGGGACCGTGCAACGATGGCGGCATGAACAGACTGGCTAACGCACAGTCGCCCTACCTGCTCCAGCACGCCTCCAATCCAGTGGACTGGTGGCCATGGGGAGAGGAGGCGATGACGGAAGCTAAGCGGCGGGACGTGCCCATTCTCTTGAGTGTGGGCTATGCGTCCTGCCACTTATGCTTCCGCTGATTCACTGGTGCCACGTCATGGCGCACGAATCCTTCGAGGACGAGGACACGGCCGCCTACCTCAACGCCCACTTCGTCCCGGTGAAGGTGGACCGGGAGGAGCGGCCGGACGTCGACGCCGTGTACATGGAGGCGGTGCAGGCGGCGACCGGGCAGGGCGGGTGGCCGATGACCGTGTTCCTGACGGCGGACGCCGAGCCCTTCTACTTCGGTACGTACTTCCCGCCCGAGCCCCGGCACGGCATGGCGTCCTTCCGGCAGGTGCTGGAAGGCGTGTCCGCCGCGTGGACCGAGCGGCGCGGGGAGGTCGCCGAGGTGGCCGGGCACATCGTGGCGGACCTGGCCGGGCGGTCGCTGGCGCACGGCGGGCAGGGCGTGCCGGACGAGTCGGACCTGGGGCGGGCGCTGCTGGGGCTGACCCGGGACTACGACGACACGCACGGCGGGTTCGGCGGTGCGCCGAAGTTCCCGCCGTCGATGGTGATCGAGTTCCTGCTGCGCCACCACGCCCGTACCGGCTCCGAGGGCGCCCTGCAGATGGCCGCGGACAGTTGCGCGGCGATGGCGATGGGCGGCATCTACGACCAGCTCGGCGGCGGGTTCGCGCGGTACGCGGTGGACCGGGAGTGGACGGTCCCGCACTTCGAGAAGATGCTCTACGACAACGCGCTGCTCTGCCGGGTGTACGCGCATCTGTGGCGGTCGACCGGGTCGGACCTGGCCCGACGGGTGGCGCTGGAGACGGCGGACTTCCTGGTCAGGGAGCTGCGGACGACCGAGGGCGGCTTCGCCTCGGCGCTCGACGCGGACAGCGAGGACGCCGGGGGCCGGCACGTGGAGGGCGCGTTCTACGTGTGGACACCCGCCCAGCTCCGCGAGGTGCTCGGCGAGGAGGACGGGGCGTTCGCCGCGGCCCGCTTCGGGGTGACCGAGGAGGGCACCTTCGAGGAGGGCTCCTCGGTGCTCCGGCTCGACGCCGGCACGGCGGTGGACGCGGTGGACGCGGGGGAGGCGGTGGACGCGGAGGCGGACGGCTCCGACGGTGTGGCCGACGCCGAGCGGGTCGCCTCCGTCCGGGCCCGGCTGCTGGCCGCCCGGGAGCTGCGGCCCCGTCCGGGGCGGGACGACAAGGTGGTCGCGGCCTGGAACGGCCTGACCGTCGCGGCGCTGGCCGAGACGGGCGCCTACTTCGACCGGCCCGACCTGGTGGAGCGGGCCACCGAGGCCGCCGACCTGCTGGTACGCGTACACCTGGGCGAGAACGGCCGACTGTGCCGCACCTCGATGGAGGGGCGGGCCGGCGAGAACAGCGGGGTGCTGGAGGACTACGCGGACGTCGCCGAGGGGTTCCTCGCGCTGGCGTCGGTGACCGGCGAGGGCGTCTGGCTGGAGTTCGCCGGGCTGCTGCTCGACGTGGTGCTGACCCGGTTCGCCGGGGAGGGCGGGCAGCTGTACGACACGGCGGACGACGCCGAGAAGCTGATCCGCCGCCCGCAGGACCCCACCGACAACGCCACCCCGTCCGGCTGGACGGCGGCGGCCGGGGCGCTCCTGTCGTACGCGGCGCACACCGGCTCCGAGCCGCACCGCACGGCGGCCGAGGGTGCACTCGGAGTGGTGAAGGCGCTCGGGCCGCGCGCGCCCCGGTTCGTGGGCTGGGGGCTGGCCGCCGCCGAGGCGCTGCTCGACGGGCCCCGCGAGGTGGCGGTGGCCGGGCCGGTCGGCGGGGAGCTGCACCGTACGGCGCTGCTGGGACGGGCGCCGGGCGCGGTCGTCGCGGCGGGGGAGCCGGGCGGAGGGGAGTTCCCGCTGCTGGTGGACCGGGCGCTGGTGGAGGGTGAGCCGACCGCGTACGTCTGCCGCCACTTCGTCTGCGAGACCCCGACGACGGACGCCGAGGAGCTGAGCCGGCGGCTGGGCGGCTGAGCCCGCCGATCCCGAAGACGGCTGTGGCCGCGGCCTTTCGAGGCCGCGGCCACAGCCGTCCTGGACGTACCTGCGGAAAGGATCAGCCGTGCTGGTAGGCGACGAGCGAGATGCCCACGTAGTGGGCGGCGAACGCCGCGAGGGTCAGCGAGTGGAAGACCTCGTGGAAGCCGAAGAACCGCGGTGAGGGGTTGGGCCGCTTGAGGCCGTAGATCACGCCGCCCGCGCTGTAGAGCACCCCGCCGACGACGACGAGGACCAGGACGGCGACGCCGCCGGTCCGCATGAAGTCCGGCAGGAAGAAGACGGCCGCCCAGCCCATCGCGATGTAGCAGGGCGTGTAGAGCCAGCGTGGCGCGCCGACCCAGAACACCCGGAACGCGATTCCCGCCAGCGCCGCCGCCCAGACCGCCCAGAGCAGCGGGCGCCCGGTGGAGTCCGGCAGCAGGAGCAGGGTGAGCGGGGTGTACGTGCCCGCGATGATCAGGAAGATGTTCGCGTGGTCCAGCCGCCGGAGCACCGCCTCGCCGCGCGGGCCCCAGGTGCCGCGGTGGTAGATCGCGCTCACGCCGAAGAGCAGGCAGGCGCTGAGGACGTACACCGCGCAGGCGATCCGTCCCTTGGTGCTGTCCGTGAGCGTGATGAGCGCCAGCCCCGCGACCAGCACCGCGGGGAACATTCCGGCGTGCAGCCAGCCGCGCATCCGTGGCTTGATCGGACGTGCGTCCAGGACGGCGGTTTCGGGTGCGGACGCACCTGCAGCAGTCATGTCCGCATGCTACCTACGCCTCCGTAAGTGCCGCCTATGGGCGGTGGTGTTCACGCTCCGGTCGGCGGCGGCCGCGTTCTCGGAGCCTCGGAAAGTCCCGGATGTTCCCAAAGATTCCCGGTGATTTCCGGAGCTTCTGCACTTCCGGGGCTCGCGGGGGAGCCCCGATCCGAGGGTGTCGAAGCCGACACGGGGAGTGGCGATGCTCACATGTGAGGCCCCCTGGACAGATGGGCGGTCTCGGCGGATGATCAAATGAGTGCGGTCGGCACCGGATGAGCGCCAGGGATGACGCGAGTCGAAGCGTCCGGGTCGAAGCCCCCACGGGGCATCAACGAAATCCACCCTCGACAAGGAGCGATCGTGGCGCGCGACATCGCAGCTCCCTCCCCTCTTCCCTCCCGGCACCAGGAACTCGTCTCCTGGGTAGACGAGATCGCGACCCTCACCCAGCCGGACCGTGTGGTCTGGTGCGACGGTTCCGAAGCCGAGTACGAGCGCCTGTGCGAGGAGCTCGTCGCCAAGGGCACCTTCACGAAGCTGGACGCGACGCTGCGCCCGAACTCCTACTACGCCGCGTCCGATCCGAGCGACGTCGCCCGCGTCGAGGACCGCACCTTCATCTGTTCCGCGAAGGAAGCGGACGCGGGCCCGACCAACCACTGGAAGGACCCCGCCGAGATGCGGGAGATCTTCTCCGGCGAACAGGGCGTCTTCCGGGGCTCGATGCGGGGCCGCACCCTCTACGTCGTGCCCTTCTGCATGGGCCCGGTCGGCTCCCCGCTCTCCGCGATCGGCGTGGAGCTCACCGACTCCGCGTACGTCGCCGTCTCCATGCGCACCATGACGCGGATGGGGCAGGAGGTCCTCGACGAACTCGGCACCGACGGCTTCTTCGTGAAGGCGGTGCACACCCTCGGCGCCCCGCTCGCCGAAGGCCAGGCGGACGTGGCGTGGCCGTGCAACACCACCAAGTACATCTCGCACTTCCCCGAGGACCGCGAGATCTGGTCGTACGGCTCCGGCTACGGCGGCAACGCCCTGCTGGGCAAGAAGTGTTACGCGCTGCGGATCGCCTCCGTCATGGCGCGCGACGAGGGCTGGCTCGCCGAACACATGCTGATCCTCAAACTCACGCCACCGCGCGGGGAGTCGAAGTACGTCGCCGCCGCGTTCCCGAGCGCCTGCGGCAAGACCAACCTCGCCATGCTGGAGCCCACCATCTCCGGCTGGAGCGTCGAGACCATCGGCGACGACATCGCCTGGATGCGCTTCGGCGAGGACGGCCGTCTCTACGCGATCAACCCCGAGGCCGGGTTCTTCGGCGTCGCGCCCGGCACCGGCGAACACACCAACGCCAACGCCATGAAGACCATGTGGGGCAACTCCGTCTTCACCAACGTCGCACTCACCGACGACGGCGACGTCTGGTGGGAGGGCATGACCGAGGAGCCGCCCGCGCACCTCACCGACTGGAAGGGCAACGACTGGACCCCCGCGTCCGGCGTCCCCGCCGCCCACCCCAACGCCCGCTTCACCGTCCCGGCCGGCCAGTGCCCGATCATCGCCCCCGAGTGGGAGGACCCGAAGGGCGTGCCGATCTCGGCCATCCTCTTCGGGGGCCGCCGCGCCACCGCCGTACCGCTGGTCACCGAGTCCTTCACCTGGCAGCACGGAGTCTTCCTCGGCGCCAACGTCGCCTCCGAGAAGACCGCCGCGGCCGAGGGCAAGGTCGGCGAGCTGCGCCGCGACCCGTTCGCCATGCTGCCGTTCTGCGGCTACAACATGGGCGACTACATGAACCACTGGATCAAGGTGGGCGCGGACAAGCCCGACCAGTCGAAGCTGCCGAAGATCTACTACGTGAACTGGTTCCGCAAGGACGACGCGGGCCGGTTCGTCTGGCCCGGGTTCGGCGAGAACAGCCGGGTGCTCAAGTGGATCGTGGAGCGGCTGGAGGGCAAGGCCGAGGGCGTCGAATCGCCGATCGGCATCCTGCCGGCCAAGGGCTCGCTCGACACCGACGGACTCGGGCTCTCCGAGGCGGAGTTGGACTTCCTGCTCACCGTCGACAAGGAGGTCTGGCGCGAGGAGGCGGCGCTGGTCCCCGAGCACCTCAACACCTTCGGCGACCACACGCCGAAGGAACTGTGGGACGAATACCGGGCGTTGGTGCGGCGCCTGGGCTGAGCCCGGCGAGGCCCCTGGAGCGAGCGCGTGAACGGCCCCCGGAACCCGAGTGGTTCCGGGGGTCGCGCTGTTTCGGCGCCCCGGGATGTGCACCGGAGCCGTCCCGGACTGCGTGACACGCCGGTTTTCACCAATCCCTTGCGCATGTGGTGTTCACGAGAGTTACCTGTCCTTCGCACGCCTCCGGGAGTCGCCCGTAGGTGTCGACACGTGTGTGGGGGAAGTACGTTGAGGAACTCGAAAATCCGTCTGCGAGCCGCCGCGGCGGTCGCCGCGCTCTCGCTGGGCGCCGTCGGCCTGACCGCCCTGGCCGCGCCCGCCGCCCGGGCCGCCGACACCGGGACGGCCGGGGAACAGGTCGTCAAGCTGCCGATCAGCTCGTTCGGCTCGCTCGTCGTCGACTCGGTCCACCAGCGCGTCTACGTCAGCGACGACCGCAGGACCAGCGGTACGGGTTCGGTCCAGGTCTACGACTTCGGCGGCGAGAAGGTCACCACCCTGGCGACGGACGACGTGCCGTCCACCATGGCGCTCAGCTCGGACAGTTCGACGCTGGAGGTCGGTCAGACGTCGGGCGTGGTCTCGTTCGACACCACCAGCTACGCCCGTACCGGCCGCGTGTACGGCACCTACGACGTGTACTGCCCCCGGGACACCGGCTTCGCGGGCGGCCGGACCTGGTACACCGGGACCAACTACGACAGCGACTGCGACAACCGGACCTACACCGTGTACGGAACGGCCAACGGTACGAACACCACGACCGGCTGGAACGACACCGGCCGGCTCCGGCTCTTCAGCACCCCGCAGACCCCGGACCGGCTGATCATGGCCCAGCCCCGGGGGACCGCCGTGACCGACCCGCACCTCGCCGTCTTCGACGCGAGCGGCACCAGCCTGGTCCGCACCGCCGAGCGCCGGTTCGCCGACAGCACCGGCCAGGGCGGACTGGACATGCGGGACGTGGCCGAGTCCGCGGACGGCAGCCTGATCGCCGTCGCGGACGCCCGTACCGGCACCCGGCTGCTGAACGCGGACGACCTCTCCGACGCCTCCACCGCCTACCAGCCGCTCCCCGACGGCGCCGTGGCCAGCGCGGTCGCCTTCAGCGGCGACGGGAAGTACATCGCGCGGGGCGCCGCCGCCACCGGCTCCACCGCCGACCTGCTGGTCCAGGCCGCCGACCCGGCGGACGCCACGCCCCCGCTGGAGTTCGCCTTCGAGGGCGCGCTCGACGGGAGCAAGGTCGTGCCCCGCGGCCTCGCCTGGTCGGAGGACGGCTCCCGCCTCTTCGCCGTCACCAACGGCGGCACCGGATACGAGTACTGGCTGCACATCGTCCAGCCGCCCGCCGCACAGTACGACACCCGCTTCACCGGCCCGCTCTCCACCAGTGCGGCGCGGCCCGTGGTCGGCGAACCCCTCGGTATCCGGGGCCGGCTGGAGATCGACGGGCCCGCACCGGCGCAGCCCGTCAAGGTGACGGCCGTACGCCACGACGCGGGCGGCGACCGTACGCTCGCCCCCGCCGAGGTGGACTCCGACGGGACGTTCACCGTGCTGGACGTGCCCTCGGTGGTCGGCCCGGCCACGTACACCGTCTCGTTCACCGGTGACCTGACCCACCGCCCGACCGAGGACATCGCCCTGGAGACCGAGGTGGCGAAGGCCCCGACCTCGATCGCGCTGACCGCCCCGGCGGAGGGCACCAAGGGCGTGGGCCTGCGGATCACCGGCACCCTCACCGGTCAGGGCCGTGCGCTGCCCGCCGGGATCACGCTCTCCGTCGTGCGTACCGACAAGAGGGGCACCGGCACGCTGACGTCGGCGGCCGTCGCGGCGGACGGCACCTTCACCATCGACGACATCCCCGGCGCCAACGGCGAGGTGACGTACCAGGTCGGCTACGCGGGCGACGACGTGCACCTCGCCGCCGGTGCGACGGCGACCATCCGGGTCCGCAAGCCGGTCTGACCGGGACGGATGCCGGGCGGGGGGTGACCTGCGAGCGGGCCGGCCACCTCCCGCGCGGGCCGGGGCGCGGCGATCACGAGATCGCACACAACTTTAGACTGATTCCAAGATAGGATGGTTGTCCAGCAGAACCTGGAGGCCATCCCATGTACGAGCCGATCCGCACCCCGTCGGTCCACACACCGGCCGACACCGCCGGATTTCCGCACCGCAGCCGCGAGGAGGAGCTGGACATCCAGCTCGCCGGACACCTCGCCGCGCTGCTCTCCGTCACCGACGAGCTCGGGCTCGACGCGGCCGGAGACCGCATCGCCGAGCAGGTGTCCCGGCTGCGCGGCACGCCCCCCGCCCGCCACGCCGGACTGATCGACGCCCCGCCCGCCGCCCTGCACCGCCGCGCCCACGCCCTCGCGGGCCGGGCGCTCGTGGTGGCGGCGTCGCGTGCCGACACCGCAGCGGCGATCCTCGCGGCGGAACGGATGGACGCGCACGCCGAAGCGCTGTCGACGGCCGCCGGAACCCCGCGCCTGGTCCCGACCGTCTGAGGTCCGGGGGCCGCTGCGGGCACCGGCTCCGGCCGGCCCGAAGCTCCTGGCCATTCCGCTCACCGCCGACGGCGGCCTTCACTCACGGCTGGCTGTAACCGTCCAGGAAGTGCGCGATCCGCGTCACCGCGTCCCGGAGGTCCTCCGCCGAGGGCAGCGTGACCACCCGGAAGTGGTCGGGTTCCGGCCAGTTGAACCCGGTGCCGTGCACCACCATGATCTTTTCGGCCCGCAGCAGGTCCAGCACCATCTGCCGGTCGTCCTTGATCTTGTAGACCTTCGGATCGAGCCGGGGGAAGAGGTAGAGGGCGCCCTTCGGCTTCACGCAGGTCACCCCGGGGATCTGCGTCAGCAGGTCGTACGCCACGTCCCGCTGCTCCAGGATCCGGCCGCCCGGCAGCACCAGATCGTCGATCGACTGCCGGCCGCCGAGCGCCGTCGCCACCGCGTGCTGGGCCGGCATGTTGGCGCAGAGCCGCATGTTGGCGAGGATGGTCAGCCCCTCGATGTACGAGGAGGCGTGCTCCTTCGGCCCGCACACCGCCAGCCACCCGGAGCGGTATCCGGCCACCCGGTAGTTCTTGGACAGACCGTTGAAGGTGAGGACCAGCAGGTCCGGGGCGATCACCGCGGTCGGGGTGTGGGTGGCGCCGTCGTAGAGGATGCGGTCGTAGATCTCGTCCGAGCAGACCACCAGGGAGTGGCGGCGCGCGATCTCCGTCAGCCCGCGCAGCATCTCGTCGTCGTACACGGCGCCGGTCGGGTTGTTCGGGTTGATGATCACGATGGCCTTGGTGCGGTCCGTGATCTTACGCTCGATGTCGGCGAGGTCCGGCATCCAGTCGGCCTGCTCGTCGCAGCGGTAATGCACCGCCGTGCCGCCCGCCAGCGAGACCGAGGCGGTCCAGAGCGGGTAGTCGGGCGCCGGTACGAGGACCTCGTCGCCGTCGTCCAGCAGCGCCTGCATCGACATCTGGATCAGCTCGGAGACGCCGTTGCCGAGGTAGATGTCCTCGACGTCCAGCGGGATGCCCTTGGTCTGGTAGTGCTGCATCACGGCCCGGCGCGCCGACAGCAGGCCCTTCGCGTCGCCGTAGCCGTGCGCCCCCGCGACGTTGCGCAGGATGTCTTCGAGGATCTCGGGCGGGCACTCGAAACCGAACGCCGCCGGGTTGCCCGTGTTCAGCTTGAGGATGCGCTGACCGGCAGCTTCCAGCCGCATCGCCTCCTCCAGCACGGGGCCCCTGATCTCGTAGCAGACGTTGGCGAGCTTCGTGGACTGGATGACCTGCATGTCAGCGAGCTTACGGCGGTGTTTCGCGGCGTGCTCGGGAGTCGCGTTCCGGCGGCCCCTTCGGGAGCGGGCCGGTCGGCCGCCGAGGCTTCCATCGCCATGCGGCCGGGCGGGTGAGCCGTGGGAACGCCCGGTCGTGCCGGTGGTGCGGCTTGGAATGCGCGTGTGTCGCAGCCGTGGGTGAGATGCGCCACGCGGGTTCCCCCGCTCGCACGCGCATACGTACGGGCAGGTGGGGCCGGACGCGCGTACGGAACGCGGGGGCGGAGGGCGCGGCGGGCGGAGGGGGAGCGGGGGCTGCCGGTGCGGCGGGCGTCGGGGGCAGCGGGCGGCGGGCGCGGGTGCGGCGGGCGTCGGGGCGGCAGGGACTGCGGGTGCGGTGCCTCAGATGTTGCTCAACCCGTGCGCCGGGGCCGGGCTCCCCGGGAAGAGTGCGCATCATGGGCCTCTTCGTGAAGAACCATCTCGCCGTCCTCGTCCTGCACGACGCCACCGGCATCCTCGACGCGCTCCGCGAGGAACTGGCGGCGGCGCCTCCCGCCGACCGCCCGGGCCTGGAGCGCGCGCTCGCCCTCGTCGGGCCGTACACCGACCGCCCCGAGGCCGAGTTGCGCGTCCGCTGGGTGCGCGAGCGGCTCACGGCGGCCGGTCACGCGGGCCCCGCCGACTCCACCGAAGCGATCAGGGTGCTGCGCAAGGCCGAGCCGGGCCTCTCGCTCCTCCAGGCCGTGACCTACGCCAGGGAAGCGGCGGCGGCCGGGGCCTGAACCGGGCCCGGCCGCCGCGCGGGCTCCCTCGCGGGGGAAGCCGGGCGCTCCCGAGCCTGCCGGGGATCTGCCGGGCGCGGCTTGATTCCGCCCCTTGTGGGGGTCCCGGGGGTACGTGACCATGCTCATGCCAAGGCCGGAAGATCTCCGGCCACGCGTGTGCGGGCCCGCCCAACCCGGTGCGCCCGCGCACCAGGTCATCGGAGGGGACCCCCCATGAAAAAGCCTCTCGTCGCCGCGCTCCTGAGCGCCCTTCTCCTCGGCGCCGGCGCGGTGCCGGCTGTCGCCGCCACCGACACCGCCGGGGCGACCGCCTCGGAGGCGTCCGCGTCCGTGGTGTCCGTCGGCAAGTCCGCGCCCGCCGCCGGTGCGACTTCCGCGGCCCCGGCCGTCGCCGGTGCGAGGGCCGTCGCCGGTGTGCAGGCGGTCGGCTTCGCCGGCACCGTGGCGCTGAGCAACTGTTCCGGCTCCGTCGTCCGTACCCCCACCGCCCTGCCCACCGATCCCGCGCTGGTCCTCTCCAACGGCCACTGCCTGGAGACGGGCTTCCCGGCCGCCGGGCAGGTCATCGTGAACCGCGCGTCCACCCGGTCCTTCGCGCTGCTCAACGCGGCCGGTACCGGCGTCGGCACCCTGCGCGCCAGCAAGATCGCCTACGGCACGATGACCGACACCGACATCTCGCTCTACCAGCTCACCCGCACCTACGCCCAGATAGAGAGCAGCTACGGCATCAAGGCCCTGGAGCTCTCCGCCACCCACCCCGTCCAGGGCACCGCGATCACGGTCGCGTCCGGCTACTGGAAGCGGACCTACTCCTGCGCCGTCGACGGCTTCGTCTACCGTCTCAAGGAAGGTGCGTGGACCTGGAAGGACTCGGTCCGCTACACCTCCGCCTGCCAGACCATCGGCGGCACCTCGGGCTCCCCGGTGATCGACAACGCGACCGGCAAGGTCGTCGCCGTCAACAACACCGGCAACGAGGACGGCGAGCAGTGCACGGAGAACAACCCGTGCGAGGTCGACGCCAACGGCACGGTCACCGTGCGCCAGGGCATCAACTACGCCCAGGAGACCTATGGCATCGTGCCCTGCGTCGGCCCCGCCAGCGTGATCGACCTCACCCGCAGCGGCTGCACCCTGCCCAGGCCGTAAGGCCGTCGGTGCCTTCCCGGGCCCCCGCACGGTCCGGGAAGCACGGCCGGGGAAGGCGCACCCCGGGAGTGCGCGGCCCCGGGTCAGCGTGCGGTCGAGCGGACCGAGCGGCCCGCCAGCACTTGGGTCCTGCGGCCGTCCTCGATGACGAACCGGCCGTCGATCAGCACGTGCGGGATGCCCACCGGAAGGGTTCGGGGCGCCTCGAAGGTCGAACCTGCCGCCACCGTCGAAGGATCGAAGAGTACGAGGTCGGCGCGGTACCCGGCGCGGACCAGCCCCCGGTCCGCGAGGCGCAGCCGGGCCGCCGGGCGGGAGGTCAGGTGCGCCACGCACTCCTCCAGGGTGAGAACCCCCAACTCCCGCGCGTAACGCCCGAGATAGTGCGGGAAGGTGCCGTACGCGCGGGGGTGCGGCTTGTCGCCGCGCAGGATGCCGTCGCTGCCGCCGGTGTGCACGCGGTGGCGCATGATCCGCCGGACGTTCTCCTCGTGCCCCACGTGCTGGAGGATCGTGGAGCCGAGGCGGTCCTCGGTGAGCAGCCGCCGCGCGGTGGTCCACGGCTCCTCGGCGCGCTCCCGCGCCGAGCCGGCGACCGTGCGGCCCACGTACCCGGCGAGCGCGGGGGAGGTGACGCCGGAGATCTCGATGGTGTCCCAGTCGATCGGCACCCCGTGGCAGCCGTCCGATCCGGTGACCTCCAGGTCGTGGCGTATCCGCGCGGCGGTGGCGGGGTCGGCGAGCCGCGCCAGGGTCGCCTCCGGGCCGCCCTCGCTCGCCCAGCTCGGCAGCATCGCCACCAGCGTGGTGCACCCGGGGGTGTACGGGTACGTGTCCAGCGAGATGTCGGCGCCCTCGTCCAGCGCCCGGTCGAGCAGGTCGAGCAGTTCGGGCGCGCGGCCCTCGTTCACCCCGAAGTTCATGGTGGCGTGGGCGAGATGGAGGGCGCACCCCGCCTTCCGGGTGAGCCGCACCATCTCCTCGTACGCCTCCAGCGCACCCGCCCCGTACGAGCGGTGGTGCGGGCAGTAGTAACCGCCGTGGTCCGCCACCACCCGGCAGAGTTCCGTGAGTTCGGCGTCGTCCGCGTACATCCCGGGGGTGTAGGTCAGGCCGGACGACATGCCGACCGCGCCCTCCCGCATGCCCTGGGCGACGAGCCCGCGCATCCGGTCCAGTTCGGCCCCGGTCGCGGGGCGGTCCTCCCAGCCCACCGCGTACATCCGGACCGTGCCCTGCGGGACGAGGTAGGCGGCGTTGACGGCGATGCCCTCGCCGCCGAAGTTCCCGTCCAGCCGGTCGAGGTACTCGCCGACCGTGCGCCAGTCGAAGTCGACGTCCTCGCCGCCGCCGTTCCACCCGGCGATGGTCCGGCGGACCTCGGCGAGCGTGCGGTCGTCCACGGGGGCGTACGACAGGCCGTCCTGGCCCAGGACTTCGAGCGTGACGCCCTGGGCGGCCTTCGCGCTGTGGTCGGGGTCGCGGAGCAGCGCGAGGTCGCTGTGGGCGTGCATGTCGATGAAGCCGGGAGCCAGCGCGAGGCCGTCCGCCTCCAGGGTGCGGCGGGCGGTCGGGCGCCGGCCCGGGGAGCCCTCCGGGTGGATCGCGGCGATCCGCCCGCCGTCGACGGCGACGTCCGCCCGGAAGGACGGGCCGCCACCGCCGTCGACGACACGCGCGTCGCGGATGACGAGGTCCATGTGCGTTTCTCCCGGAGGTGGTTGGGGCTGTTCGTCGGCTCACGGCGGCTTACGACGCCTTGCGACGGCTTACGGCGGGTCGCGACGGAGTGCGGCGGCTCAGAAGTAGGTGCGCAGGTACTCCGTCACCGTGCCGTCCTCCCGCACGACGGGGATGAGCTGCCACTTGTCGAAGGAGGTGCACGGGTGCGAGAGCCCCAGGCCGACCCAGTCGCCGACTTCGAGCCCGGTGCCCGGCTCGGTGGCCAGCCAGCCGTGCTGGTCGGAGAGGCCGGTGACGGTGATCCCGGTCGCCGGCCGCACCGAACCGTCCCGGGCCGAACGGACCACCTGGGCCTCGGGGAGGTGGAGGTCGTAGGCGGCGTCCCGCTTCCCCGCGTTGACGAACGCCTGGCCGTCGGTGGGGCGCGAGACGACCTGCGTCCACAGCCGGAAGGAGGGCCGCAACTCTCCTTCCTCCGGTACCCGGTTGAAGGGAGTGAGGCTGCGGTACTGGCCGTCGTCGTGCGAGACGTACGCCCCCGAACGCAGCAACTTGCACACCGGGCGGCTCAGTTCGGGGATCTCGGCGAACATCTCGGCGACCACGTCGAACCAGGCGCTGCCGCCCGCGCTCACCAGAATCTCCTCGCCCCCGGAGAGTCCGTCGAACCGGCCCGCCTTGTCGAACTCCCCGGCGAACGCGACCAGTCGGCGCAGCCAGTCGCCGACCCGCTCGGTGGTGGCACCCGGCACCTCGCCCTCGTAACCGGCGACCCCGACCAGCCGCAGGGTGGACACGGCGGCGACCGCCTCCGCGACCGCCGCGCCCTCCGCCTCTGTGCGTACGCCGGTACGGGCCCCCTCGCCCGCGCCCAGCTCCACCACCACGTCCACCGCGCGGCGGGCGCCCGCAGCGCGCAGGGCCTCGTCCATCAGCTCGACCCCGCGCACCGAGTCGACGTAGACGACGACGGTGAACTCCGGGTCCGCGTCCAGCTCGCGCGCCAGCCAGGTCAGCGCGACCGGGTCCACCACCTCGTTGGCGAGGAAGATCCGCCGGATGCCGTGGTCGCGGTAGACCCGGGCCTGGTGCGGTACGGCGGCGGTGATCCCCCAGGCGCCGTGGCGGAGTTGGCGGGCGAAGAGCTGCGGGGACATCGAGGTCTTGCCGTGCGGCGCGAAGGCCAGCCCGTGCCGCTCGGTGTACGTCTCCAGCAGCGCGAGGTTGGCGTCGAGGGACTCGGCGGAGAGCGTCAGCAGCGGGGTGGTGAACCCGCCGGAGAAGAGTTGCCGGGCCTCCGCGGCGAGAGCGCCCACGGTGAGCCCCTCGGCGTCCGGGGGCAGGCCCTTGAAGCGGGAGTCGATCCGCTCGTCGGCGAGCGCGGCGGCATGCCGCTCCGCGACCGCCACCGCGTCCTCGGCCCCGCCGGTCGCCGTGGTGCCCGTCTTACCGCTTCCGGATGTCGCGTCGGCTGCCATGCGGATCCCCTTTTCCCGGTTTCCCGGAGCGTTGCATCCTCTGCAACACTCATTGCGTATGTCGCTCCAGGCTGTCTAACATCCGAGCCGACGCCGGGTCAACGACGAGCCGGCGCCGACGGCAGCCCCACAGACGGCGGCCGTGACCAGCGACCAGCGAGGAGCCCAGGTGTCCGGAACCGGAACGGGAACGGGAACGGCCGGCCCCGCGGACGCCGGCGCTCATGAGCCCGCCCGCGCCGGTGCCCTTGAGCCCGACCGCGCCGCCGGTGCCTTCGAGCCCGCTCACGCCGGTGGCGGCGAGCCCGCTCACGCCGGTACCCCCGGCGCCGTCGAGGTCGTCTGCCTCGGCGAGTCGATGGTGACCTTCCACCCCACCGGGCCCGGCCGCCTCGCCGACGTACCCGGCTTCCTGCGCGGAATCGGCGGCGCCGAGTCCAACGTCGCCTGCGCCCTGGCCGGGGCCGGGCACCGGACGGCCTGGGTCGGCCGGGTCGGCGACGACGGCTTCGGCGACCACCTCGTCTCCGCCATCGCCGGACACGGCGTCGACACCTCCGTCGTGCACCGCGACCCCGACCGCCCCACCGGCGTCTACTTCCGCACCGCCGCCGACCGCGCCGACCCGGACCACGAGGTCGCCTACTACCGCGCCGGGTCCGCCGCCTCCGCGATGTCCCCGGCGAACGCCCCGTACGACACCCTCTTCGCCGGCCGCGTCCTCCACCTCACCGGTATCACCGCCGCGCTCTCCGCCGACTGTCTCGCGCTGATGCGCACGCTCACCGCCCAGCGCCCCGGCAGGCCCCTGGTGTCCTTCGACATCAACCACCGCCCCCGCCTCTGGCGCGGACACCCCCAGGGCCCCGGGGTCCTGCGCGACCTGGCACGCGGCGCCGACGTGGTGTTCGTCGGCGAGGACGAGGCGGCGGAGGCCTGGGGCGTGCACGGACCCGAGGCCCTGCGCGCCGCCCTCCCGGAACCCGCCGTCCTCGTCGTCAAGCGCGGCGCGGACGGTGCGACGGTCCTCGCCCGCCCCGACTCCACCCCGCCCGGCGCGGCGACGGACGAGATCACCACGGTCCCGGCCCCCCGCGTGGACGTGGTCGCCGCCGTGGGCGCCGGCGACGCCTTCGCCGCCGGCTTCCTCTCCGCGACCCTGCGCGGCCTGCCCGTGCGCGACCGGATCCGCCACGGCCACCTGCTGGCCGCCGCCGTCCTCACCGTCCCCGGCGACCTCGCCCACCCCCCGGCCCGCGCCCACGCCGACCGGCTCGCCGCGCTGGACGACGACGCATGGGGGAGACTGCGACTCGGCCCCGGATGGACCGGACCCACCGGGACGGAGGCCACGGAGGCCACGGAGGCGGAGCGTACGGACGCGGGACGTACGGGAGCCGGGCGTCCGGGAGCGGCGGCGGAAGGAGTCACCGGATGAGCCAGACCGTCGACCGAGCGCTGAGCATCCTGCCGCTGCTCGCCGAGGGCCCCGCCGACCTGGGCCGCGTCGCCGACCGGCTCGGCGTCCACAAGTCCACGGCGCTGCGCCTGCTGCGGACCCTGCGTGAACACGGACTGGTCTACCGCCAGGAGGACCAGCGCTACCGCCTCGGAGCCCGCCTCTTCGCGCTCGCCCAGGAGGCCGTCGAGAACCTCGACGTCCGCGAGATCGCCCACCCGCACCTCGTGGAGCTCAACGAGAACTGCGGACACACCGTCCACCTCGCCGTGTACGAGGAGGGCGAGGTCCTCTACATCGACAAGGTCGACAGCCGCTACCCGGTCCGGATGTACTCGCGCATCGGCAAGACCGTCGCCATGTCCGTGGCCGCCGTCGCCAAGCTGCTCCTCGCCGACCTCCCCGAACCGGAGCGCCGGGCCGTCGCCGAACGGCTCGACTACCCCTCGTACACGCCCCGTTCGACGCCCAACGCCGCAGCCTTCCTCCGCGAACTCGCCACCGTCCGCGCCCAGGGCTGGGCCACCGACCTCGGCGGCCACGAGGAGTCCATCAACTGCGTCGGCGCCCCCGTCCGGGGAGCCGACGGACGCGTGGTCGCCGCGATGTCGGTCTCCGCGCCGAACGTCCTGGTGACCGCCGAGGAACTGCTCGCCCTGCTGCCCCTGCTGCGCCGCACCGCCGACACCATCAGCCGCGAGTACTCGGGCACGGCCGTGCCCGCCGTGTCCGCAGCACCTGCCGCACTCGATACGAACACCGCACCGTAGAAGGACGATCCATGACCGAGAAGACCGCTCTCACCCCCAGCACCCACACCACCCCGCCCGCGAAGTTCTCGCACGGGGTGAAGAAGGGGAACATCCTCCAGGTGGCCGGCCAGGTCGGCTTCCTCCCCGCCGTGGACGGCCAGGCCCCGACCCCGGCCGGTCCCACCCTCCGTGAGCAGACTCTCCAGACCTTCGCCAACGTCAAGGCGATCCTGGAGGAGGGTGGCGCGAGCTGGGACGACGTGATGATGATGCGCGTCTACCTCACGGACGTGGACCACTTCGCCGAGATGAACGAGATCTACAACGCGTACTTCGAGGAGCAGGGCCTCAAGGCCCCCGCCGCCGCGCGCACCACGGTCTACGTCGGCCTGCCCAAGGGCCTGCTCATCGAGATCGACGCGCTCGCCGTACTCGGCTGAGCCCGCGCGTCCCGCCGTTCTCGGCCGGGCCCGCGCACCCCTGCCGTACCTCCACCGCTCCTCCGGAGACGCCGAAAAGCGCCACCGGGGGAGCGGTGACGCCTTTCGACGGTGTGGCTCCGGCCGTCGGCTCACGGCCGGTTGTTCACGGCCGGTCGCCGGTGGCCGGTCCGGTTACGGCAGCGCGTGGACGCTCGCGCCGACCGCGCTCGACCAGGCGTTGCCCGCGGTGGCGTCCCAGTTGGTGGACCAGGTCATCGCGCCGCGCAGCGTCGGGTAGGTCTTGGACGGCTTGAACGAACCGCAGTTGGTGCCCTTGGCCAGGCAGTCGAGCGCGGCGCTCACGATCGACGGGGCGACGTAACCACTGCCCGCGCCCCGGGTCGAGGCGGGAACGCCGAGGCCGACCTGCGAGGCGTCGAGTCCGCCCTCCAGCTGGATGCAGGCGAGCGCGGTGAGGAAGTCCACCGAACCCTGCGAGTAGACCTTGCCGTCGCAGCCGAGCATCGAACCGCTGTTGTAGTACTGCATGTTGACGACGGTCAGGATGTCCTTGACGTTGAGCGCCGTCTTGAAGTACTCGCCGGACGTCGACTGCATGTCGATGGTCTGCGGGGCCATCGTGATGACCAGACCCGAGCCCGCCTTGGTGGAGAGCGAGCGCAACGCCTTCGACATGTAGGTGGAGTTGAGGCCGTTCTCCAGGTCGATGTCGACGCCGTTGAAGCCGTACGTCTGCATCAGGGAGTAGACCGAGTCGGCGAAGGCGGTGGCGGAGGCGTCGCTGTTGACCGCGACCGCGCCCTTCTCGCCGCCGACCGAGATGATGACGTTCTTCCCGGCGGCCTGCTTCGCCTTGATGTCGGCCTTGAACTGGTCGACCGTGTAGCCGTTCAGACCGGCCGAGTCCAGCGTGAAGGAGACCGCGCCCGGCGTGGACGTGGCGTCCGCGAAGGAGACCGCGATGATGTCGTAGGCGGCCGGCACGTCACTGAGCTTCTGGACGGTCGCGCCGTTGTTGAAGTTCTGCCAGTAGCCGGTCACCGCGTGCTTCGGCACCGTGGTCGACGGGGGCGGGTTCGTGGTGCCCGAGGTGGACGTACGGACGCTGAGCGCGGCCGACTTGGCCGACTCGCCCGCCGCGTTGGTCGCGCTGACCGCGAAGGAGTACGCGGTGTCGGCGGAGAGCCCCGAGATGGTCGCCGAGGTCCCGGTCGAGGTGGTGGCCTTCGCGCCGTCCTTGTAGACGGTGTAACCGGTGGCCCCGGAGACGGAGTTCCAGGCGAGCGACACGGAGGACGAGGTCTTGGAGCCCGAGGTGAGACCCGCCGGAGTGGCCGGGACCGTCGGGGCGGGGTCGGTGCCACCGCCGCCGTCCGGGCCGGTGACCGCGAAGTCGTCCGCGTAGTAGGCGGGCTGGCCGTACCAGCCGTGGGTGTAGACGGTGACCGAGGTGGTGGAGGCACCCGTCGTGAAGCTCGTGGCGAGCTGCGTCCAGCTCGTGGCGCTCGGCGTCCAGGTGGAGACGTCCGTGGTGCCGGTGCCGCTCACGCCGAGGTAGACGTAACTGCCCTGCACCCAGGAGGAGAGCGAGTACGTCGAGTTGGGCTTCACCGCGACGGTCTGGCTGCACTGGGCGTTGTCCAGCCCGGCGGGGGTCGCCTTGAGCGCGGCGGAGCCGCCGTGCACGGGCGAGGAGACGGTGGCTCCGCTGCCGCCCGTACAGGTCCAGTTGGTCAGGCCCGACTCGAAGCCTGCGTTCTTGGCCACGTTGACGTCGGCGGCCTCCGCGCTGCTCACCATGCCGGTGAGGGTCAGCGCGCCCGCCGCGACGACCGCCATGGCGGCGCCGAGCGCGGGACGGGTGTGGGGCCTTCGGTGCCTGCTGCCTGCGGTGCGTTCCACTGCATCCTCCGGGGGGAGTCGGGGTGGTGGCGGGGGTGCGCCGGGGGGTCCGTGCGGGTCCGTGCGGTTATGCGTGGGTGTCGCCGCGGGAGGGCGACGGGAGGACGGTGGCCACCGCTGGCCGATAAACTGGTCCAGACCAATCGACTTGTCAAGACCTCTGATGACGATTCACTCGTCCTAGCGGTTGTGGGGCGGTCCGGGCGGCGCTTCGTTCTGTCCGGTACGGGTGGTTCCGTGATCTGAGTACGAGCCCCTCCGCGCCCCGGCCCACGGGGCGGCGGCCCGAACCTTTGCGACCGTGTGGATCCTTTCCCCGATGTCAACGCGGCGCGCCCGTAAAGCCGTTGCTGAGGTGCCGTGAGGTCGCGCGCTCACCGGAGCGGATCGCTCCGGTCGTCTTCGCGTCGCCCCTGCTGAGGGCGGCGCGGCGGGGGTCGGGACCCGGCGGCGGGTCCGGGCGTGCCCCCCTCCCGGTCCGGTGGCCGGCCGGGCCGCCCCAAGATCCGGATAAAATGGCGTCTGCAAAGAAGGGTTGGCGGTCGCCTCGACGGGCATCATGCGGACGCACGGGGGAGCGGGTGGCGTCAATGAGTTCTCGTACTCATCAATTGCCGTATGCGGACGCGGCCGACGGTGAGTGAAACGCCAACGCCCGCACAAGATCAGCGGTTTGGTGAATGGCTGGGAAAACGCCGGATAAACCTCCTCGGCGTCTGGAATTCAACTACCTTCGCCCCGTGCGGATATGGGACCGGCGGAGACGCCGCGTTCCCGGTATCCGTCTCCATATTGATTCCTGAAGACGGTTTCCCGCCCTGGTAGGACGTGACTACAGTGCTGTCGGAGAACCACGGACAGGAGCGATTGCGGTCGGCGGTGCGACGCCGGCCGGAGCCGAACGGGGAACAGCGTGCCGATCGCCATTGCAGTGACCAGTGCTGACCTGGTGCTGCCACCGACCGACCAGCAGACGCCGACCGCCGCCCTGCTGCACGCACCGGAGGATCAGGCGCTGGAACTCGCCGTCGGCGACATCCATCTCCTGCTGGAGCAGCACGGATACGTGATCGCCGTGTACCCGTCCTCCCTGCCGCCCGCCCACGAGCGGCGGCTGTACGCCATCCGCTCGGTGCTGGAGAGCGACCGGATCGCGCTGCTCAAGGTCGATCTGCCACCGCTCGGAGTCGCCGTGCTCGTACGGCAGTTGAGGCAGCTCTCCATCTGTGACTTCAGCCCCGGCGTGGTCGCCTCCGCCGTCCGGCTGCTGGCCCACTACATCCACGCCGGAGCCCTGCTGAACTCCGTGGCCAAGCTCGACCGTTTTCCGGTCAGCCTCAAGGAGCACGCCAAGTCATGGGTACCCGGCGCCCAGTTCGCCGCACTGGCCGGAGCCGACGCGCGACTGGTCAAAGTGCGGCCCACGATGGAGCCGCTGCCCGGACCGGATTTCGCGACCCATCTGCTGATCGCCAAGGGTCAGGCCCCGCAGGAATGGGTACGGGAGCGACTGGCCGTGGACTGGAAGGTCCAGGCCATTCACGAGGCGGCGCTCCCCGCCGACTCGGTCCGCTGGTGGGGCACCTCGAAACTGGTGGAATTCGCCTCCTACCTCCCGGACATCTCCGTGCTGTACCAGCTGGTGGCCTCGGTGCGTCGGGAGAATTGCCACTGGTGCGGCATGGAACTCATCGGAGACCGCTGCGGGTTCTGCTCGTCCCCCCTCACGCAGCCCGAGAGCCGCACCCACGGCACGGTCGTGCTCGCCCGTGAAAGGTAGCGACCCGCCGCCGCATCCTCCGCCCCTCGCCGGGCACCCGCACCGCGCGCACCCCTCCCTGTCCGCCGCCCCACGCATCCGATCCGAACGAGGTTGTCCGGTCCATGAACTCCCGCCAGCGCCGTGGCGTCATACTCCTGCTCCTGTCGGTCCTGTGCGCCTTCGGCGCCTTCGCAGGGGTGCTCTCCGTGATCAGTGACGTCAACTCGAAGGTCGGACCCGAGGTCACCGCGTACCAGCTCAAGGCCAACGTCGCCCCGTACACGGCCCTCAACAGCGGTCAGTTCGAGAAGATCTCGATGCCCGAGCGGTGGCTCTCCGCCAACGCCGTGACCGATCTGCGCGAGGTGCAGGGGAAGATCGCCGTCACCCAGCTCCGCCAAGGCTCGCTCCTGCAGACCGACATGATGGTCGCCAAGCCCGAACTCCGGGCCGGTGAACAGGAGATCGCCATCATGATCGACGCGGCGACCGGTGTCGCCGGAAAGATCACCCCGGGTGCCACGGTGAACGTCTACGCGACCTTCGCCGGTGAACGCGAGGGCGACCCGGCGCAGTCGAAGGTCATCGTCGCCAACGCCAAGGTGCTCGACGTCGGCAAGCTCACCGCCCTCGAACCCGACCGCAACAGCACCTCCTTCCAGGCGACGCAGGCGGTCCCGATCACCTTCGCCCTCAACACGCTGGACACCCAGCGCATCGCGTACGCCGAGTCCTTCGCGGAGCACGTACGGCTGGCACTCGTCGCCCCCGGCAGCGACGGAACCATCCGTCCGGGCGACCGCACGTACCAGCTCGACAAGGACAAGTGAGGACGGATGACCATCAGAATCCTCCCGGCCGTCGGGGACATCGACGCGGCCAGATCCGTCACCACCCTGCTCAGCCAGCTGCCCGACGCCGAACCGGCCACCCCGGTCGGCGACTCCACCCAGCTCATCGACACCCTCGCCCGACTGGCGGGCGAGGCCTTCGACGAGCTGCCGGAAGTCGTCCTCGTCCACGAACGCATCGGCCCGGTGCCCGCCCTGGAGCTGATCCGGGAGGTCTCGCTCCGCTTCCCGGCGGTCGGGGTCGTCCTGATCACCACCGACGCCAGCCCCGCGCTCTTCGCCGACGCCATGGACTCCGGCGCCCGCGGCATCGTCACGCTCCCGCTCAGCTACGAGGAGCTCGTCAACCGCATCCAGGCGGCGGCCCAGTGGTCGTCCGGCGTACGGCGCCACCTCAGCTCCGGCAACGAGGTCTTCACCGGCCCCGGCGGCATGGTCGTCACCCTCACCGGCGCCAAGGGCGGTGTCGGCTGCACCCTCGCCGCCGTACAACTCGCTCTCGCCGCCCAGGCGTCCGGGCAGACCGTCGCCCTCGTCGACATGGATCTGCAGACCGGCGACATCGCCTCCTACCTGGACGTGCAGTTCCGCCGTTCGATCGTCGACCTCGCCCTGGTCTCCGAGATATCGCCGCGCGTCCTCACCGACGCCGTCTTCTCCCACTCCACCGGCCTCGCCCTGCTGCTCGCGCCGGGTGACGGCGAGCGGGGCGAGGAGGTCAGCGACCGGTCGGCCCGCCAGATCGTCAGCGCGCTGCGCTCCCGGTACGAGGTCGTCGTCGTGGACGGCGGCAGCCAGATGAACGGCGCCAACGCGGCGGCGGTCGAGATGGCGGACGTGGCCGTGCTGGTGACGACCCCGGACGTCATCGCGGTACGCGGCGCCAAACGCATCGTACGGATGTGGGACCGGCTGCAGATCCGCAAGGCGGAGGAGACCCTCACCGTCGTCAACCGCTACACCCGGAGCACGGAGATCCAGCCGCCGCTGATCCAGAAGATCACCGGCACCCGCGTCGCGGGTGTGGCCGTGCCCGCCAACTTCAAGGAGCTCCAGGGCGTCGTCGACGCCGGACGGCTCCACGAACTCGACGCCAAGAGCACGGTCAAACAGGCGCTCTGGGGACTGGCCGGGGAGATCGGGATCGTCAAGCCCCGGCCGGGGGAGAAGAAGAACAGCAAGGTGCGCAACGACCGGGGCTCGATCGGCGGCTCGCGCGGACGGCGCGGCACCGACGCGGGCCGGGGACGGACCGAGGGGACACGTTGACCGATGACCACCACGCTGACGCACGACACCGACATAGGGAGGAGGCGCCCCGGCGCCTCCTCCCGGAACGGCCGGCCCGCCGGATCCTCGGGTGACGAGGGCGGGCGCGGGCTCCGTACCGCCGGGCCCACGGGTGACGGAGGTGGGCGCGGGCTCCGCCGCGCGGGCGGGCACGGGCGTCGGCTCCGTAGCGCCGAGCCCACGGGTGACGGGCACGGGCGTCGGCTCCGTACCGTCGGCGGGCCCGGGGGCGACCGGGGGCAGACGGCGATCGAGTTCCTGGGCATGACGCCGTTCATCATCCTGATCATGCTGGTGCTCTGGGAGCTCGCCCTCGTCGGCTACACCTTCATGCTCGCCGGGAACGCGGCCGACAAGGGCGCGCGGGCCGGGGCCGGCGCCGAGTTCGGTTCGAGTCTCGCCTGCCGGCAGAAGGCCCGCGAGGACCTGCCCGACGCCTGGGAGAAGAACGCCGTGGTCACCTGCCGCAGCGGCTCCTCCCTCTACCGGACGAAGGTCCGCCTCAAGGTCCCGGTCCTGGTGCCCGGCCTCTTCGACCTGAACGTGCGCATCGACGGCGACGCGGCCTCGCCGCAGGAGGGCTGAGCGATGACGGCCAACACCGCCCCCGCCCTCCCGGCCCGGGCCCGGCGCGACCGGGGCCAGGTCGCCATCGAGTACCTCGGCTTCCTGCCCCTGCTGCTCCTCGTCGGGATGCTCGCGCTCCAGCTGGGCCTCGCGGCGTACGCGGCCAACCAGGCGGGCACCGCCGCCCGGGTCGCGGCCCGCAGCGCCAGCCAGGACTACCCCCGGGGCTCCGCCGCACAGGACGGCCGCGACGCCATCAGCGACTGGCTCACCGACTCCGACGAATTCCACATCAACGTGTCCGGCGGGGCCAGGGAGGTCACCGCCACCGTACGGATCAAGGTCCCGAGCGTCGTCCCCGGCATCGACTGGGACTGGGCCGAACGCAGCGCCACCTTCCCCCGGGGCTGACCGCGCCTCCTTTCGTACCCCGTACCTCGTCCCCCGTACCCCTACCCCGCCCGCGGCACCGACCGGACAGCCAGAGAGAGAGTCACGCACATGAGCCTGCGGGCACGCATCACCGCTCCCGAGGAGAACGGCGGGGCGCGCGAGGACGGACACATGGTCGCCCTCTACCGCGCGAAGCTCCTGGAGGAGATCGACCTCGCGGAGATGTCCTCGCTGGCCGCCGCCGACCGGCGGGTCCGGCTGGAGCGTGTACTCGGCCACATCATCAGCCGGGAAGGCCCCGTCCTCTCGACCCTGGAGCGCTCCCAGCTCATCCGCCGCGTGGTGGACGAGGCCCTCGGACTCGGCATCCTGGAGCCGCTGCTCGAGGACGCGTCCATCACCGAAATCATGGTCAACGGCCCCGACCAGGTCTTCGTCGAACGCAGCGGCAAGGTCGAGCAACTGCCCATGCGCTTCGGCTCGCACGAACAGCTGATGCAGACCATCGAGCGCATCGTCTCCACCGTCAACCGCCGCGTGGACGAGTCCAACCCGATGGTCGACGCCCGGCTCCCCAGCGGCGAGCGCGTCAACGTGATCATCCCGCCGCTGTCGCTCACCGGCGCGACCCTCACCATCCGCCGCTTCCCCCGCTCCTTCACCCTCCACGAGATGATCGGCTTCGGCTCGCTCGACGAACAGATGCTGGTGCTGCTCGCCGGGTTCGTCCAGGCCAAGCTGAACATCATCGTCTCGGGCGCCACCGGTACCGGGAAGACCACCCTGCTCAACGCGCTCTCCGGGCTGATCCCGAACAACGAGCGCATCGTCACCATCGAGGACTCCGCCGAACTCCAGCTCCAGCAGAACCACGTGATCCGGCTGGAGTCCCGCCCCGCCAACGTGGAGGGCAAGGGCCAGATCACCATCCGCGACCTGGTCCGCAACTCCCTGCGTATGCGCCCCGACCGCATCGTGGTCGGTGAGGTCCGAGGCGGCGAGTCGCTCGACATGCTCCAGGCGATGTCCACCGGCCACGACGGTTCGCTCGCCACCGTCCACGCCAACAACGCCGAGGACGCGCTGATGCGCCTCCAGACCCTCGCCTCGATGTCCGAGATCAAGATCCCGTTCGAGGCGCTGCACGACCAGATCAACAGCGCCGTCGACATCATCGTCCAGCTGACCCGGCACGCCGACGGCTCCCGCAAGATCACCGAGATCGCCGCCCTGGACTCCCACGGCCGCGACCCGTACCGCATCGTGAGCGTCGCCCGCTTCAACGCGCAGCCGATGGCCGCGGACGGCAGGATCTACGGCCAGTTCCAGTACCTCCCGCTGCCCCGCCGCATCGCCGACCGCCTCTACATGGCCAGCCAGCCCATCCCGCAGGCCTTCGGCGTCGCCATGCACTCCGACCAACTCGCCACCCGAGAGGCCATGTAGGTACCCCCGCCATGAACTATCTCCCTCTGATCACGGTCGGCGTGACGCTGCTCTGCGGCGTACTCGGCGTCTGGGGCCTGTACGCCTACACCGGCGGCAAGGCGGACCGCGACGCGCTCGTGGACCGGCTGTCGCACGCGGGGCACTTGCCGATCACGGCCCGCCGCTTCGCGGCTCTCGACCGGCGGCTCCGGGCCACCAAGCTCGGCAGGCGGATCGAACTCAAGCTGGGCGCGACGGGCCTGGAGATCACTCCCGGCGAGTTCTTCGTCTACGCGCTCGCGTCGATGGCCCTTCTTTGGGGGGTGGCCTCGGCGATGCTTGCCGCGTTCTTCGGTCCGGTGGCCGCCCTTATCGGGTTGTGGGGGACGAACGCGTTCCTCAACTGGCAACGCGGTAAGCGTACGGAGCGCTTCATCAACCAACTGCCTGAGCTTTCGCGCATCTTGGCCAACGCTACCCAGGCCGGTCTCGCCCTGAGGACGTCACTCTCGATGGCGTCGGAAGAGCTGGAGAACCCTGCCGGGGAGGAACTGGCCCGAGTCGCCCGACGCCTCGCCGTCGGTGAGTCCCTCGACGATGCCCTGAGCGAACTGACCGACCGTCTTCCCTCGCGTGAACTGGCTGTGCTCGTCAGTACCCTGGTGCTCTCCAATCGGGCCGGCGGTACGGTCGTCAGCTCGCTGCGCAACCTCACCGAGACGCTGGAGGAGCGCAAGGAGACCCGCCGCGAGGTCAAGACCCAGCTCTCCCAGGTCACGGTCACCGCCTACGCCGTACCCATCTTCGGTCTCGGAGCGATGCTCCTGATGAACGCCGTGATGCCGGGGGCTCTGGACCGCATGACGGGTGCCTTCCTCGGCCAGGTCGCCGTGGTGGTCTCCATCGCCCTGTACACGATCGGATTCGTTGTGATCCGTCGTATGTCCCGTATCGACGTCTGAGGGAGGAACGGACATGGATCTGCTGCTTGCCGTGGGCATGGGGATCGCCGTCTACGGCATCATTTATGGCTACCGGATGTACCGGGCCGATGCCAAGCTCCCCACCGACCTTGCCATTGCCCTCGAAGTGGGTGCCACCCGCACCAACGCCGTCGGCTCCGGAATCGACCGGCTGGGCATGCGCTGGGCGCCCGCCGTACTGCGGATGATGGGCGAGAAGGCCGTCAACAAGAAGCGCCGCCAGATCGACATGGCGGGCAATCCCGGCGGTCTCACCATCGACCGCTATGCGGCCAGGCGCGCGGTATACGGCGCACTCGGCATGTTCGGTGCGTTCGCCATGCTGCTGCGGGGTCAGGTCTTTCTCGCCCTGCTCATGGTCGGCTTCGGCCTCTTCTGGGTCGAGGCGGGCATCTGGTCGGCGGTCCGCGTCCGGCGGGAGCACATCGAACGGACCTTGCCGGACTTTCTCGACGTGCTGGCCGTCGTCGTGTCGGCCGGCCTCGGGTTCCGGCAAGCGCTGGGCCGGGTCTCGGAGAAGTACGAGGGGCCTTGGGCCGACGAACTCCGCATCACTCTCAGGCAGATGGACATGGGAGTCAGCAGGCGCCAGGCCTTCGACGAACTGCGCAAGCGCAACGACTCCGAGCAGGTCGCCATGTTCGTCACCGCCCTCCAGCAGGGTGAGGAGCTGGGCGCCCCGATCGTCGACACGCTGATCCAGATCGCCAATGACATGCGGCGCACCGATGCTCAGAACGCCCGTCGGAAGGCCGCCAGGGCCGTGCCCAAGGCAACCTTCGCCGTCACCACCTTCCTTCTCCCCGGCACGCTCGTTCTGCTCACGGTCGGGTTCATCTACGGCGCCAACGTGGACTTCGGGTTCGTGACGGGCGGATGAAATGAGGGCCGGAGGCCATGAGCGGGAGGGAGGAGAGGCATCCGTGGAACGAGCAGGCAGATGGCACACGCTGATCGAGGAGATCGCCCACTCCTCCGTCGTCCAGGCGCTTCCCACGTTGTCCATCCAGGTCAACGCACTGCAGGCCATGTGCCGGCAGGTCTTCGGCTTCAGGCTGGCGATGATCGCCATCGCCACCCCGTTCGCCATTGGCCACACTGCGCCGGGACCCGCCACCTGGCTGATCGGCGGGGCGATTCTCGTCACCTTCATGGGGTCGTACGTCCTCTTCCGCGACTGGGAGCGGTTCGGCCCGCAGCTGCTGCGACACCGCTGGATCCTCGCCATCGATGTGTTCCTCGGAGCCATGCTGCTGGTCACGGCCACTCCCGAATCGACCCTCGCCTACGTCACCGTTTGCACCCCCTTGCTGGCCGGGCTCGTCTACGGCTGGCGGGGCGCGGCCGTCTTCGCGGCGCTCCAGATCGTGATCGTCCTCGGCGTGTACAACACCGTCCCCGGTCTGGAGGAGGAGGACGCGAGCATCCTCCTCCTCCCCGGCTTCTGCGTGATTGCAGGTGCGGTCGGTGTGACCCTGCGCAATCTGCTCCTCCGATTCGGCACGGCCAGCCAGGCACTCACCGAGACCAGAGCGCGGCTCGCCGTCAACGAGGCGGTGGAGGGCGAGCGCACCCGCCTTGCGCGGGAAATGCACGACTCCGTGGCGAAGACCCTGCACGGGCTCGCCATGGCGGCGGAAGGGCTCGCTGGTTCGGCCGACCGGATGGACCCCCTCACCGTCCGGAGCCAGGCCGAACTCGTTGCCCGATCCGCGCGTCGCGCCGCGGCGGAGTCCCGCGAACTCCTCACCGATCTGCGGCGGGAGTCGGGGCTGGACGGCGGCGTAGACGTGATGGCCGAACTGCGGGCTCGCGCGGATGACTTCACGAACCGCTACCCCGTGAGCGCCGCGTTCCGGACGCTGAGCGACCTGACGGTCCCGCACGTACCCCATGCGGTGGCCCGGCAGCTCCTCACCGTCGCCTCCGAGGCGATGGAGAACGCCGGCCGGCACGCTGATCCGACCCGTCTTCTCGTCCTCGCGGGCGTGCAGGGTGATGTCCTGCGCGTGAGCGTGTGTGACGACGGGCGCGGGCTGCCCGACGGCACATCGCTCGAGACCCTCCGGAGAGCCGGGCATTTCGGTCTCGTCGGCATGGTGGAACGCGCGGCGTCGATCGGTGCGCGCATCCGGATCGGTCAGGGCGAGGCCGCGCGCGGCACCGAGGTGCGCCTGGACCTTCCACTGGCCGCTCTCAGCGCCACAGGAGCCACCCCCGGGACGGAGCGGCCGGAGCCGAACCTTCTCCGGTCCGTTCCGTCTCCCACCCCCACATCCGAGAGATTCTGAGAGGAGGTCGCAGATGCCCGAGTACGCGTACCGGGAGCAGGGGCACCCGGCCCGGAGCCATGGATCGGGGCACCTCAAAACTGCCGGTCCGGACCGAAGTGAGCAGGGAGCCCCCGCCTGCCAGCAACCCGCGACACCCGAGGACCAGCCCTCCCCCTTCCCTCCATTCCCCGTCGTGACCTCACCCACCGTGCTGAGAGTGGTGGTGGCCGACGACAATCCGGTCGTTCGGGCGGGCCTCGGAGCCTTGCTCTCGGGGCGGGCCGACATCGACGTGGTGGCCGAGGCCACGGACGGACGACAGGCCTACGAAGAGGCGTTGCTCCACCGCCCGGACGTCGTTCTGCTGGACGTACGGATGCCGGGCGTGGACGGCATATCGGCTCTGCCGTACCTGGTGCCGATCGCGCCGGTCCTGATGCTGACGTACAGCCGCGAGAGCGAGATCGTCCAGGAAGCACTTCGACTGGGTGCGGGCGGGTATCTGGTGCACGGTGAGTTCACCGCCGACCAGCTCGTGCAGGCGGTGCGTGACACGAAGGACGGCCGGGCTGCATTCACCGCCACCGCGGTCGATGCCCTGCTGGCGCACATGCGTCAAGGGGCTTCCGGGCCCTCGGGCGGACTTCCCGAGGGGCTGGGCTCTGCACTCGCCTCGGCCATCTCGCCCCAGGGCGTCGTACCCGCCGGTTCCGAACCTGGTCCTCCTGAGATTCGACAGCACGGGCCGGCGGAAGGGCTTTCGCAACTGCAACCAGTTGTGGGACAGTCGAGCAGAGGTGAAAGCTCGAATCGCCCTCTGAAGTACCAGTCCTACGGCATGAGTTCGCGGGAGGTGGAGATCATGGAGCTGATTGCAAGCGGGATGAGTAATCAGCAAATCGCTGCCACATGCTTCATCAGTGAGAAGACCGTGAAGAACCACATCAACCGCATTTTCACGAAGCTGCACAGTCGCACCCGCAGCGAAGCCATAGCGCGCTGGCTGGGTACGGCGCCGTCGGCGGGCCCTGGCGCGCAGGGGGGCCGATAGCGATGGTCCGCAACAGGACCGAGCACCGGAAAGCTGGCCGGGTGCTCCGGCGCTCATGGGTCAACGGCACCTCTCGCAAGGGGCTTTGGGCCCGCCAATGGGCCCTGGGGCCCTCTGACGGCGAGGCCGCTCCATCGTATGTTTCTCATGCCGCGAACGGCACCGGCCAGGAGGAAGCCGGTACCTGCAGCGGCACCACGGGAATGTGCGAGTCGGCCGGCAACCGGTCGGCCGGACCAGGAGGGGACCACCATGTCGAACATCACCCTGAAGACCGCCGTCCGCATCAACGGCTGGGCCAACACTGCGGTCTCCGCGGTCCAGAGGCGCTACGCGGAGAAGGACCGGGGGCAGACGGCTTTCGAGTACCTCGGCATCATCCTGGTGGTCGTGGCGATCATCGGAGCCATCGTGGCGACGGGGATCGGTGGCGCGATCTCGGAGCGCATCAAGGGCCTGGTCACGTCCATCACGACCAAGTGACCGCACGTTCGCGGCTGGACCGAGGGCAGGCCTTCCCCATCTACATCATGATGGTGGCGGGCCTGCTCTTCCTTGCGTTGGCCTTCTTCGCGGTCGGTAAGGCCTCGGCACTCCGCAACGGTGCTCAGGGGGCGGCGGACGCGTCCGCTCTGGCGGCTGCGCAGTCAGCCCGTGAGCAGTTCGAAGCGCCGTTCATCGCGGCCCTCTGGGCCAACTCGATCGACACGTTCCTCCAGGCATCCCCCTTCTACGCCGCGTGCGGCGCCGCACAGGGGATGGCCTCGGAGAACGATGCGAATCTCAAGAGTTGCATCCCGAAAGAGGGCGGCCGTCGTGACACGATCACGACGAAGGTGGAGGGCCGCGGCACGGTGGATTCGTCGGTGATTCCGGGGTCCGACCGCATCGAGGCCAAGGCAAAGGCGACGGCCATCGTCGAGTTCCGGTGTGACTGGACCTCCGTCGACCTGAACGACGACGGGGTGCAGGACATCTACTTCTTCACCTGCGACGGCGGAAGGATGGCCGAAATCCGGCCAAGTAGCCCCCCGCCGTGGTCCAGCGTGAGCAAGATTCTCTTCGACGTGCACTTGGTCGACCAATGACAGCGAACGACGAGTAGAGGAATCGGCCCATGAGCATTCGGCGCACCACGAGACCCCAGAGGGTGATGATGACTGTCGCGATGTCCGCGACGGTCGCCCTCGCACTCACCGGTTGTGGCGGGGACAGCGACGGCACGGACAGCGGGGCCGCCGGCTCGCCCTCGACATCTGCCAGCCCGGCGGCCGAGGACAAGGGGCAGCAGCAGCCGGACACCGCAGCTGGGGACGCCGTCGACCCGAATGCGAAACTCGCCGAGGCTCAAGGAGCGGGCGGCCTCACGCTCGTCGTCCACCAGGTGAAGCGGGACACCGGTGGCTTCGTCACGGTCCAGGCCGAGATCAAGAACACGGGAACCGAGACACGCAACAGTGCGGATTGGGGAGGCCAGGAGTCCGACATCGTCGCCAAGAACCCCAACTCCGTCGCGGGAGCGACGCTGGTGGACAAGGTGGGCAAGAAGCGCTATTACGTCCTGCGGGATACCGATGCGCGATGCTTGTGCACCACCGCCATTGCGCCCCTGTCGCCGGGAGAGTCGGCTCCTGTCTTCATGCAGTTCCCCGCACCCCCTGATACGACCAATGAGGTGGACTTCACGCTGCCCACCTTCGCCACCACTTCACTGAAGATCTCTGGGTGAGCGGCGACATGACCACCACGCAGAGGCAACGCCGCAGGCGCCATGCCCGAGCCGCCGTGGCTGCGGGGCTCATGCTCGTGGGTACCACGGTGTTCTTCGGCGCTACCTCCTACGCCGACGACGGGCCCTCCGTCCCCCCCGGTACCGAGGCCACCTCCGAGGCCCCCGTCCCCCTCGACGCCAACGACCCCGACCTCAGGATGCCCGAGGGCGGCACCCTCGCCCCGGGCAAGGTGCTCGACATCGTCCAGGTCGTCGAGGACATGGGGGGCGAGGAGCGGCGGGAGGACTCGAACCAGTCCATCAAGTTCGCGCTCCAGGCCGAGGTGCTCTTCGGCAAGGACAGCGCGAAGCTGAGCCCGCAGGCGAACTCCCGTATCGCGGCCATCGCGGCCGAGATCAAGAACCAGAACGCCTCCCAGATCCGGGTCTTCGGCTTCACCGACAATCTCGGCTCTTCGGCCCACGGCGACGTGCTCTCCAAGCAGCGCGCGGAGGCCGTGCACGCGGTGCTCTCCCAGCAGCTCGGTGCCGAAGTCACCTTCGAGATCCGTGGGTACGGCGAGCAGTACCCGATCGCGGACAACAGCACCGAGGAAGGCCGGAAGAAGAACCGGCGCGTGGAGGTCTCCTTCCCGCGCGGCGCCACCTCCTGAAGCGCCGATCGGCTCAACCGTCGGGCCCGGGTCACGAGCACCACGTGATCCGGGCCCACCCATTCGGTGCGCAGGCGGCCAGGCGGCCAGGCGGCGAGGTGGTCTGGACGCCGAGGTGGCCAGGCGGCGAGGCAGTGAGGTGGTCGGGTCGCCGGGGCAGTGAGGCGGCGAGGCAGTGGCGTGGTCGGGACGCCGAGGCGGCCGCGGTCCGTCCCTACCGGTCGCCACGGGCCCGCCAGTCGTGGCCGCCCGTCCTGCCGCCGCCGTCGTGCCGTCGGCCGTACGGGTACGAGGGCGGCGGTACGGGTGCCGTGGCGCGCTCCTCCAGCAGCCGGTCCACCGCGATCCCCACGGCCGCACCGGTGACGAGCGAGGCGGCCGGCATCAGGAGGCCCTCGATGCCCGCCAGGTCCCAGGTCCAGGAGGCCGCGTAGTCATAGCCGAGCGCGGCCAGGGGGACGGCCAGGCAGCCGAGCGGGTACAGCAGACGGGATGCCCGGTGGCTCTCGGGCAGCAGCCGGGCCGCCGCCAGCACGGCGCACGCCGTGACGGCGAGGCCGGGCACGTGCAGCAGCCCCAGCCGCCAGCCGAAGCTGTCCAGGCGTTCCGAGGTGCCGAGTGTCACGTCCAGCGCCCGGCCGAGCATGAAGCCGCCGCCCAGTTGGACGAGTGCACCCGCCACCCAGCTGCGGATCAGAGGGAGGAGCCGGCCGGTGCGTGGCCCGGCACCTGCTCCGACCCGCTCTCCGCCCCGGCCGTCACCGCTCACGGTCCACCTCTTCCCGGCGTACGCCCATGGCCCTCTCCGTGAGGGTAGGTGGCGTACCGGCGCGGGGCACGGGCCCTCGGCCCCAACGCGGGCCCATGTCACCAGCACGCACAGGCGGTTGAGAGTGTGCGGGAGGCCGCACCGCGGCCCGCCCGCCCGTGGCCGCTTGCCGGAAGGGTTCACCCGCCGCGCGGATCAATGGGCCCCCGCTGAGCCCAGGGGCCCAAGACCCAGTCCTGCTGGGGAGTTAGCGTCGGAGTCGTAGATCACGAGACAGCGATCCGGTGCTCCCCCCACGGCGCCGGGCCGCACGCCGACGGGAACCTGCCGTGAAAGTACTGGAAAGTGTGCGCAGTCTGGTCTTCCTGGGGAGCCTCCCGCAAGCCAGGGCCTTCGCCGCCGGCTGTGCGGAACGTACCTCCGTGGTGTTGCTGCGCTCCCTGGACCTCGCCGGGCGCGCCGACGACCTGGCGGCGTGCCGGGCCGCCGTGGACCTGCTCTGGAGCCCGCACCCGCGGCCCGCCGCCGTCCCGGAACTGCTCCGTCATCTGCACGCACTGCCCGAGCTGCACGGGCCCGGAGCCGTCGCAGGCCTCGACGTGCTGGCGAGGACCGGCGCCCGCGCGCTGTACTCCGCGCTGGTCCTTGCCGCCAGCCCCGAGGACCGCGGCGGACCGGGGGGCGCGGTGGAACCGTCCCTCTTCGCACGGGACTTCGCGCGGGAGCTGTACTTTCATGGGGCGAAGCGGCTCCCGGCCGAGGAGGACGGGGCGCAGAACCACGACGTGTCGCTGATCATGTCCTTGCGCGCGGCGGAACTGGCCGCGTCGCTGGCGTCCCTACGGGCGAAGGCGGCGGAGGAAGGGCGCTACCGGCTGGCCCTGGCCGTCACCGGGTGCACGTCCCAGTCGCCGGTCCCTGCGTCCCGTGCACCCGGCCCCATGTCCCCAGCGCCCGGTCCGGCGTCCCGCGCGCCCGGTCATGCGGTCCGGAGGAGGGACGGCCTCCCCCGCCCCGCCTGATCCCGCGCCCCGCCTGATCCCGCGCCCGGCGTTCGATGTCCCGCGACACGCAAGCGAAACGCGGGACGTGCAGGCTGGAGACACGGCGGACGGACTGGACCGACGGATGGTGTCGGCGGTACGTGCGGACTGGACCGGCGTACAGGCAGGGCAGGCGCCCCGGGCGCGGGCGCGCCGGGCGGAGAACGGACGGTGGACCCATGCGAAGTCGGCCCGGGCGCACGGCGGGTGGGCTGGTCGCCGTCGTGCTCTGTCTGGTGATGGAGGCCTGCGCAACGGGCGGCGGAGGGGCCGGTCGGGTGGGGCCGCGTCCGGGGGGCGCGAGCGGAAGCCCGGCGATCCCGTCCCCCTCGCCCGCCCTCGGAACCACCCCACCCACGGGATCTTCCGCCCCCACTCCAGCCGAAATGGCCCTGGGTCGAAATGAGTTGAAGGGGTACGCGATCGCGCCCCTGGGGTACGAGGAGGTGCGCGGCACCGAGCGGTCCGACGACCCCGTCTGCGCCCCACTGGTCGACCTGGTCAACCTCGCTCCTCAACCGGCCCCTGCAGCAGTCGTGTTGCGTGCCGCCGTCGACGCGTCCCGTGTGGGGCGCGATGATCAGACCGTGGTGACCGTGCTGTTGGCCGCGTACGCCGACGGCGACGGCGCCGCGTCGCTCCTGGACCGGGTGCGGCGGGCTGTCGCCGTCTGCGCGGGCGGCTTCCGTACCCGGGGCGGCGACGGACCGGCCGTGTACACCTCCGTCACCGCGCTCCCCGCCCCGCGGGCCGGCCAGGACGCGGTGGCGTTCCGGATGATGTGCGGCTGGGGCGGGCAGTCGAGCCCGCTGGTGTTCACCGTCGTACGGAGCGCGGCCGCCGTGGTCGTCTTCAGCGCGGCCAACTACCTGGACGGCATGGTCCCCACCATCCCGCCCGCGCTCGTCACCGCGCAGGCAGGGAAGCTCCCGCCCGCGCCGTGAGGACCCGAGGCGCCATCTCCGTAAGGGTGTTCAGCCGTCGGCCGGCCCCACTCCGTCCACCGTGACCCGGACCCCCGGCCGCAGCCCCCAACCCGCCATCGCCCCGGCCTCCGACTCCACCGCGTGGCGGGCGCGCAGCCGGGGCAGGCCCAGCCGGCCCGGCTTCATCGTGCGGACGGCGACGACGTTCAACTTCCGGTCCAGGTAGGCCACGTCGATGGCGAACCGCATCCGGAAGGTGTGGATGCTCGAACAAGGCGTGAGCAGCAGCGCCCCCTCGACACCGTCCTGCCCGAGCAGCCCCCGGGTGCGTGCCCGGTACGAGGCCGCCACCCGTAGCGGGATCACCCGCGCCTCGCCGCCCGTACCCACGGTCAGTGTTCCGTCGCCATCACGCCATCTGCCCATGGGCACCGACCGTAGCGCCCACCGGAAGGGCGCGTGTCCCGTCGGGCAAAGATCGAGCGGGCAAAGATCGAGCGGGCAGGGATCGAGCGGGCAGGGATCGAGCGGACAGGCATCGAGCGGGCGGGCATCGAGCGGGCAGGGATCGAGCGGCCCCGCCGGTGGGCCCTCGGGCCCAAGACCCGTGCGGGGGAGTGCGATTAGGGTCGGTCCGTGGACGCCATCCGGATCACCCTCGTGACCCTCGCCGCCGTCTGGGGCGCTGCCACCGGGCTGTTGATCCCGCGTGCCGCGTACCGATTGTCGGTGGAGCCGGAGGAGGAGTGGCGGGACGCCTGCCCCGCCGGGCACCCGTTCCCCGGGACCGGCCCCACACGCGGCTGGCTGGGCCCCGCCCGCTGCCCGGCCTGCGCATCGGGCACCGCGGCCACGGCAGACGCGACGAGCACGGCAGACGCGACGAGCGCCACGGGAGCAGGGGGCACAGCGAGCACCACGAGCACTACGGGCACCACGAGCACTGCGGGCACCACGAGCACTGCGGGCACCACGAGCACTGCGGGCACCACGAGCACTGCGGGCGGCGCCTCCGCCCCCACCGCCGCCCCCTACGCGCCGCAGGTACTCCTCCCCGTGGTGACCGCACTGGCCTGCGCCCTGCTGGCCGCCGCGACCGGGACGCGTCCCGAGCTCGCCGTCTGGTTGCTGCTCGCCCCCGTCGCCGTACTCCTCGCCGCCGTCGACCACCGGGTCCACCGCCTTCCCGACCAGCTGACCCTGCCGCTGGCCGGAGCCGCCGTCGTCCTCCTGGGCGCGGCGGCCCTGCTGCCGGAGCACGTCGGCTCCTGGACCGGGGCGCTGCTCGGCGGGGCCGTGCTGGGCTGCTTCTACCTGGTCCTCTACCTGATCAACCCGAACGGGATGGGCTTCGGCGACGTGAAGCTCGCCCTCTCCCTCGGCGTGGTGCTCGGCTGGTACGGCTGGCCGGTGCTGGTCGCGGGCGGGTTCGCCGGGTTCCTCTTCGGTGCCGCGTACGGCCTCGGGCTGCTGGTGCTGCGGCGCGCGCACCGTCGTACGGGCATCCCGTTCGGCCCCTTCATGATCGCGGGCGCGCTGACCGGCGTCCTCCTGGGCGCCCTGTGACGCCCGACCACGGGCAGGCCGGGGCGACGGCACTGCCTGCCGCCAAGACCGACGGCCAGACCCCAAGAGGCCAGACCCCAAGACACCGGCCCCCAAGGCGCCGGCCCCCAAAACCGTTCGCGGTCGCCGCGCCCTCCTGCGACCCTGCGGACATGCCGCAGCGACCCGAAACCCCCGCCCCATCTCCCGCCTCGTCTCCCTCCCCGGCCCTCACCGGCGCGTCCGCCGACCGCTTCGCCGCGCTGGTGGCCGAGGCGGAGGCGGCGCCGATGGACGGCTGGGACTTCTCCTGGCTCGACGGGCGGGCGACCGAGCAGCGGCCCTCCTGGGGGTACGCCCGCGCGATGGCCGACCGGCTCGGCCGGGCCACCGCCGCGCTCGACATCCAGACCGGCGGCGGCGAGGTACTGGCCTCGGCTCCCGTCCTCCCGCCGCTCATGGTGGCCACCGAGTCCTGGCCGCCGAACGTGGCCCGCGCCACCGGCCTGCTCCACCCACGCGGGGCGGTGGTGGTCGCGGACTCCGACGAGCCGCCGTTGCCGTTCGGGGACGGCGCCTTCGACCTGGTGACCAGCAGGCACCCGGTCACCACCTGGTGGCAGGAGATCGCCCGGGTACTGGCCCCCGGGGGTACGTACTTCTCCCAGCAGGTCGGTCCGGCGAGCGTCTTCGAGCTGGTCGAGCACTTCCTCGGCCCGCTGCCGCCCTCGGCGTACGCCGCCCGCGATCCCGAGCGGGCCCGCGCCGAGGCCGAGGCGGCGGGGCTCGTGGTGACCGACCTGCGGTCGGAGTCGCTGGACACCGCGTTCTTCGACATCGGGGCCGTCGTCTACTTCCTCCGCAAGGTCATCTGGATGGTGCCGGGCTTCACCGTCGACGCCTACCGGCCACAACTGGAGTCGCTGCACCGGCGGATCGAGACCGAGGGCCCTTTCACCGCCCGCACCACGCGCTTCCTGATCGAGGCGCGCAGGCCGACAAGCGCCCCGCGGAACGGCTTTAGGTGAGGAAATCGTTAACCTCCCTCCCCTTGTGCCGTCTTGTACCGCAGAGTGCGATCCTGGACGAGTTGTACGGAGAGAGGGAGCGTGTCGTGGGGAGCGAGCAGTCCGGGGGGACGGCCGGCCGACACCGCTCGGGCCGATCCGACTGGCTCCGGGGCGCGCGGATCATCGGCGTCCACGGTGTCTTCTACCGCCCGGACGGCCGGGCCGGCGGCGCCGAAGCGGTCGAGTTCGTCCTCGCGGACGACCGGTCCGTCCTGATGACCTGCGCCTCCGACCGGACGCTCCGGGTGACCGCCGGCACCTGGCCGAGGCTGCCCGCATGGTGCGTGCCCGCCGGGCTGTGGGCGCACGGCCCGCTGAACAGCGTGCCGCCCGCACCGTACGGGGGAGGCTGGACGGTCACCGGAGCCCAAGAGAGCAGGGACGAGAACGACGAGGTGCGCGAGGCCGTCATCCACTGTGAGAACGGCGACTTCGTGGTCGTCGCCGGAGACGCGCTCGGCATCCGCTTCCACCCGGCCTGAAACCGTCCCGCGCCGGCCGCACCGTCCGCACCGTCCGCACCGTCCCGCGCCGGCCGCACCGTCCCGCGCCGGCCACACCCGCCCGCACCGTCCCGCGCCGGCCCCAGGCGCCCCGACACGCCCCGGAATGCCGGATTCCCTGCCCGGAACGGAGTCCGGCGCATTCGGAGAGTAGTTGTGGAGTGGCGTGGCGGGCGAGAACGCTCACGAAGGGTTAGGGTGGAACTCCCCCCCTCGGGCCGGTCCGTATCCCCCCCACGGACCGGCCCGAATTTTTTTCGGGGGCCGGGCCCCGGGGCCGAGGCGCCTCGGCCACATCCCCGCCGCCCCCTTCCCGCACCACCCACTGCCGCACCACCCCACTCCCCGCACCACCCGCCGCGTACCCCGCCGGAGCCTCCGGCGCGGGCCCGGCACTCCCCGGAGTCGGCGCGCGACACGGTGGTACGAGAGGTGGGCGAGTGCTCACATTTCTCTGTTTTTCGCGGAGTTGTGACAGACCGGGTTGGGCCCGTGCCGCCTTCCCGCAGTAATGTGACGGCTTCGGGGAATGCCGGCGCGCGGCGCGGCACTCGTCCGCGCGGGGCCGTGCGGACATGGCGGCGAACCCCCCACGGGGAGGTCCCCGTACCCCTGTGACAGGGGCGGGCGGGCCGATGACCCGTACGGAACCGAGAGGGTGAACTCAGTGAACTTGCGCGACCTGGTGTACGGGCTCTACGCACGCCGGGTGGAAGGCCGGCTGGACCACTCACAGGTGCCGAAGCACATCGGGGTCATCCTCGACGGCAACCGCCGCTGGGCGAAGGCGTCCGGTGGTTCGGCGGTGCAGGGGCACCAGGCCGGCGCGGACAAGATCTCCGAGCTGCTCGGCTGGTGCAACGAGACCGATGTCGAGGTCGTCACCCTCTGGCTGCTGTCGACGGACAACTTCGACCGCCCCGAGGCCGAGCTGAAGCCCCTCCTCGGCATCATCGAGAACACTGTGAGCAACCTGGCCTCGGACGGCCGCTGGCGGGTCCACCACGTGGGCACCATGGACCTGCTCCCCGCCCAGACCCAGCTCGTCCTCAAGGAGGCGGAGCAGGCCACCGCCGACATCGACGGGATAATCGTGAACGTCGCCGTCGGCTACGGCGGCCGGCAGGAGATCGCCGACGCCGTGCGGTCGCTGCTCCTGGACCACGCCGACAAGGGCACCACCTTCGAGGAGCTGGCGGAGGTCGTCTCCACCGATCTCATCTCCGAGCACCTCTACACCCGGGGCCAGCCCGACCCCGACCTGGTGATCCGTACCAGCGGCGAGCAGCGCCTCTCCGGATTCATGCTGTGGCAGAGCGCTCACTCCGAGTACTACTTCTGCGAGGTCTTCTGGCCGGCCTTCCGCAAGGTCGACTTCCTCCGCGCGCTCCGCGACTACGCGGCCCGCCACCGCCGCTACGGCGCCTGAGCCGAGCCCCCGGGACCGCGCGCACTCCTTATATACGTACGCACCGCGCACACGTGAGCACCGCGCACACGTGAGCACCGCACATACGTGAGCACCACCGCCACGAGGGCGTCCCCACCGGCCGGGGGCGCCCTCGTGGCGTGCCGTCGCCGTGGCGGTCCTCCGCCCGTCGGCCGGTGGTTGCCACGTGTCCACCTGGGCGCCCCGGGACGGTGGCACAACCCGTGGCATGGCTTCGGGCGTTCGAGGGAATACCCCTGACAGGTCGACGTCCGGTCAGCAACCAGGCGGACGTCGCATCATGTGGGCGGCCCACCGGACCGTCCACCCGGGAGGCCCTTTGCACACGAAGGACCGTACGCACCGTACGTCCGACGCGGAGGGCCGGCGTTCGGCCCGCGCATTCGGGTCCGAACCCGGTCCGTCCTCTTCCTCCGGGAAGTTCCGCGACGTCCGTCGCACTCCCCGACCTCGTCCGAGGGGGTACGTCCTTCCGTGGTGACCAGCTCAAAGCGCCGCATGCCCGACAGGCGCACCTATGTTCTCGACACCAGCGTCCTGCTGGCCGACCCCAACGCCATGACGCGCTTCGACGAGCACGAAGTCGTGCTGCCGATCGTCGTCGTCACGGAGCTGGAGGCCAAAAGGCACCACCCGGAGCTCGGTTACTTCGCCCGGCAGGCGCTGCGCCTGCTCGACGACTTCCGCGTCCGGTACGGCAGGCTCGACGCCCCGATCCCCCTCGGGGACCTGGGCGGCACGCTCCGTGTCGAACTCAACCACTCCGACCCCGGCGTGCTGCCCGCCGGCTACCGGCTGGGGGACAACGACTCACGGATTCTCGCGGTGGCGCGCAACCTCCAGGCCGAGGGGTACGACGTCACCGTCGTCTCCAAGGACCTGCCGCTGCGCATCAAGGCGTCCTCGGTCGGGCTGCTCGCCGAGGAGTACCGCGCCGAGCTCGCCATCACCGACTCGGGCCACACCGGGATGGCCGAACTGCCGCTCTCCGGCGAGCAGGTGGACCTGCTGTTCGCCGAGGAGACGCTGTACGTCCCCGAGGCGGCCGAACTCCCGGTGCACACCGGGCTCGTCCTCCAGTCCGAGCGGGGCAAGGCGCTCGGCCGGGTCACGGCGCAGGGCAACGTCCGCCTGGTGCGCGGGGACCGGGAGGCGTTCGGTATCCACGGCCGCAGCGCCGAGCAGCGGATCGCGCTCGATCTGCTGCTCGACCCGGAGGTCGGCATCGTGTCGCTCGGCGGCAGGGCCGGTACGGGCAAGTCGGCGCTGGCGCTCTGCGCCGGCCTCGAAGCCGTCCTGGAGCGCCGCCAGCACCAGAAGGTGATGGTCTTCCGGCCGCTGTACGCGGTCGGCGGGCAGGAGCTGGGCTATCTTCCGGGCAGCGAGGCCGAGAAGATGAGCCCCTGGGCGCAGGCCGTCTTCGACACGCTCTCGGCGGTGGCCGGGCGCGAGGTGATCGAGGAGGTGCTGGGGCGCGGGATGCTGGAGGTCCTGCCGCTCACCCACATCCGGGGCCGCTCGCTGCACGACGCGTTCGTGATCGTCGACGAGGCGCAGTCCCTCGAACGCAACGTCCTGCTGACCGTTCTGTCCCGTATCGGGGCGAATTCCCGTGTGGTGCTCACTCATGACGTGGCCCAGCGGGACAACCTCAGAGTCGGCCGGTACGACGGAGTGGTCGCCGTCGTGGAGAAGCTGAAGGGTCATCCGCTCTTCGCCCACGTGACACTCACCCGCTCCGAGCGTTCACAAATCGCCGCACTGGTGACCGAAATGCTCGAAGAGGGATAGAACAACGACAGATTCGACGATCTGTCCCGCATGTCCATGAGGGCCGCCCGGCAAGCGAAGGAGCTTAGCCGGGCGTCTTCATGTCGCGCCGTCATTTCCGTCAAACGGGTGGCGTAAACGGCGTGTGAGCTTTCCCACGCAACAGGGAATTGCTTCCCGGCGTCCTTGTCCGGCAGAGTCTTGCTTCCGTCAGGCCCCGCATACGGAAAACCGGGCACCTTCCGAGGCGCTCAGCACCACACAACTCAACAACCGATCTCCGTATGCCGCCCGCGAGCACTACGCGGCACTTCCGCGAGGAAGTCGCCCACCGGGCCCGTGCCTCCCGTGACCCAAGCAGTAGGGAGGCCAGTGTCAGAGGGCACGATCGCGCCCGCGAGGTCACCTAAGCGGGCGATGCTGGAAGGACACCGTGTGAGCCGGATCTCGGTCCGGGGGTTCGCAGTGGCATCAGCCACCGCGGTCACCACCGTTGGCGCCGTCGTAGGCGTTGCTTCGGGCAGCACTCCCGCTGCCGACGACAACAACTTCGAGGCCACCGCAGCCGACACCACGCTGCTCGCAGACATCCCCGCGGGCCACCAGGCCCAGGTCCAGACCGCTTCGCTGACGCAGCAGGCCGATGCCCAGGCATCCGCCGCCGACGCCGCCGCGAAGAAGTCGGCCGAGGAGTCGGCCCGGCTCCAGGCCGCCAAGGACGCCACGGTCAAGAAGCAGGCGGCCGAGGACCAGGCGGAGCGCGAGAAGGAAGCCAAGGAGGCCCAGGAGGCCAAGGACGCCGAGGAGCGCGCCAGCCGCTCGGCCGTCCGCGACGCCACCTCGTTCGCCGCCCAGGGCTCGTACTCCGTCGCCGAGGTCCAGGCGATGGCCCGGCAGATGATCCCCGCCGACCAGTACCAGTGCTTCAGCAACATCGTGAACCACGAGTCGACGTGGAACTACCGCGCGGTCAACGCCTCCTCCGGCGCGTACGGTCTGGTCCAGGCACTCCCCGGCTCCAAGATGTCCTCCGCGGGCGCCGACTGGCAGACCAACCCGGCCACCCAGATCAAGTGGGGCCTCAGCTACATGAACGCCAGCTACGGCAGCCCCTGCGGCGCCTGGTCGTTCTGGCAGGCCAACAGCTGGTACTAGACCAGTCGCTCAACCTTCCGATGCCCCGCACCGTCCAACGGTGCGGGGCATCGTGCGTGGTGCGACACGTTGCCCATGTACGGTCGCATTCCGGCCGTTCGGGGGTAGACGGTCGGTGCACACCCACGGGGGAGAGGGACCACGCATGTCGAAACTGCCCGGTTGGCTCGGACGTGTCGGGGCCGAACTGACGGACCTGGCCGCCCGCCTGGACGAGCGGCGGCAGCAAGCCGAGGCCGACGAGGCCGAGTCCGGGCACGTCCACACGCACCACCGGCACCACCACGCCCCCGCCCCCGCCGCGCAGAGCGCCCCCGACGCGACCGCCCACGTGCCCGCGCCGCCCGCCTACGCCCCCGACGTCGCCGCGCGGGCCCATCCGGTCGCCGCCATCCCCTGGGGCATGCGGGTCGCCGCCGAGGCCGGCTGGCGGCTGCTCGTGCTCGCGGGCACCCTCTGGGTGCTGATGCGCGTCATCAGCGCCGTCCAGCTCGTCGTGCTCGCCTTCGTGGCCGCCCTGCTCGTCACGGCGCTGCTCCAGCCGACCGTGGTGCGGCTCAGGCGGTACGGGCTGCCGCGCGGCCTGGCCACCGCCGTCACCGCCGTCCTGGGCTTCGTCATCATGGGACTGGTCGGCTGGTTCGTCGTCTGGCAGGTGATGGACAACCTCGACACGCTCTCCGACAAGGTCCGCGACGGGATCGACGAGTTGAAGCGCTGGCTGCTCGACAGCCCCTTCCACGTCACCGAGTCGCAGATCAACGACATCGCCAAGAATCTCAGCGACACCATCGGCACCAACACCGAGGAGATCACCTCCGCCGGCCTCCAGGGCGTCACGGTGATGGTCGAGTTCCTCACCGGGATGCTGCTCGCGATGTTCTCGACGCTCTTCCTGCTCTACGACGGCAAGCGGATCTGGGAGTGGACCCTCAAGCTGGTCCCCGCCCAGGCGCGCCCGGGGGTCGCCGGTGCCGGGCCGCGCGCCTGGCGCACGCTCACCGCCTACGTGCGGGGCACCGTGATCGTCGCGCTGATCGACGCCATCTTCATCGGGCTCGGGATCTACTTCCTCGACGTGCCGATGGCGGTGCCGCTCGCCGTGTTCATCTTCCTCTTCGCCTTCATCCCGCTGGTCGGCGCCGTCGTCTCCGGGGCGCTGGCGGTCGTCGTCGCGCTCGTCACCGAAGGGGTGTTCACCGCCCTCATGGTGCTGATCGTGGTGCTGGCGGTGCAGCAGATCGAGGGGCACATCCTCCAGCCGTTCATCCTCGGCCGGGCGGTGCGGGTCCACCCGCTCGCCGTGGTGCTCTCCGTCGCCGCCGGCGGGATGGTCGCGGGCATCGGCGGTGCGGTCGTCGCCGTCCCGCTGGTCGCCGTCACCAACACGGTGGTCGGCTACCTGCGGTCGTACAGCCGCCAGGAGGCCCAGCGGCACGCCCCCCGGCCGCACGGCGCCTCCGCCCTCCACGTGGCGCCCACCCCCGCCCCCGGCACCCCGCCCGAGGACCGGTACGACGAGTCCTACCCGGGCGGCGGGGACGGGCCGGGCGGTACGGGGACGGGCGACGCGGGTCCGGCCGACGGCAACACCGGCCCGGCGGCCGAGGACACGCCCCCCGAGGCGGACGACGGCGTACCCGGAAACGGCGAGGACCGCCCCCGGGCTTGACGGGCGGAGCGAGACGGGCGGGACGAGCCCCGGGACCCACGGGTCCCGGGGCTCCCGCGCGCGAGGGGGCTGCGCGGTGTCCGACCGCCTGGGCCGTCAGCGGGCGGCCTTCGCGACGGCCGCCGGGGTGACCGGCGTGAAGAAGTTCACGAGGGTGCCGTCGGGGTCGCGGAACAGAAGCGACCGGTTGCCCCAGGGCATCGTCGTGGGCTCGTTGACGAAGTCGGTGACGAAGCCGCTGAGGTTTCCGTACACACGGTCCACGTCCTCGACGAGGAACTCGATGATCACGCTGTGGTTCTCGCCCGGGCGGGCGGAGCCCGGCGCGAACAGCGGCACGGTGCGGGTGCTGCCGATGGCGAGCGTGGCGCCGGAGGTCCTGATCTCGGCGAAGTCCTCGGTGGACCAGGTCGCCGGTACCCCGGTGGCCTTCTCGTAGAACTCGACGAGACGCGAGATGTCGCCGGTGATGATCCGGATCGATGCGAGGTCCATGGTGGTCTCCCTGAGGCGGTGGAATCGCTGTACTTCGCACGTTAGAACCGATACCGGACAGAACCGGTCCGGTATCGGCGCCGAGATCCCACGGGGCTCACCGGGGCTCATGCAGGGCTCGCGTTAGGCTCCGGACATGTCCCGCCCCGCCGGCCGTGTGCTCGCCCTCCTGGAGCTGCTGCAGTCGGGCGGCGTCCGGACCACCGCCGAACTGGCCGGCCGGCTCGGCGTCGACGCCCGTACCGTGCGGCGGTACGTGGACCATCTGACCGACCTCGACGTACCCGTCGAGACGGTGCGCGGTCGCTACGGCGGCTACCGGCTCGGCCCCGGCTACCGCATGCCTCCGCTCATGTTCAGCGACGACGAGGCGCTCGCCGTGCTGCTCGGCCTGATCGCCGGGCGCCGGGCGGGACTGACGACGACGGCGGACACGGCGGGCGAGACGGCCGCCGCCAAGATCCGCCGGGTGCTGCCCGAGCGCGCCGCCCGCAGGCTCGCCACCGTGCTGGAGGCCCTGGCCTTCACCGATCCGCCCGGCGAGCCGGCCGCTCCGGACGCCGGGGTTCTGCTCACCGTCGCCGACGCGGTACGCCACCACCGGCCGCTCTCGATCAGGTACACCGGCCGCGACGGCCGGCGCAGCGAGCGCGGGCTGCACCCGTACGGGATCGTCGCCCACGCGGGCCGCTGGTACGTCACCGGCACGGACCCCGGGATCGGCGAGGACCGGAGCTTCCGGCTCGATCGCGTCGAGGGCGCGAGGACCCTGCCCGGTACGTTCGAGGCACCCGAGGGGCCCGAGCCCGCTGAGCGACTCCTGTCCGGGTTCGCCGCGGCCGCGTACCGGCACCGGGTGACCCTGCGGATCCACGGCACGGCCGAGCGGATCCGCGCCCGGCTCCCGGCAACGGTCGCGAGCCTGGAGGAGCTCCACACGGAGACGGGCAGGGACGGAACCGACGGGGACACGGACGGGGCCACGGGCGTGGACACGGCCCCGGGGGCCGAGCGCTGGCACCGTGTCGAGCTGCGGGTCGAGCGGCTCGACTGGCTGCCCCCGGTACTCGCCTCGCTGGACCGGCCGTTCGTCGTCGAGCGCCCGGACGAACTGCGCGACCTCGTCGTCGCGTTCGCCGACCGCTTCGCCGCCCGCGCCCGCAGGACCTGACGCGGGCGAGCGGGCACAGGGCAGAGAGGGAAGCGAAAGGAGCCACGCACACGGCAGAAGAAGGACCCCGCGGACGGTCGGTCGTCCGCGGGGTCCTTCTCGTACAAGGTACCGCTGTCCTATTCGGCGAGCACGGCCTCGGCTTCGAGGGTGACGCCGACGGCCTGGAGCACCGAAGCGATCTTCACGGCTTCCTGGATCGTCTCACGGTCCACGCCGGCCTGGCGGAGCACCTGCTCGTGGGAGTCCAGGCACTGGCCGCAGCCGTTGATCGCGGAGACGGCGAGCGACCACAGCTCGAAGTCGACCTTCTCCACGCCCGGCTTGCCGATGACGTTCATCCGCAGACCCGCGCGGAGGTTGCCGTACTCCGGGTCCGACAGCAGGTGCCGGGTCCGGTAGAAGACGTTGTTCATCGCCATGATGGCGGCGGCCGACTTCGCGGCGGTGTACGCCTCCGCGGAGAGGTTGGCCTTGGCCTCCGGCTCCAGCTCGCGCAGGACCTTCGGCGAACGCGAGGCGATCGCGCAGGCGAGCACGGTGCCCCAGAGCTGCTGCTGCGGCAGTTCGCTGTTGCCGATGACCGAACCGAGGTTCAGCTTCAGGTCCTTCGCGAAGTCCGGTATGGCGGACTTGAGTTCGTCGAGTGCCATGGTGGTATCAGCTCACTCGCCGGAGAGGAGGGCGACCGGGTCCAGGGTGTTCTCGCCCTTGGTCCAGTTGCACGGGCACAGCTCGTCGGTCTGCAGGGCGTCGAGGACCCGCAGGACCTCCTTGGGGTTACGGCCCACGGAACCGGCGGTCACCATCGTGAACTGGATCTCGTTGTTCTGGTCGACGATGAAGACGGCGCGCTGCGCGAAGCCGTCCTCGCCCTCGATGCCGAGGTCACGCATGAGCTCGTGCTTCGAGTCGGCCATCATCGGGAACGGCAGGTCGGTCAGGTCCGGGTGGTCCTTGCGCCAGGCGTGGTGCACGAACTCGGAGTCGCCGGAGAAGCCGAGGATCTGGGCGTCACGGTCGGCGAACTCGTCGTTCAGCTTGCCGAAGGCGGCGATCTCGGTCGGGCACACGAAGGTGAAGTCCTTGGGCCACGCGAAGACGATCTTCCACTGACCCTCGTAGGTCTTGTGGTTGATCTGCGCGAACTCCTTGCCGCTCTCCAGCGACACGCAGGCGGTCAGGTCGAACTCGGGGAACTTGTCACCAACAGTGAGCACACGATCTCCTAGCAGGTCAGGAATTCCCCTTTTGGGGGCCTTCCTGGAGGGTTGGACTGGCTCCACCTTGGCACAGAGTGCATTGATCGCGGAAATAGCTACACTCGGTGCCGATGATCGGAGGTACCTATCAGTGGCTCAGGCAATCCAGGGCAATAGGACCAAACAACCCAGCCTCTCGCAGCTGCGCGCCTTCGTGGCCGTCGCGGAGCACCTGCACTTCCGGGACGCGGCGGCGGCGATCGGGATGAGCCAGCCCGCCCTCTCCGGGGCCGTCTCGTCGCTGGAGGAGACACTCGGTGTCCAGCTCATCGAGCGGACGACGCGCAAGGTGCTGCTCTCGACGGCCGGCGAACGCCTCGCGCTCCGCGCCGGTGCCGTCATGGACGCGGTCGGCGCGCTCGTCGAGGAGGCCGAGGCCGTCCGGGCGCCGTTCACCGGCACCCTGCGGCTCGGGGTGATCCCGACCGTCGCCCCGTACCTGCTGCCGACCGTGCTGCGGCTCGTCCACGTCCGGTACCCCGAACTCGACCTCCAGGTCCACGAGGAGCAGACCACCTCGCTGCTGGAGGGGCTCTCCGCCGGGCGCCTCGACCTGCTGCTGCTCGCCGTGCCCCTCGGTCACCCCGGGGTGACCGAGCTGCCGCTCTTCGACGAGGACTTCGTGCTGGTCACCGAGGAGAACCACCGGCTCGGCGGGCGCACGGACCTCCCCCGCGAGGAGCTGCGCGGTCTGCCGCTGCTGCTGCTCGACGAGGGCCACTGCCTGCGCGACCAGGCGCTCGACATCTGCCGGGAGGCCGGGCGTACGGACGGGGCGCCGGTGACGACGACCGCCGCCGGGCTCTCCACCCTCGTGCAGCTCGTCGCCGGCGGCCTCGGGGTGACCCTGCTGCCGCGCACCGCCGTGACCGTGGAGACCGGCCGCAACCCGGCACTCGCCACCGCCTCCTTCGCCGAACCCGCCCCCTCGCGGCGGGTCGCGCTGGCCATGCGGACCGGGACCGCCCGGCACGAGGAGTTCGGCCAGTTCGCCGCCGCGCTGCGCGAGGCGATGGCCGAACTGCCGGTACGGATGACGACCGCCGGGGAGCACTGACCCCCCGGCGGTCGCCGCCGCGTCGCGCCACCGACCGGCTACTCCGTGCGCAGTCCGTCCGGCCGCATCAGGCGCCAGAGCGCCGGCAGCGAGAGCAGGGTCACCAGCAGGACGAGCCCGCCTCCCACACCGGTCATCGGCAGGAACAGCCACCAGTCGGAGACCTGCTTCGCGGTCATCCAGGTGAGCGTCCAGCCCAGCGCCAGCCCGCCGGCGACCGCGACCACCAGACCCGCCGCCACCGGGATCGCCGTCTGCCACAGCACCGACCAGCCCAGCGTCGAGCGCCGGGTACCGAAGGCCACCAGGACCGACAGCAGCCTCCGGCGCTCACGGAGCTGCTCCAGCTGCTGCACCAGCATCGAGGCGCCGATCAGCAGCAGCGTGGCGGTGCCGCCGACCTTGACGGCCGTCTGGATGCTGGCGTACCGCCCGTCGCGTTCGGTCGAGTTCAGGGCGACGACCCGCATGGTGGGGTCGATCCGGGCCGCCGTGTTCCGTACGTACTCCGAGACCTCGGGCACGCTCTCGTCGATCCTCACCTCGGACACCACGGTCGCCCCGGGGAGGGTTGCCGGGTCGATCGCCCCTCGGGTCGCGAGAATGCCCGTGGTCTCCTCGCCGTGCGGGTCGACCCGCCCGGTGACGGTCCGTGCCCCGGCCGGCAGGGTCCAGTAGACCGGCTTGCGGACGTCCGGCCCGGATCTGTAGGAGTCGATCTTGACCTGCTCGCCCTTGCGCGCGGACTCGTCGACCCAGTCGGACATCTCCTGGTCGTGGGCGGGGTGCGCGACGAAGGTGTCGCCCTCCGCGCAGGTGGTGATCCTGGCCAGCTCCTTCAGCGTCGCGCAGTCGCCGACCGTGATCGAGGTGGTGGGCTCGACCTCGTCCCCGGTGTACGTGCCCGGCTTCGTCGCGAACACCTCCACCCTGCCGATCACCTGCTTCACGCCCTTGGTCGCGCGGAGTTCCTCGATCGCGCGGGTGGCGCCGTCGCCGGAGACGTTCTCGGACACCATGTAGAACTGGGCCCGGGTGGGGTCCTGGCCGGTCAGCCGGTTGAAGTCGGCGTTCATCGCGGCGAACAGCATCTGGAGCGCGACCGCCCCCGCCACCGCCACGGTGATCCCGCTGACCGTCCGCGCGGCCGTCCCGGCGCTGAGCTGGAGCCTGCGGCCGGCGAGCTGCCAGGGCACCGGGCCGCCGCGCAGCCGGTTCACGCACCCTTCCAGCAGCCAGGGCAGCAGCAGGGCCAGCCCCAGCAGGACCAGCACCGCGCCGACGACGATCGGATACGGCCTGGCCGTCTGATCCTCGCCCGTCCGCCCCTGCGCGGCGAAGATCCCGAGACCCGCCAGCGGCACCAGCAGCCGCCACCAGAGCCGCCGCCTGCGGCCCGTTCCCTCCCGGACGACCCCCAGCGGTTCCACCACCACGGACCGCATGGCGACCAGGGTCACCACCAGCGAGCAGAGCGGTACCGCGCACACGATCAGCGCGACCAGCGGCGCCGCCGGGGCCAGGTCGGCGGGGAAGACGCTCTGCTCCCAGACCGAGAGCGAGCCGACGAACGGACGCCCCGCCAGGAAGAACACGGCACCGGCGAGCAGCCCGAGCAGCGCCCCGAAGAGCGCCTCCCCGGCCGCGATCCACCGGACCGAGCCGATGTCCGCGCCCACCAGGCGCAGCGCGGCGAGCCGGCGGTCCCGGCGTTCCCCGCCGAACCGCACGGCGGTGGCGATGAAGATGGCCACCGGCATCAGCAGCACCACGCCGACCATCACGCTGAGGACGACGAGCAGCGGGTCGAGCGGGGGGACGGGCAGCCCGTTGCCGTAACCGGTCAGCCGGTGGCCACCGTTGTCCGCGGTGAGGGTGGAACTGCCCAGGTAGAACCGGAGTTCGCGGGGGGACACCAGGCCCGCGTCGGTGATCGTGCCCTCGACGGCGTACGGCAGGCGCTCCCGCAGCAGCCGGGCGTCCGAGGACTTCAGCAGCTCGGCCAGGGCGGGGGAGACGTACATCCGGCCGGCGGCGGGGACGTGCGCCAGGCCGGCCGGCAGCACCGGGTGCGAGCCGTCGGCGCGCATCAGCGTGCCCTGGACGGCGTGGTTGTGGAACTCGGTGTCGATCGGCTTGACGAGGACCGTGCGGTCCGTCTTCCCGTTGGAATCGGGAGCGAGGGACGCCAGGCTCTCCATCCGGGCGTCGCTGCGGTGGCTCCGCTCGTCCAGCAGGTGCGGGACGGCGGAGGCGACGAGCAGCAGGGTCACCCCGATGCCCACCCCGACGGAGGTGAGCAGGGTACGGACCCAGCCCTCGCGGCCGCCCGCGGCGGCGAAACGGACACCGAGCCCGAGGTCGCGCAGCCGGGCCGGGGTACGGGAGAGGGTGCGGGGCCTGGTGCCGGGGTCGGTCATACGGCGTACTCCAGGTCGGTGGCCCGGCCGTCCCGGACGGTGACGTCCCGGTCGGAGTAGGCGGCGACCCGCGCCTCGTGGGTCACCAGCACCACCGCGACCCCGGAGGAGCGGGAGGCTTCGGTGAGCAACTCCATGACCCGCTCGCCGTTGAGGGAGTCCAGCGCGCCGGTCGGCTCGTCCGCGAAGAGCACCTTCGGGGAGGAGGCCAGGGCGCGGGCGACCGCGACGCGCTGGCCCTGACCGCCGGAGACCTCGCCGGGGCGCTTTCCGGCCACGTTCTCGACCTCCAGCCGCTCCATCCAGTGCAGCGCCGTCCGCTCGGCCGGCTTGCGGCGGACGCCGCTCAGCCGCAGCGGGAGCGCGACGTTCTCCACGCAGGTCAGCTCGGGGACGAGCTGGCCGAACTGGAAGACGAACCCGAACTCGGTGCGGCGCAGGGCGCTGCGCTCCGCGTCGGACATCGAGGAGAGCTCGCGGCCCGCGTAGGTGACCGAGCCGGAGTCGGGCGTGATGATCCCGGCGAGGCAGTGCAGCAGTGTGGACTTGCCGGAACCCGAGGGGCCCATCACCGCGACGACCTCGCCGGGGTGGACGGAGAAGGACGCGCCGTCGAGCGCGGGCGTCGCGCCGTACGTCTTGCGCAGGTCGCGCGCGGCGAGCAGGGGGCCGGAGAGCGGGGAGCCGGAGAGCCGGGGGTCGGGGAGCGTCACGGGGCGACCACCTCGGCGAGCTTGTCGAGCCGGGCGGTGGTCAGTTCCAGCCACCGCAGATCGGCTTCCAGGTGGAAGAGCGCGTGGTCGCAGATGAGCTGGTCGGCGAGGTCCCCGCCGCGCTTGCGCTCGGTCAGCGTGCGCATCAGCCGCAGGTGTTCGGCGCGCTGCGCGTCCAGCACCGGGGCGGCACCGCGGCCGGTCAGGATCGCCAGCACCACCTTGGTGTACAGCGTCGACTGGAGGTACGGCTCCGGCTTCTCCGGCTGGGCGAGCCAGGTGGAGACGTCCGTGATCCCGGCGTCCGTGATGGCGTACCGCTTGCGTTCGGGACCTCCGTCGCTCTCCACGCCGTCGACCTCGACGAGCCCGTTCTTCAGCAGCCGGGACATGGTCGAGTAGACCTGCCCGTAGTGCAGCGGGCGGTCGTGGCCGAACTTCTCGTCGAAGGTCCGCTTCAGGTCGTAGCCGTGGCGGGGGCCGGACTCCAGGAGTCCGAGCAGGGTGTGACCGATAGACATGCGGAGCACTGTACACGGTGTGTATACCTGCGGTGTATAGCTGGCTGGAATGCAAGAACGCCCGAGGCGGGCGCGCCCTCGGGTGCCACTCCGGCGGGCGCACCCCCTCACTCCGCCGGGTGCGCCCCCGCCCCCGGCTCCGTGCCGGGCGCCTTCGGCGGGCGGCCCCGGCGGGCGATGGGCCCCGTCGCGCCGGGCAGCCGGCCCGCCTCCGCCAGTGCCCGGCGCAGCAGGAACTCGATCTGCGCGTTGGCGCTGCGCAGCTCGTCGGAGGCCCAGCGCGCCAGCGCGTCGTGCACGGCGGGGTCGAGCCGCAGCAGCATCTGCTTGCGCTGCCGCGGCCCGCGCCCGGAGGTTTCTTCGGTCACTGGTAGAGCGTGCCCGTGTTCAGGACCGGCTGCGCGGCGCGGTCCCCGCAGAGCACCACCATCAAGTTGCTGACCATGGCCGCCTTGCGTTCCGAGTCCAGCTCCACGATGTCCTGCTCGGCGATCCGGGTGAGCGCCATCTCGACCATGCCGACCGCGCCCTCGACGATCTGCTTGCGGGCCGCGACGACCGCCCCGGCCTGCTGGCGCTGGAGCATCGCCGAGGCGATCTCGGGGGCGTACGCGAGGTGGCTGAAGCGCGATTCGATGATCTGGACCCCGGCCGCCTGCACCCGGACCATCAGCTCGACGGCCAGCTTCTCGGTGATCTCCTCGGCGTTGCCGCGCAGCGAGAGGCCGCCCTCCTCGTGGGCGTCGTACGGGTACTCGATGGCGATGTGCCGGACGGCCGCTTCGGTCTGGGTGGCGACGAACTCCAGGAAGTCGTCCACCTCGAAGAGGGCCTGCGCGGTGTCCTCGACCTTCCAGACGACGATCGCGGCGAGCTCGATCGGGTTGCCGTAGGCGTCGTTGACCTTGAGCACCGCGGTCTCGTGGTTGCGGACCCGGGTGGAGATCTTCCGGCTGCTGGTGAGCGGGTTGACCCAGCGCAGGCCGTCGGTCCGGATGGTGCCGACGTACCGGCCGAAGAGCTGGACGACCCGGGCCTCGCCGGGTGCGACCATCTTCACCCCGCTCATGCAGAAGAAGGAGGCGATGACGACCAGGATGCCGACGATCACCAGGGCCGCGCCGAGACCGTCGCTGCCGCCCGAGCCGAGGACCCCGCCGACGACGATCACGCCGACCCCGATGAGGACGCCGACGACGGTGAGCAGCAGGCCGAGGCCGCCCGGGATGGAGTGCGCGGTCACCTCCCGGACCTGCGAGGCCGGCATCCGCGGCGCGTCGACGGGCAGATCGGTGGTGGGTGAAGGCGTGGGCGCGGACGGCTGGCGTTCGTTGTGCTGTTCGGACACGGGGTCCCCCGATTCGTCTGGTTCCCCCGTGGATGCGGGGGAGTTCACTGCTGTCAAAGTGATATCACATTAACGGTTTTCGCAACCGCGGAGCCCTGGAAGGAGTCGGTTCCTGGAGAGGCGGGTGCTGATTCTCACGTCCGGAAAAGGCCGGATCGCTTGCTTTTTGTCCGTCTCGACAGTGTTAGCTGTCTTGGCTGGGCAGAGCTGACGGCAGAACTGACGGCAGGGCTCACGACGGTGCGGACGGCCACGCCGCCAGGACCGACGGAGCCGCGGGGGACCGACCGACCGAGAAACAGGAGCGACACAGCGATGGGGCGAGCGGATGAGCGTCGTGCCCGCAGCCGCGAGGCGCGGGCCGGCAAGAGGGGCGGCATACGCGGGCTCTTCACCTGGAAGCGGCTGCTGGGCACCTTCTTCGGTCTCTGCCTGCTGGTGATGGGCGCCTTCGTGGTGCTGTACCTGTACGTACCGGTGCCCGAGGCGAACGCCCAGGCGCAGAAGCAGAGCAACGTCTACAAGTACAGCGACGGCACCGTGCTGGCCCGCACGGGCGAGGTGAACCGGGAGATCGTCGACCTCGCGCAGGTCCCGAAGGACGTGCAGCACACCTTCGTCGCCGCCGAGAACAAGTCCTTCTACCAGGACAAGGGCGTCGACCTGAAGGGCACCACCCGGGCCCTGCTCAGCACCGTCTCCGGCAAGGGGAAGCAGGGTGGCTCGACCATCACCCAGCAGTACGTGAAGAACTACTACCTCACGCAGGACGCGACGGTCTCCCGCAAGCTCAAGGAACTGGTGATCTCGCTCAAGGTCGACCAGAAGATGACCAAGGACGACATCCTCGCCGGGTACATCAACACCGCCTTCTACGGGCGCGGCGCCAGCGGCATCCAGGCCGCCGCCCAGGCGTACTACGGCGTGGACGCCTCCAAGCTCGACGTCTCCCAGGGCGCCTACCTCGCCTCGCTGCTCCAGGCCCCCAGCCAGTACGACTGGTCCACGGCCACCGACACGGGCAAGCGCCTGGTCAAGGACCGCTGGGGCTACACCCTGGACAACATGGTCGAGAAGGGCTGGCTCAGCAGCGCCGACCGCCAGGGCCTCAAGTTCCCCGTCCCGAAGACCCCCAAGGCCGCGCCCGGCATGGAGGGCCAGAACTACTACCTCGTCGAGGCGGCCAAGGACGAGCTCAAGAAGCAGGGCGTCACCGACGAGCAGCTCGACGCCGGCGGCTGGACCATCACGCTCAACATCGACAAGAAGCGCCAGAAGCAGCTGGAGAACTCGGTCGACGACCAGCTGGAGTCGAAGCTGGACCGGAAGGGCAACAAGGTCGACGCCACCGTCCAGGCGGGCGCCACCTCGGTCGACCCGAAGACCGGCGCGGTCGTCGCGCTCTACGGCGGGGTCGGCCTCCCCGAGCACTACATCTCCAACGCCACCCGCAGGGACTACCAGCCCGCCTCCACCTTCAAGCCGCTGGTGCTCGCCTCCGCCCTGGAGAACGAGTCCACCACGCAGGACGGCGATCTGATCGGCCTGAACACGGTCTACGACGGCACCAGCCAACGGCCGGTGGTCGGGAGCGACACCCCGTTCGCCCCGCAGAACGAGGACGACCGGTCCTACGGCGACATCAGCGTGCAGAGGGCGCTGAACGACTCGGTCAACTCCGTCTTCGCGCAGATGGTCGTCGACGTGGACCCCGCCAAGGTGAAGAAGACGGCGCTGAGCCTCGGGCTGCCGGACAAGGGCTTCCCCGAGCGCCCCGCCATCACGCTGGGCACCATGAACGCCTCGACGTGGGACATGGCCGGCGCCTACGCCACCCTCGACAACCACGGCAAGAAGGTCACGCCGTTCATCGTGAAGTCGGCCGAGCACCGCGACCGCACGGTCGAGGCCGTCGACGGCGTCGGCAAGCAGGTGATCAGCCGCAAGTCGGCCGACACCGTGACCAAGGCGATGACCGGGGTCATCGACTCCGGTTCCGGCCAGGCCGCCAACACCTCCGCGTACGAGGCGGCGGGCAAGACCGGTACCTCCGAGAACAACAAGGCGGCCTGGTTCGCGGCCTACACGCCCGAGCTGACCACCGTCGTCGCGCTCTACGGCGAGTCCCCGAAGGAGGGCGGCGGACAGGTCAGCCTGACCGGCACCGCCAACTCCGGCCGCGCCAACGGTGGTGGCTTCCCCGCCAGGATCTGGGCCGACTACACGCTGGGGGCGCTGAACGGCGGCTCCGACGCGCAGTTCGACCTGGAGGACGTGGAGAAGGGCGAGGTGCCCTACACCCCGCCGCCGACCCCGACCGAGTCGGCCTCGCCCTCCCCGACACCGAGCGCCACGACCGCGTCCCCGTCGGCGACGCCCTCGCAGGAGCCGACCGAGGAGACCCCCTCGCCGGACCCGAGCCAGTCGACCACCGTGGAGCCCAGCGAGACGCCCTCCGACGGGGGGTACGACCCGGGGGACGGCGGCGACGACGGTGGAGGCGACACCCAGCCGACGGAGCGCCCGGGCGGCGTCGGCCTGCTCGGCTGACCCGCGGCGGCGCGGCCTGCCCGGCCGGGCAGGCGGCCCGCGCACACGACCGAGGGGCGGTACCGGAGACGATCCGGTACCGCCCTCGGTCGTTCGGGTGGCCGGTCAGCCGCCGTTGACCTTCCTGGCGACCCGGTCGCCGAGGTCCTTGTCGACGTTGCGCCAGTACTGCAGCGCGCGCTCCAGGACCGGGGCGCTCACCCCGTCCAGCAGATGGCCGGAGATGTTCGAGACCAGCCGGTCCCGCGCCGCGTCGTCGAGGACCTGGCGCACCAGCGTGCCCGCCTGGCCCCAGTCGTCGTCCTCGCTGTGCAGCTTGTACGCCTCGTGGACCATCTCGCCCGCCGTCGCCCACCCGGCGGGGTCGCCGAACCGGGCGGTGTCCGCGGCCGGGCCGCCGTACGAGTTCGGCGCGTACACCGCTCCCGTCCGCGACGGCTCGTACCGCATCGGGCCGTCCTTCGCGTACGAGTTCACGCCGTGCCGGGGCCGGTTCGGCGGGAGCTGCGCGTAGTTCGGGCCGATCCGGTAGCGGTGCGTGTCCGGGTAGGAGAAGAGCCGGCCGAGCAGCATCTTGTCCGGCGACGGGCCGATGCCGGGCACCAGGTTCGACGGTTCGAAGGACGCCTGCTCGATGTGGACGAAGAAGTCCTCGGGGTTCTCGTTCAGCGTCATCCGGCCGACCTCGGTCAGCGGATAGTCGCCGTGCGGCCACACCTTGGTCAGGTCGAACGGGTTGAACCGGTAGTCCGGCGCGTCCTCGAACGGCATGATCTGGACCCGCAGCGTCCAGCTCGGGTGGTCGCCGCGCCTGATCGCCTCGAACAGGTCCCGGCGGTGCACGTCACCGTCGGTGCCGGCCATCGCGTCGGCGTCGGCCTGCGTGTAGAAGTCGATGCCCTGGTCGGTCTGGAAGTGGTACTTCACCCAGAAGCGCTCCCCGCCCGCGTTCACCCACATGTAGGTGTGCGAGCTGAAGCCGTCCATGTTCCGGTACGTCTTCGGGATCCCCCGGTCGCCCATCAGCCAGGTGACCTGGTGGGCGGACTCCGGGGAGAGCGTCCAGAAGTCCCACTGCATGTCGTGGTCGCGCACCCCGCTGTCCGGGCGGCGCTTCTGCGAGCGGATGAAGTCCTGGAACTTCATCGGGTCCCGTACGAAGAAGACCGGCGTGTTGTTGCCGACCATGTCGTAGTTGCCCTGCTCGGTGTAGAACTTCAGCGCGAAACCGCGGGGGTCGCGCCAGGTGTCGGGAGAGCCTTGCTCACCGGCGACCGTCGAGAAACGCGCCAGCATGTCGGTGCGCTTGCCCGGCTGGAACAGGTCGGCCTTGGTGAACTGGCTCACGTCGTTGGTCACGACGAAGGTGCCGTACGCCCCCGATCCCTTGGCGTGCACCACCCGCTCGGGGACCCGTTCACGGTTGAACTGGGCCATCTTCTCGATCAGGTAGTGGTCCTGGAGCAGGATCGGGCCGTCCGCACCGACGGTGAGCGAGTGTTCGTCGCTCTCCACCGGAATCCCGGCGTTGTTCGTGGTGTACGGAAGCTTGCGGGTCTCCTCGGTCACGAGCGTCCTCCCGTCGGGGTGGGGGGTGGGGCAGGAGGTGCCCGGCGTTGATCCACCGGACACCCACCAGGCCGCTCTGACGTTCGGGACCGAGTCAACTCTCCGGCCCCGGGGTCGGCAACACGTGCGCCGGCCCCCGACAGGGCCTACCACCCTCGTACGCCCCTTCTACTGTCCCCGGGTCGCCATCTCGAACCAGACCACCTTGCCCGAGGAGAGCCGCGTCGCCCCCCATCGCCGGGCCAGCCGGTTCACCAGGAACAGGCCGCGCCCGTTCTCGTCCGTCTCCCGGGCCCGGCGCTGCCGGGGCAGCTGCGGCGAGTCGTCGCCGACCTCGCAGCGCAGGATGTCGGTCCGCAGCAGCCGCAGCGTCACCGGCCGCTCGGCGTACCGCACGGCATTGGTGACCACCTCGCTGACCAGCAGCTCCACCTCGTCCGAGAGGTCGGCGTCCATGTCCCAGCGCTCCATCGCCCCCCGGGCCAGCCGGCGGGCCCGGCCCGGCGCCGAGTCCTCCGGGTCCAGGGACCAGTACGCCACGTCGTTCGGCGCGATCCCGTCGAAGCGGGCCGCCAGCAGCGCGATGTCGTCGTCCCGGTCGCCCGGCCCGAGCATGTCGAGCACGTCGTCGCAGAGCGCCTCCAGCGGCGGCGAGTGGTCCGGACCGGTCAGCCGCGCGGTCGCGGCCAGCCGCTCCCGCAGCTGCTCGATGCCGGTCCACACGTCCCGCACCCGCGACTCCACCAGGCCGTCCGTGTACAGCAGCAGCGTGCCGCCGGCGGGCGCCTCCAGCTCCACCGCCTCGAAGTCGACCCCGCCCACCCCGATCGGGGCGTTGGGCGGCACGTCGAGCACCTCCGCCCGCCCGCCGAGGTGCAGCAGCACCGGCGGCGGATGGCCGGCGTTGGCGACCGTGATGCGGTGCGCCACCGGGTCGTACACCGCGTACAGGCAGGTCGCCATGCGGTTCTCGCCGAGCCGCTGCGCCTGCTCGTCCAGGTGGTGCAGGACCTCCTGGGGCGGCAGGTCGAGACCGGCGAGCGTCTGCGCGGTGGTGCGCAGCTGCCCCATGATCGCGGCCGAGGTCATCGAGTGGCCCATGACGTCGCCCACGACCAGCGCGACCCGGCTGCCCGGCAGCGGGATCGCGTCGTACCAGTCGCCGCCGACCCGGGCGGTCTCGGCCGCCGGGAGGTAGCGGGAGGCGAGCCGCACCCCGGTGGGCTGCGGCAGCGAGTCCGGCAGCATGGTGCGCTGGAGCTCGTCCGCGATGTACGCCTCACGGCCGTAGAGGACAGCCTTGTCGATGCCGAGCGCGGTGTGCGTCGCCAGCTGCGCCGCGACCAGCAGGTCGTTCGCCTCGAAGGGGGCGCGCTCGGTGGTGCGCAGGAAGACGGCCGAGCCGATGACCCGCCGCCGGCCGCGCAGCGGGGCCAGGATCGCGCGGTGACCGGTGGGCGCGGGCCGCCCGGAGCCGAGCAGCTCGGGCAGGGCCGACCGGGCCGCCGCGTTGTCGCCGAAGACCGGGCGCACCCCGCGCAGCACCTCGCCGAGCGCGCCACCGTTACGGACCTCGCAGAGGTCCGCGACGGGCAGCAGATCGGTCCCCGGGTCGATCACCGGCGGTCTGAGCCGTTCGGGGTCGTGGAGCGCGTCCACGTCCTCCTCGGCCGTCCGCAGCCGGTCGCTGCGCCGCAGCCGCAGCACGAACGGCTCCACCGGCCGCTCGTCGCCCACCGGCAGCGGATCGCGCAGGTAGATGAGGATCTCGTCGCAGAAGGTCGGCACGCTGGCCCGGCAGAGCCCGAGCACGATCTCGTCGAGATCGATGCCCCGGGCGATCCGGCGGGTGGCCGCGCCGACGAACCGCAGCCGGTCGCCCTCGCGCCGCGACGCCGCCTGCGGGTCGGGCGCGGCGATGGCGCCGGGGACGGCGGGAGCGGTGCCGGGCGCCCTGGGGGCTCCGGCGGGTCCCGGGATGGCCGCGGGCGTCGCGGCGGCCGGCGTGGCGTCCTGCTGCCGGGGCCGGGTGCGTTCCTGCGGCCGGGCGGCGAGAGGCCGGTGGCCTTCGTGGGAGGTGGGGTGCTCCGTCACGCGTGGGGTTCCGTCCGTCCGGGCCGGTTGTATGAGGCAGTCACCTCGTGGGGCGACACTCTGCCCCGGTGAGAGCGGTGGGAACAACGGCGCTCACCCGTGACCACCGCGCGCGGGGCCGAAACCTTGCGCACACATGACCGAGCGTTGACAACGTTTTCGGTGTCCGAGGTGTCCGAGGTGCCTGAGGTGTCCGCGGTGTCGGCGGAGGCCGCGGTCCCGGGGCCGGGTGCGGTCCCGGCCGTGCGGACCGCGCCGGCCGCGAGGGCGGCCGTGCCGGGGTGTCCACCCGCTCGTGCGAGCACCACGCCTCCACCCCCTCGTAGTGGCTTCCGCGACCGTGCGGTCCGTCCGGGCTGCGGCCCGTGCGGGTGGTACGGCGTGTGCGGTGTCGCCTGTGACATGCGGTCAGGTCCGGTGGCCGGTACGCGGGTTGTCGCGCACGGGCCCTCGGGAGGCTGATCCTACGGGCGCCCCCCACGGGTGATTCAAGAGTCTCACGACGGCGTACGCGCGCGGGTGCGGTCCCAGTCATCCGGCAGCGCCGGGACGGGCCAGGCCGGATCGGGCCGCCAGTGCTCCCAGCCGTCCCGGAACGGGGACCCCCACGCCTCGATCACCGAGACCGCCGCACGCCCCGCCCTGCGCACCCGCTCGGCCGTGCCGGGGTCCACCAGGCCGACCCGCTGAGCCTGCGCGAACTCGTCCTCGTCGAGCCACTTCCAGCTCCGGTCGGGGTTCACCGAGATGTCGAGGAAGTGATCCTCGGAATCGACCCCAGAACTCCAACGAGTGAGTGGTTCTTCGAAGTTGACGTACCAGTTCCGGAAGACCCAGCCCCGGTCCCAGAAGAGCCAGACCGACCAGGGCTCACCCGGCCGCGCGAGCTTCAGTACGCCCATGCCCCACCAGGTGTACCGGTCCGTGGTGCGCGGCACGGTGTAGCGGGTGGCCAGGGGTTCCGCGTGCACCTCGGTGCCGTTGGCGAGCACCGGCCGTACGCACTCGGTGCCCGGCGCCATCCACACCGCGAGGAGGTCCTCGGTGTCCTGCACGACCGTGACCGGACGGCAGATGCGCAGCGGCGGAGCGTGCGTGGCCCCGAACTCGCTGCCCTTGTCCCGGTAGCGCCAGAGGATCTGGTCCCCGGGCGCCCAGCGTGTGTGCTCTCCCGTACCTTCCATGAACAGATCTTACGGACGCCGCCGCGCGGGCGCTGCGATACGTATCACCTCGCGGCCCGGACCCCGACGGATCGTCAGCGGAACCTGACGATCCGTCCGGGAGCGGAGGTTCACGGCCTGGTCATGCGCAGCACGTCCAGCGCCGCGTCCAGCTGTTCCACCGTCAGGTCGCCCCGCTCCACGTACCCGGAGGCCAGCACGGTCTCGCGGATCGTGGTGCCGTCGGCCAGCGACTTCTTGGCGACCTTGGCCGCCTCCTCGTACCCGAGGTACTTGTTCAGCGGGGTCACCACCGAGGGCGAGGACTCCGCGTAGGCGCGGGTCCGGGCGGTGTCGGCGGTGATGCCGTCCACCGTGCGGTCCGCCAGCAGCCGCGCGGCGTTGGCGAGCAGCCGTACGGACTCCAGCAGGTTCTTCGCGATGACCGGCATCATCACGTTCAGCTCGAAGTTCCCCGCCGCGCCCGCCACCGCGACCGTGGCGTCGTTCCCCATCACCTGCGCCGCGACCATCAGCACCGCCTCGGGGATCACCGGGTTCACCTTGCCCGGCATGATCGAGGACCCCGGCTGGAGGTCGGGCAGCGCGATCTCGGCCAGCCCGGTGCGCGGCCCGGAGGCCATCCACCGCAGGTCGTTGGAGATCTTGGTCAGCGAGACCGCGACCGTACGCAACTGGCCCGAGACCTCCACGAGCCCGTCCCGCGCCCCCTGCGCCTCGAAGTGGTTGCGGGCCTCCGTCAGCGGCAGCCCCGTCGTGCCGGCGATCTCCGCGATCACCGCGGCGGAGAAGCCGGGTGGGGTGTTGATCCCGGTGCCGACCGCCGTACCGCCCAGCGGGAGTTCGGCGAGCCGGGGCAGGGAGGCGCGCAGGCGCTCGACGCCGTAGGAGATCTGCGCCGCGTACCCACCGAACTCCTGTCCAAGGGTGACGGGCGTCGCGTCCATGAGGTGGGTACGCCCCGACTTGACGACCTCCGCGAACTGGCGCGCCTTGCGCTCCAGCGACGCGGCCAGGTGCTCCAGGGCCGGGACGAGGTCGCCGGTGACGGCGGCGGTGGCGGCGATGTGGATCGAGGACGGGAAGACGTCGTTCGAGGACTGCGAGGCGTTGACGTGGTCGTTGGGGTGCACGTCACGGCCGAGCCGCTCGGAGGCGAGGGTGGCGATCACCTCGTTGGTGTTCATGTTGGACGAGGTCCCCGAGCCGGTCTGGAACACGTCGACCGGGAAGTGGTCGTCCCACCGGCCCTCCGCCACCTCGGCGGCGGCCCCCCGGATCGCCTCGGCGACCTCCGGATCGAGCACCCCCAGACCGGCGTTGACCTTGGCCGCCGCCGCCTTGATCCGGGCCAGCGCCTCGATGTGGGCGCGTTCGAGGCGTTGGCCGGAGACGGGGAAGTTCTCCACCGCCCGCTGGGTCTGCGCGCGCCACTTGGCGTCCGCCGGGACCCTCACCTCACCCATCGAGTCGTGCTCGACACGGAATTCCGCCGGGTCCTGTGCATCGGTCATGTTGTTCGAACCTCCTGTGCCGTTGAGCGCGCGCCGTCGCGGGGCTATTCCCCCGGGTGGTGTCCGGCGGACCACGGCCCAGGTCGCGTCCCCGATCCGCCGGACACCACCCGGCCCGCCCCGGGCCACCCTCTCCCGCACCCGTACCCCGCGCGCACGCGGCACGCGGGGTACGGGGCTGACGGGCGGGCCGGCGCCTGCGACCGCTCAGGCGGCCGTCAGCACGGCGGACAGCGCCGCCGCCAGATACGCCGGGTCCTCGGCCCCGCACAGCTCGCGCGCCGAGTGCATGGAGAGCCCGGGGACCCCGACGTCGAGCGTGGTCACCCCGAGCCGGGCGGCGGTCAGCGGGCCGATCGACGTACCGCAGGGCATCGCGTTGTTGGCGGCGAAGGACTGCCACGGCACCCCGGCCCGGTCGCACGCCTCGCGGAAGAGCGCGACCCCCGTGCTGTCGGTGGCGTACCGCTGGTTGGTGTTGACCTTCACCGTCGGGCCGCCGTTCGGCAGCGGGTGGTGGCCGGGGTCGTGGCGCTCCTGGTAGTTGGGGTGCACGGCGTGGGTCATGTCGGCCGAGACGCAGAAGGAGCCGGCCAGTGCCCGCGCCCAGTCCTCCGCGCTGCCGCCGCGCGCCGCCACCGCGCGCGACAGCACCCGCTCCAGCAGCGGGCTCTGCGCCCCGGTCTGCGAGGCGCTGCCGACCTCCTCGTGGTCGAAGGCGGCCAGCACCGGGATGTACCGGGGCTGCTCGCCGGCGCCGGCGGCGTCCGCCAGCGCGGTGACGCCCGCGTGCACGGAGACCAGGTTGTCGAGGCGGGGCGCGACCACGAACTCCCGCTCCACGCCCAGGTATCCCGGCGGCTGGACGTCGTGCAGCATCAGGTCCCAGCCCAGCACGTCCGCCGGGTCCGCGCCGGCCGCCGCCGCGACCCGGCGCAGCAGCGCGCCCTCCTCGGGCGCGCCGAGCGACCACACCGGGGCGAGGTGGCGCTGCGGGTCGAGCAGTGCCCCCTCGTTGACCCTCCGGTCGAGGTGGATGGCGAGCTGCGGGACGCGCAGCAGCGGCTCGTCGATGCGCACCAGCAGCTCGCGCGGGGCGCCGGGGGTGCCGCCGCGCAGGGTGAGCCGGCCGCTGATGCCCAGGTCGCGGTCGAGCCAGGTGTTCAGCGGCACCCCGCCGTAGATCTCGACACCGATCTGGCGCCAGCCCGCGGTCCCCGTGTCGGGGTTCGGTTTCACCCGCAGGTTCGGCGAGTCGGTGTGACAGCCGACGATCCGCAGGGGGGTGTGCACGGGCGCGTCCTTGGGGACGTACCAGGCGATCAGCGCGCCCGCGCGGGCGACGTAACAGCCTCCGGTCGTACCGCTCCAGTCGTCCGTACCGCGCAACTCGCGGAATCCCGCCTTCTCCAGGCGCGTCACGGCGCTCGCCACCGCGTGGTAGGGGGAGGGGCTGGCGGCGATGAAGGCCAGCAGGTCGTCGGTGTGGCTTCGGTGGGGGGCCGGCGTCATGCGTCGTCCGCCTTTCCGGTGGTGTGCGACCGCGAGGGTGGGGCACGGGGGTTGTCGGCGATCTCCCCGCCGCTCGCGGCACGGGGGCGAGTTGGGCGCGCACGGCTCGTGCGGGCGGTGGGGGGCCCGGCGGATCAGGGCCGGACACGCTCAACCCACCGCAGACGCCGGGCGCCGCGCAAGCCCGCCCCCGGGCGCGCTGCGGGAAAGGGGCGGTGGTCCGGGCGCCGGGCGGCCCCCCGGCCGCAGGGGTCGCGGCGGCACCGGGGAACGGGGGGCACCTGCCCGCACCACCGGGCGCCGGGCCGAATTCGCTGTCCGCGCGCGCCGGATGTGCTCCACGGAGATCGCGCCGCCGGGTACGGACCGCCGCCCGCGCACCGCCGGTCCGCCGCCCCGGGAAGAGCGGCCGTCACCTGGCGTCATTGCGCGAAATTGGCTTGATTTCGCCGGTGCGCTCGCGGGGCGCTCATCGGCGGCTCCAGACCGGCGGCTTCAGGAAAGCGCGCGGGGCGCCCCGGCCGGATGTCACCGGCCGGAACGCCCCTGGGAAGGCCCTCGGGATGCCCTCCTGCGTACGGATCGGGCTGTACGGGTCGGGCTCCGCGGGCCCGTACGGGTCGGGCCCGTACGGGTCGGGCCCGTACGTGATCGGGCTCCGCGGCCCGTCCGGGTCAGGCGAGGCCGGGGCCGCGCACCGGGATGCTGGTGAAGGTCGGCGCCGGGGCGGGCTCGGTGAAGAAGTCGTTGCCCTTGTCGTCCACCACGACGAACGCGGGGAAGTCCTCGACCTCGATCCGCCAGACCGCCTCCATGCCGAGCTCCTCGTACTCGACGACCTCGACCTTCTTGATGCAGTCCTGCGCCAGCCGGGCCGCCGGGCCGCCGATCGAGCCCAGGTAGAACCCGCCGTGCGAACCGCAGGCGTCGGTGACCTGCTTGCTCCGGTTGCCCTTCGCCAGCATCACCTTGGAGCCGCCCGCCGCCTGGAACTGCTCGACGTAGCTGTCCATCCGGCCGGCCGTCGTCGGGCCGAACGACCCGGACGCGTATCCCTCGGGCGTCTTCGCCGGGCCCGCGTAGTAGACCGGGTGGTCCTTGAGGTACTGCGGCATCTCCTCGCCCGCGTCCAGCCGCTCCTTGATCTTGGCGTGCGCGATGTCGCGCGCCACGACCAGCGGGCCGGTCAGCGAGAGACGGGTCTTGACCGGGTACTTGGTCAGCTCGGCGAGGATCTCGTCCATCGGCCGGTTGAGGTCGATCCGCACCACGTCACCGGACTCGTCGAGGTGCTCGTCGGTGGTGTCCGGCAGGAAGCGCGCCGGGTCCGTCTCCAGCTGCTCCAGGAAGACGCCCTCGGCGGTGATCTTCGCGGTCGCCTGGCGGTCGGCGGAGCAGGAGACGGCGATGGCCACCGGCAGCGAGGCGCCGTGCCGGGGGAGGCGGACCACGCGTACGTCGTGGCAGAAGTACTTGCCGCCGAACTGCGCGCCGATCCCGATCTTCTGCGTCAGCTCGAAGACCTTCTCCTCCAGCTCCTTGTCCCGGAAGCCGTGCCCGGTGGGGGAGCCCTCGCCGGGCAGCTCGTCGAGGTAGTGCGCGGAGGCGTACTTGGCGGTCTTCAGCGCGAACTCCGCCGACGTACCGCCGACCACGATCGCCAGGTGGTACGGCGGGCAGGCCGCGGTGCCCAGCGAACGGATCTTCTCCTCCAGGAACTTCATCATGGAGGCCTCGTTCAGGACGGCCTTCGTCTCCTGGTAGAGGAACGACTTGTTCGCCGAGCCGCCGCCCTTCGCCATGAAGAGGAACTTGTACGCGCCGCCGTCGGTGGCGTACAGCTCGATCTGCGCGGGCAGGTTGGAGCCGGTGTTCTTCTCCTCCCACATGGTGAGCGGAGCCATCTGCGAGTACCGCAGATTGAGCTTGGTGTACGCGTCGAAGATGCCGTGCGACAGCGCCTCCTCGTCACCGCCCTCGGTCAGCACGTTCTGACCGCGCTTGCCCATGACGATGGCCGTGCCGGTGTCCTGGCACATGGGCAGCACGCCGGCGGCGGCGATGTTCGCGTTCTTCAGCAGGTCCAGCGCCACGAACTTGTCGTTCGAGGACGCCTCCGGGTCGTCGATGATCCGCCGCAGCTGGGCGAGGTGGGTGGGGCGCAGGTAGTGGGAGATGTCGTGCATCGCCTCGGCGGCCAGCGTGCGCAGCGCCTCGGGCGCCACCTTGAGGAACGTACGGCCGTCGGCCTCGAAGGTCGAAACGCCTTCGGAGGTCACCAGCCGGTACGGCGTGGTGTCCTCTCCCACGGGGAGCAGATCGGAGTACGCAAACTCTGGCATTTCGGCCATTCCTTACTCGGCGACAGCGGCTGACCTCCCTTGGGCAGCGCACCCACCAGGGTAGAGCTCGGGAGGGAGGCCGGGTCTGTGAGGTAAGGCTCACCCGGGCGGGGCCGGGGAGTGGGGCGGGGGAGTGGGGAGCCCGGCCGCCCGGCACGGCACCTCGCGGCGTTGTCGGACCGCCCGAGTACATCCAGTACGCGGGCGGTCCTCCGCCTTGCGATGCGCCGCGCCGGACACCGCCCGCCGATCCGACGCGAATTGCCGGACGCGGCCTAGTCGCGATCTATCGCGTTTGGGTACGCTGGGCCGGTGGACCTCGAAAAGCAGCCTCAGCAGTCCCCGCGGCCGACGGCCACGGCCGCCGCCCCGTCCTCCGGGCCCTCCGGCTTCCGCGCGTCCGACGCCGACCGCGACCGGATCGCGGACATCCTGCGGGAAGCGGTGGCCGAAGGCCGGCTGACCGCCGAGGAGCACGCGGAGCGGGTCGAACTCGTCTACCGCGCCAAGACCGTCGGCGAGCTGGAGCCCCTGGTGAGCGATCTTCCCGCCGCCGGGAGCCCCGCGCCCGGGCGGGCGACGACGGGCCCGTTCGCGTACGAGGCGGGCGCCGCCTCCGCCGACGCGGAGAAGCTCGTCGCGGTCTTCAGCAGCGCCACGCGCAGGGGCCGTTGGCGGGTCGGCGGGCGCACCCACGCGTTCGCGCTCTTCGGCACGGTGGAGATCGATCTGACCGAAGCGCTGTTCGGGCAACGGCTCACGGTCATCAACGCGACGTCGATTTTCGGCAATGTCGAAGTCAAGGTTCCGGAGAACATCACTCTGCGCGGCAGCGGCACCGGGATCTTCGCCAACTTCGAGGTGGAGAACACCGAGTCCGCCGATCCGGAGGCGCCGGTCGTCGTCGTCAACGGCTACTCCGTCTTCGGGAACGTCGAGGCCAAGCCCAAGCGGGGCAAGCTGATCGAGAACCTCCAGCGCCAGCTGCGCAAGCACCTCGGCCACTGAACGACCGGCCGCCGCACACCCGCCGACGGGTGCGCCGCGGGGCCCGGGCGGGGGCGCAGCGACGGCGCGGGACGGGAGTGAGAGGCGCTATTCGGCCAGGGTGTGGGCCGAGCCCTCTTGCACGCCTCGTTCGGCGGTGCCACTCAGCGCATAGCTGTGCGTACAGCGGGTAAAGAATCCTGCATCGTCTCTCGCTCGCGAAGCCGTCGTCAGGAGTAGACCGTGCTGCAACTGCCTCATCAGCCCCTGCAGGTCGCCGCTGTGCCCGCTCAGCGAGCTCCCGCACGGGAAGACCAGGCGGGCCCCTGGCATTCCGAGGCGGTGTGCCGCCGGGACGAAGCCGGGCTTTTCTTCGCGCCGTCGAAGGAGCCGACAGCCGCCCGGCTGTCCCGTGAGGACGCCGCGAAGCGGGTCTGCGCCCGCTGCCCCGTCATGGTGGAGTGTCAGGAACATGCCCTGATGCAGCCGGAGCCGTACGGGGTCTGGGGCGGTCTCACCGCCGCCGAGCGTCGGGTGGTCCTGGCCCGCAGGCGTCGGCGTGACGTGGAGCTCAAGGCGGCCGCGGCCGCCAAGGGGTCGATCGCCGCCGCTGGTTGACCCGCGGACAGACGCGAAGGGGGCCACCCGCCCGGTGGCCCCCTTCGCGTTCCGTCGGCGCGGTGCGCTCGTCCGGATCGCGGGTCTACTGCGCCCGGTCGAAGTCGATCGCGCTGTACGCGCGCAGCTTCGACAGCCGGTGCGTGGACGAGATGGTGCGGATCGTGCCCGACTTGGACCGCATCACGATCGATTCGGTGGTGGCTGTCTCCGCCCGGTAGCGGACTCCGCGCATCAGCTCGCCGTCGGTGATCCCGGTCGCCACGAAGAACACGTTGTCGCCGCGGACCAGGTCGTCCGTCGACAGCACCCGGTCCAGGTCGTGCCCGGCGTCCAGGGCCTTCTGCCGCTCGGCCTCGTCCTTCGGCCACAGCTTGCCCTGGATGACACCGCCCAGGCACTTTATGGCGCAGGCCGAGATGATGCCCTCGGGCGTGCCGCCGATGCCCATGAGCAGGTCGATGCCGGTGCCCTCGCGGGCGGCCATGATCGAACCGGCCACGTCGCCGTCCGAGATGAACTTGATCCGGGCCCCGGTGTCCCGGATCTCCTTCACGATGCCCTCGTGGCGCGGGCGGTCGAGCACGACGACGGTGACGTCCTCCGGCGAGGAGCGCTTCGCCTTCGCGACCCGCCGGATGTTGACCGCGACGGGCGCGTCGATGTCGACGAAGTCGGCGGCCTCGGGCCCGGTCACCAGCTTGTCCATGTAGAAGACGGCCGACGGGTCGAACATCGCCCCCCGGTCGGCGGCGGCCAGCACCGCGATGGCGTTGGACATGCCCTTGGCGTTGAGCGTGGTGCCGTCGATCGGGTCCACGGCGATGTCGACCTCGGCGCCGGTGCCGTCGCCGACCCGTTCGCCGTTGAAGAGCATCGGGGCCTCGTCCTTCTCTCCTTCGCCGATGACGACCACGCCGTTCATGGAGACCGTGGAGACGAGGGTCCGCATGGCCCTCACCGCGGCCCCGTCGGCGCCGATCTTGTCGCCGCGCCCGACCCACCGGCCGGCGGCCATGGCGGCGGCCTCGGTGACCCGGACCAGTTCGAGGGCGAGGTTGCGGTCGGGGGCCTCCGGAGAGACTTCCAGCTGGGACGGCAGATGGTGCTCGGGCATCGGAGCACGCCTTTCTGTACGACGACGACCGGAAATGAGCGTGCTTCGACTCTATCGGTAGGCCGATAAAATGAGCAGAGCGCCCCACGGATGAGCGCGAGAGCTCGGGTCGGGGTCCCGGGCGGTCCCGCGCGGGCCGCATGCCACCATGTATCCGTGGCAAGCAAGCGAGGCAAGCAGACAATCCGGGACATGTTCCTGTCGTTGGTGTTGATCGTCGCCGCGGCCGGCGTCATCTACGTCTTCGTTCCGCACGACGACAAGGCCGACCCGGTCAAGGCCGTCGACTACCGCGTCGAACTCGCGACCGCGCGCCGCGCGGCCCCGTACCCGGTGGCCGCCCCGTCCGGGCTCCCCGGCGGCTGGAAGGCGACCTCCGTCTCGTACGACGGCGCCGACGGCAGCAGTTGGCACCTGGGCTTCATCGACCCCGACGGCCGGTACGTCGCGGTGGAGCAGTCCACGACGCCCGCGAAGAAGTACGTACCCGACGTCAGCCAGGACGCCGAGGACACCGGCCGCACCGAGACCGTGGCCGGCCAGAAGTGGCAGTACTGGAAGGGCGCGAAGTACGACGCCCTGGTGCTGAACGCCGACGGCGCCACCACGGTGGTCACCGGCTCCGCCCCCAGGAAGCAACTGGTCGCGATGGCCACCGCGCTCACCACGTCCTGAACGCCGCCCGGCTCGGCGCCGGCGCTTCCCCGAGACGTCGAGAAGCCCGGAACACCTCAGGTGTTCCGGGCTTTTCGGTGTCCGAGACCGGACCGGTCAGACGGTGGTGACGACCTCGTCGTACGACAGGCGCGGCAGGCGCGGGAACCAGGCGTCCTCGCCCGGCTTGCCGATGTTGACGACCATGAGCAGCTTGTGGTCGGCGTCCAGGAACTCCTTCTCGATGCCCGCGGCGTCGAAGCCGGTCATCGGGCCGGCGGCCAGGCCGGCGGCGCGGACGCCGACGATGAAGTAGGCGGCCTGGAGGGCGGCGTTCAGGGCGGCCGACTGCTCGCGGACCGGGCGCTCGGAGAAGAACGCGTCCTTGGCCTGCGGGAAGTGCGGCATGAGGGCGGGGAGCTCCTCGTGGAACTCGTTGTCCGCGGCGAGGATCGCGACCAGCGGCGCGGAGGAGGTCTTCGGGCGGTTGCCCTCGGCCATGTGCTCGACGAGGCGGGCACGGCCCTCCTCGGAGCGGACCAGGACGACGCGCAGCGGCGACTGGTTGAAGGCGGTGGGGCCGTACTTGACCAGCTCGTAGATCGCCTGGATCTGCTCGTCGGTCACCGGCTCGTCGGAGAAGGTGTTGGCGGTGCGGGCCTCGGTGAAGAGGAGGGCCTGCGCGGCGGGGTCAAGGGCGAGAGACATGCGCGTTCTACCTTCTGGGCGTCCGGAATTGAGCGACGGATTCACCGTAGCCGAGGGGTAGATTAACTTTCAACTAAATCGGGCGCGGCGTGATCCACGCCATACGCCCGGTGCGGCGGGGCGATCACGTGATCCGCACGCCGACCACCGCGGCGGTCCCGAAGCCGGTCGTCGCGCCGGTCACTCCGCCGTCGCGCCGTCCTCCGGTTCGGCGAGGGCCGCGTCGAGGCGGGCGCGGGCGCCCTCCAGCCAGCGGCGGCACACCTTCGCAAGCTCCTCGCCGCGCTCCCAGAGCGCCAGCGACTCCTCCAGCGTGGTGCCGCCCGCCTCCAGCCGGCGCACGACCTCGATCAGCTCGTCGCGCGCCTGCTCGTAACCGAGCGTGCCGGTCGCACCGGCGGTGGTCGTCCCGTCGTCCGTCATGCCGCCCACTCTATGTGCGCCCACCGACAGCGGTCCCGGCCATGATCCGCCGGACACGGCCGGAGCCGGCTCACCCCTCCACCCGTACCGAGAACTCGCCCTCCGACACCCGCGCCCGCAGCACCTCGCCGGCGGCGCCGGCCTCCTCGGGGGAGCGCACCACATGGCCGTCCGCCCGCTGGAGCACCGCGTAACCGCGCTCCAGGGTCGCAGCAGGGGAGAGCGAGACCACCCGGGCCAGAGTGTGCGCGATCTCCGACTCGGCCCGGTCCAGCAGATGCCCCAGCACCCGGCGGCCGCGCCCGGTCAACGCCTCCACCTCGGCGGCCCGCTCGTCCACCAGCCGCTGCGGACGCTCCATCGACGGCCGGCCGAGCGCGTGCGCCAGCCCCCGCTCCTCGCGCTCCAGCAGCCCGCGTACGGTCCGCAGCGCCCGGTCGCGCAGCTGCTGGACCCGGTCCAGCTCCTCGCCCACGTCCGGTACGACCTTCTTCGCCGCGTCCGTGGGCGTGGACGCGCGCAGGTCCGCGACCAGGTCCAGCAGCGGGGAGTCCGGCTCGTGCCCGATCGCGGACACCACCGGCGTACGGCAGGCGGCGACGGCGCGGATCAGCGCCTCGTCCGAGAACGGCAGCAGGTCCTCCACGCTGCCGCCACCGCGCGCGACGACGATCACGTCGACCTCGGGCATCGAATCCAGCTCCTGGACCGCCTGGACCACCTGGTTGACCGCGTGGACGCCCTGCACGGCGGTGTTGCGCACCTCGAACCGGACCGCGGGCCAGCGGCGCCGCGCGTTCTCCAGCACGTCGCGCTCGGCGGCCGACGCGCGCCCGCAGACCAGCCCGATCAGCTGCGGCAGGAACGGCAGCGGCTTCTTCCGGTCCAGCGCGAAGAGCCCCTCGGAGGCGAGGGACTTCTTCAGCTGCTCCAGCCGCACCAGCAGCTCACCGATGCCGACCGGGCGTATCTCCGTCGCCCGCAGCGAGAGCTGGCCGCGCGGCGCGTACCACTCCGGCTTCGCCAGGACCACGACCCGCGCGCCCTCCGTCACCACGTCCGCGATCCGGTCGAAGACCTGCCGGAAACAGGTCACGCTCACCGAGATGTCGTGCGCCGGGTCACGCAGGGTCAGGAAGACGACCCCCGCGCCCGGCCGCCGCGAGAGCTGCGTGATCTGCCCCTCGACCCAGATCGCGCCGAGCCGGTCGATCCAGCCGCCGATGAGCCGGGACACCTCACCGACGGGCAGCGGGGCTTCCGCGGACGTGTTGAGAGCCATACGGGCGAGCGTAACCGCCACCACGGACACCGGGCCCGCTCACGCACCGCGCCCGTTCGCGTACGAGACCCGCTCACGCACCGCGCCCGTTCGGGGTACGCGTGCCCGTACAGGTCCCGCGCCCGTTCGGGTACGCGCGCCCGTTCAGGTACCGGGCCGGGTGCCGCCGCCCCGGCCCATGGTCTCCGCGTCGCCGCCGGGGCGCCGGCCGCCCTGCACCGCCACCACCACGAGCCCCACGGCGAACCAGCAGGCACCCACCACCTGCGCGCTCGTCGTCGCCTCCACGATCACCGCGACCAGCGCCGCCGCGCCCAGCACCGGCACCACCAGATGGCGCCACCAGCTCGGCTCGCCCTCCATCCGGCGGACCACGAACCAGCCGACCACCGACGCGTGCAGCAGCACGAACGCGGTCAGCGCGCCGATGTTCACCACGGACACCAGGTGGTCCAGCCCGTCGTCGCGCCGGGCCGCCCAGACCGCCGCCACCAGCGTCACCACCGCCGCACAGAGCACCGCGACCCTCGGCACCCCCGACTTCGCGTCGATCCGCGCCAGGAACGACGGCAGCCTGCGCTCCCGCGCCATCGCGAACACCAGCCGCCCGGCCGCCGCCTGCCCCGCCAGCGCCGCGAACGCCGCCCCGACCGCCTTGCTCGCCGCCACCAGGTCGTGCAGCCAGGTGCCGACCGAGGCGTCCACCGCGTCGTAGAACGCCGACCCCTGCGCCGCCGGATCGGCCGCCAGCTCCGCCGACGAGACCGGCTCCAGCAGCGCCGCCAGATACGACTGCACCACGAAGAGCGCCCCCGCCATCACCAGGCAGAACAGCACCGCCCGCGCGACCTTCGCGGACCCGCCCGTCACCTCCTCGGCGAACGAGGCGATGGCGTCGAACCCCAGATAGGAGAGGACCGCCACCGACACCGCCCCGATCACCGCCGTCGTCGAGAACCCGGAGTCACCGGTCAGCGGCGTCAGCCAGCCCCGCTGCGCACCGTCCCGCGCCAGCACCACCACCGCCGACACCACGAACACCAGCAGCACCACGATCTCCAGCGCGAGCACCGCGAAACCGACCCGCGCGGCAGCCCGCACCCCCCACAGGTTGAGCGCCGTCGTCAGCACCACCGCGATCGCCGTCCACACCCACCGCGACAACTCCGGGACCAGCGCGTTCATCGCGATACCGGAGAAGAGGTAGGCGACCGCGGGGATCAGCAGGTAGTCGAGCATCGCCATCCACCCCGCGATGAACCCGGGCACCTCGCCGAGCCCCGTGCGGGCGTACGTGAACACCGAACCGGCCTTCGGGGCGACCCGCACCATCTGCGCGTAACTGAACGCCGTGAACGCCATCACGACCGTCGCCACGACGTAGACCAGCGCCACCGCGCCGCCCGACCTCGCGTCCAGCGTGCCGAACACGCCCACCGGGGCCATCGGGGCGATGAACAGCAGCCCGTAGACCACCAGGTCCCTGAACCCGAGCGTGCGGCGAAGTCCGTGTCGCGCACTGCTGCCCGTTCCCGTTCCCGTTTCCGTTCCCGGCATCGGCCCTCCATGGTGTCCGGCCCGGCGGCGGGCCCGCCGGCGCGGGCGGGCTCGTACCCCGGTGATCACGGCCCAGTCTCCCGACCCGGCCGAGCCCGCGCCTGTTCGGTACGGCCTTACGATGGGACGCATGACTGCAACCCCTGCCCGCCGTGTCCTGCTCGCCGCTCCCCGTGGCTACTGCGCGGGCGTGGACCGTGCCGTGATCGCCGTCGAGAAGGCCCTGGAGCAGTACGGGGCCCCGGTCTACGTGCGCCACGAGATCGTGCACAACAAGTACGTCGTGCAGACCCTGGAGAAGAAGGGGGCGATCTTCGTGGAGACCACCGCGGAGGTCCCCGAGGGCTCCATCGTGATGTTCTCCGCGCACGGCGTGGCCCCGACGGTCCACGCCGAGGCCGCCGAGCGCCGGCTCGCCACGATCGACGCCACCTGCCCGCTCGTCACCAAGGTCCACAAGGAAGCCGTCCGCTTCGCCAAGGAGGACTACGACATCCTCCTGATCGGCCACGAGGGCCACGAAGAGGTCATCGGCACCAGCGGCGAGGCCCCCGACCACATCACCCTGGTCGACGGCCCCGAGGACGTCGCCAACGTCGAGGTCCGCGACGAGTCGAAGGTCGTCTGGCTCTCCCAGACCACGCTCTCGGTGGACGAGACCATGGAGACGGTCGACGCCCTCAAGAACAAGTTCCCGAACCTGCTCTCCCCGCCGAGCGACGACATCTGCTACGCCACGCAGAACCGCCAGGTCGCCGTGAAGAAGCTGGCCGAGGACGCCGAGCTGGTCATCGTCGTCGGCTCCAAGAACTCCTCCAACTCGATCCGCATGGTCGAGGTCGCCCTGGACGCCGGAGCCCCCGCCGCCCACCTGGTCGACTTCGCCTCCGAGATCGAGGAGGCCTGGCTGGAAGGCGTCACCACGGTCGGCCTGACCTCCGGCGCCTCCGTACCGGACGTCCTCGTCGACGGCGTGCTGGAGTGGCTCGCCGAGCGCGGTTACGCGGACGTGGAGACGGTCAAGACGGCCGAGGAGTCGATCACCTTCTCGCTGCCCAAGGAGCTCCGCCGCGACCTGCGCGCCGAGGCCGCAGCCCTCGCCCGGCAGTAACGCTCCGCACGGGTTCAACAGGGTGTTCTCGCACGTCCCGTCAGCTCGGGACGTGCGAGACGCCCGCTCGGGACGTGCGAGACGCCCGCTCGGGACGTGCGAGGCGCCCGCTCGGGACGTGCGAGGCGCCCGCTGCCCTTACCGTGGTGCCCATGGAGATCTTCGGCGTGGACATCGGCGGTTCAGGGATCAAGGGCGCTCCCGTGGACCTGGATCGTGGGGACTTGGCGCAGGAGCGCCACAAGGTGCTGACACCGCATCCGGCGGTACCCGACGGCGTGGCCGACTGCGTGGCCGAGGTCGTCGGCCATTTCAACTGGTCCGGACCGGTCGGCATCACCTTCCCCGGTGTGGTCACCGACGGCGTCACCCGTACCGCCGCCAATGTCGACAAGGGCTGGGTCGACCTGGACGCCCGCGCGCTCCTCTCCGAGCGGCTCGGCTGTCCCGTGACCATCCTCAACGACGCGGACGCGGCGGGCGTCGCCGAGATGACCTTCGGTGCGGGCAAGGGCCGCAAGGGCACGGTCATCACGCTCACCTTCGGCACCGGCATCGGCTCCGCCGTCTTCACCGACGGCCGGCTCGTGCCCAACACCGAGCTGGGCCACCTGGAGCTGAACGGCCACGACGCGGAGAAGCACGCGTCGACCAAGGCCAAGGAAGACAACGACCTGAACTGGGAACACTGGGCGCACCGGGTACAGAAGTACCTCGCCCACGTGGAGATGCTGTTCTCGCCCGAGCTTTTCATCATCGGCGGCGGAGTGAGCCGCAAGTCGGAGAAGTTCCTGCCGCTCATCAAGCACGTACGGGCGGAGATGGTCCCGGCCCAGCTGCAGAACAACGCCGGCATCGTCGGCGCGGCCATGGCGGCCCGCGCGGCGGGGAAGTAGCGGCCCGGCCCCGCCACGGGCGGGGCGCTGTTCCTACGCCTGGGGGGTGCGGCGGGCCGAGCCCTGTCCGACGGGGCCACCCCGCACCCCCGGGGCGGGACGCGTCTTCCCCGGCGCCTTCTCCGGTCGGGCCCGCCTACCCGGGCGGGGGGTGTCCTCCGGCCGGGGCTGGCCCTCCGGCCGTACGTCGGCGCCCGCGTTCCGGTCCCCGGCCTGCTGTCCGGCCTGCTGTCCGGCTCCGGTCGGCCGGAGCGCCCTGGCGGCGAGCAGCAGCTGCCGCTGCCGCATCTGCCGGACCTTGCGTACCGTCGCGATCACCCCGGCCACCAGCGTGCCCCCGTACAGCCAGCCGGCGTGCACCGCGAGCGCGGTGACGACCGCCATCAGCTGCCCGCCCAGCCCGCCGTCGCCCCCGGCGACCGGCAGCACACCGACGGCGAACGCGATCGGCACGCTGATCGGCGCGGTCACCAGGTCGGCGGGCCGCACCCAGAGCGCCGTCAGCGCGCTCACCGGTACGAACAGCACCCCGTAGACGAGCGCCGACGCGTCGAACAGCAACCACACCAGGCAGGCCAGCACGAACATCGCGGCGGCCGCGAAGAGCCCCGCGCCGATACCGGTCAGCCGGGGGTTCGGGAATCTGCGCAGCGCCAGCACCACGGGAGGCACGTTCCGCCGGGCGCCGGGCGTGCCGACCACCCGGTAGACGGCCGAACTCTCGGCGAGAGGGGCGCCGCCGCCCTGAGGGGCCGGGGCCGCCGAGGGCTCCTGGGGCTGCCTGCGCTGCGGGGGACGAGTCCTGTGCTGCTCCACCTGGACAACGTAGGTCGCGGAACAGGGTGAATCAGGCGTTGGACACGCGCTTTGGCCGAGCTTGGGGCTGCGTTCGACGTCACACGGCCGAATGAGGACCCTGTTCGGCGTCTCCCGGCGCGGTGCGCACCGGAAGGGCCCTGCTGCTGCCTTCCGCGAGCCCCTCCGCCGGACCCGTGACGGCACGGTCGGCCCCGCCCGTAAACTGGAGAATCGGTCCACTGCCGGGCCCGCCCGGCACGCCCCGCCCCTCCCGCCCCGTCCTCACTCCAGGAAGTCGCCAACGTGTCGCTCACGATCGGAATCGTCGGTCTGCCGAATGTCGGCAAGTCGACCCTGTTCAACGCCCTGACCAAGAACGACGTACTGGCGGCCAACTACCCGTTCGCCACCATCGAGCCGAACGTCGGCGTCGTCGGCGTGCCCGACCCCCGGCTGAACACGCTCGCGGGGATCTTCAACTCGCAGAAGATCCTCCCCGCCACGGTCGACTTCGTGGACATCGCCGGAATCGTGCGCGGCGCGAGCGAGGGCGAGGGCCTGGGCAACAAGTTCCTCGCGAACATCCGTGAGTCCGACGCGATCTGCCAGGTCATCCGCGCCTTCAAGGACGAGAACGTCGTCCACGTCGACGGCAAGGTCTCGCCCAAGGACGACATCGAGACGATCAACACCGAGCTGATCCTCGCCGACCTCCAGTCCGTCGAGAAGGCCGTCCCGCGCCTCACCAAGGAGTCCCGCCTCCAGAAGGAGAAGGTCGCCGTCCTGGCCGCGGTCGAGGAGGCCCAGACGATCCTGGAGTCCGGCCAGACCCTCTTCGCCGCCGGCATCACCGCCGCCACCGAGAAGGGCCGCCTCCTCCACGAGCTGCACCTCCTCACCACCAAGCCGTTCCTCTACGTCTTCAACGTCGACGAGGACGAGCTGGTCGACGAGGACTTCAAGAACGAGCAGCGCGCCCTGGTCGCCCCGGCCGAGGCCATCTTCCTCAACGCCAAGATCGAGTCCGAGCTCATCGAGCTGGACGACGAGGAGGCCCTGGAGCTCCTCCAGTCCATGGGCCAGGAAGAGCCCGGCCTCGCCACCCTCGGCCGCGTCGGCTTCGACACCCTGGGCCTCCAGACCTACCTCACGGCAGGCCCCAAGGAGACCCGCGCCTGGACGATCAAGAAGGGCGCCACGGCCCCCGAGGCGGCCGGTGTGATCCACACCGACTTCCAGAAGGGCTTCATCAAGGCGGAGATCATCTCCTTCGCCGACCTCGTCGAGACCGGCTCCGTCGCCGAAGCCCGCGCGAAGGGCAAGGCCCGCATGGAGGGCAAGGAGTACGTCATGCAGGACGGGGACGTGGTGGAGTTCCGCTTCAACGTGTGAGCGGATGAATAGCACCACGTCGCTGATGTGGCAAACAAGCAGATCAGGAGGGGCCGGGCTCTTGAAAGCCCGGCCCCTTCGTCCATACCGTGCTGGTTTGGTGCTGGATATTCTGACGATTAGTCACCTCTGCTGGACTCCGAGGATGGAACCGCTGTGACGACGCTGCCTGTACTTCCTGTACGTCGATGCCGGCACGCCAACGTTCGGCGAGGCAACCGCTGCTATGGGCCTCGCGCCGAACACGCGCGAGACGCTGCGCAAGAACTTCATGCGTCCTGAGGATTTCTCTCTGAGTATGCTGCACAAGTTTGTTGGAGCACTGTCGGAGATGGCGCCCTATCAGGATCCCGAGCACATGGTTCCTGTCATCACGGCGCTTTGGAACAGCGCTCAGTGGGAACGGGGTAGTGAGATGGAACAGCACCCGCACATAGGTGCAGAAGGCTAAAGGTTTTCCTCTGCGGGACATTGTGCTGGATGTTCTGGCGCTGGATCATTCGGGATCAGGTGTCGTAAACGGTGGAGCGATGCCCGACATGGATTACCCACACTACGAGCTCTCCCTTGTCGATCGTGTAGACGACCCGGTATTCGCCGACCCGCAGTCGACGGCGTTCTGGCTGTGACACGAGCGCGGTGGTGTTAAAACCGAGGGGGTCGCTTTCCAGTTCGGTCAGTTTGACCAGGATACGTAGGGCTGTGTCGCGAGGGATCTTCCGGAGCTCGGCCTGTGCCTCTGGTCGGAAGATGGTTCGGTATTCACTCACCGCGCGCCAGCGTCTCCCTCATGATGTCCTCGATCGGGATGCCGGGTGCCGGGTTGGCCATGCGTTCGTCGATGATCCGGTTGATCTCGCGCTCTTCCCATTCCTGGTATTTGCGCAGCACTTCGATGGAGACGACGGCGGCAATCTGTTTGCCCCGTCGGGTGATCACGGTGGGCACGTCATCTCGATCGGCGCGCTCCACGACCTCGGCCAGGTGCGCACGTACGTCGCGGATGGACTCTATGGGCAGTGGCTGCGTCATGCGGAAAAGCGTACCGGGTGTGCTATGTGTACACAACCTGCTTTGGGTGGAGCGGGTCGTGCCGTGCTGGATGAGCTGGGTCACTCGTCATCGTGCTGGATAGGTGCTGGATAGCCACCTCCAGTACTGCGTTTACGCAGGTGGGAGCCCTGTGTCGCAGATTCCGCTTCAACGTGTAGCGAGTTGGGTGCTGTTAGTACTCCAGCCGTAGATCGTCATGTGCCCTGGTCTTGGGGCTGTCTGCCGCTGGCGGAAACTCAGGTGGCCTCAGCGCACGATCTGGTTAGAGTCGGGCAATGCCCGAGCTGAAGCGGCTGCATGCCGGCCACGCCCCGGCGGTCCTGGCCTTCGAGCTGGCGAACCGCACCTACTTCGCTGTCTCGATCTCAGACCGCGGCGACGACTTCTTCGACCAGTTCGCCGACCGGTACAACGCCTCGCTGGCCGAGCAGGAGGCCGGCATCTGCGCCTTCTACGTGCTCGTCGCCGAGGACGGCTCGGTACTCGGCAGGTTCAACCTGTACGACTTGGAGGACAGCACTGCCAGACTCGGCTACCGGGTCGCGGAGCGGGTCGCCGGCCGCGGCGTGGCGACCGCGACCGTCCGGGAGCTGTGCCGGATGGCGACAGCGATGCACGGCCTGCGCACACTGCGGGCGGCCACCTCCCACGACAACGCCGCGTCCCAGAAAGTCTTGGCCAAGGCCGGGTTCGTCCCGGTTGGCCCTGCCACCCCGGCCGATCTCGGCGGCAAGTCTGGCATTTGGTACCAGCGCGACCTCCAGCGATAGACCTTGATCTTGCTCGTGGGTCGGCTGCGGGAAGGCTGCGGCCACCGCTGATCATCGGTGTGTGAAGACTAACGATCTTGCGGTGGCCGCAGGCCACAGCGTAGACCCTGCTCGCTGGCAGGAAGCGTTCGAGGTCCTGATGAGCCGGATAGCCGGCCGGTTCGGCCGGGTTGAACCCCGGCGTCGGGTACGGGATCTGGTGCTGGGGCTGCTGTCGGACCTGCCACGCAAAAACTGCTGGAGCATCGCCGAGTGGGCCGGAGAGGCCACCCCGGACGGCATGCAGCACCTGCTCGGCCGGGCCCGATGGGATGCCGGCGCCGTGCGCGATGACGTGCGCGAGTACGTCCTGGAGCATCTGCACGACGAGGGTGCAGTGCTGGTGGTCGACGAGACCGGGGACGTGAAGAAGGGTACGCACACCGTCGGTGTCCAGCGCCAGTACACCGGCACCGCCGGGAGGATCGAAAACGCGCAAGTCGCTGTCTACCTCGTCTATGCGGGACGGCGCGGGCACGCGGCGGTGGACCGGGAGCTGTACGTCCCGCGCTCCTGGACGCGCGACCCAGACCGCTGCCGAGCCGCGGGCCTGGACGAGGACACCGTCTTCGCGACCAAGCCGGAGCTGGCCGCCCGCATGATCGGCCGGTTCCTCGATGCCGGGCACCGCGCCGACTGGGTCGCGGCAGACGAGGTCTACGGCGGCAACCTGAAGCTGCGCTCCGCGCTGGAAGAACGCCAGGTCGGCTACGTGCTCGCCGTCGCCTGCTCACATGAACTCACCACCGGCGCGGGGAAGTTCCGCGCGGATGCCCTGGCCGCGAAGGTGCCCAGACGGGCCTGGCAGAAGCTGTCGGCCGGGGCCGGTGCGAAGGGGCACCGCTTCTACGACTGGGCCGTCATCGACCTGGCCGAACCCCGCCCCGGCAGCCGCCAGCTGCTGATCCGCCGCAACCGCACCACCGGTGAACTCGCCTACTACCGCTGCTTCTCACCCGCCCCGGTGCCCCTGACCGCCCTGGTCCACGTCGCTGGATCAAGGTGGCGGGTGGAGGAGACCTTCCAGTCCGGAAAGGGCCTGGCCGGACTCGACGAGCACCAGGTCCGCCGCTACACCTCCTGGTCCCGCTGGGTCACCCTGGCCATGCTCGCTCACGCCTTCCTCGCCGTTGTCCGCGCCGACGAACACGCCCGACACCCCGCACCTGACGGGCTCATCCCGCTCACCTGCAACGAGATCCAGCGACTGTTCATCACCTTGGCCGTCCGGCCCGTGCACGAGGTAGCCCACCGGCTCGCCTGGTCCGCCTGGCGACGCCGCCACCAGGCTCGAGCCCAAGCAAGCCATTACCGACGACAAGCCGCGAATCAGACATGAAGATCACGATCTACGGCTGGAGTATTAGCCAGCAGTTTCGTCAAGAATGCTGGTCAGAGGGGTCGGACTCTGGTGAGTCCGACCCCCACCGCGTGCACGTGCCGACTTGGTGCTGACTCGGCTGCGGCGGGGTGGAGCGAGCTTCTCCAGGTCGAGGTTGATCTCGAAGGGCACCGGACGGTTGAGCGAGCCCCTGAAGATGCCAACGGGTACATAGGTGGCGGTTGGCTCGTCAAGTTCGTAGACGTGGACGCTCGTCAAGTTCGTAGACGTGGACGATGGGTGCTCCGCCCTCGTCCTCGATGCGCCAGTAGTGCGGGATGCCGGCCTCTGCGTATGTGTGGAGCTTTACCGTGCTGTCCCGGTGTGCGGACTCGTGGGAGACCACCTCGACGGCGAGTCGTACTTTCGTACTTCATCCGGTGCGAACCAGGTGCGGTCGCCGTCGAAGTCGGCCGTCGTCACCAGCAGATCCGGCTCGGGCCGATTGCGTTGATCGAGTTTGATGGTCATCTCCCGTCCGACCCTTACGTCGGCCGGCGCCTGCTCCATGAGAGCCACGGTGAGCATCGTGACGAGATGGCCGTGCCACCACCGCTGCGGGGACCTCATGAATACGAGGGCTCCGTCGATCAGCTCGGTGTGGCGCGGTGCTTCCGGGAGGCGGTCCAGGTCCTCCGCGAACCAGCCTTCCGCGCGGGGCGGGCGCATCCAGTCGGGCAGTGCGGTCATGGCTCAACCGTAGGGACTCAGTGAGGTCCGGGCCACGAGGTCGACGACGGCCGAAACGAGAACCGCCCTCGTCACCCACACGCGGGTCGTCTGCCCGCGCTGCACGCTCATCAGGACGCACCTCGTCCGAGAACATCGGGAGCGGCGAGTCGGGCGCGTAGCCGACCGGCACGTGGGCGGCCTGGTCGGGGTGGCGCTTCGTGCCCCGCGCGGAAACCCCACCGGGGTGATGCCGCGCTCCCGGCCGGCGGGCTCCTCCAGGAGCCAGGTCTTCCGGCGCGTGAAGTGCACCCTCTTCGCGTCCCGGCCGTGCGCATGCGACCAGGCGAGCGTTTCGTCACCGGCTCGGCTCCCTGCGTAGCCGGTACGCGGGGACCGGGGCGCCGACTTTCGAGTACTCCGGCGTATCGATGAAGGGATGACCTACGGGCACATGGAGGCGAAGGCTCGGGAGACGGGGGTGAGGAGGGGACCTTGTCCTCGGCATGGTGGAGCGAGGGGCTTATGCTAACTTCCATGTTACTAACGTGCGTGTTAGTAACATGGAAGTAGGTGGCCATGGCTGAGTTCGTAGGTCGTCGCCAGGAGCTGGCGACATTGGGGCGAGAGCTGCACAAGGTGGCGGCCGGGGTCGGTGGTGAGCGGCCCGGTCGGTGCGTGATGTTGCGTGGACGGCGCCGGGTGGGCAAGTCGCGACTGGTCGAGCGGTTCGCGGAGCGCTCCGGGGCCCCTTTCCTGTTCTACGCGGCGACCGGCGCGTCCCCGGTGGATGATCTTGCGCGGCTGGCCAGGGACGCGCAGGCGTCGACGCTGCCGATGGCGCACCTCGTGGCCGCCGCGCGGCCGGAGAGCTGGGACGCCGCGTTCGATCTACTGGCTGCGGCACTGCCCGCCGACCGGGCGAGCGTGATGGTCGTCGACGAGGTGCCGTACCTGATGGACGCCGGTGGCGCCTTCGAGGGGATGCTGCAGCGGGCCTGGGACCGGGTGCTGGAGACCAAGCCGGTACTGCTTGTCCTCATCGGATCGGACCTGTCGATGATGGAAGCCCTGAACGGCTACGGTCGCCCCTTCCACCAGCGGGGCCGGGAGATGGTGCTGGGGCCGTTGAACCCCGCCGAGGTCGGGCAGATGCTCGGCCTGGAGCCGGCGGAGGCGTTCGACGCAGCCCTGGTCACCGGCGGGCTGCCGCTGATCTGCGCGGAATGGCCGGGAGGTGCCGGGCTCTGGGACTTCCTCGGCGAGGCGCTGAGCGACCCGGTCTCGGCCCTGCTGGTGTCGGCCGAGCGTTCGCTGGCTGCCGAATTTCCGCCGCAGGCTCAGGCGCGTGCGGTGCTGGGGGCCATCGGCAGCGGTGAGCGGACCTTCACCAACATCGCCCGTGCGGCCGGCGGAATCGGGGCCACACCCCTGCTGCGGGCGCTGGAACTGCTTACGGACAAGCGGATCGTCGCCGCGGAACTGCCTGTGTCGCTGCGTCCCTCGAAGGATCGGCGCTATCGGGTGGCCGACCCCTACCTGCGGTTCTGGCTCCACCTACTGGGGCCGTCCATGGAGGAGATCGAGCGCGGGCGGGGTGATCTCACCTTGGCGCGCATCCGTGAAAACTGGACCAGTTGGCGTGGACGCGCCGTCGAACCTCTCGTCCGCGAGGCTTTGGCCCGGATACTGCCCGACGACCGGCTGCCCGCGGCCCCTGCGGTGGGCGGCTACTGGACCCGTACCAACGACATCGAAATCGACATCGTCGGGGCGGACCGTGGCCCCATCGCCAAGGAAGTACTCTTCGTCGGCTCCGTCAAGTGGCTGGAGCAGTCGCCCTTCGACCGGCACGACTTGGCGGCTCTCCACCGGCATCGGGCCGCCCTCACCGACGCACCCGTTCCTGTTGTGGCGGTTTCGCGCAGCGGAGTCGAGTGCCCCGGACTTGATGCGGCCTATGGGCCCGGTGATCTGCTGGCAGCTTGGCCGCTCTGAGTGGCGGATCGCAGGCGCGGAGTCGGAGCTGGTGATCGCCAAGTTCGGACTCAGGCTCCGGGACTTGCCGGTCGGCAGGAGCGAGCCGGGGAGCCGATCACCGTCACGGCGGCTCGCGGGCTGTACGAGGAGAGGGGCTCACGGTGGAGCCCCGGTCGATCAAGCTGGTCCAACTCATTCACGGCCCGAAGTCTGAGCCCGCCTCCTGAGCGCGCGTCCGGCCGAGGGTGGCGGCACCCTCGGCCGCCCGCCCCCTCAGAACTCCAGCACGATCCGCCCCCGTACACCCCCGGCCGCCAAAGAGCGGTGGGCCTCGGCTGCCTGGTGGGCGGGGAGGGTGTACGCGACACGCGGGGTCAGGACCTTGTCGTCGGCGAGCTGCCGCAGGTGTTCGAGGGCCTCGTGGTTCAGCGCGTGGTCGGAGACGAGGACCGGGTGGAAGGTGACGCCGCGCTCGGGCTCGCCCTGGTAGCGGCGGACCGTCACGATCCGGCCACCGTCCCGTACGGCGGGGAGGGCGGCCCGGTCGAGGTGCGCGCCGTCCACGAGCCCGTCGGCTCCTTCGGGCAGGTGGCGGCGTACCTCCTCGGGGAAGCCCTCGCCGCGGGGGAGGACGAGGTCGGCGCCCAGGCCGCGGACGAGTTCCTCGTCCTTCGGCGCCGCGTCGGCCACGACCCGCAGGCCCGCGGCCTTGGCGAGTTCGATGGTGTAGCCGCCCAGCGCCCCGGCCGCCCCGGTGACGGCGATGGTTCCGCCGGCGGGCAGGCCGAGCGACTCCAGCGCCGCCCAGGCGGTCAGCGCGTTCATCGGGAGGGTCGATGCCTCGGCGTCGCTCGCTCCCGCAGGCACCCGTACGACGGACTCGGCCGGGACGACGATCCGCTCGGCGTACGCGCCGTGCGTGCCCTTCGGGACCACGACGGCCATCACGCGGTCTCCGACGCGCAGGTCGGTCCGTACGCCCTCGCCGATCTGGTCGACCACCCCGGCGGCGTCCATGCCGGGCACGAGGGGCGGGGCCGGGTCGCGTCGGCCCGCGCCGCTGATCAGCAACATGTCCGTCGGGTTGACCGCGGCGGCGCTCACCCGTACTCGGATCTGGCCCGGACCCGCCTCGGGGGCCGGGAGTTCCAGGACCTCCAGCACCTCGGGTCCGCCGAACCGCTTTGCTCCCACACTGTTCATGAGGCGGTCCAACACGGGGCCGGGCCGCGCTATTCCTTCGGGCCCTTCGGCGCCTCTTCGGCCAACTGGCTTACGTGGAAGCGGATTCGAGGGCGTTCGGGCCGAGGGCTGCGGTGATCGCCGCGGTGAGGGGGCGTCCGGAGAGGACGTGGCGGACGGCGTCGAGGGGGACCGGGCGCTCGTAGTAGTCCTCGAAGTAGGACTGGACGGCCTCGGGGGAACGGTCGGTGAGGAGGCGGAAGAGGTAGGCGGAGCCGTCCGGGTCCTCGACGCCGGGCGGGAAGTCGATGTCCGAGCCGGTGTGCCACTCGGTGTCGCCGTTCGTCCGCCACAGGCAGGTGGTGACCCGGGGGACGTCGATGCCCTCCTCGAAGAAGGCGGGTTCGTCCAGGAGCGGACTCAGCGCGGCGGGCACCTCGTCGATGACGCCGGGCCAGACCTCCTCGTCGTCCGTGCCGTACGGGCTCATCCTCGACTCGTGGTCGAACCCGCGTATGAGCACGCCGGCCGGGGTGAAGAGGACGGAGAAGTCGTCCCCCGAGCCGTTGTCCATCAGGGCCGCTTCTTCCCCGGGGCCCCAGTCGGCGTCGAAGGTGTAGCAGCAGTCGTCCGGGTCGTCGCCGATCGTGGCGTCCAGCACCGCCAACGCGCGCAGGTGGGCGCGGAGTTCGTCGGGGCCGGGGAGGCGGGCGGCGGTTTCGCGCAGGGTGCTCTTGGCGTCATGAAAGCAGCACCCACTGACATCGCGGTGCGGCCGGTCGCTCCCTGGCGGGTGACCAGGCCGGACACCGGATGGATTCTCGGTCTCAGGTGGTTTTCGCCCCGCCCGCCGGAACTCCCAGGGCGAGCAGGGCGGTGTCGTCGGTGAGGCCCTCGCCGAAGCCGTCCAGCAGGCCGGTGAGGGCGGCGACGACGGCGTGGGCGGGGTCGCCGGCCCGGCTTCGGGCGAAGTCGCGCAGTGCCTCGTCGCCGTAGAAGCCGGTGCCGTCCGGGCCGGTGCGGGCTTCGGTGAGGCCGTCGGTGTAGAGCAGGAGGGTGTCGCCGGGGGCGAGCCGGGTGTCGGCGGTGACGAAGGCGGGGTCGGGCAGGATGCCGACCAGGAGGCCGCCGGGGGTGGGCAGGTAGTCGGCGCGGCCGTCGGCGCGCAGGACGAGGGCCGGCGGGTGGCCGCCGGAGGCGAGGTGGACGTCGACCTGTCCGGGGGCGGGGGCGGGTTCGAGGACGCCGAAGACGGCGGTGCAGTAGCGGGGGTCGTCGCCCGAGTAGCGCTCGTACAGCACCGTGTTGAGCGTGGCGAGGGCCGATACGGGGTCGGGGTCGTGCAGGGCCGCCGCGCGCAGGGTGTGGCGGGTCAGCGCGGTGATGGCGGCGGCCTGCGGGCCCTTGCCGCACACGTCGCCGAGGAAGAAGGCGAACCGGGTGTCGTCGACGGGGAAGACGTCGTAGAAGTCGCCGCCGAGCCGGTCGGGGGAGGCGGTGTGGTAGTGCGCGGCCGCCTCCATGCCCGGGACCGGCGGCAGGCTGTCGGGCAGCAGCGCCTGCTGGAGCACCGCGAGGGCGTCCTGCAACCTGGTGCGGTCGGCCTGGGCACGCCGGGTGGCCTCCTCGGCGGCCCTGCGGGCCCGCAGGAGCTCCTCCTCGTAGGCGCGGCGGTCGCGGGCGTCGAAGACGGTGACGCGGATCAGCAGCGGGTCGCCGTCGGCGCCGTTCTTGACCGTGGCCGAGACGAGCACCGGCATCCGGTCCCCGCCGGACCGCTTGATCTCGAGGGCGATCCCGCTGATGGTGCCCCGCATGCGCAGCAGCGGGGCGAAGTGCGTCTCGTGGTAGAGCTTGCCGCCCATGGTCAGCAGATCGACGAACCGCATCCGGCCCACCACCGACTCCCGCGCGAGACCGAGCCAGTCCAGGAGTGTGCGGTTGATCTTCGCGACGGTGCCGTCCATCAGCGTCGACAGGTAGCCGCAGGGGGCGCTCTCGTACAGTTCCTCGGCGCTGGGCTCCAGGAGGGCCGTGAACGCGTCCGCCCCGGGGGGTGGGTCGGGGTCCGGCCCCGTCCCGGGGGCGCGGTCCGGACCCGTTCCGGGGTCGGGTTCTCGGGCCGCTGGGCCCGTCATCCCGGGCCGGCCAGGAACTCGGTGATCGCCGCGTTGGTGGCTTCGGGCGCCGACAGCTGGGGGCAGTGGCCGGTCGCGTCGAGGGTGACGAGGGTCGAGCCGGGGATCGCGCGATGCACGTACGCGCCGACTTCCGGCGGCGCGATGATGTCCTGGGCGCACTCCAGGATCAGGGTCGGTACGTTCACTCCCGCCAGGTCCGCGCGACTGTCGGAGAGGAACGTGGTGCGGGCGAAGACGCGCGCCATGTCCGGGTCGGTGGCGCAGAAGCTGTTGGTCAGCTCCTGGCCCAGTTCGGGCCGCTCCGGGTTGCCCATGATCATCGGGGCCATCGCGGAGGACCAGCCCAGATAGTTCAGTTCGAGCGACGCCAGCAGCTCGTCGATGTCCTCGGCGCTGAAGCCGCCCCGGTAGCCTTCCTGGCCGGTGCCCCCGCCAGTGCCTCCGCCGGTGCTGTCCTCGCCGGCGTCCTCGTCGATGTACCGGGGCGACGGGGCGATCATCACCAGGGTGCCGATCCGGGCGGGTGCCGCCTGCGCGGCCAGTACGCCGATCATGGCGCTGACCGAGTGCCCCACGAACACCGCCCGGTCGAGGTCCAGCTCCTCCAGGACGTCCACCACGTCCTGGGCGTACCCGTGGAGCGAGGAGTAGCGCTCCTCGCTCCAGGCCGACAGGTCGGAGCCCCCCGAACCGACGTAGTCGAAGAGCACCACCCGGTACTCCTCGGCCAGCGCCGGCACGGTCATGCGCCACATGTTCTGGTCGCACCCGAATCCGTGCGCCAGCACCACCACCGGCCCCTGCGGGTTACCGGTGACGGTGACGTTGTTCCTGCGCCGGATGTCCATGCCAACCATCCTCGCAGCCGTCGCGGAACGCTACGACCCGGACGACTCATGGGACGCGCTCGACCCGGAAGCCCCGCCGGTCGGCGAGGCTTCCTACCGCACCCCCAGCTCCGCGATCCCGGCCGGCTTCGCCGGGTCCGCCGAGACCACCGTCACCCGCACCGCCCGCGCCGTGGCGCCCGGCACGTACGGCTGCCAGGTGCGGCCGTCCGCCGAGGCCTCCACCGTGTGCGAGGCGGGCGGTACGTCGCTCCAGACCGGGGTCACCGAGGTGATCCGCAGGGCGTGGTCCAGCCGGACCGTGAGGGTGCCGGTGGCCCCGTCGGGGGACCAGGCGGTGGCGGGGGAGCCGTCCACCGCGGCCTGTGCGTAGAGCCCGGGGGACTCCGAGTCGGCGGTGGCCGGGCGGCAGCGGGCGGCGTCGTCGGTGGGGGTCAGGTCGGGGCGGCGGGTGGGCAGGACCAGGGTGGAGGCCAGGCGCCTCGGCCCCGTCGGGGTGTGCACGGTGAACGGGGCGCCCGACACCAGCCGGACCGTGGTGGTGCGGGGCCCGAGCGCGATGTCGTAGGTGCGTCCCCGGTGGCGCAGCCCCTTCAGCGTGACGCCCGCGCCCAGCTGCGGCGGCAGCACGGGGTCGAGCCGGATGCCGTCCTCGCGGAGGCGCAGCCCGGTCAGGCCGTGGGTGAAGACCTGGAGGAAGCCGCCCTTGCCGGTGAGGAAGTCCTCGGCGGGGAACCCCGACAGCGGGTCCGAGGCGCCCGCCTTCGCGCCGCGCGCCTCGGAGAAGAGACCGAACGGGCCGCGCATGAAGGGGCGTACGGAGCGCTGGAGGTACGTGTACGTGGCGCACCCCGGCTCCCCGATGGCGGCGGCGTCGATGGCGTGCACCGAGTCCGTCATGGCGGGGCCGTCCGGATCGGTGCGGGCGGCGTAGAAGTCGAGGGTGGCCGCGGCGGCGCCCGGCTCCATCGGCCACTCCAGCGGGTACATCAGCAGCACCGTGTCGGCCTGCTTGATCGTGGAGCCGTTGTACCCCGCGTACTGGAGGAAGATCTTGCGCTCCGCGTCGTACGGGATGCGCAGCCCGTCCGCGACCCGCTGCCAGGCGGCGGGCGCAGGGTGGCCGAGGATGGCCGCGGCGCGTGCGGCGTCGCGCAGGGCGGTCGCGGCGACCGCGTTGGTGAAGACCCCGTCGGTGACGCCGTTGCTGTACTCGTCGGGACCGGCGACGTTCACGACCGACCAGCCGCCGTCCGGGTTCGCCGTGGCCCGCGACGCCCAGAAGTCGGCGATCCCGCTCAGCAGCGGCCAGCCGCGCTCGGCCAGCCAGGTGCGGTCGCCGGTGGCCAGCCAGTACTGCCAGACCGCCAGCGCCACATCGCCCTGGAGGTGGTTCTGGGTGAGGCAGTGCGGCGGGTCCCAGCTCTGGCACTCGGAGTCCAGGCGGCCCCGGCTCGCGCTGGTCCACGGGTAGAACAGCCCGTCGTACCCCAGCTTCTCGGCGTTCGCGCGGGCCGCGTCCCGGGTGCGGTAGCGGTACTCCACCACCGTGCGGGCGAGCTCGGGGCGGGTGGCGAGCAGCCCCGGGTACATCCACGTCTCGGCGTCCCAGAAGATCATGCCCGCGTAGTTGTCGCTGGTCGCACCGGCCGGCGCGATGCTGTCGGAGGCGGCTGGGCGGGTCGCGGCGAGCAGCCCGTACTGGGCCGCCCGCAGCCACCGCTGGAGGTCCGGGCTGCCCGGCACCAGCACGTCGGAGGACCAGTCGCGGCGCCAGAGCGCCGCGCTGTCGGCCAGCACCCGCGCCCAGCCGCGCCCCGCCGCCCGCCTCGATGCCGCGCGCGCCGAGGCGAGCGGGGTGGGCGAGGTCAGGGCGGTGTCGACGCCGACGTACTTCTCGACGGTGTACGACCGCCCCGCGCGCACCCGCAGCTCCCGGACGAGCCCCGCGCCCTTGCCCTGGTCCGGGTCCTGGGCCGGGTCCGGGTCCTGGCCCCGGTCCGGGGCCGGGCGCAGGGTCTGGACGACCGCGCCGTCCACCTCCGTACCGTGCGTGCGGAAGGTCCCGTCGTCGGCGACCGTCATCCGGCGCGCGCCCCGCGCGTCGAGCCGCCCGGTGACCGTCGCCGTGCCGGTCCACCGGGGCGTCAGCGTGAGCCGTACGGCACCGGCGTGGACGTCGGAGCGGTCCGCCAGGACCTCGTACACCAGGTCGGTGGCCCTGCCGTCCGCGGTGGTCCACCGCAGGGAGGTGCGGACCAGCCCGCAGGCGAGGAAGAGGGTCTGGCGGTAGTGCGAGATCCGGCCGGACGGGGTGTCCGGGCCGAAGGTCTCCGCGCCGACGCGGAGGTCGAGCGGGGTCCAGCTCGGCAGCGCGGCGAGGACCTCGCGCCCCTCGGTGGTGCCGGGCTCGGCCCCGTAGAGGCCGGTGACGAACGCCCCGTCGTAGCGCGGGGTGTAGAGCGGCCAGCCGGTCTTCTCCGGGCGCTCGGCGTAGCCGGTTCCGGCCGGGGGGACGCGGTGGCCGAGGTAGCCGTTGCCGACGTACGGGTCGTACCCCCCGGCCTCGCCGTACCGGGTGGAGGTCAGCTCCCACGCCGGGTCGGGCGCGAGTGGAGCGGCGGTGGCCGGCGCCGTCCGGGCCGTGCAGGAGGGCGGGGCGGGGGAGGGCCGTGGGCCCTGGGCGGACACCTGGCCCGGCGTCACGATCATGGTCAGCAGAGCGGTGGTCAGGCAGCCGACGAGGGAGGTGCGCGCATGGGTCACCCGTACGAAAATAGGGACGCGACCGGCGGGCGCCCGGCGCGGCACGGCCGGCCACGCGTACGGCAGGCGGACGGCCGACGGGGCTGCCCGCCGGATGGAGCAGCGGCGCCCGTGGACGCCCCCGCGCCACGCTGAACGCGGACGAGGGCGAGGGCGAAGGAAGGGGACTCGCCTCGATGCTCCTGCTCTTCGCCCCGGAGCTCCGCGGGAGGAGTACGTCGAGAAGGCGGCCGAGGCCGTCCACTGGTCAAAGGAGGAGCGCGCGGAGTTCTTCGTCAAGCACGACACCCACTGGGCGGGCGACTGACGCACCCTCAGGCGGCCATCCCCGTCTTGAGGCCCGCGCCGCACACCGGGACCACGACGCTGCCGTCCGTCCACCCGCCGACCGCCGCCCAGCAGGCCACGGCCGTGGTCTCCGCGTAGAGCCCGCGCCGGGCCAGATCCCGCTGGGCCTCCCGGATCTGCTCCTCCGTCACCGTGCGGAAGGTGCCGCCGGATTCGCGTACCGCCGCCAGGATCTGCGCCGCGCGCGGCGGGTCCGCGATGGCGATGCCCTCGGCGAGCGTCGGCGCCGGGGCCGCCGGCTGCCGCAGGGCGGCCGCACCGGCGTGGAAGCCGGCGGCGAGCGGGGAGACCGCCTCCGCCTGGACGGCGATCAGGGCGGGGCGCCGGTCGACGAGGCCCTGCGCGAGGAGTTCGGCGGTGGCGAGGGCGGCGCCGAGCAGCAGGGTGCCGTTGCCGACCGGAACCGCCAGGGCGTCGGGGAGCCGGCCGCCGAGGTCCTCCCAGAGTTCGTACACGTAGGTCTTGGTGCCGTGCAGGAAGTACGGGTTGAAGACGTGCGAGGCGTAGAAGGTGCCCGGCTCGTCGGCGGCGGCGCGGGCAGCCAGCGCGGTGGCCGTACGGTCGCCGGGGACGATCTCCAGCCGGGCGCCGTGGGCCCGGATCTGCTCGGTCTTCTTGGCCGAGGTGCCCTCGGGGACGTACACCGTGCACGGCAGTCCGGCGCGGGCGCAGTAGGCGGCGACGGAGGTGCCCGCGTTGCCGCTGCTGTCCGCGACGACCCGGTCCGGTCCCAGGCGCCGCGCGAGCTCCGCCAGCATCACCGCGCCGCGGTCCTTGAAGGAGAGCGTCGGCATGAGGTGGTCGAGCTTCGCCGAGACGGTGCCGGTGAGCGCGACCAGCGGCGTACGCCCCTCACCGAGCGAGACGGCGGGGTCGGCGAGCGGCAGTGCCTCCCGGTAGCGCCACAGGGAGTTGACGCGCCTCGCGAGGGTGTTCCGGTCGAGCGGCCCCGCCGGGGTGAAGTCGAGGTCCCACGGGCCTCGGCACTCCGGGCAGCACCAGTGCGCGGTGGCGGCGTCGGCCGTGGTCCCGTCCCGCGGGCAGCGGTACGGCGGCAGGGGCGGGGGCGGAGGGGCGGTCACCGGTGCGGGCATGGGGCCAGCCTGCCAGCCGCCGGGGCGGCCCGGGTGCCTACGGAGCAGATCGCGTGGCCCGCGTGCGCCCCGCGCACTCCCCGCACACGGAGGCCGCGGACCCGGGCGACCACCCGTGCGGGCCGGTCGCCGGGGAGGCACGTGTCACTTCCTCCGGCTTCCGGCGCTTGCGGAGGGCGCGAAGTGGGCAGAGAACGGCCGGGAGAGCTGTGGTGATGCCGTTCGGACCATGCGTGGAGCGCCTCCGAATCATCACTTTGAGTGAAACCCTGGCCATTGCTTGTCTTGCACCACTCACGGTTGCGACTCTGTTGCGGTCTGTCAACTTGTTGGGAGTGGCCAGTGACTTTCGGTGAGCAGCCCGCCTATCTGCGCGTGGCGAGCGATCTGCGGGAGAAGATCGTCAAGGGAGCGCTGCCGCCCCATACCCGTCTGCCGTCCCAGGCGCGCATCCGTGAGGAGTACGGCGTCTCGGACACCGTCGCGCTGGAGGCGCGGAAGGTCCTCATGGCCGAGGGGCTGGTGGAGGGGCGCTCCGGCTCCGGTACGTACGTCCGGGCGCGTCCGGTGCCGCGCAGGATCGCCCGGTCCGGCTACCGGCCCGGGTCGGGGTCGAGTCCGTTCCGTCAGGAGCAGAGCGCGGAAGGCGTGCGCGGCACCTGGGAGTCCAGGAGCGAGCAGGAGGAGGCCGGTCCGGAGATCGCCGCGCGCCTCGGCATCGAGCCGGGGGAGCGGGTCATGCGCACCCGGTACGTCTTCCGGGACGCGGGCGAGCCGATGATGCTCTCGACCTCCTGGGAGCCGCTCGCGGTCACCGGGCGGACCCCGGTGATGCTCCCCGAGGAGGGGCCGCTGGGCGGCTGCGGGGTGGTCGACCGGATGGCGGCGATCGACATCGTGGTGGACAACGTGACCGAGGAGGTCGGCGCCCGGCCGGGACTGGCGGACGAACTCGGCGACCTCGGCGGGGTGCCGGGCCACGTGGTCATGGTCATCGCGCGCACCTACTACGCGGGCGGGCAGGCGGTCGAGACCGCCGACGTGGTCGTCCCCGCCGACCGCTACCGCGTCGCCTACCACCTGCCGGTCAGGTAGGGCCGCCCCCCGGCCCGCCCCCTGGCCCGCCCGCCCGCCGTGCCCCCGCCCGCCGCGCCCCCGGCCGGTCCATCCCCGGCCGGTCCGCCGGACTGCCGCGTCCCCGGTCCCAGTCCGTCCCCCGCCCACGTGTCACCCGCCCGCCGCCCGCCCGTGACATGCCCGTCGCGACCCGCCGCGAGCCGTCGAGGGCGGCTCGCCGGGCGGCCCGCTGGAGGGTCGGCCGGCGGCTCGGCCGGCGGGTCCAGCGGCGGGCCGACCGGTGGGCGGTGCGGCGTGTCCGGGGCCGGTGACACAGACTTAACCCCCCGTCACCTGCCGTAACTCCCGGGCAACGCCCGGCGCCCGCGGCCCGTCATGTTCGGCTCCTACCTTCCGGTCCGTTGCCGCACCAACGGACCGAGGACGGGACCCTCATGACGGACATCGCACCACCCACCACGGCCGAGACCCCGCACCTTTCGCCGCAGCCCCCCGAGCCCGGGGGCGCGTCCGGCTCCGGCGGGCCGGCCCGCAGCTACGCGGCGCTCGCCGCCGACGAGAGCCGCGAGGACTACTCGCTGCGCTACGCCCCGCACGCGTTCCGCCGCTGGTCGCCCGGGACGGTCGCGGGTACCGCGCTCGGTGGCATCGCCTACCTCGCGGACTTCGCGATCGGCGCCTCGATCGTCTTCACCTACGGCTTCACCAGCGGTTTCGCGTCGATCCTGACCGCCGCCGCGATCATCTTCCTCACCGGCATCCCCATCGCCCGGGCCTGCGCCACGTACGGCCTGGACATGGACCTGGTCACCCGGGGCGCCGGCTTCGGCTACTTCGGCTCGACGCTGACCTCGCTCATCTACGCGTCGTTCACCTTCATCTTCTTCGCGCTCGAAGGCTCGATCATGGCGCAGGCCATGCACCAGGCGATCGGGCTGCCGGTCCAGGTCGGCTATCTGCTCACCACGCTGATCGTGATCCCGATCGTGTTCCGGGGCATGGGCGCGCTCGCCAAGGTGCAGGCGTGGACCCAGCCCGTCTGGATCATCGGCATGATCCTGCCGTTCCTGGTGCTCGCCTTCGAAGCCCCGGACGCCTGGGGCTCGTTCAGCTCCTTCGGCGGTACGGAGGGCGCCGGCTCGGGCTTCTCCTGGCTCGGGTTCGGGCTCGGCACCGGGGTGGCGCTCTCGCTGATCGCCCAGATCGGCGAGCAGGCGGACTACCTCCGCTTCATGCCCGCGAAGACCGAGGCCAACAAGCGCCGCTGGAACCTCGCGGTGCTCGCCGCCGGGCCCGGCTGGGTGATCATCGGCGCCGCCAAGCAGCTCGGCGGCGCGTTCCTCGCCTTCGTCGCGCTGGAGGCGGTCGGCAAGACGCACGCGCTGGAGCCGATCGCCCCGCAGATCGAGGCGCTCAAGCCCTGGCTCGGCGGGTTCGCCCTGCCGGCCGCGGCGATCTTCGTCATCGTCTCCCAGGTCAAGATCAACGTGACGAACGCCTACAGCGGCTCGCTCTCCTGGTCGAACTTCTTCTCCCGGATCACCCACCGGCACCCCGGGCGGGTCTGGTACATCTTCCTCAACCTCGCCATCGCGCTGACGCTGATGGAGATGGACATGTTCGCGGCCCTCAACAAGCTGCTGGGCTTCTACTCCAACGTCGGCATCGCCTGGATCGCGGCCGTCGCCGCCGACCTCGTCATCAACAAGCGGATCGGGCTCAGCCCGCCGTACATCGAGTTCAAGCGCGCCTACCTCTACGCGGTGAACCCGGCGGGCTTCGGCGCCATGGTGATCGCTTCGGTCGTCTCGATCCTGGCATTTTTCGGCCTCTTCGGTGAGTACGCGGAAGCCTTCTCCACGTTCATCGCGGCGGGGCTCGCCGTGACGCTCTGCCCGCTGATCGCCTGGGCGACGAAGGGCAAGTACTACCTGGCCCGGCCCAATCCGGTGAACGGCCCCGACGTGGCGGTCGAGGACATCACCGCCACCCACACCTGCGCGGTCTGCGAGGCGGCCTACGAGCTGCCGGACGTCGCCGACTGCCCCGTCCACGCGGGCCCCGTCTGCTCGCTCTGCTGCTCGCTGGACGCCACCTGCGGCGACGCCTGCCGGAAGGCGCCGGCGGCCGGACCGGTGCTGATGCCCCTGCCCACGGTGCGGACGGCCGGTGCCGCGGAGGCGGGGAGAGGGTGATCGCCCCTGGGGCGGTCGGCGCCCGCGCGGCGCGGTAGGGTCCCGTTCTCCGCTTCGGGGGCGCATCCGGACGGATGCGCCCCGTGTATGGCCGGTTCCGTATCTCTTTGTGCGATTCCGCATTCGCTGAGTGAAGGTCAGGCGTACGCTCCGGCATATGCGCACAGCGATTTCCTGGGGATCGTCCTATGAGATGTGCAGACCGGTGGGGAGAGGGGCAGCATGCTCGGGAGGAGCACGATGAGTGACAGCGCAGCTGTCCTCCCGTGGCTGGTGATACGGCAGGACATCAACGGCAGTACGTACCGGGTCGGCCGATACGCCACCCAAGAAGAGGCACAGAAGGTCGCGGACAGGTTCGACACCCGGGAGCACCAGCAGCTCTACTGGGTCGAACGCGCGGGTGAGACCGCCCGCCCCTGACCGACGACCCGCGCCACCGGCGGCCGGGCACCCTCCCTGACCAGGGGGTGCCCGGCCGTCGTCGTGCGTCCCGCCGGTGCCGTGGCCTCCGGCGCGCACTCCCTCCCCGCCCGCGCCGGTGCGCGCCCCCGGGCTCGGAACGCGCCGCCGCGCGAAGGTAGGGTCCGGCTGACCGGCCTGACCGCCAGGCCGGGGAACGAAGGCGGAGCGATGCCGGCCCTGATCGACACGGTGGCGTGGGTACGAGTGGAGAGCGGCAGGATTCTCTGCGCGCGGTCGAAGGGGAAGGACATCTTCTACATCCCCGGCGGCAAGCGGGAGGCGGGGGAGAGCGACCTCCAGACCCTGCTGCGGGAGGTGGAGGAGGAGCTCGCGGTGGCCCTCGACCCGGCGACCGTCGCGCACGCGGGGGTCTACGAAGCGCAGGCGCACGGGCACGCGGACGGCGTCGTGGTGCGGATGAGCTGCTACTACGGCGACTACCTGGGCACGGTGGTGGCGAGCAACGAGATCGACGAGGTGGCCTGGTTCACCTACGCGGACCGGCCGCTCGTCGCCCCGGTCGACCAGGTGCTCTTCGACGATCTCCACGCGGCCGGCGTGCTGGCCTGAGCCGCCCCCGCACCCGTAGGACCGGTGCACCCGTATGACCCATTGGTCACGATCTGTCGTGATACACGATGAATTCCGGGTATGTCCACAGTGACCCCTCGCAGGATGAACCCGCTGTCGGCCCCGGGAAGTGATCGGCGTGATCGATACCGAAGGCGGCAGCGCCGAGTGGTCCTTCCCGGCGGAGCCGGGCTCCGTGCGGGGCGCTCGGAACGCGGTCCGCGAGACGCTGCGCGCCTGGGACCTAGGTCTGCCGGTCATCGACGTCACGGTGCTGCTCGTCAGCGAGCTGGTGACCAACTCGCTCCGCCATGCCACCGGACCCATCGGAGTACGCCTGGTACGGCCCGGCGACACCCCCGCCGACGTGGCCGACGCGTCGGCCGACGGCCACGGACTCCTGGTGGAGGTCTCCGATCCGCTTCCGGATCTTCCCACCCGTCGCCGGGCCGGCCCCGACGACGAAGGGGGCCGCGGGCTCCAGCTGGTGGCTTGTTCGGCGCGTCGCTGGGGGACACGCAAAGGAAAGAGTGGCAAGACGGTGTGGTTCGAGCTGCCTCTGTCTGGTTAGGAGTGGAGGGGGACGCACAGCGATCACCTGAGGTCGGGGCCGCCGACGAGAAGGACTGAGACCTTGCTGTGATCGTGAACGCCGTGTCGGGAGTGGCCGTAGTGCTGAATACTGCGCACAGGACCGGTCCGGTGTGTGAGCTGGAGGGGACGGTCGCGTGAGCGAGATACCTGGGACAGCGGGCGACATCGTGTGGCAGAGCAGCCCGCCTGGCTCGATATACGAGTACATCAGGGTTGCCTCCTTCTCGATCGGCCCGGACGGCCTGGTCGAGCAGTGGAGCGGAAGGGCCGCCGATCTCTTCGGCATGGGCCCGCACGAGGTGATCGGGCGCGATCCGGTGGAGGCGTTCATGCCTCCCGAGCTGCGCCGGGGCGGGCACCGGCAGATCCGCGAGATCCTGGACGGCAAGGAGTGGACGGGCCTCGTCCCCTTCCGGATACCGGGGGAGCGGGACGTCCGAGGGCTCGCCGAGGTCTACGTCATGCCCAGCGTGACCGCCGCCGGGGAGCGGGCCGCCCTCTGCATCGTGGTGGACGTGCGGGCGCTGCGCGGCATCGAGACGGACCTCGCCGCCTCGCAGGCAATTTTCGGCCAATCCCCCTTCGGGTTCGTCCTGTTCGGCAAGGACCTTTCGGTGGTCCGTGCGAACGAACGATTCGCCGACGTCTTCGGCGGCATGGCCGCCGACCACCGGGGGCGCAGGGCCGAGGACTATCTGACCCGCCCCGAGGCCGACCGGCTGACGGAGACCCTGCGAAGAGTGCTGGCGACCGGGGAGTCCGTCACCGACCTCCGGCTCATCGGCACGGTCCCCGGCGACACCGACCGCCGCCACTGGTCGATGAACCTCTACCGGGTGCACAGCGGATCGGGACGGCCCACCGGGGTCGCCGGGCTCGCCACCGACGTCACCAGCCGCCACATCGCCGCGCGCGAGGCGGCCAGCGCCCGGCGCAACCTCCGGCTGCTGAACGAGGCCAGCGCCCGCATCGGCAACTCCCTCGACCTGGAGACCACCGCCCGCGAACTGCTGGACGTCGCCGTCCCCGGCTTCTGCGACCTCGCCACCGTCGACCTCTTCCCCGCCGTGCTCACCGGCGCCGAGGCCCCGGCCGCCGGCGGCCCCGCACCGGAGCCCGGAGCCGCCTCACCGGAACTGCGCCGGGTCGCCCAGGCCAGCGCGGTCTCCGACGCCCATCTCCACGCCCCCGGGCCGCCGGGCGCACCGGTGCCGGCCGCGCGGTCCGGCGAGCACCCGGGCGGCGGGGGAGCCGCGGCGGCGGCGGGGGAGCCCGCCCTCGGAGCCGTACACCGCTACCCGCACGCCTCCGCCTGCGCCGGCGCCCTGCGCACCGGCCGCGTCCACGAGGCGCCCGGCGACGGCCTCGGGTTCGTCCGGTCCACGCTCGCGGTGCCGATGGTCGCCCACGACACCGTGGTCGGCCTCGTCCGCTTCTCCCGTACGAAGGGCAGCGAACCCTTCGGCGAACGCGACCGCGACCTGGCCGGTGAACTCGCCGCCCGCGCCGCCGTCTGCATCGACAACGCCCGCCTCTACCGGCGCGAGCACGAACGCGCCCTGATCCTCCAGCGCAGCCTGCTCCCGCCCGGCGCCCCCGAGGCGGCGGGCCTGGACATCGCCTGCCGCTACCTCCCCGGCAACGCGGCCACCGAGGTCGGCGGCGACTGGTTCGACGTCATCGAACTGCCCGGCCACCGCACGGCGCTCGTCGTCGGCGACGTCATGGGGCGCGGGTTGCGCGCCGCCGTCGCCATGGGCGAACTCCGCACCGCCGTACGCACGCTCGCCCTGCTGGACCTGGAACCCGCCGAGGTGCTCTCCGCGCTGGACGAGGTCGCCCGCGGCCTCGGCACCCCCGGCGGCGGCGACCGGCCCGAGGGCGGCGGCACCCAGTGGCCCTCGCGCGCCCTGCAGAAGTCCCGCGAGGCGGACCTCTCCGAGGTGTACCTCGCGACCTGCGTGTACGCGGTCTACGACCCGGTCACCCGGCGCTGCACCTTCGCCAACGCGGGCCACCTGCCGCCCGCCGTCGTCGAGCCCGGCCAGGCGGCCCGGCTCCTCGACGTACCGCCGGGGATGCCGCTCGGCGTCGGCGGCGAACCCTTCGAGGAGGTCGTGGTCGAGCTCCCCGAGGGCTCCCTGCTCACCCTCTACACCGACGGCCTCGTGGAGTCGCGCGACCACCCGCTCGACGAGGGCCTCGAAGTGCTCCGTACCGCCCTCACCGGGCCGCGGATGCGGCTGGAGGACGCCTGCGACCACGTACTGGCCGCCCTGGACACCCGGCACGGCGAGGACGACATCGCGCTGCTGATGGCCCGCATCCAGGGGCTGCCCGAGGAAGCCGTCGGCGACTGGACGCTGCCCCGGGAGCCGCGCTCGGTCGGCCGGGCCCGCGAACTCGCCCGCCGGCGGCTGGCCGAGTGGAACCTCGACGACCTGGTGGACACCACCGAACTCCTGGTCAGTGAACTCGTCACCAACGCGTTGCGCTACGGCGAGGGCGAGATCCGGCTCCGGCTGCTGCGCGACCGCACCCTGGTGTGCGAGGTGTGGGACGCGGGGCTGATCCAGCCGCGCCGCCGCCGCGCCCGCGACACCGACGAGGGCGGCCGGGGGCTGCAACTCGTCGGGCTGCTCAGCGCGGCCTGGGGCTCGCGGCGCACCCCGCGCGGCAAGACCGTCTGGTTCGAACTCGCCCTGCCCGACGGGCAGCCGGCCGCCGAGCTCACGGTCGAACAACTGCTCAGCATGTACTGAGCACGCACTGACACGATCCACGCGAGGGACGAATGGGGCGGGGCGGACACGACCGCTCCGCCCCTTTCCTCGCTCAGGACGGGGACTTCAGCGCGGCGAGCCGGGCCTCCACCTCCGCGCTGTCGCCCATGGTGTCCAGCTGCTCGAACTGCGCGTCGAGCGAGGAGGCGGCCAGCTCCTGCTTGCCCACCGCCCGCGCCTCCTCGCGCCGCACCTTCTCCTCGAAGCGGTTCAGCTCGCTCGTCGGGTCGAGCACGTCGATCGACTTCACCGCGTCCATCATCCGGTTCTGGGCCTGGGCGGATTTGGCGCGGGCCACCAGCTCGTCCCGCTTCGCCTTCAACTCGCCCAGCTTGGCCTTCATCCGGTCGAGCCCCGACTTGAGCTTGTCGACCACCTCGGTCTGCGAGGCGATCGTCGGCTCGGCCGTCCGCGCCTCCTTCTCCGACTGGAGCTGGCGGCCCAGCGCGACCTTGGCGAGGTTGTCGAACTTGTCCGCCTCCGCCGCCGAGCCCGCGGTCCGCAGCTCGTCCGCCTTGCGGCTGGCCGCGAGCGCCTTGCCGCCCCACTCCTTCGCCGCCGCCACGTCCTCCGCGTGGTCCTGCTCCATCAGCCGCAGGTTGCCGATGGTGGCGGCGACCGCCTGCTCGGCCTCCGCGATGTTGTTGGTGTAGTCGCGGATCAGCTGGTCCAGCATCTTCTGCGGGTCCTCGGCCTGATCGATGAGCGCGTTGATGTTGGCCTTCGCGAGCTGGGTGACACGGCCGAGAATCGTCTGCTTCGACACGGGGGCTCCTCTCCTGGAGTCGGGACGGTTCGCCTGGGACGACATGCGGGCTGTGCGGGGACGGGGCGTACGGGGACGGGGCGTACGGGGAGGGGGCCACAGGGAGTGGGCGTACGGGACCGGGCGCCGGACGCCCCGGGCACCCGGTCAGAAGCGGCCACCGCCGCCTCTGCGGCCCCGCGTCCCCCCGCCGCCGAAGCTGCCGGGCCCCGCACCGCCGAAGCCGCCCCCGCCGAAACCACCGCCCCCGCCGAAGCCCCCGCCGAATCCGCGGCCGCCGCCCCGCCCGCCGCCACCGAGGAGTCCGCCGAGGAGGATGCCGCCGAGCACGGCCCCGCCCATCCCGCCGCCCCCGCCCCGCATCCCGCCCGGACCGGAGCGGCTGTCGAAGGCACGTACGTCCTGCTCGGCGAGAGCCTGGGCCTGCCCGGCCAGCGCGTCGGCCCGCTGCGCCTCGGCGAGCGCGCGCTGCGGATCACCGCCCGCGGCGAGCTGCCCGGCCTGCTCCGCGTGGCGCTGGGCCTCCGCCAGCCGGGTGCGGGCCTGGCTGCCGACCGCGCCCCGGTGCGTGGTGATGTAGTCGGCGGCGGCCGAGATCGCCGAGCGGGCGGAGAGCATCGCCTGGTCCAGCAACGGGCGGGCCCGGGTGTTGCCCTGGTCCCGCTCGCGCGCCCCGGCCAGCGACTCGTCCAGCGCCGCGTCCGCCTCCTCCAGTCGGCGCAGCGCGTCGATGGGGTCGTGACGTCCGCCCGCCACCTCGCCCCGTACGTCCGCCAGCACCGCCTCCGCCCGGCCGATCCGCCCCTGGAGGTCGGCCGTGGAGACGCCCTGCGCGGTGCCCCGCAGCAGCCCGTGGGCGTCCGCGAGGTCCGTCTCCATCTCGGTGAGCGCGGCGGGGACGCGGGACGCGGCTTCGGCGAGCTCGGCGGCCCGCCGCTCCACGGCGTCCACCAGGGTGGCGGCCTGGCGCACCGCGCTCTCCGCCGCCCGTACGAACACGGCGGCCCGGGAGTTGTCGCCGCCGTCCACCGCCTGGCGGGCCTGGTTGAGGGAGGAGGTGGCGAACACCAGGCGCTCCTTGGCCTGTTCGACGTCGTCCGCGACGGGGGCGGCGGCCGAGGGCGCGTAGTCGGTGCGCATCGCGTCCAGCGTCGAACCCGCCGTCGCCGCCCGGCCGGTGAGGTCCCGGAAGGTCGCCTCCACCTCCGACAGCGCCTGCGGGGCGTTCTGCTCCAGGTCCCGCAGCCGGTCGAAGTCGGCGGCAACCGCGTCGAGTTGCTCGTCGGCGGCGGTGCAGCGGCTGATGATCTCCTCCAGCATCCGGCGCTGGGTCGGCTCGTCCTCCACGATCGCGTCGTCGAGCTGCTGACGCAGTCGGAAGGACGCGGTCAGCTCACTCTTGGCACGTGTCACCGCCGCCGCGAACGGTGCCGCCGCCTCCTCGCCGAACTGGGCCGAGGCGAAGCCCAGTTCCTCCTCGCTGGTGCGTACCGCGTCGTCCGTGTCCACCAGCAGCTCCTTGGCGCGGGCGTCCAACTCGGGCAACGGGGCCGGCGGTTCGCCGGCCGCCGCCGCACCGGGCGCCGCGGTGCCCCAGCCGGTGGAGGCCGGAGTCGTACGGGTCTTCGCCCGCCGCCTGCGCCGGGCGAAGGCGTACGCCGCGACCGCGACGACCGCGACCAGCAGGACCACCGGGAGCAGGAAATCACCGGCGTCGGTGCCGCCCGAACCGCTCGACCCGGGATCGGCCGGGCCGGGGGAGAGGGAGGGCGAGGGCACCGGCTGCCCCGCGAGCACCGCCGCGTAACCGTTCGCCGCGCCGATCGCCGCTCCCGCCCAGTCGTTCACCCGCAGCGCCGGCACGACGGCGGTGCTCGCCACGTCCCTCAGCTCCGCGTCGGTGAGCCGGGACGCCTCGTCCACGGAGTACGCGTACTGCCGGTCGTGGGTGGCGACGGCCAGCAGCACGTCGTCCTGGCCCAGACCGTTGCGGGTGGCGGTCTCGTCGGCCCAGCTCTGCGAGGAGCGGCCGGAGAAGTCGCGTACGTACACGACGAAGAGCTGCACCCGCCGCTCGTCGAAGAGGGAGTCGAGCGCCGCCTCCACCTCCCCGGTACGGTCCCCGAGCGCCCCGGTCCGGTCGGTGATCTGCCCGTCCCGGGAGAGCGTGACGGGGTTGTCCGCCCACGCCGGAGCCGCGGTCCCGGCGGCCAGCCAGTAGGCCGCGAACAGCACGCCGAGCAGGGCCCGGCAGGGTCGGGAGCTGCGGATACGGGTCGCGGGAGGCGTCACATCTGGGAGGCTATGGCCACCTTTGGCGCCCCGCGACCCGAGCATCCGGCGGGGGCGTCGGGCCGGAGGGAAGTGGTCCGACCGCGGGACGGGGGCGCGTACGTGGGGTCGTGACGTACGTGACGTACTTGACGAGTGGCGTCATCCTGGTGAGAAGCCGGAGGAGGGCGACATGTCCGCAGTGCACTACGAGAGCTACACGGAAGCGCGCACGCACTTCAAGGATCTCCTCGATGCGGCAGGCGAGGGTCGAGTGGCGACAGTGCGCCGGGATTCCGGCCGCGCTGCGGTGGTCGATGCCGAGCGACTCCGTCACGATCTGTCATTGGTCCGCTCAGTGAAGGCGCAGGCCGTCGCGGAGGCCGGAGGTTGGTCGATCTTCATTCCGGGGCTCCCCGTAGCGGCGGACGGAGCGACCTTCGACGAGGCCATCAGCGAAATGGTCGACGCTCTGCGTGAATACGCCGAGGACTGGCAGGATCGACTGAGCACTGCACCCAATCACCGTGACAACTGGGGTTTGGTGCAGCTGATCGGTCTGAGTGACGACGAGCAGCTTGCCGCCTGGCTCGTCGGAACGGACCGGTGAACCGGCCGCAGCCGGACCGTGAGCGCCATGAGAAATTCTGTGTGGTCGAGAAGTGGGAGCGGGTTCGCGATGCGCGCGGGCGTACGGGTACGCATCACCTCACCTACGAACTGACGCTGCACGACGCGCGGGTCGTGCGCACGAGGGTCTCCCATCCGGTGGACCGCACGGTCTATGGCGCGGGTATGTGGGGGCACATCCTGCGTGATCAACTTGACGTCTCCGAGGATGAATTCTGGGACTGTGTGCTTGACGGCCGACTTCCGGACCGGGGAGTCCCGGCAACGCCGAAGGAAGCTCTGCCTGCCGAGCTGGTGTACTTGCTGATCCACCGAGCTGGTCTGGCGGAGGAGACGGTGGCCGGGCTCACCAAAGAAGAGGCGGTGGACCGGCTCCATCAGTACTGGGCCGAGGGGCCCTGAGCGCGGGCGGGCAGGGCAACCTGCTGGGCCTGGTAGGGGGAATCGCGGCAGGCGCGCGCCTGCCCGTACCGCACCGCCCGTCGCAGGCTCGGGCCATCCCGGTGGCGCGGGGCGGACATGCCGACGGCGCGGCCGGAGTGTGGGCTTCGGCCGCGCCGGGGCGTGGGTCGGTGGAGGCCGGCGGCAGGTCAGGACCGCCGTCCGCACCGGGTGGGGAGCCGGTCAGGAACTCCCCCGTTCAGGGACCGCGGCGGACACCGGGTCGCCGCGGCGGTGATCAGCCCGCGAGGCGCGGGAGTTCGCGGGTGCGGCCGAGCGAGCCCAGCCACTTCGCGGAGTCGCGGGCGGTGCGCTCGAAGGTCTCCAGGTTCACCGCGATCAGGCCGAAGGTCGGCTTGAACGAGCCCCACTCGTAGTTGTCGAGCGCGCTCCACGCCAGGTAGCCCTGGATGTTGAGCCCGTCCTCCAGACCGGCGGCGACCTCGTTCAGCGCACCGGCGTAGTAGTCGGCGCGGCGGGTGTCGTCGTCGGTCGCGATGCCGTTCTCGGTCACGATCAGCGCGACCTCGGGGCCGACCAGCTCGGCGGTGTGCCGCAGCGCGTGGCCGACCGCGCTCGGGTAGTACTCCCACTGCGTGAGGGTGCGCTCGACGTCGGCGGGCGCCGGGATCGGGCCGTCGGCGCCGATCTTCGTACGGGTGTAGGACTGCACGCCGATCCAGTCGTCGCCGCGGGCCGCCTCGATGAAGACGTCCTCGCGCGGCTGGCGGTAGGCGGCGGTGACCTCCTCGGCGCCGGGCTGGGCCTGGTAGACCTGGTTGGCGACGGACCAGCCGACCTTGATCGACGGGTCGATCGCGCGGACCTCCTTCACGGCCGCGTGGTGCGCGGCGATGACGGCGACGGTGGTGTCCTCGTCGGGGAAGGGCAGACCGGCCGGCGGGAAGCCGATCTCGCCGCGCTTGGCGAGGCCCGCCATCACGGCGATCATGTTCGGCTCGTTGATGGTGCAGACGTGGCTGACGTCCGAGGCGATGACCGGGGCGCAGGCGGAGACGTACCGGGCGAACAGCTCGACGGCACCCTCGGCCGTCCAGCCGCCGCGCGCCTCGAACCACTGCGGCACGGTGAAGTGGTGCAGGGTGATCATCGGGCGCAGGCCGCGGGCGACGGCGCCTTCCACCATGCGGCGGTAGTGCGCCAGTTCGGCGCGGGAGAAGTGGCCCTCGGCCGGCTCGATGCGCGCCCACTCGATGGAGAACCGGTAGTCGGTGAAGCCGAGGGAGGCCAGCAGGTCCATGTCCTCGTCCCAGCGGTGGTAGCTGTCACACGCGTCGAGGCTGGGCTCCTGGATGTTGGTGCCGGCGGAGTGCTCCTTGACCCACCAGTCGCTGTTGGTGTTGTTGCCCTCGATCTGGTGGGCGGCGGTGGAGGCGCCCCACAGGAAGCCTTCGGGGAACTGGACCGGGGTGTGCGTCATCGCGGAGTGTCTTTCTGGTGCGTGAGGGGGCGGGCTCGCGGCTCTCCGTGCGCGGCCCGTGCGGGGTGGTGCGGGTGGTGCAGGTGTCAGGGGGGTCCGCGCCGGGCGGGGCGCGGACCGGGTCGGCCGGACGTGCGGGCCGGCCCTACTTCATGCCGGCGGTGGCGATGCCCTGGGTGAAGTGGCGCTGCAGGGCGATGAAGAGGATCAGCACCGGCAGGACGACGAGGAAGGCACCGGCCATCAGTACGCCGTTCGATCCGCCGGCCTTGTTCGGGTCGGTGGCGAAGGTCGCGAGCGCGACCGGCAGCGTGTACTTGTCCGGGTCGTTGGTCGCGATCAGCGGCCAGACGAAGTTGTTCCAGGACCCGAGGAAGGTGAAGATCGACAGGGTCGCGAGGGCGGGCTTCACCAGCGGCATCACGATGCGCCAGAAGATGTACCACTCGCCGGCGCCGTCCATCCGGGCCGCTTCCAGCAGCTCGTCCGGGATCGACTGCATGAACTGCCGCATCAGGAAGACCCCGAAGGCGCCCGCCGCGAACGGCAGCACCAGACCGGCGTACGAGTCGATCAGGCCGAGCTTGCTCATCAGGACGAAGAGCGGCAGCAGCATCAGGTTGCCGGGCACCATCAGCGCGCCCAGCACCAGGCCGAAGATCTTGTTCTGGCCGGCGAACTTCAGCTTGGCCAGCGCGTAGCCGAGCATCGAGCAGAACACCAGATTGCAGACGGTGACCAGCACCGCCACGATCACGGAGTTCATGAAGTACAGCGGCAGGTCCAGCTTGTCGAGCAGCTCGCGGAAGTTGTCCAGCGTCCAGGTGGACGGGATCCAGACCGGCGGGCTGGCCGAGAGGTCGGACGTGGTCTTGAAGGACGAGAGCGCCATCCAGAGGAACGGCGCGGACATGACCAGCAGTCCGACCGAGAGCAGCACGTAGACGAGGACGCGGCCGGGACGGAAGCCCGAGCGCGGCTTCCCCGCCTGCGGCGCGGAGCCCTTGGACGCGGAGCCCGTGGACGGGCGCTGCTCCTTCGGCGCCGTCCGCAGCGTGCCGGGTGCGTTGGTGGCGCTCATTTGGTGTTGTCCTTCAGCAGTCGGAGCTGGAGCACCGTGATGGCCATGATCACCACGAACAGGACGTACGCCATGGCACTGGCGTAACCCATGTGGAAGAAGTTGAAGCCTTCGCGGTACATGTTCAGCGAGACGGTGAGGGTCGAGTCGGAGGGCCCGCCCTGGGTCATCACGAACGGCTCCTCGAAGACGTTGAGGTAGCCGATGGTGGTGATGACCGTGGCGTAGAGCATCGTCGGCCGCAGCAGCGGGACGGTGATGCCCTTGAACTCCGCCCAGACACCCGTGCCGTCGAGGCGCGCGGCCTCCCGGACCTCGGTCGGGATGGCCTGGAGGCCGGCGATGAAGAGCACCATGACCGTACCGACGTTCCGCCAGACCGCCATGGCGATCATCGACGGCATGGCGAGCGCCTCGGACCCGAGGAAGTCCGGCCCGGTCAGGCCGACTTCGGAGAACAGGCCCGAGATCAGGCCGTCGCTCGGGTCGAGCACGAACCGCCACACCACGGCGACCGCGACGATGGTGGTGACCACCGGGGCGTAGAAGCCCACCCGGAAGAACGTCCGGGCGCGGTCGATGCCGTTGTTCAGCAGTACGGCGACGAGCAGGCCGATCCCGATGGTCAGCGGCACACCGACGACCACGAAGTAGCCGGTGTTGAGCAGAGACCTCAGGAACTTGTCGTCACCGAAGAGGTTGACGTAGTTCTCGAAGCCGATGAACTTCGCGTCCAGCGGGTGCGTCACGTTGCGCAGCCCGAAGTCGGTGAAGCTCATCACCAGGGTGGCGAGGATCGGGAAGGCCATGAAGACGAGGAACAGGACGAGGAACGGGGTGGAGAAGAGCCAGCCCGCCGCGTTCTGCCTCCCCAGCGGCTTCCTGCGGACCTGACGGCCCTGCGATGCGCCGGGCCCGGCGGCGGGCGACTTCGCGGTCGCCCGCCCCTGCGGTCCCTTGGCCGTCTGCGCGGCCTTTCCGGTCACGGTGCTCATGGCTCCTACTTCACGAGGCTTTCGATCTGGGACTGCGCGGTCTTCAGCGCGTCCTCGGCCGATGCCTTGCCCTGGGTCACCTTGGCGATGGCCTGGTCGACCTTGTCGGTGATCTCCGTCAGGTTCGAGAGGGTCGGGGACGCCTTGGCGGTGTCCATCTGCTTCTTGAAGACCTGGAGGTCGGCGTCGTCGGCGAGGGTGCCGGACGTCCACGCGTTGGTGTTCGCGGGAAGGTCCTTGGTGCGCTTGTACCAGTCGGCCTGGCCCTCGGTGCCGGTCAGGTACTTGATGAACTCGGTGGCCGCGGCCTTGTGCTCACTGTCCTTGGAGATCACCAGGGAGGAGCCGCCCGCCATCGAGGTGGAGGACGCGTCGGCCGGCACGTTCGCCACGGCCCACTTGCCCTTCAGCTGCGGCTGGCCCTCGTCGAGGAGGGTCACGTGCCACGGACCGCCGAAGAACATCGGGACGCGGCCGTTGCCGAAGTCCTTCACCACGTCGTAGCCGGGCTGCACCGACTTGTTGGAGAGGCCCTTGTCGAAGTAGGAGCCGTACTCCTTCAGCGCCTTGACGGCGGCGGGGCTGTCGATGACGACCTTGCCCTTGTCGTCGATGATCGAGCCGCCGGCCGAGTACAGGAACGGGTAGAAGTTCTGCACCGTGTCCAGGCCGCTGGGCTGGATGGAGAGGCCCCACTTGGTGCCCGCGTCCTTCTGGTACGCGGTGGCGAGGGCCTGCATCTCCTTCCAGGTGGTCGGAGCCTTGGTGATGCCGGCCTTCTTCGCCAGGTCGGTGCGGTAGTAGAGGACCCGGGTGTCGACGTACCACGGCACGCCGTAGGCGGTGCCGTCCACCTCGCCCTGGCTCCAGCCCGACGGGAAGTAGTCCTTCTCGTCGAAGGTCTTGGTGTCGACCGGCTCCAGCACACCGAGGTCGGAGAACTCGCCCATGTAACTGCCGCCCATCTGGGCCACGTCCGGCATGGTGCCGGCGGCAGCGGCGGAGACCAGCTTCTGGTGGGCGACGTCCCAGCCGACCGGAGTCACCTTCACCGTGACGTTCGGGTGGGCCTTCTCGTAGACCTTGGCGACGTCGGCGAGCTTCTCGCCCTCGGCACCCATGGCCCAGACGGTCAGCGTCTGCTTCTTGTCGGCGGCGACGGAGTCGCCACCCGAGCCGCCGCAGGCGGTGATGCCGAAGGCGAGAGCGGCCGCTATCCCGGCGGAGACGGTGATTCTGGCGGTGCGGGGCATGGAGGGCTCCTCCTTGAGCAATCCGAATGTATGCGCTGCCTGTAAGCGCATACATCACTGTGCGACACACGTTCAGAAATCCGCAAGAGGGTTCTGCGTCACATTCCGGCAAAGTCCCGGACATGCGGAAGGTGCCTTTGGAACGGTAAGTGCCAGGTATGTGAAAGATGAACTGGTGTGACCGATTCGTCAGGCTTGGGGAGGTACCCGGCCCGGCCGGAGGGGTCGTTACTGTCGTGCGTATGCCCTCACTTGCCCACGCGTTCCCCTTCGACCCGCGCCACGGCCACACCCGCGAGAGTCTGTCGGGCGTCCCCGCCCCCGCCGCCCCCGAGGGCTTCGACGCGTTCTGGCGCGGCCGGTACGCGGAAGCCCGGGAGGTCGACACGGCGCCGGAGCTCGGCCCGGTGGAGGAGGAGCGGGACGGCGTACGCGTCCACGGGATGACGTACACCTCGGTGGGCGGGGTACGGCTGGGCGGCTGGGTCGCCCTCCCGGACGGCACGTCCCCGCCCGGGGGCGCCGGCGCCCGTGGCGCGGCCCGGTACGGCTTCGTCGTCGGACACGGCTACGGCGGGCGCGACCGGCCCGGCCCGGACCTGCCGCTCCCGCTGCCCGGGGCCGCGGCGATCCTGCCCTGCGTACGCGGGATGGGCACCCGGGGACGCGTCCCGGGCATCCCGGACACCGCGGACGCGCACGTCCTCACCGGTATCGGCGCCCGCGACACGTACGTCATCGGCGACTGCGTGGCCGACCTCTGGTGCGCCGCCTCCGCGCTGCTCACGCTCGCCCCCGAGCTGGAGCTGCCGGGAGCCCCGCGCCTCGGCTACCTCGGCGAGAGCTTCGGCGGCGGGCTCGGCGCCCTCGCGCTGCCCTGGGACGCGCGGTTCGGCGCCGCCCAGCTCACCGTGCCGACCTTCGGCAACCACCCGCTGCGCCTCACGCTCCCGTGCACCGGCAGCGGCGAGGCGGTCCGCGCCCACCACCGGGAACACCCCGAAGTCACCGAGGTGCTGGCGTACTTCGACGCGGCGACGGCCGCCACCCGGCTGACCCTGCCGACCCTGGTCGCGGCGGCCCTGTTCGACCCCGCCGTACCGCCGCCGGGCCAGTTCGCCGTGTACAACGCGCTGGCCGGGGCGCGGGAGCTGAAGGTGCTGACCGCGGGGCACTTCGCGTACCGGGGCATCGCGGAGGAGGTCCGGGAGCTGCGCGCGCACCGGGCACGGTTCTTCGGCGAGCACCTCGGGCGGTGAGGTGCGGCGCGGCCGGGAAGCGCGCGAGGGTGCGCGTCAGCGGCCCCGGCGGACGCGGCCCGCGGGCCGGCTGACGCCCATCGGCGTGAGGCCGGCGGGCAGGGCCAGGCTCCAGACCGGGTGGACCGCAGCCGCCGTGGCACCCGTCCACCGGCTTGGCGTCCTCCTGGCGGCGGGCGGGGGCGCGGGCGGGGCGGGGGCCGTCCCCCGCCTTCCCCGGCGACGGTCCCGCCAAAGTGTGCATGCAGGCGTCGTCGCCGGAGAGGCGGGACTTCCGCACCACGCGTCAGCCGCAGCCGCAGCTCTCCCGGCGGGCCAGGGCCACCGGGAGCTCCACCGAGACCGGGTCGCGGTCGCGGTCGCCGAGGCGTCGCACCAGCAGCTCCGCCGCCTCTTCGCCGAGCCGCCGGATGGGCTGGCGGACCGTGGTCAGGGTGGGGCGCACGAGACGGCTCAGCGGGATGCCGTCGAAGCCGGTCACCGCGATGTCCTGCGGCACCCGCACGCCCCGGCGTTCCAGCGCCTGGAGGGCCCCCACGGCCATCTGGTCGTTGGCGAAGAGCATCGCCTCGGGCCGGACGGTTCCGGCCTCGTCCGCGCGGTCGAGCAGCGCCTCGGCGGCGCGGGCGCCCTCCGCCTGGGTCATCATCGCGGTGCGCAGCTCGGGCTGGTCCGGTACGGGCAGCCCGGCCTCCCGGCACGCCTGCCGGAAGCCGTCGAACCGGGCCTCCGCGTCGGGGGAGTCCGCCTCACCGCCGACGAAGACCAGGCGGCGCAGCCCGTGGTCGTCGATGAGGTGCCGGGCGAGTTCGCGTTCGCCGTCCCGGTTGGCGACCTCCACGTGGTCGAGGTGGTCTATCTCGCGGGGGCCGGCGAGCATCACGACCGGGAGGCGGCGCGAGATGACGTCGAGGTCCTCGGTCGGCACGGTCCGCGCGAGGACGGCGAAGCCGTCGACCCGTCCCGCGACCTTCGCCACCAGGCTCTCCGGTCCGCCGTCCAGGGAGGCGGCGATCAGCAGGGCGTAGCCGTGCCGGCGGGCGGCCCGTTCCATGCCCCGGATGATCTGGTCGGAGTAGAGCATCACGGCGTTGTCGTCGTCGCCGTCGCTGAGCGCCGCCGCCGTCTCGGCGTCCGGGTCGGCGTAGTCGGGGAAGCAGAGCCCGAGGACGCCCGTGGTGCGGCTGGCCAGGCCCCGGGCGTTTCCGCTGGGTACGTAACCCAGCTCCCGGGCCGCCGCCAGGACCCGCTCCCGGGTCTGGGGCCGGACCGAGTCCGGGGTGCGGTACACACGGGAGACCGTGGCGATGGAGACGCCGGATCGTTCCGCGACGTCGTACACCGTGGGGGCACTCACTCGACCGGGACCGTCCGCTTCTTCGTGCGCGGCCACATGCCCGAAGCGTGCGCCGGCTGCCTGCTCCTGATGCCGCCACCGCGCACGACGGGAACCCGCACGGTCGGAACGTGCATGATCGGAAAACGCGCGATGAAAGCGCATTCACCCTAGATCGCGGGGGTGCGGAGGCACAAGGTGACGTTCCGGACATCACCCGAAGAGGGGGTGCGGCCGGTCGGCGCCGTGCGGCATGCACCCGGCCGGGCCCGACCGGCGCCGGTGCGGCATGCGCGCGGCCGTCGTTCGGGGGGTGGTGGATTCCCGCCGACCTCGGGGCAGAATAGACAGGCAAACTTGCAAGATGGTCTACCCATCTTCTACGGTGGAGAAATGCCCGATACGACCGAAACCTCAGCCACACGGCCGGCCACGCCCCCTGCGGACGATCCCGCTCCGGACGTGGTGGCCGTGCGGCTCGCGGCGGTGGTGAGCCGGCTGCTCCGCAAGCTGCGTACCGAGTCCGCGGAGAGCCTGCTCACCCCGTCGCAGCGGTCCGTGCTGGCCCGGCTGGAGAGCGACGGGCCCGCCACCACGGCGGCCCTCGCGCGGGCGGAGTACGTACGCCCCCAGTCCATGCGGTTGACGCTCGCCGCGCTGGAGAGCCAGGAACTGGTCGACCGGGCCCCCGACCCCGAGGACGGGCGCAAGTCGCTCGTCTCCGTCAACGAGGCCGGCCGGGCCACCCTCGCCGGTGTCCGGGCGGCCAAGCACGACTGGCTGGCCGAGGCGCTCGGCGCGGAGATGGACGAGTCCGAGCGGCAGACCGTCGCCGCGGCCGTCACCCTCCTCAACCGGCTGGTGGAGCAGTGAGCGCCGCGCGCGGCACGGAGGCCGCGACCCCGCCGCTCATACCCCCGGCGGCGACCGGAACCACCGGTCCCGCCGCCCCGGCCAAGAGCGCGGGCAGCGCGTCCCCGGCCCCCGAGCGGCCCGGCTTCGGGGGCCGCCTCACGGCGCCCCTGCTGATCGGCTCGCTGGTCAACCCGCTCAACACCACCATGATCTCGACCGCCCTGGTCTCGATCGGGCACAGCTACTCCGTCGGCGCGGCCGGTACCGCCTGGCTGATCTCCGTCCTCTACCTCACCAGCGCCGTCGCGCAGCCGGTACTCGGCAAGCTCGCCGACTCCATCGGCCCGCGCCGGGTCTTCGTCGCCGGGCTGGTCGTGGTCCTGGTCTCCGGGCTGGTCGGCGCCTTCGCCCTCTCCTTCACCTGGCTGCTCGTCTCCCGGCTGCTGCTGGGCATCGGCAGCGCCGCCGCCTACCCGGCCTCGATGTCGATCCTCCGCCACGAGGGCCTCCGGGTCGGCCGAACCCCGCCGCGCCCGGTCCTCGCCCGGCTCTCGTTCGCCGCGGTCGGCAGCACCGCCGTCGGCCCGACCCTCGGCGGCGTGCTGGTGATGCTCGTCGGCTGGCGGGGCATCTTCGCGGTCAACGTGCCCGTCGCGCTGATCGCGCTCGTCACCGCGCTCCGGTGGATCCCGGCCGACCGGCCCCGGGTGCTCGCCGCGGACGGCAGCCGTCCGAAGACCGACATCGACCCGCTCGGTATCGGCCTCTTCTCCACCGCCCTCACGCTGCTCGCCTTCTTCCTGCTCGACCTGGCCCACCCGAACTGGTGGCTGCTGCTGCCCTTCGTGGTGGTCGGCGCCGTGCTGATCCGCTGGCAGCTGCGGACCCCCAAGCCCTTCATCGACCTGCGGGTGCTCGCCTCCAACGGCGCGCTCACCCGCACGTACCTGCGGCACGGCCTCGGCTACCTGCTCGTCTACTGCGTGATGTACGGACTGACGCAGTGGCTCGAAGAGGTCCGCGGGTTCTCCTCCGGCGAGACCGGACTGCTGATGCTCCCGATGTCGATCGCCGCCCTCGCCTGCTCGCTCCTCGGAGCCCGTACGAAGGGCATCCGGGGGCCGCTCACGCTGGCCTGCCTGCTGCTCACCGTCGGGTCGGTGGTCCTGGTCTTCCTCTCCGGAGACTCCCCGCTCGTCCTGCTCCTGCTCGCGGGCGCCTGCTTCGGCATCCCGCAGGGGCTGATCGGTACGAGCAACCAGGCGGCGGTCGCCCAGTTCGCCCCGGCCGAGTCCATCGGTTCGGCGGCCGGGCTCCAGCGCACCGCGCAGTACATCGGCGCGATCACCGCCTCCAGCATGATCGCCCTCGCCTACGGCCAGGCCGCCACCGACGCCGGTCTGCACCTCATGGCGTGGATCGCCGCCGGGCTCGGGGTATTGCTGATCGGCCTGACCCTCACCGACCGGGCGCTGCGCGCCCCGCAGCCCCACTGAAGACCGCACCCCCGCACCCCCTGAAAGACCGCACCGCCCCGGCCCCGTACCAACGGGCCGGACCACACAGCAAGGAGTACGTCCCATGACCGCCACCACCCTCGACGCGAAGACCGCGCTCGTCGTCATCGACCTGCAGAAGGGCATCCTGGACCTCCCGATCATCCACTCGGGCGAGGAGATCGTCGCCAAGGCCGCCGAGCTCTCCGAGGCCTTCCGCGCCAAGGACCTGCCGGTCGTGCTGGTCCGCGTCACCGGCGGTGCCCCGGGCCGCACCGAGGCCGGCCACGGCGGCGGCCGGCCGCCGGCCGACTGGGCCGACCTGGTCCCCGGCCTCGGCCGCCAGGACAGCGACATCGTCGTCACCAAGCAGCAGTGGGGCGCCTTCTACGGCACCGACCTGGACCTCCAGCTCCGCCGCCGCGGCATCACCCAGATCGTGCTGCTCGGTGTCGCCACCAGCATCGGTGTCGAGTCCACCGCCCGCTTCGCCAGCGAGTACGGCTACAACGTCACCGTCGTGACCGACGCGATCAGCGACATGGACGCCGACTCGCACGCCAACTCCGTCGAGAAGATCTTCCCGCGCCTCGGCGAGACCGCCACCACCGCGGAGATCATCAAGCTCCTCGGCTGATCCCTCCCGCACCCCGGCGGTACGCGTCTCCTCCCGCGTACGGCCGGTGCGAACCCCCTCCGTGCCCCGGACCGGCGAAACGCCGGACCCGGGGCACGGCTGCGTCCGGAGCCCGGCGGCGGCCGGGGCGGCTGCGGCGGGTGAGCCCCGGACGGCGGGCGGGGCGGACGAGGCCCGGACGGCTGCCGCGGCGGACCAGGCCCGGACGGCGGGCGGGGCCCGGACGGAGCACCCCGCTACCTCCGCGCGGGTGAGCTTTCCCGGCCGGCCGACGTGTCGGTGACGCCCCACGCGCGCAGGCGCTTTCAGTGGGGAGGTGCCAGCGGTGTGATCAACCGCTAATGCCATCAGATCGTCAGGTAACTGTCATCCGGTCCATTCCGGTACGGGGTGGTCCGTTCCGGCCCCGGAGGTATCAGCCATGTCCCACGTCGGCGTCCCGCGCGGGACCGCCCGCAAGCGCCGCACCCTCGCGCTGTTCACCGCGGGTGTACTCACCATCCCGGCGCTGGCCGGCTGCGGCTCCGGAGACGAGAAGGCGGTCGTCGGCGTCCCGCAGGACATCGCCCCGGCCGCCCGCGGCGCGATCGCCCAGGGATCCACCCTGAACTGGGCCGTCGACGCGGTGCCCGCCACCCTCAACACCTTCCAGGCGGACGCGGACAACTCCACCACCCGGATCACCGGCGCGCTCCTGCCGAACCTCTTCCCGCTCGACGCGGCGGGACAGCCGAAGCCCAACCCGGACTACCTGGAGTCCGCGAAGGTCATCGACCGGGAACCGAAGCAGGTCGTCCTCTACAAGCTCAACCAGCGCGCGGTGTGGAGCGACGGCCGCGAGATCGGCGCCCCGGACTTCGTCGCCCAGTGGCGGGCGCTGAGCGGCAAGGACTCCGCGTACTGGACCGCGCGCAACGCCGGGTACGAACGGATCGAGAAGATCGAACGCGGCCACGACGACCTCCAGGTCCGGGTCACCTTCTCGAAGCCGTACGGCGACTGGCGCTCGCTCTTCTCGCCGCTGTACCCCAAGGAGGTCATGGGCTCCCCGGACTCCTTCAACGACGGCGCCCGCGCCACCCTGAAGAACACCGCCGGACCGTTCAAGCTCCGCTCCGTGGACAAGGACGCCAAGACCGTCACCGTCGTCCGCGACCCCCGCTGGTGGGGCGACACGGCGAAGCTGGAGAAGATCGTCTTCCGGGCGGTCGCCCCCAAGGACCGGGGCGAGGCGCTCGCCGCGGGCACGGTGGACGTGGCCGACATCGCCGGGCACGACGCGGAGCGCATCCGCCTCGCCGCCCACGACGACGGCCGCAACGGCCGCCCGCTCACCCACGGCCCCCAGGCCGACCTCACCCCCGCCGCCGCCCTGCGCTCCTGGGCGCTCGCGCACGGCTCGGACGAGGAGGCCGCCGAGATCGCGCAGGCGGCCAGGGAGAAGACCAAGGAGGCGATCGAGGCGTACGAGGCCGAGCAGTCGGGCCTGCGCTCCTACGTCGTACGCAAATCCCTGGAGCCCGCCTACACACAGCTGGCGCTCAACGGGGAGTCCGGCCCGCTGGCCGACGAACGGGTGCGCCGGGCGGTGGCCCGCGCGATCGACCGCCAGGAGATCGCCGACTCCGTCCTGAAGCCACTGGGACTGCCCTCCGAGCCGCTCGGCAGTCACCTCGCCATGCTCGGCCAGCCCGGCTACACGGACAGCAGCGGAGCCATCGGCGACCAGGACACCGCGGAGGCCCTGGCCCTGCTCGCGGACGCGGGCTGGACCCCGGGTGGTGGCGCCCGGAAGCCCAAGGGCACCGAGGCCGGCAGTGAGGCCGAGACGAAGACCGGGGCGAAGGCATCCGCCTCGGCCTCGGAGGACGCGGAGACGGACGCGGACGCCTCGAAGACGGACACCGACAAGGCCGCCACCGGGACGACCGCCACCGGGACGAACAGCGCCGACAAGGCCGCCGCCGACGAGAAGGCCGACTCCGGGAACGCCGGGCGCTACATCGTCGGGGACGACGGCAAGCCGGGCGACGACGACTCCGCCGCCCAGGTGTCCCTCCGGGACCGCAAGGCCGGGGGAGCCCCCGGCCTGTACGCGCCCGTGGGCACCGCCGCCCCGGCGCGGCCCGCCGCACCCGCCCGGCACGCGGCCGTACGCAGCCGGATCGGCAAGGACGGAAAGACGCTGAGCCTCCGGTTCGTGCTCCCCGCGGGCACCGAGTCGGCGGCCCTGCGCAAGGTCGGCGAGAAGATCGCGGCGATGCTCGACTCCGTCGGCATCTCCACGGTGATCACCAAGGTCTCCGACGCGAGCTACTTCACGGACCACATCGCCTCCGGCGCGTACGACCTGGCCCTGTACTCGTGGCCGGCCAGCGCCTACCCCGCGACGGACGGCCGCCCGATCTTCGCCAAGCCCGTACCGGCATCGGACGGATCGCTGGTCGTCGAGCAGAACTACACCCGGGTCGGCACCGACTACATCGACCAGCTCTTCGACCGGGCCGTCGCGACCCTGGACGAGAAGGCCTCGCGCGACCTGATGAAGCAGGCGGACGCCCGGATCTGGGCCGCCGCCGGTTCGATTCCGCTCTACCAGCGCCCGCAGCTGGTCGCGGTCGACAAGAAGCTCGTGAACGTCGGCGCCTTCGGTTTCGGGACGCCGCGCTACCAGGACATCGGGTTCAAGGGCAAGAAGGCCGCGGGCGCCCCGGCCCGCCTGACCGAGTAGCGAAGACCCGCGGTGGTGGCTCCGGCCCGGAGCCACCACCGGACCGTGTTCCTCGTACCTCGTACCTCGTACCTCGTACCTCTTGCCTCGTATCCCGTGCCCGCCGGACCGATCCGGCGGGCACGGTCGCGTCCGGGTCGGCGTCCGGGCCGGTGTCCGTGCCTTGGCGGAGGCACCGCAGAGGGGGGGTGCGGGGAGGTCGCGGCGGCCTCTTCCGGCGTCCCTGAGCCGGTCCGGGACCGGTCCCCACCGCTGAATATCCGTTGAATCCTCGGGGAAGAGCGGTCTCGCGGATCGGGCCGGGAAGCCCCGCGTGCGGCTGGCCCGTACCATGGGACAAGCCGTGGCGTGTCAGCCCGGCGGGGCGTACGAGGACCTGAGACCGACTGCGACGCCTGATCCCACGATCCGAGAGAAGCGCATTCCACCCATGCCCACGCGCCACGACATCCGTAACGTAGCCATCGTCGCCCACGTCGACCACGGCAAGACCACGCTGGTCGACGCCATGCTCAAGCAGGCCGGTGCCTTCGCCGCGCACGCCGCCGAGAGCCTCGACGACCGCATGATGGACTCGAACGACCTGGAGCGTGAGAAGGGCATCACGATCCTCGCCAAGAACACGGCGGTGAAGTACCACCCCAAGGCCGGCGGGGAACCGATCACGATCAACATCATCGACACCCCCGGCCACGCCGACTTCGGTGGTGAGGTCGAGCGCGGCCTGTCGATGGTGGACGCGGTCGTCCTGCTCGTCGACGCCTCCGAGGGCCCGCTGCCGCAGACCCGCTTCGTGCTCCGCAAGGCGCTCGCGGCGAAGATGCCGGTCATCCTCTGCATCAACAAGACGGACCGTCCCGACTCCCGCATCGCCGAGGTCGTCGACGAGACGTACGACCTGTTCCTGGACCTGGACGCGGACGAGAACCAGATCGAGTTCCCGATCGTCTACGCCTGCGCCCGTGACGGCGTCGCCTCGCTGACCAAGCCGGAGGACGGCACCGTCCCCGCGGACAGCGAGGACCTGGAGCCGTTCTTCACCACCATCCTGGAGCACGTCCCGGCTCCGGAGTACGACGAGGCCGCGCCGCTCCAGGCCCACGTCACCAACCTGGACGCCGACAACTTCCTCGGCCGTATCGCGCTCTGCCGCGTCGAGCAGGGCGAGCTGCGCAAGGGCCAGACCGTCACCTGGATCAAGCGCGACGGCAGCCAGCAGAACGTCCGCATCACCGAGCTCCTCATGACCGAGGCGCTCACCCGCAAGCCGGCCGAGGTCGCCGGTCCCGGTGACATCTGCGCCATCGCCGGTATCGGCGACATCATGATCGGCGAGACGCTGGCCGACCCCGAGAACCCGATCGCGCTGCCGCTGATCACGGTCGACGAGCCGGCCATCTCGATGACCATCGGCACCAACACCTCGCCGCTCGTCGGCAAGGGCGGCAAGGGCCACAAGGTCACCGCCCGCCAGGTGAAGGACCGTCTGGACCGCGAGCTGATCGGTAACGTCTCGCTCCGCGTCCTCGACACCGAGCGCCCGGACGCCTGGGAGGTCCAGGGACGCGGTGAGCTCGCGCTGGCCATCCTGGTCGAGCAGATGCGCCGTGAGGGCTTCGAGCTGACCGTCGGCAAGCCCGAGGTGGTCACCAAGCAGATCGACGGCAAGACGCACGAGCCCATCGAGCGCATGACCATCGACTCGCCCGACGAGCACCTGGGCGCCATCACCCAGCTCATGGCGACCCGCAAGGGCCGCATGGAGACCATGACGAACCACGGCTCCGGCTGGGTCCGCATGGAGTGGATCGTCCCGTCCCGCGGCCTCATCGGCTTCCGTACGGAGTTCCTCACCCAGACCCGCGGCACCGGCATCGCGCACTCCATCTTCGAGGGCCACGAGCCGTGGTTCGGCGAGCTGCGCACCCGTCACAACGGTTCGCTCGTCGCCGACCGTTCCGGTTCGGTCACGCCGTTCGCGATGGTCAACCTGCAGGAGCGCGGTGTCATCTTCACGGAGGCCGGCACCGAGGTGTACGAGGGCATGATCATCGGCGAGAACTCCCGCGCCGACGACATGGACGTCAACATCACCAAGGAGAAGAAGCTCACCAACATGCGTGCGGCGTCGGCCGACACCACGGAGAACGTGGTTCCGGCCCGCAAGCTCTCCCTGGAGCAGTCCCTGGAGTTCTGCCGCGAGGACGAGTGCATCGAGGTGACCCCGGAGACCGTGCGTATCCGCAAGGTCGTCCTGGATGCCAAGGAGCGCGGTCGCTCCGCGTCGCGCGCCAAGCGCTGACCACCGGTCACTCTCCGGTCGCCGATCACTTTCGGCCACTGGCCGGAGATCGCCGAACTCGGGATTGAACCCGATACGGGGCATTGACATGAGGCCCGGCCTCCCGCAGACACTGTGGGAGGCCGGGCCTTCGTCAATTGATTTTCGTCACTTCTGTGTCCGGTTATCGGGCGTTGCTCTCCGAAACCTGTGTTAACAGTCCGTTTCGGGGGTGTCTGTCTGGACTCAGTTTGTCCGGATTTCGGTCATAGAGGGTGAGGTGATGTTGTCAAACCGAGACCCTTTAAGTGTGGTTTACAGCCTCGCGGTGCCCAATAGTTGGCTGCATTGAGCTCGGGTCAATGGGTCACGCACTGTGGGGAGTGCGCCGACTCACGAGCACACTTGGGGCACCATGACCATCACCCTCAGAGGGGAGGGGATGGCGAGAGGTGCCCCTCTTGTAGTCATAAGTGGACTCATGAGGAGGAAACCCATGCGCGGTGCCAAGAGCGCCAAGTGGGTCGCGGGAGCGGCCATCATCGCCCTGGCCGCAACGGCCTGTGGCGGCAACGACGACGACAGCGCCAAGTCCGGCGGGAGTGCCAAGGGCGCGGTCGACCCGAACGGCATCTTCTCCATCGAGGTCGGCGAGCCGCAGAACCCGCTGCAGCCGGCCAACACGATGGAGTCGAACGGCAGCATCGTCACGGACGCGATCTTCTCGCAGCTCGTGGACTACGACCCCACCGGCAAGCTCGAGATGGTCAACGCCGAGTCCGTGGACACCACCGACTCGAAGCTGTGGACCGTCAAGCTGAAGGCCGGCTGGAAGTTCCACGACGGCACCCCCGTCACGGCGGAGTCCTACGTCAAGGCCTGGAACTGGGCCGCGAACATCACGAACGCGCAGACCAACGCGTCGTGGTTCAGCGACATCAAGGGCTACGCGGACGTGCACCCCGACGGTGACGGCGCCAAGCCGAAGGCCGACGCCATGTCCGGCCTGAAGGTCGTGGACGACACCACGTTCACCATCGAGCTCAACTCCGCGCTGCCGTACTTCTCGTACAAGCTCGGCTACACGGTGTTCTCGCCGCTGCCCGAGTCCTTCTACGCGGACCCGAAGGCCGCCGGCGAGAAGCCGGTCGGCAACGGCGCGTACAAGTTCGTCAGCTGGGACCACAAGAAGCAGATCAAGGTCGTCCGCAACGACGACTACAAGGGTCCGGACAAGGCGAAGAACGGTGGTGTGATCTTCAAGAACTACACCACCCTCGAAACCGCCTACGAGGACCTGAAGTCCGGCAACGTGGACGTGCTGCGCCAGCTCGCGCCGAAGGACCTCCCGGTCTACAAGGCCGACCTCGGTGACCGCGCCGTGGACCAGGCGTACTCCGCCATCCAGACGCTGGGTGTCGCCTTCTACTCGCCGACCTTCAAGGGCGTCGACCCGAAGGTCATCCAGGGCCTCTCGATGGCGATCGACCGGAACACCATCACCAAGACGGTCCTCCAGGGCACGCGTGAGCCGGCGACCGGCTGGGTCGCCAAGGGCGTCCTCGGCTACCAGGACAACGTCGCGGGTGACGTCACCACCTACAACCCGACCAAGGCCAAGGCCCTCATCAAGGAGGGTGGCGGTGTTCCGGGCAACAAGGTCTTCATCCAGTTCAACGCCGACGGCGGTCACAAGGAGTGGGTGGAGGCCGTCTGCAACAGCATCAAGCAGGCGACCGGCGTCGAGTGCGTCGGCGACTCCAAGACGGACTTCCAGGCCGACCTGAACGCGCGTGACGCGAAGGAGGTCAAGTCCTTCTACCGCAGTGGCTGGGTGCTCGACTACCCCGTCAACGCCAACTTCATCAGCGACCTGTTCAAGACCGGCGCCGCTGGTAACCAGGGTGGCTTCTCCAACCCGGCGCTCGACAAGGAGATCAAGGCCGCGGACTCCGCCGCCTCGCTCGACGAGTCGGTGAAGGCCTACCAGCAGATCGAGAAGGAACTGGTCAACTACATGCCGACCATTCCGCTCTGGTACTACAAGGTCAACGCCGGTTACTCCGAGAAGGTCCAGAACGTCCAGTACGCCCAGGACGGCGACCCGATCCTGACCGGTGTCGAGGTCAAGAAGTAACACCGACGTAGTCAGCGGGCCGGTACCGGACCGAACTGACATCGGACCTGTACCAAAGCCTGCACGCAGTGGCCGGGGGGCCCTTCCGCACCTCGGACCGACCCATCGGGGAGGTCCGTCGCACGGGAGGGCCCGTCGGCTGCCGCTGCCGATTTACATGGAGGCACGATGGGGCGCTATGTCGCACGGCGACTGCTCCAGATGATCCCGGTCTTCATCGGGACAACCCTGCTGATCTTCCTGATGGTCTACACGCTGCCCGGCGACCCCGTGCGCGGGCTCTTCGGGGACAAGGGCGCCGACCCGGCGACCCTCGCGGCGATGAGACACCAACTCGGGCTGGATCAGCCGATCCTGGTGCAGTACTGGGATTACATGAAGGGGATTCTCTTCCACTTCGACTTCGGCAACCAGATAGCGAGTGGACGGCCCGTCACCGACGTTCTCGGCGACGCGTTCCCGGTCACCCTGGAACTCGCCGGAATCGCCTTCGTCATCGAGATCGTCCTCGGTGTCGGACTCGGCATGATCGCCGGCCTGCGCGCCGGCAAGCTGACGGACAACATCGTCCTCATCGTCACGCTGCTGATCATCTCGATGCCCGTCTTCGTGATCGGCTTCCTCATCAAGTCGGTGTTCGCGTTCCAGCTCGGCTGGATCGAACCCAACGTCTCGAACAACGCCACCTTGGGCGAGCTCTTCACGCCGGGCATCGTGCTCGGTTCCCTCTCGCTCGCGTACGTCGCCCGGCTCACCCGGACGACCATGGCGGAGAACCTGCGCGCCGACTACATGCGCACCGCGATCGCCAAGGGCCTGCCCAAGCGCCGCATCGTGGGCGTGCACCTGATGCGCAACTCGCTGATCCCGGTCGTCACCTTCCTCGGCACGGACCTCGGTGCCCTGATGGGTGGCGCGGTCGTCACCGAAGGCCTGTTCAACGTCAAGGGAATCGGCGGCACCATCTTCGACTCGATCGTCCGACGCGAGGGCACCACCCTCGTCGGACTGGTCACCATCCTGGTGCTCGTCTACCTCGTCATGAGCCTCATCGTCGACCTGCTGTACGCGGTCCTGGACCCGAGGATCCGGTATGCCTGACATGACCAAGACCGCGACCACCCCCGAGGACCCCATGTCCGCGGCCGAGCCCGTCGAGGCCGTCAAGACCGAGAAGGCGCGCAGCCTCTGGGGCGACGCCTGGATAGACCTGCGCCGCAACTGGTACTTCCTGATCTCGGCCGCCCTCATCGTGATCCTGCTTCTCATCACGGCGTTCCCCGGCCTGTTCACCGACGCCTCGCCCACCACGGGCGACCTGGTGCACCACTTCCTGGGCAAGCCCCAGCTGAGCAAGGTCGGTTCGGACGGCTGGCTCGGCTGGGACGGCCAGGGCCGCAGCGTCTACGCGCGCGTCATCTACGGCACCCGTGCCTCGGTGATCGTGGGCATCGCGGTGACGCTGCTGGTCACCGTGTTCGGCGGACTGATCGGCATGCTCGCCGGTTACTTCGGCGGCTGGATCGACGCGGTGCTCTCCGGTTTCACCAACGTCTTCCTGGGCGTGCCCTTCCTGCTCGGTTCGATGGTCGTCCTCCAGGCGTTCACCGAGCGCTCCATCTGGGTCGTCGTCCTGGCGCTGGCCTTCCTCGGCTGGACGCAGATCGCCCGCGTGATGCGCGGAGCGGTGATCACCGTCAAGCAGGCCGACTTCGTGCAGGCGGCCCGGGCGCTGGGAGCGGGCACCAACCGCATCCTGTTCCGGCACATCCTGCCGAACGTCATGGCCCCGGTGATCGTCGTCTCGACCATCTCGCTCGGTGTCTACATCTCCGCCGAGGCGACCCTGTCCTACCTGGGCCTCGGCCTCGCCGCCCCCACGGTCTCGTGGGGCATGGACATCTCCGACGGTACGAGCCAGATCCGGGTGGCGCAGCACATCCTGCTGTACCCGTCGATCATGCTCAGCCTCACCGTCCTGGCGTTCATCATGCTCGGCGAAGCCGTCCGTAACGCCCTCGACCCGAAGACGCGATAAGGAGGGCGCACGTGACCAGCATCGATCAACTCGTAGAAATCCCGGCCGCGCGCTCGGGGGACGACCACGTCGGCCCCCTGCTCGAAGTACGTGACCTGCACGTGGAGTTCCACACCCGGGACGGCGTGGCCAAGGCCGTCAACGGTGTCAACTACCAGGTGAACGCCGGGGAGACGCTCGCCGTGCTCGGCGAGTCGGGCTCGGGCAAGTCCGTGACCGCGCAGGCGATCATGGGCATCCTCGACATGCCGCCGGGCAAGATCCCGCAGGGCGAGATCCTCTTCCGCGGCCAGGACATGCTCAAGATGTCCAACGAGGAGCGCCGGCAGATCCGCGGCCGGAAGATCGCGATGATCTTCCAGGACGCGCTCTCCTCCCTCAACCCCGTGCTGAGCGTGGGGTACCAGCTCGGCGAGATGTTCCGGGTGCACCGGGGCCTCTCGAAGAAGGAAGCGCGGGCCAAGTCCATCGAGCTGATGGACCAGGTCAAGATCCCGGCCGCCGCCGCGCGTGTCTCGGACTACCCGCACCAGTTCTCCGGCGGTATGCGCCAGCGCATCATGATCGCCATGGCGCTGGCCCTGGAGCCCGACCTGATCATCGCCGACGAGCCCACCACGGCTCTCGACGTGACGGTCCAGGCGCAGGTCATGGACCTGCTCTCGGAGCTCCAGCGCGAGTACAACATGGGTCTCATCCTGATCACCCACGACCTCGGTGTGGTGGCGGACGTCGCCGACAAGATCGCCGTGATGTACGCGGGCCGGATCGTCGAGACCGCGCCGGTGCACGAGATCTACAAGGCCCCCGCGCACCCCTACACCAAGGGTCTGCTGGAGTCGATCCCGCGCCTCGACCAGAAGGGGCAGGAGCTCTTCGCGATCAAGGGCCTGCCGCCGAACCTGCTCAAGGTCCCCTCGGGCTGCGCGTTCAACCCGCGCTGCACGATGGCGCAGGACATCTGCCGTACCGAGATCCCGGTGCTGCACCAGGTGACCGACCGGGACGGCGCCGAGCAGGCGGGCCGCGGCAGCGCCTGCCACTTCTGGAAGGAGACGATCCATGGCTGACATCGAGAAGAAGACCGTGGACGCCACCCCGAGCGTCACCCCCGTGGAGACGGTCGACGCGGCCACGGAGGCCGAGGCGGTCGCCGCCATCGACGCCCCCGTGGCGCAGGGTGAGCCGATCCTCCAGGTCCGCAACCTGGTCAAGCACTTCCCGCTGACCCAGGGCATCCTGTTCAAGAAGCAGGTCGGCGCGGTCAAGGCCGTGGACGGCGTCTCGTTCGACCTGTACGCGGGCGAGACCCTCGGCATCGTGGGCGAGTCCGGCTGTGGCAAGTCCACGGTCGCCAAGCTCCTGATGACGCTGGAGCGGGCGACGGCCGGCGAGGTCTTCTACAAGGGCCAGGACATCACCAAGCTGTCCGGCCGGGCGCTGAAGGCGGTCCGCCGGAACATCCAGATGGTGTTCCAGGACCCGTACACCTCGCTCAACCCGCGCATGACGGTCGGCGACATCATCGGCGAGACCTTCGAGATCCACCCCGAGGTGGCCCCGAAGGGCGACCGGCGCCGCAGGGTGCAGGAGCTGCTGGACGTCGTCGGCCTGAACCCGGAGTACATCAACCGGTACCCGCACCAGTTCTCCGGCGGCCAGCGCCAGCGCATCGGCATCGCCCGCGGCCTCGCGCTCAACCCGGAGATCATCATCTGCGACGAGCCGGTCTCCGCGCTCGACGTCTCGGTGCAGGCCCAGGTCATCAACCTGATGGGGAAGCTGCAGGACGAGTTCAACCTCTCCTACCTCTTCATCGCGCACGACCTGTCCATCGTCCGGCACATCTCCGACCGGGTCGGGGTCATGTACCTCGGCAAGATGGCGGAGATCGGCTCGGACGCGGAGATCTACGACCACCCGACGCACCCCTACACCCAGGCGCTGCTGTCGGCGGTCCCGGTCCCCGACCCGGAGGCCCGCGAGGGCCGCGAGCGGATCATCCTCTCCGGTGACGTCCCGTCGCCGGCGAACCCGCCGTCCGGTTGCAGCTTCCGCACCCGGTGCTGGAAGGCGCAGGACAAGTGCGCCGCGGAGACCCCGCTGCTCGCGATCCCCGAGCGCTTCAAGTCCGTGGACACCCCGGCGGCCCACGCTTCGGCGTGCCACTTCGCCGAGGAGAAGGACGTCATCCACGCGGCCTGATCCCGAACACCCCGCACGGGCCCGTGCGCGCGGAACGCTCCGGCGTTCCCCGCGCACGGGCCCGTCGGCGTACCGGGCGGTGTGCGGGTGTACGGACCGGCGCCCGGTCCCCGTACGGGCGACGTGAACATGCGGCGGGGGTGCGCATGGGTTCCGATGGGCTGAGCTACCCATAGGACTCATAGGAGGCACTCCATGCGCGGAGCCACACACGTCAAGTGGGCCGCATGCGCGGTGGCCGTCGCACTGGCCGCGACGGCCTGCGGCGGGGGCGACAGCGGCGGCGGTGGCGGCGGTGGTGGCGCCGACGGGATCGTGAGTTCCTCGTGGGGCGACCCGCAGAACCCGCTGGAGCCCTCGAACACCAACGAGGTGCAGGGCGGCAAGGTCCTCGACATGCTCTTCCGGGGTCTCAAGCGGTACGACCCGAAGACCGGCGAGGCGAAGAACATGCTCGCCGACAAGATCGAGTCCAGCGACGCGACGAACTACACCATCACGGTCAAGGACGGCTGGACCTTCTCCAACGGCGAGAAAGTCACCGCGAAGTCCTTCGTCGACGCCTGGAACTACGGCGCCGCGCTGAAGAACAACCAGAAGAACGCCTACTTCTTCCAGTACATCGACGGCTACGAGAAGGTCCACCCCGAGAGCGGCTCCGCCTCGGCCACCACGCTCTCCGGCCTCAAGACCACCGGCGACCTCACCTTCACCGTGAAGCTGTCGCAGAAGTTCTCGCTCTGGCCCGACACCCTAGGCTACGCCGCCTTCTCGCCGCTGCCCCAGAGCTTCTTCGACGACCACGACGGCTGGCTCTCCAAGCCGGTCGGCAACGGCCCGTACACCATCGACAGTTACGCCAAGGGCTCCTCGATGAACCTGCGCCGCTGGGACGACTACCCAGGCGACGACAAGGCGCAGAACGGCGGCATCGACCTCAAGGTCTACACCGACAACAACACCGCCTACACCGACCTGACCGCGGGCAACCTCGACCTCGTCGACGACATCCCCGCCTCCCAGCTCACCAACGTCCAGTCCGACCTCGGCGACCGCTACATCAACACCCCGGCCGGCATCATCCAGACCCTCGCCTTCCCCTTCTACGACAAGGAGTGGGACACCGAGAACGGCCGCAAGGTCCGCCAGGGGCTGTCGATGGCGATCAACCGCCAGCAGATCACCGACCAGATCTTCCACCAGACCCGCACCCCCGCCTCCGACTGGACCTCCCCTGTCCTCGGCGACGAGGGCGGCTTCAAGAAGGGCCTGTGCGGCAAGGAGTGCGAGTACGACGCCGACGAGGCGAAGAAGATGATCAGCGACGCCGGCGGCATCCCCGGTGGCCAGCTCAAGATCTCGTACAACGCCGACACCGGCTCCCACAAGGAGTGGGTCGACGCCGTCTGCAACAGCATCAACAAGGCGCTGGACAACAACCGTGCCTGCGTCGGCGGCCCCGTCGGCACCTTCGCCGACTTCCGCAACCAGGTCTCCCAGCAGAAGCTGACCGGCGCCTGGCGCGCGGGCTGGCAGATGGACTACCCGCTCATCCAGAACTTCCTCCAGCCGCTCTACTACACCAACGCCTCGTCCAACGACGGCAAGTGGAGCAACAAGGAGTTCGACGACCTCGTCGACAAGGCCAACGCCGAGACCGACAAGGCCGGCGCGGTGAAGACCTTCCAGGACTCCGAGCAGGTGCTCGTCGAGCAGATGCCGGTCATCCCGCTCTGGTACCAGAACGGCAGCGCCGGCTACTCCGACCGCGTCTCGAACGTCTCGCTGAACGTCTTCAGCGTCCCCGTCTACAACGAGATCAAGGTCAAGTGACCCGCTGAAGCCGGGTGGCCGGAGCGGACCCCACCGCCCCGGCCACCCGGCTTCCCGGTCCTGGCCCACGCTTCCGCCCCGACCCCCCGGAGCCCCACATGGGACGTTATGTGATCCGGCGGCTGCTGCAGATGATCCCGGTCTTCTTCGGCACCACGCTGCTGATCTTCCTCATGGTGAACGTGATGGGCGACCCCATCGCGGGTCTCTGCGGCGACCGCCAGTGCGACCCCGCCACCGCCGCCCAGCTGCGATCCGAGTTCGGCCTCGACAAGCCCGTCTGGCAGCAGTACCTGACGTACATGGGCAACGTCTTCACCGGCGACTTCGGCACCGCGTTCAACGGGCAGAAGGTCACCGAGCTGATGGCCACCGCGTTCCCCATCACCATCCGGCTCACCCTCGTCGCCATCTTCTTCGAGATCGTCATCGGCATCAGCCTCGGTGTCCTCACCGGCCTGAAGCGGGGCCGGCCCATCGACACCACCGTGCTGATCCTGACCCTGGTCGTCATCTCCATCCCGACCTTCGTCACCGGCCTGCTGCTCCAGCTGCTGCTCGGCGTGAAGTGGGGCATCATCAGCCCCTCGGTCTCCTCGGCCGCCCCGCTCGACGAACTGATCGTCCCCGGGCTCGTCCTCGCCTCGGTCTCGCTCGCCTACGTCGCGCGGCTCACCCGCTCCTCCATCGCCGAGAACACCCGGGCCGACTACGTACGCACCGCCACCGCGAAGGGGCTGCCCCGGCGCCGGGTGATCGTCCGCCACCTGCTGCGCAACTCGCTGATCCCGGTCATCACCTTCATCGGTACGGACGTGGGCGCCCTGATGGGCGGCGCCATCGTCACCGAGCGGATCTTCAACATCCACGGCGTCGGCTACCAGCTCTACCAGGGCATCCTGCGCCAGAACACCCAGACCGTCGTCGGGTTCGTCACCGTCCTGGTCCTCGTCTTCCTGGCGGCCAACCTGATCGTCGACCTCCTGTACGCCGTACTCGACCCGAGGATCCGCTATGCCTGAGCCTGAGCCGTACTCGCAGGACGGGGCGATCTCACCGGCGGGAGCCGGCGGACCCATGGACCTCGCCCTGGAGGAGGGCGAGACCCTGGAGAAGCCGCCCGGCCACGACGGCGGGGGCCCCTCCGAGAAGCCCCGCAGCCTCTGGTCCGACGCCTGGCGCGACCTGCGGCGCAACCCGGTCTTCATCGTCTCCGGCCTGGTCATCCTCTTCCTGGTGGTCATCTCGATCTGGCCGTCGCTCATCGCCGGCGGCGACCCGCTCCAGGCCGACCTCGCCGACGCCCAGAAGGGCCGCGAACCCGGCCACCCCTTCGGCTTCGACGGGCAGGGCCGCGACGTCTACACCCGCGTCGTCTACGGCGCCCGCACCTCGGTCACCATCGGCGTCTGCGCCACCCTCGGCGTCGGCATCCTGGGCAGCATCCTCGGCGGGCTCGCCGGGTTCTTCGGCGGCGGCTGGGACGCCGTGCTCTCCCGCATCACCGACGTCTTCTTCGGCATCCCGGTGGTCCTCGGCGGCCTGGTCTTCCTCTCCGTCGTCACCAGCTCCACCGTCTGGCCCGTCGTCGGCTTCATCGTCCTGCTCGGCTGGCCGCAGATCGCCCGCATCGCCCGCGGCTCCGTCATCACCGCCAAACAGAACGACTACGTCCAGGCAGCCCGCGCGCTCGGCGCCTCCAACTCGCGGATGCTGCTCCGCCACGTCGCCCCGAACGCCATCGCCCCCGTCATCGTCGTGGCGACCATCGCGCTCGGCACGTACATCTCCCTGGAGGCGACCCTCTCCTACCTCGGCGTCGGCCTGAAGGAACCCGCCGTCTCCTGGGGCATCGACATCTCCGCCGCGTCGAACTACATCCGCAACGCCCCGCACATGCTGCTCTGGCCCGCGGGAGCGCTGGCGGTCACCGTGCTGTCGTTCATCATGCTCGGCGACGCGGTGCGCGACGCCCTCGACCCCAAGCTGCGCTGAGGAGTCCGCTGCCATGTTGCTGGAAGTGCGCGATCTGCACGTGGAGTTCCACACCCGGGACGGCGTCGCCAAGGCCGTCAACGGCGTCAACTACTCGGTGGCCGAGGGCGAGACGCTCGCCGTGCTCGGCGAGTCCGGCTCCGGCAAGTCGGTCACCGCGCAGGCGATCATGGGCATCCTCGACATGCCGCCCGGGAAGATCAGCGGCGGCGAGGTCCTCTTCAAGGGCCGCGACCTGCTGAAGCTCAAGAAGGACGAGCGACGGAGGATCAGGGGCCAGGAGATGGCCATGATCTTCCAGGACGCCCTCTCCTCCCTCAACCCCGTGCTGACCGTGGGCGACCAGCTCGGCGAGATGTTCCGGGTGCACCGGGGGATGTCCCGCAAGGAGTCCCGCCGGAAGTCGATCGAGCTGATGGACCGGGTCCGCATCCCGGCCGCCAAGGAGCGGATCGGGAACTACCCGCACCAGTTCTCCGGCGGCATGCGCCAGCGCATCATGATCGCCATGGCGATGGCGCTGGAACCCGCGCTGATCATCGCCGACGAACCCACCACCGCCCTCGACGTGACGGTCCAGGCCCAGGTCATGGAGCTGCTCGCGGAACTCCAGCAGGAGTACCGCATGGGCCTGATCCTCATCACCCACGACCTCGGAGTCGTCGCCGACGTCGCCGACAAGATCGCCGTGATGTACGCGGGCCGGATCGTCGAGACCGCGCCGGTGCACGAGATCTACAAGGCCCCCGCGCACCCGTACACCAAGGGCCTCCTCCAGTCGATCCCGCGCCTGGACCAGAAGGGCCAGGAGCTCTACGCGATCAAGGGGCTGCCCCCGAACCTGCTGCGCATCCCGCCCGGCTGCGCCTTCAACCCGCGCTGCCCGATGGCCCAGGCCGTGTGCCGCACCGACGAGCCGCCCCTGTACGACGTGGCCGAACACCGCGCGAGCGCCTGCCACTTCTGGAAGGAGACGCTCGATGCACGCTGACCACTCCGGGGGCCGCAAGGAGGCGCGCGAGGAGGGCGAGATCGCCGCCACCCTCCTCTCCGAGTCGCGCCGGCTCTCCGCCTGGGCCGAGGGAGAACCGATTCTCCAGGTCCGCGACCTCGCCAAGCACTACCCGCTCACCCAGGGCATCGTCTTCAAGAAGCAGGTCGGCGCGGTCAAGGCCGTCGACGGGGTCACCTTCGACCTCTCGGCCGGCGAGACGCTCGGCATCGTGGGGGAGTCCGGCTGCGGCAAGTCCACGGTCGCCAAGATGCTGGTCCACCTCGAACGCCCCACCGCCGGAACGATCCGCTACAAGGGAGAGGACGTCACCAAGCTGTCCGGCCGGGCGCTGAAGGCGGTCCGCCGGAACATCCAGATGGTGTTCCAGGACCCGTACACCTCGCTCAACCCGCGCATGACGGTCGGCGACATCATCGGGGAGCCGTACGAGATCCACCCCGAGGTCGCCCCGAAGGGCAGCCGGCGGCAGCGGGTGCAGGACCTGCTGGACGTGGTGGGGCTCAACCCCGAGTACATCAACCGCTATCCGCACCAGTTCTCCGGCGGCCAGCGCCAGCGCATCGGCATCGCCCGCGGCCTCGCCCTCAACCCCGAGATCATCGTGGCCGACGAACCGGTCTCCGCCCTCGACGTCTCCGTCCAGGCGCAGGTCGTCAACCTGCTGGACCGGCTCCAGGCCGAGTTCAACCTCAGCTTCGTCTTCATCGCCCACGACCTCTCGATCGTCCGCCACATCTCGGACCGGGTCGGGGTGATGTACCTCGGCCGGATCGTCGAGATCGGCACCGAGGAGGAGATCTACGACCACCCGACGCACCCCTACACCCAGGCGCTGCTCTCCGCCGTCCCGGTGCCCGACCCGGAGGCCCGCGAGCACCGGGAGCGGATCATCCTGCACGGGGACGTGCCCTCGCCCGCCAACCCGCCCTCCGGTTGCCGCTTCCGCACCCGGTGCTGGAAGGCGCAGGAGCGTTGCGTGGTGGAGGAGCCGCTGCTCGCCGTCCCGGAGGCGTTCGAGGCGGTCCAGGGCCCGCCCCACCACGACTCCGCCTGCCACTTCGCGGAGGAGAAGCAGGTGGTCGCGGTGGAGGACGAACGGGTGCTGCCGCCGGGACCGGAGGAGGGCCGGGGTACGGGTACGGATGCGGCTCCGGGGGTGGACACGGCTCCGGGTACGGGTGCGGACACGGCTCCGGAGACGGCTTCGGGGACGGATGCGGACCGGGGGCCGGGCGACGGGGAACATCGTTAACAGTGAGGCAACTTGGCTGTCGCCACACCGATATACGAACGCCGCACCATGGACAGCGTACGGCCGTGCGGGTGCCGTGGACCGGCCGGGACGACTTCGTGTCGTACCGGCCGGTTACCCGTTTCCGGGCCTCCCGGACCCCTTGTCGGGTGGTCCCGGGCGGTAGAGGATCCTCGCGTGACACTCACACGGGGAGCCCGCATCACGGGCACGGTCCTCAGCGCCGTGCTCGCTCTGATCAACGTCGGCTGGATCGTCCGGGACCTGCGGGTCCTCGACGGACCCGGCCCCCTCTGGGACTTCTGGTCCGGGACGCCCGAGAGCTTCCCCACCGGAATCCCCGCCACGACCGGCGGCACGCTGGTCCTCCTCCTCGTCCAGGTGGTCACCGCCTTCGTCGTGCCCCGGTCACCGTCCGCCGCCGGCGCGCTGGTCGCCACCGGCGCGGCCACCCTGCTGCTGCGGCTGCCCGGTGTGTGGACCACCACGTCCTCGTGGATGGGCGGCTACTCCGACGAGCTCCGCCTGCGCGCGACGATCTGCACCGTCGTCACCCTGGCGGCCGCGATCGCCATGATCGTGACCGCCTCGGCCGGCCGCCGGCCCGCCGAGGAGGTGGGGCTCCTCGCGCCGGGCCGGCCCACCGCGGGCGCCGCGGTCGTCGCCTTCCTCGCGCTCGGGGCCTCCGGGGTGGTGGTGATCGCCTGGGAGATCCGGCAGTTCTTCGTGTTCCCGGACGAGTTTTACCCCGACTGGTACATCGGCGGGCGGGTGGGCGGCAGCACGCTCGTCGACCCACCGGGCGGCTGGTCCACCGTGACCGTGGCCGTGCTCGCCCTGTTCGCCGCGGTCTCGGCGCTCGCGCGCGGCGCGCACTCCCGGCCGTTCGCCATGGTCGCCGCACCCTTCCTGCTGCTCTCCGGCGTTCTGGGCATCGCCCGCGGCATCCGGCTGGACCTGTTCGGGGCGTTCGTCGACGCGGGGATCGAAGAGCAACTGACCATCGCCACCTGGGTGTTCCTCCCCCTCGCGGGGATCGTCGCGCTCCTGGTGGCCGCCCTTCCGGGCCGGCCCGACGCCGAGGGCCGACCGGGCCAGGGCTGGGGCCCGGGTACCCCGGGGTACGGCCACCCGCCCCTCGCGCCTCCCGGCCGGGCGCCGGGCTACGGCTACCCGTACCCGTCGTCGGCTCCGGGCTCTCCGTACGAGGGCGGGGCGGGATACGGCTACCCGTCCGCCGGGCAGGGCGCGGGGTACGGCTACCCGTCCGCCGGGCAGAACCCCGCGCAGAGCCCCGCGCAGGACCCGGCGGCGGGCTCCGGCGGTCCGGGGTACGGCCCCCCGCCGGGCGGCGGCTTCGGGCCGCCGCCGTCCTCCCTGCCGCCGCCGTCCTCCCCGCCGCCCGGGTCCCCGCCGCCGCCTTCGTCCCCGCCGCCCGGCTGGTGAGCCCGGTGGCCCGGCCGGTCGGTCCGCCGTCGGTCAGCCCGCGGCCGGCAGGCCCAGGGAGCGCCTGAGGAACTCCACCTGGAGCAGGAGCAGGTTCTCCGCGACCTGCTCCTGCGGGGTCATGTGCGTCACCCCGCTCAGCGGCAGCACCTCGTGCGGGCGTCCCGCCGCGAGCAGTGCGGAGGAGAGCCGCAGGGCGTGCGCGACCACCACGTTGTCGTCGGCCAGGCCGTGCACGATCATCATCGGCCGTACGGTGTCCGCCGGTTCGGACAGCCCGTCGTCGGTCACCAGCGAGTTGCGCGCGTACACCTCGGGCTGCTCGGCGGGGTCGCCGAGGTACCGCTCGGTGTAGTGGGTGTCGTAGAGCCGCCAGTCGGTCACCGGGGCGCCCACGACGGCCGCGTGGAACACGTCGGGGCGCCGCAGCACCGCGAGGCCGGAGAGGTAGCCGCCGTACGACCAGCCGCGCATCGCGACCTTCGACAGGTCCAGCGGGAAGCGCTCGGCCAGCGCGTGCAGGGCCTCGATCTGGTCGTCCAGGGTGAGCGCGAAATCGTCCCGTACGGCCTTCTCCCAGGCGGGGGAGCGGCCCGGGGCGCCCCGGCCGTCGGCCACGACCACCGCGAAGCCCTGGTCGGCGAACCACTGGGAGGTGAGGTGGGCGTTGTACGCGGCGACCACGCGGCGGCCGTGCGGGCCACCGTACGGGTCCATCAGCACCGGAAGCGGACCGTCCGATTCCTGATAGCCGGTGGGCAGCAGCACGGCGCACGGAATGCGCCGCGCGCCCCCCTCGGTGAGGACCGGACGGGCCCGCAGCACCGGCTCCTGGGCGTGGCTGGCCACCTCCGCGACCTGCTTGCCGTCCCGCAGCACGCGTACGGTCGCGCCGGGGCGCTCCAGTGAGGTGGAGAGCAGCACCGTGAGGGAGCCGGAGCGGACGGCCGAGTGGACGCCGACCCCTTCCGACATCCGTTCGACGCCCAGTTCGTTCACCCGGTACACATGGCTCTCGCCGGTCTCCGGCGCGGCGGCCTCCTCGCCCGCCACCGCCTGCACCAGGATGTCGGACTCGCCGATGTCCAGGACCGCCTGGAGGTGCAGCCGCGCCCCGGTCAGCGACCGGTCGCCGACCTGGAGGACCCGCGCCCCGCCCTCGTCCGCGATCCGTACGAGCCGCCCGTCCGGCGTCCACGCGGGCACCCCACCGAAAAGATCGAGCCAAATCGGGTCCCCTTCGGCGTGCACGGTCCGGGTCGCCCCGGTCTCCGGGTCCACCGTCAGATACAGCTGGCCACGCTGGTCCCGGGCCTGCACCAGCAGCAGCGGCGCACCCGCCGACGACCAGTGGACCCGGGCCAGATACGGGTAGCGCGCCCGGTCCCACTCCACCTCGGTGCGCCCGCCCGCCAGGTCCATGACGAAGAGCCGGACCCCGGCGTTCGGGGTGCCCGCCGCGGGGTAGGCGACCTCGGCCGGCTTGCGCTCCGGGTGCGCCGGATCGGCGATCCACCAGCGGTGGACCGGGCTGTCGTCCACCCGGGCCACCAGCAGCCGGTCCGACTCCGGCGACCACCAGAAGCCCCGGTGCCGGTCCATCTCCTCGGCCGCGACGAACTCCGCGAGCCCGTAGGTGAGGTGCTCCTCCTCCGGTTCGGCCACCGCCCGGTCGCCGGTCCCGTCGGCGCCGACCACCCGCAGCGCGCCCTGCGCGACATAGGCGACGTGCCGGCCGTCGGGGGAGGGCCGGGGGTCGATCACGGGTCCGGGGACCGGCAGCGCCCGTGCCGTACCGGCGCGCAATTCGGCCACGTACACCGTGCCGGAGAGCGCGAAGGCGGCCAACTCCGCCTCGGCGTCCAGCGCGTACCCGACGATGCCGGCGCCGCCCTCACGGGTGCGTTCGCGCCGGGCCCGCTCCTGCGGCGACAGCTCCTCCGTCGAACCGCCCAGCAGGGCACCGGGGTCGGCGGCGACGCGTTCCTGGCCGGTGGAAGGGTCCAGCACCCAGAGCCGGTTGACCGAATCGGTGCCCGAGGAGGAGCGCAGGAAGATCACCCGCGTCCCGTCAGGTGAGACGGAGAAGGCCCGGGGCGCACCGCGGGTGAATCGCTGGGTCCGTGCGTGCTGGCGGGGAAAAGACAGCTTCTGCGAGGTCATGGCCCGAAACCTAGCCGGAGGGCCGCCCTCCGTGCGCCCCCTTGTGCTGCTGTGACCCGGACAATGCCTTGGCACGGATAGTTATGATCCGTAGCGCTCGGTGGGTAGGAACCTGCTGGGCTCTTCGTCGCTGCCCGACTGCTGTCCGTTCAGACCCGATGTGTTGATCTGTCCGATGTTTCCGTCGCGACCGTACTGATGGAGGTGAACCGCCGTGGCACTCTCGATTTCGGCGGTAGTGCTGCTGGCGATCGTCGTCTTCCTGCTGATCCGGAAATCCGGACTCAAGGGCGGACACGCGGCGATCTGCATGCTGCTCGGGTTCTATCTGGCGAGTTCTTCCATCGCCCCGACGATCGCGGACCTCACGTCGAACGTCGCGGGCATGATCGGCAGCATCAAGTTCTGACGGCGGTCGCCTCGGGCGGCCCGCTCACGCCGTGTCCGAGGGCTCCCGGCCGCGCCTGGGGGCCCTCGGGCCGTGCCGTCCGGCTTCCCGGTGGTGCGAACCGAGGACGCCGACGCCCGGAGGGTGCGCCGGGCTCGTAGGGTGGTCCTCATGAAGGACCTTCCCGCCCGCCGTCTGCTGCTGGTGCACGCGCACCCCGACGACGAGTCGATCAACAACGGCGCCACCATGGCCAAGTACGCCTCCGAGGGCGCCCACGTCACGCTGGTGACCTGCACCCTGGGCGAGGAGGGCGAGGTCATCCCGGACTCGCTGGCGCACCTCACGGCCGACCGCGACGACACGCTGGGCCCGTACCGCGTGGGTGAACTCGCCGCCGCCATGAAGGAGCTGGGGGTCACCGACCACCGCTTCCTCGGCGCCCCGGGCCGGTACCGCGACTCCGGGATGATGGGCACCGAGCAGAACCACCGCCCCGGCGCGTTCTGGGACACCGCCGTGGACGACGCGGCGGCCGCGCTGGTGGACGTCGTCCGTGAGGTCCGCCCGCAGGTCCTGGTGACGTACGACCCCGACGGCGGATACGGCCACCCCGACCACATCCAGGCGCACCGGGTGGCGATGCGCGCGGCCGAACTCGCCGCCGACCCCGGGTACACCACCGGCTCCGGCGCCCCGGACGCGCCGCACACCATCGCGAAGATCTACTGGAACCGGATGCCCCGCCCGGTCGCCGAGGAGGCGTTCGCCCGGCTCCGGGCCGAGGCGCCCGCGGTGTTCGGCGGGATCGCCGACATCGACGAGGTGCCGGGGGTGACCGAGGAGTCCGTGATCACCACGGAGATCGACGGCGGCCCGGCGCACGCGGCGGCGAAGGCGGCGGCGATGCGGGCCCACGTCACCCAGATCACCGTGCGCGACCCCTGGTTCACCCTCTCCAACGACAAGGGCCAGCCGCTCTTCGCCACCGAGTACTACCAACTCGTCCACGGTGTACGGGGTGGTGAAGGTCCACGCGAGCGCGACCTCTTCGCGGGACTGCCCGAGGCCGCCGCCGACGCGGGGGAGCGGGCATGAGCGGCAAGAAGGACCGGGCCCGCGCCGAGGCCCGCGCCCCGCGCACCAACGCCCCGCCCCGGGCGCCGGAGCCCACCGGGATCGCCGCCCCGCTCAACCCCCGCCGGATCGGGGTGTACCTCGGTCTCGCGGTCCTGGGAGCGCTGGTCTCGCTGGCCGGTTCGCTGGTCCAGGGGGCCTGGTTCCCCGGCGGTCTGCTGCTGGCGCTGGGCGGCGCGGCGGGGGTCTTCTACGGCGGCCGGGTCCTCACCCGCACCCAGTTGGGCGCCTTCGCGCCCGCCGTCGGCTGGCTGATCGCGGTCGTGGTCGCGCTCAACGGACGCCCCGAGGGCGACTACCTCTTCGGCGGCGGCGACGAGATCGATCTGGCGCTCTTCGTCCTCGGAGGGATGGTGATCGCTGTGATCTGCGCCACCCTCTCCAAGGGGCCGGTTTCGGCCAACGACCAGGAACGTTCAGGCCGGTGACGCGCCTTGAGCGGCAGCTCGGGAGCGTCCACGGGTGTGAGGCGCCGGTGGAGGTTTCCACCGGGCGTGAAACGCCCGTGCGCGGCGGCCAGTATGGTGGTGCGCGCGCCGAGCCGTCCCCTGGCCTGCGGCATGGGGGAAGTACGGGCGGCGGAGCCAATCGGGAGAACCTGCTTTGAGTCGTGAAACTGACAGTTCGTCCTCCGGGCCCCAGGGGCGCGGTGGTGCCGCCTACCCCTCGGGCACGCCGCCGTACGGATCACGCCAGTACCCGTCGTTGCACCCGACGCAGGACGGCGTGGATCCCGCACCGGAGTCCGCCCAGGAATCCCCCCGGTCGTCACGGCCCGACGAACCCAGGACCGAGACGACCCTGACGACGCGCATCCGGATCAACATCCCCGGTTCGCGGCCGATCCCGCCCGTCGTGATGCGTACGCCGATGGCGGAGGGCGACAACACCTCCGACCCCGAGCGCACCGCCGTCACGCCGCTTCCCGGTCCCGGCGCGGGCGTCCCCGCCCCCGGGCAGCCGGCCGGCGAGTCCGCGTCCGGCGCGGAGGCGCGCGAGGGCGGTGACCCCGAGGGGGCTCCGGCCGAGCCGCCCGCCAAGGAGAAGCCCACCAGCGACTGGTTCGCCCCGCGCAAGACCCCGGCCGCCAACTCCGTGCTGGGCACCCCGGGCACCTCCGCCGGCCCCGCCGGTGGTCCTGCCGGGGGAAGCGTGCCGGGCCAGGCCGGAGCGGAGCCGCAGTCCGGCCCGCGTGACGGGTCGCCGTACTTCGACGGCCCGCAGAGCGGCTTCCCCGCCGCTCCTCCGGCCGGCCGCAGCGCGCTGGACAGCATCGACGCGGAACTGGCCGACTCCGGCCGGCCCACGCCGAACCCCGGGGTACGCACCCCCGGCCCGGCCGGCTCCACGACCGGACCGGCGGCCGGCACCGCCAGCTTCCCGCCGCCCGTCCCCGGCACGCCCGGTGCGGGAAGGCCCGCTGCCGGGAACCCCGGCCCCGGGACCCCGAGCCACGGCATCTCCGGTCTCGGAACGACCGGTCTCGGAACGCCCGGCACCCCCGGCCCCGGGAACCCCGCGGGCCAGGGCCGTCCCGGTCTCACGGTCCCCGGCGGCCTCGGCGCCCCGGGCGGTCCGGGTCCGCAGGGCGTCCCGGGCGGCCCCGGCGGTCCGGTCTCGGTGCCCCGGCTGTCCGACGACACCGCGATCCTGACCCCGCAGGCCCCCGCGCCCGTCCCGGGCGGCGGACACGTCTCCGGGGACACCCTGACCGGCGGTATCCCCGTCGTGCCCGGCGGCCCCCGGCCGTTCCCGTCCCGCGCCGAGGGGGCGGACGGTCCGGACGCCGCACCGCAGGGGCCCTCGGGTCCCAGCACGCCGCGTCCCGCCCCGCAGGCCGCCGCGCCCGCCCGCAAGGGCCGGTCCAAGACGGTCCTGCTCGGCGTCGCGGTCGTCGTCCTGGCGGGCGTCGCGTACGGCGCGGGCCTGCTGATGAACCACTCCGAGGTCCCCAAGGGCACCACCGTCCTCGGCGTGGACATCGGCGGCGGCACCAAGACCGAGGCGGTGAGCAAGCTCGACGCCGAGTTCGGCAAGCGCGCCCAGGCGCCGCTGAAGCTGTCGGTCGACGGCAAGCAGACGGAACTCTCCCCGGAGAAGGCCGGCCTCGCGCTGGACAGCGAGGAGACCGTGCGCGGCGCGGCGGGCAGCGACTACAACCCGGTCTCCGTGATCACCTCCCTCTTCGGCGGGGCGCGCCCGGCCGACCCGGTGATCCCGGTCGACGAGGAGAAGCTCGGCGCGGCGCTCAACGCCCTGTCCGGCGAGTCCGGTTCCGCGACCGACGGCACGATCAAGTTCGAGCCGAACAAGGCCGAGCCGGTGGCGGGCAAGCCGGGCAAGGGGATCGACGTCAACCAGTCGATCATCGCCGTCCGGGACGCCTACCGCGCCCAGGTCCAGACGGGTACCTCCGCCGTCGTGGAGCTGCCGGTCGTCACCCAGCAGCCCACCATCACCCAGGCCGAACTCGACCGGGCGATGAAGGAGTTCGCGGAGCCCGCCATGTCCGACCTGGTCACCATCCAGGCCGGCGGCAAGGAGATCCAGTTCGGCCCGGCGCGCTCCCTGCCGCAGATCCTGTCGATGAAGGCGGTCGACGGCAAGCTCGTGCCGTACTACGACAAGAAGGCCATCGAGACCCTCTGCGACGGCGTCTTCGACGGCGTCATGGCGGTCAAGGCCGACGGCAAGCAGCACCAGGTCGGACCGGACGACGTGGCCAAGGCCATGCAGACGGCGCTGCTCGGCAAGACCACCGCGGAGCGCACCGTCACGATCGACCTCACCGGCCAGGGCTGACCGGCCCCGCCCGAAGCGTCGCCGTACCGCACACCGCCCCGTCCGGGTCCTCCGGACGGGGCGGTGGCGTGCGTACGGGGCGTGGGCCGTGCGTACGCGGGGCGTGGGGCGTACGTACGGGGCGGGGTGGCCGCGCGTACGCGGGGCGGTGGCGTGCGTACGGGGCGCGGGCCGTGCGCACGCGGGGCGCGGGGCGTGGGGCGTACGGGGAGGGGACCGGCCGCCACCCGCCGGACCGCCCGGTCACCCGCCCCGCATGACATCTGTCATCCCTGATCCCAGCCCCCCGTCCCTGCCGCGCCCACCTCCCGTAGGCGAGGCTGTACGCATGACAACGACAGCCCCCGAAGCGACCGCCGCAGCCACGGCCGTGGTCAGCTTCGACCAGGTCAGCAAGGCGTACGGCGACGTGCGCGCGGTCGACGGGCTCCAGCTCGACCTGCACCCCGGCGAGACCGTGGCGCTGCTCGGCCCCAACGGCGCCGGGAAGTCCTCCACGCTCGACCTGCTGCTCGGCCTGCGCAACGCGGACAGCGGCACGGTCCGCATCTTCGGCACCTCCCCGCAGGAGGCCATCGCCGCCGGGCGGGTCGGCGCGATGCTGCAGAGCGGCGGGCTGATGGAGGACGTCACCGTCGAGGAGATCGTCCGGCTCGCGTGCAGCCTGCATCCGCGCGCCTACCCGGTCGGCGAGGTGCTGGCCCGCGCGGGGATCGCCTCGATCGCCGGCCGCATGGTCAACAAGCTCTCCGGCGGCCAGGAGCAGCGGGTGCGGTTCGCGCTGGCCACCGCCGGGGCCAACGACCTGATCGTGCTCGACGAGCCGACCACCGGCATGGACGTCACCGCCCGCCAGGCGTTCTGGGCGACCATGCGCGAGCAGGCGGACCAGGGGCGCACCGTCCTGTTCGCCACCCACTACCTCGAAGAGGCCGACGCCATCGCCGACCGCGTCCTCGTCCTCCACAAGGGCCGGCTGCTCGCCGACGGCACCGCCGCCGAGATCAAGGCCATGGCGGGTGTCCGCCGGATCTCGTTCGAGCTGGCGGACCCGATCGACGAGACGGCCCTGCGCGCCCTGCCGTTCCTCTCCGCGCTCGACATCAGCGGCGACCGGGTCCGTATCCAGTCGCAGAACGCCGACGCGACCGTCCACGCGATCTACGGCCTCGGCCTCTACCCGCGCGCACTCGAAGTAGCCGGACTCGGCCTGGAACAGGCCTTCGTCGCCATCACCGAGGCCGAGGAGGCCCGCACCGCATGACGAACACCACCAGCGCGACGACTGTCATGGGCGCAAAGACCGCCGCGCGCACGAAGAGCCGGGCGAACCTCGTCTCCGGGGTGCTGATCCGGCTCGAAGTGACCCGCACCCTGCGGAACAAGAAGTTCATGTTCTTCTCGGTGCTCTACCCGTCGGTGATCTACCTGGCGGTCTCCAGTACCCAGAACACCACCGACTTCGTCCCCGGCACCCATCTGACCCTGCAGGCCTTCTTCATGGTCGCCATGGGCTCCTTCGGCGCGCTGACCGCCGTCCTCATGGGCAACAGCGAACGCATCGCCAAGGAAAGGGAGAAGGGCTGGGTACGCCAGCTCCGCCTGACCGCCCTGCCCGGTCACGCCTACGTCCTCGGGAAGATCGCCAGTGCCGCGATCGTCACCCTGCCGTGCATCGTGGTCGTGTTCGTGGTGGCCGCCGCCGTCAAGGGCGTACGCCTCGATGCCTGGCAGTGGTTCGCGCTGACCGGGGTCATCTGGGCAGGGTCGCTCGTCTTCGCCGCCCTCGGCGTGGCCATCGGCTATCTGGCCAGCGGTGACGCGGTCCGCCCGATCACGATGATCATCTACTTCGGGCTGTCGATCCTCGGCGGCCTCTGGATGCCCGCCTCCACCTTCCCCGGGTGGCTCCAGGACATCGCCCAGTGGCTGCCCACCCACGCGTACGCTGCTCTCGGCCAGGCCATCGAAATGGGCGGCGCCCCGCACGCCAAGGACGTCATGCTGCTCCTCGCCTACTTCGTGGTCTTCGCGGGCGGCGCGGCCTGGCTCTACCGGAAGGACACCTTGAAGGCGTGAGCGACGACGAAAACGCGGTGGGCATCGGCCGCCCGCCGGTCACCCGCCGCCAGATCGCGATGAAGCTGCTCTGGATCTGCGTCTGGCTCGCGTTCCTGAGCGCCCCGGTGTCCGACCTGCTCGGCGGCGACCACGGCCCGTGGGCCACGGCGTTCGGCTGCCTTGGACTGGCCACCTTCGTCGTCGTGTACCTCCAGCTGTTCTTCCGCCACACCGCCCGCTCCCCGGCCCTCACCCGGGCCGCGTGGACCATCGCCGTCCTGATCGCCTTCGCCGCCGCCCTCAGCCTGATGCTCGGGCCGGCGTGGCTGGGGCTCTTCGTCTACGTCAACGTCTCGGCCGGTGCCGCGCTCTCCCTGCGGGCCGCCTGGCGGCTGATCCCCGCCGTGGCGGTGCTGATGGCGTGCATCGGCCTCGCCGACGGCGCGGACAGCGCGGGGGAGCTGGTCCTCGACCTGCTGGTGCCCGCCCTGCTCGGCGGGTTCGCCATGACCGGCGTACGGCAACTGATCCGCACGACGGTCGAACTGCGCGAGGCCCGCGCCACCGTCGCCCAACTCGCTGCCAACGAGGAGCGGTTGCGGCTCGCCCGTGATCTGCACGACCTGCTCGGCCACTCGCTCTCACTGATCACCCTGAAGAGCGAGCTGGCCGGGCGGATGCTCCCCGGCCATCCCGAGCAGGCGGCCCTCCAGGTCGCCGACATCGAACAGGTCAGCCGCCAGGCTTTGGCGGACGTACGCGACGCCGTCACCGGCTACCGCCGCCCGACCCTCCCCGGCGAACTGGCCGGAGCCCGTACCGCGTTGGCGGCGGCGGGCATCGCCGCCGACGTCCCCACCGACGCCCCGGACGCGGACGGCCTGCCCGCCGCCCGCGAGGAGGCCCTCGCCTGGGGGCTGCGGGAAGCCGTCACCAACGTCGTACGTCACAGCGGGGCCAAGACCTGCGCGGTCACTCTGACACCCAGGCAGACCCTGGCCGGGCGGTTCCTCGAACTCGCGGTCGTGGACGACGGCCGGGGCGGGGCGGACGTCCCGTCCGGCATCCCGTCCGGCATCACGTCCGGCATCACGTCCGGTATCGCGTCCGGCGCCGAGACCGGCGTCAAGGGCGGCGTCAAGCCCGGCAACGGTCTCACCGGCCTCCGCGAACGCCTCGCCGCCGTCGACGGCACCCTCACCACCGGGCCCGCCGGCAGCGGCCGGGGCTTCCGGCTCACCCTCAGCGTCCCGCTGGGCGAACACGCTCTAGGATCGCCGGAATGAGCGCCGGAACGACCGAGACCGTGATCAGACTCCTCCTCGCCGAGGACCAGTCCATGGTGCGCGAGGCCCTCGCCGCGCTGCTCGGCCTGGAACCCGACATCGAGGTGGTGGCCCAGGTGGCGCGCGGCGACGAGGTCCTCGACGCCGCCCGCACCCACGCGGTCGACGTGGCCCTCCTGGACATCGAGATGCCCGGCATGACCGGCATCGAGGCCGCCGGAGTGCTGCACCGCGCACTCCCGGCCGTGAAGATCGTCGTCGTCACGACCTTCGGCCGCCCCGGCTATCTCCGCCGCGCGATGGAAGCGGGCGCCGACGCCTTCCTGGTGAAGGACGCGCCCGCCGCCCAACTCGCGGAGGCCGTACGGAAGGTGATCGCCGGAGAACGCGTCATCGACCCCGCGCTCGCCGCCGCCGCGCTCGCCGAGGGCGCCAACCCGCTGACCGAACGCGAACGCGACGTGCTGCGCGCCGCGGCGGACGGCTCCACCAACGCCGAGGTCGCCGCCGCCCTCCACCTCTCGCACGGCACGGTCCGCAACTACCTCTCGACCGCCATCCAGAAGACCGCCGCCCGCAACCGGGCGGACGCGGTACGGATCGCGGCGGACAAGGGCTGGCTGTAAGCCGCTCCGGTTCCGGGCGCGGTGTCGGGCTGGAGCTCGGGTCTTGGGTCTTGGGCCTTGGGCCTTGGGTCCTGGGATTCGAGCTTCGCTGTCGGGTCCATCACTCGTTCGAGGGAAACGAAGAGGTGCGCGGGCCGACGCTTGAGCTTCGGGATTCGGGGGTCGGGATGCGAGGTCCGGGATGCGAGCGATGTTGTTCATCCGGGAGGTAGGTAGGGGGTTTTGGGGAAACCTCCCCGCCTCCCGCCCCGTCACGGCCAGCAAGTACGACTAATGGTGAGCGAGTTGTGGCGAACGGTCACGCGCGCTTACGGTGCCCACAATGAAACGACCCCGACGCGGTGTCCTACCACCAGGCCGGGGTCTCACCAAAGATCGATATCCCAGAAAGAGCGATCTCGTGGCTACCCAGCACTTTAGCCCTGCCCCGCCCGCGCCCGCAGCCTCACGCCCGTACCGCAGGGCCAGCACCGGCTACGGCAAGCAATCCGTCTCCGGCCAAGTCGCTTACGAGCCGGAGCACTTCGCTTTCCTGTCGGAGCGTGAGCGGTATGTCGCCGCTTACGTCGACCATTTGCCCGACGGTGCCGCGATGGACATCAAGTCGCTGGCCAAGGACCTGCCCCTGTACGGCCAGATGGCCATCGGTACCGCTCTGCGCGCTCTCGGTGTCGCCGGGCACTTGCGGCGCGTACGCAGGCGGGTGGAGGGGGACGGTGCGTGCCGGTGGGTGACGCTCACCTTCTGGTCGCGCACCGCTCGGGACAACGAGTGGTGGACCGCCCATCTGGAGGGCCAAGCCGCCACGCCCGAGCGGCCCTGTGCGCCCTCCGCCGAGCCGTGCCCCACGTCGGGACCCGATCCGGTCGTCCCCCGGCAGCGCACCGCGGAATCGGACCCCGGCCGGCCCCCGGCCCCCGCCCGGACGCCGGACGCGGTCACCACGGCTGACCCCGGCCCGGTGGCCACGGCGCCCACGGCGCCTGCCGCGCCGCAGGGTGCGCCGGTCGCTGCGACGCCTGCCGCTCCTCCGGCTCCCGGTGCTCCTCCGGTTACCGCGGGTCCCTCGCCCGCCTATGTCGCCCTGGCCGAACTCGGGCGCCGCGAGCCTCGCTTGACGCTCTCCGCGGCGGACTGCGAGGTCCTGGAGCCGCTCGCCGCCGCGTGGTTCGCGCGGGGTGTCAGTGCCGGGTACCTGACGTCGGCGCTCACCGCCGGACTTCCCGAGCAGGTCGGCTCACCGGTCGGGCTGGTGCGCCGCCGCCTCACCGACAAGATGCCGCCCCGCCTGTCCGCGACCCCCACCCCGCCGCCGGTCCCGGCACCGGGCGCCCCCGGCTCCCCGGTACGCCGTCTCCTGGTGGAGTGCACCGACTGCGGACGCCCCGCCCGGGCCGAAGCGCTCCCGGACGGCCTCTGCGCCCCCTGCCGCACCACCCACCAGGCACCGCAACCCGCCGACCCGGCTGCGATCCCGGGCCAGGTCGAACGCGACGTCCCGGCCCTCGTCGCCGGACTCCGCAACCTCATGCGGACGCCCTGAACCCGGCAGGCCGCCCGTACCCGGCCGACGCGAATGCCTCCTCGTAGAGGTGGCGTACCGCCGTTTCCCGCGCTTCTGGGACTCCCGGCCGGGGTGCCGACCGGGGAAAGAGGGCGGTGTCAGTCCAGTCGTGCAGCTCGGTCCAGGTCGAGCCGTGCTGGCGGACCGCCGGATGTTTCGTGAGCGAACACCTGTGAAACGCCACCACTGCGGGCAACAGATCACCCTGGACATGCTGGACTGGGCCGACGACGTCCTGGCCATGGACGCCGCCGCCCTTCAAACGCTCAGAGCGATCGGCGGCGAGCGATACGCCCACAAGCTCGGCCTCTACCTGGGCGATCGCGACGTACCCGACCCGATGGGCCAGGGCGACGACGTGTTCGACGAGTGCGCCGTGCTGATCGAGGCCGGCAGCGCGCTCCATTCCGGCCGACGCCGCCCGTGACCCCTTGCCCGGATCAGCCGGACGCGGCGGACAGGATCACGTCCACGAGCCTGTCCGCCGCGTCCGGCCTTCCGTGCTCCCGAGCCCGCTGAGCCATCGCCTCCCGCCGCGCGGGGTCGGTGAGCAGCGGGCCCACCGCGTCCTTGAGCCGGTCAGCGGTGACGTCCCCGAATAGGGCGACGCCAGCCCCGGCATCTTCCAAGTGGCGGGCGTTGTGCGCCTGCTCGTTCCCCGCTGACGTGGCCAGGGGGATGAACACCGCTGGCTTGCCCAGCGCGGTCACCTCGGCGAGTGTGCCGGCCCCACTGCGGGAGACCATGACATCCGCGAGCGCCAAGACGTCGGGCAGCTCCGGGCCGACGAATCCGGTGAGGTAATACCGGTCGAGCAACTGCGCGGGCAGCGCGGCCGCATGTACCCGCAGGTCCTCGACGTTGTCCGGGCCACACTGATGGATCACGTTCGCTCGTTCCAGCAGCCACTCCAGCGCGGCACGGACGGCGCCGTTGATCTGCTGGGCACCCTGAGCGCCGCCGGTGACGTACACCGTCGGCAGCAGCCGGTTGAAGCCGTGCAACCCCAGCGTCTCGACTGCCTTGTCCGCATGTCCGGTCAGAATCTGCGGGCGTACAGGATTCCCGGTGACCACCGCATGGCCGCGCACTGCCTCCGGCAACAGCGGCAACGTCGACTCCGAGGACACCGCGATCCGCGTCGCCGAGCCCGCCAGCTTCCGGTTCGCCAGCCCCAAGCGTACGGTCTGCTCGTGCAGCACCAGTGGGCGGCGGCAGAGACGGGCTGCCAGGCCGGCGGGGACGGCCACGTACCCACCGGTGGCAAGCACGACGTCCGGCCGGAAGGCGGCCACCAACTTCCTCGCCTGTGCCACGCCAAGCGGAACCCGGGCCATGTCTTTCACGTTCGCCGCGGACATCATCTTGAGCGGGTTACTGGACCTGCGAATTTTACCCGTGGCGACGGTGGCGAACGCGATCCCCTCGGCCGGCGCGACACGCGCCTCCAGGCCGTCAGCCGTGCCGATCCACAGCACATCGAGGGTCCCGCCCTCGGCCGACAGCCGCTCTTGAAGGGCGCGGATGGCGGTGAGCGCGGGGTAGGTGTGCCCCCCGGTGCCTCCTCCGGTGACGATCAGGCGGAAGACGCCGGCGGGTCCAAGTGCACGATTCACCCGCAGCAGCCTACTGACTTCGCTGCCCCACCGCCGCAGGACGGGCGGAAGCCACTTCATCGTTCGTCGACCAGCTCGCCATGTCGTGGGTCGGCCGGCCGGGTCTGACTCCCGTTGGCCCCGACGAGCGGGCGGACTTCCTCGCCGAGCGCGCCGGGCGCCGATCGGTGAGGCCGTGCACTGCCTCTTCCCGGCCGCTTCGGCGTGACCGGTCCTGCGGCGCGGACCGGGCTCGCTTCATCCTGAGGGCGCCTACCCGCCCGGAGCCGAATCCCCGCGATGGGGCGGCAGTCCGAGAGGACCGTCTTCGGCGGTGTCGATGATCCGCCACGAGTGCGCGGACGGGTGGTTGTCGAAGAGCCCGCAGGCGTCGCCGAGTTCGTCTGTCGCGGTGCACCAGAACAGCATCACCCGGTACATCCGGGTGTCGGTCCAGCGCACCCAGATCGCACCGCCGAGCCGGTCGTCCTCCCACAGCAACTCGGCGTGCTCGGCGAGGTGCTTCTCCGCCAGCTCGCAGCGGAGCCGCCGGGCGGGCCCGCCGGTTCCCCCGGGAGCGGTGGCCGCCCCCACGACCTGTGCCGGAGGTGGCATGAGCGCGGTGGCGGGGCAGCGGTTCACGGGGAGGCCGGTGCCGGTCTTCTCCGGCCCCTGCCGCCCGGCACTCACCGGTCACCGACCGAGGTGTGCCACTCGCCCCGGGACAGGTGGACCACCCCGTCCGGGGTGATGCGCACCCGCGCCCCGAGCAACGGCAGGGAGCCGTCCGTGTTGAGCCGGTTCCGGAGGCGTTCCAGTACGTCCCAGAGGCGTCGCGGGCCGCTCTGGTGGACGGTGGGCGGGTCGGTCCAGTCGGCGGACGCGCGGGCCCACGAGCCGTCCGGATGCACCAGGTAGGCGGTACGCGTCTTCCCCCGGGTGCCGAAGCCGAGCTCCACCCCGGGCGCGGTGACCTCCAGCATGGACCGCAGCTCCCAAGCGTTCTCCAGGTCCACCACCGGGTAGCGGCCGGTGCCGACGTCGTCGCCCTCCGCCTCGTGCGCGAGGGCGAACAGGTCGGTGCAGGCGTCCGGGTAGTCGTCGCCGGACCGGGCCGGCATGAAACCGGCCATGTCCCGCTCGACCTGTCCCACCACGTCCCCGTTGGCGCGCTTCCACCCGGTGACGATCAGGGTCGTACGAGCCAGCGTCAGGGCGAGCCGCCCGCCCGGCACGAGCGAGGCGAGCACCGCGCGGAGCCCGGGCCCGGCCGGCAGCCCGACCGTGGACACGATCCGCTCGTACGTCCCCGGCACGTGCTCGGTCGCGTCCGCCGTGAGCATCGTCGGGTAGTACCCCAGCTCCGCGAGCCGTTCGCCCGCGACCGAGGAGAGGTAGGGGTCCACGTCCAGGCTCGTCACGTGCTTGTCCCCGATACGGAAGGACGCGTACGCGGTGAGCCCGCCCGCCCCCGTACCCAGATCCAGCAGCGGAAGCCCGTCCCCGAGGCGCGCGTGCCGGAGCATCCGGACCGTGAGGCTCGGCAGCGTCGCCGACGACGTGGGCAGGCCCTCCGGGCGGTCCTCGGGCGTCGCGTGGTCCGCGTGTAAACCGCCGACCCGGGTCACCAACGACCGTTCCCCGTACGCCGCTTCGGCCCAGGCGGACGGGTCGCTCGCTCCGTCGCGCACCGCCCAGGCTCCCGTACCGTCGAGCTCCCACCAGCGGGGCACCAGCTGATGGCGGGGCACCCGCGCCACCGGCGGGAGCCAGCGGGACACCGGGTCCACGATGTCGGTGGCGAGTTGCTCCGCCTTGGTCTGCCAGTCCATGGGTCGGCCTTTCCGATGCTTCGGGTGAATTCCGGTGATGCGTGATCGACGCTGAGAGCTTGGGTGTTGGCGGGGCGTACGCCTCCAGTCGCGCCGCGCGCCCCGCCTTCGGTGCCTCGGTGTCCGCGGCTCCGTCAGAGCGCTTCGCCCCGACTCCGGGCGTTGCAGCGCGCGTTCTCGGCCCGCAGCCGCTCTATCGGGGTCGCCGGCCGTACGCGTTCGGGCGCGGCCTCCCATTCGAGCCCGCCGCCGAGAGGGCGTATGGCCCAGTAGGGGCCGGAGAGTCCACGGAATTCGCCGACGCGGTCCCGCCGGCTCGTGTCGACCATGACTGCGCCGAGGGCGGGGGGCCGGGGACCCATGGCATTCGGACTGACGTTCTCTCCGGACACCTTTCGCTCCTCTCTGTAGCCGTTTCACTACGGGGGGTCCTCAGGGTGTCCTAGAGTCAACTTCCCTTCAACTAGCGAGAATGGAAGGAAGAGGAGGCCCCGGCATGGTCAACCGCCTGGAGTTGAACCCGGAAGCCAGCCCGCGCGCGGCATACGGTGCGCGTATCAGACGAATGCGGGAGAGGCGCGGGTGGAGTCAGGAGGAACTGGCATCCCATCTGTCATATTCCAGCCAGCATATTTCAGCGGTCGAAACTGCCCGGAAACCTCCAACTCTCCGCTTCTCGCGTGAACTCGACGCCCTATTCGGCATCACGGGCTCGGCCGAGTCGTTCGAGAGCGAGTGGCGCGAGATCCGGCACGGCGTGCTGCTGGAGGGGTTCCCGGAGTACGTCGGGTATGAGGGGCGGGCAGTGGAGATCCGGTTGTTCGAGATCGGGATCATCCCCGGGCTGCTACAAACACCGGCGTACGCACGTGCGTTGGCGGACGGCGACGTGCAGCGCGGCGCCATCTCGCCTGAGCAAGCCTCGGAGCGGGTCGCCTTCCTCATGGAAAGACAGGCAGCGCTTGTGAGGCTCCGCCCGCCGATGGCGCTTGTTGTGATGGATGAGAGCTGTCTTCGCCACGCTGTCGGTGGGGAAGCGGTGATGCAGGAGCAGCTTCAGCGCCTGATTGAGACTGCCTCCCTCCCCACGTGGGTGATCCAGGTGTCGCCCTTCGCCCTCGGGGCACGTCGCTCGTTCAACCTGCCAGTCAACCTGCTGACCCTGGCCGACAGGTCCATGGTTGCTTACGCGGAGTCTCAGGTGCAGGGATACGTCGAGCGTGAAACGGCTTCTGTAGTACCGATGCTGACGTCTTACCATCAGTTGCAGAGCGAAGCGCTGTCTCAGGCGGCATCTGTAGCCATGATCGAACAGGTACGAAAGGGCACCCTGTGACGACCGAATCCCCCCGATGGTTCAAGTCCTCCTACAGCAGCAACGGCGGCAACTGCATTGAGGTCGCCGCCAACCTTGCCGTGGCGCACAACGTCGTACCCGTCCGTGACTCCAAGGTCCCCAGCAGCCCGGTTCTGGGCTTCACCGCCGGTTCGTTCACGTCGTTCGTGGCGGGCGTGAAGGCTGGGGAGTTCGGCGCCGTCTGACCCTCGGCGTCGGGCCAACCGCACCAGGCAGAAGGGAGCCCCACCGTGCCTCGCATGGTGGGGCTCCCTGTTGTCCGGAAGCAGGTGGGCGCGTTTTCGTCTCGGCGGTGCCGATGTGGGCGGCCTACCATCGCCACGCGACGCGAGGTGCGCCCCGCGTGGCCTCCGTGGTCGTGTTGTGTATCGGCGAAAGGGCATCCCGTGACGACTGAGTCCCCCCGTTGGTTCACGTCCTCGTACAGCGAGAACGGTGGCCAGTGTGTCGAGGTGGCTGCCAACCTCGCCGTGGCGCACGACCTCGTGCCGGTCCGTGACTCCAAGGTTCCGAGCGGTCCGGTCCTGGGCTTCGCCACCGACTCCTTCACGTCGTTCGTGGCAGGCGTGAAGGCGGGCGAGTTCGGCGCGGTCTGACTCCTCGGCGCCGGGTCCTCACTCGAACCAGCGAGCCCCGTAACAAGATCAAGACGGCGTGTTGATGATCTGCAAGCCCTCAGCGCCAGGGATCGAGGGCCAGCTTGCCCTGGGTCTGGCCCGCTTGGACTTGCTGGAGCACTGCCGGTCCTTCGGCCAGGGGGTGCACGTGTGGGGTGCCGGGCGGGCAGACGCCGTGGGCGATAAGGGCCTCGATCTCGACGAGCAATGACTGGTAGAGGGAAGGGGCCGCGACCGCCAGTGCACCGATGTGCAGACCCTTGACTTGGACCTGGTGGTTGAAAACCAGGTCGTGGGTGGTGAGGGTGGCATCGCCGGAGGCGGCGCCGAACACGACGATGCGTCCGGTGAAGACTTTGGCAACGGACAGGCTGGTCTTGAACGTGGCCTGTCCCACCGATTCCAGGACCAGATCGACGCCGCCGGTCAGGCGGGCAATCTCCTCGGCCACATCGGGTCGTCGGCTGTCCAGGACCTCGTCGGAGCCGAGCGCTTTGACGGAGCGATGCTTCTTGGGTGAGGCCGTGGCGATCACGCGTGCGCCGTAGTGGCGGGCGAGGCGGACGGCGGCCTGCCCGACGCCTCCGGCCGCAGCATGTATGAGGACTACCTCACCCTTCTTGATCTCGCCCAGCGGCTTCAGTGCCGCCAAGGCGGTGGCCCAGTTCAGCACCAGGCCGAGGGCTTCGGCGTCGCTCCAGCCGGACGGCACGGGAAGCACACCCGTGGCCGGCATCGTCATGTACTGCGCGAAGGCGCCCGGTCCGGCTCCGACGACGTGAGTGCCGAGCTGCAGCGGAGTCTCAACGTCCGGGCCGACGCCCACGATCTCGCCGGCGGCCTCGAAGCCCGCCACATAGGGGGCCTGTGGGCCTCCTCCGTAAGTGCCGTGGGTCTGCATGACATCGGCGAAGTTGACCCCGGCGGCGCCGACGCGGATCAGGTACTCGCCGGGCCCCGGGGCGGGGCGGCGGTGATCAGTCGTGAGAGTCAGGTCCTTCGGTCCCCGGTGCGTGTGCTGGACCAGTGCTCGTACGGTCTGCTCGACGGTGTTCTGCTGCTTGTTGATCCCCATGCGCCGAACGTAGGAGCCTGACACTTACGTCAAGGTCAAGCGGCTGTCAGAAGTCAGTACGGCGGGCCTCGCGCAGGTATGCGTCGAGTGCCGCCTGCTGATCGCTGAGAACGGCGATGCGGGCAGCGAGCCGATCGCGATGGCTCCGTACCTCGTGGAGGAATTCCGCGCACACCACGTCGGTGCCGGCATCGGATCCGTCGGTGAGGCTGGGCAGGACGTCCCTGATCAGCCGCACCGGTAGCCCGGACTCCAGCAGCGAGCGGATGACGAGCACCCGGTCGATGGTGGACTGGCAGTAGTCACGGAACCCGTTGCTGAAACGGCCAGGGACGATCAAGCCCTCGTCCTCGTAGTGCCGTAACGACCGTGCACTCACGCCGCTGGCTCTGGAAGCCTCGCCGATCTTCATACACGCAGCAACGTCCCAGAGGGCCGCAACCTTCCGGCACTGCGCAACTCTACCCAGAAGGCGCGCCGAGGCTACCTGAGTCCCCATCAGCGGCAGACAGCCCCAAGACCAGGGCGCACAACGATCTACAGCTGGATCATCAGAGGATGTCTCACGTGGTGATGCCGTGACATGCGGCATCACCACGTGAGACGTCCTCTTCGGTCCACCCCGTCCTGGTACCGCTGCCGGGCGTTGGTCATCACCTGCGGGCCACCGTGTCAGTAGTCCTGGTTCTCGCTCTCCGCGGTCAGCCACTGCATGTGCTCGTGGAACTGCTTCCCCGCCTGCTGGAACAGTTGGTGCTCTCCGGTCTGGAGGCTCTCGACGCCGAACTCCGAGCTGAGGTGCTGGTCGACGACCTGGATGAGGGCGAAGGGGCCGGTCCCCACGGGGCCGACCATGTGGAGTTCTTCGGCGTCCATCTTCCCGACGGAACCGGCGATCTTGGTGATCATCTTCTCCATGACGGTCGAGTTCCGCTGCGCGCCGATGAAGTGGTTGCCGTACCCGCCCGTGTCGAGGAGGTAGCGTGCCGCGGTCTTGACCTGCTCGGCGGTCGCGGCCCCCGTGGCGGGCGGCTCCTTCGCCGCCGTGAGCGAGGCGTTGAGGCTGTCCTTGTCCCGGATGAGGGGCCCGAGGACGGGTACGTCGTTCTCGCGGAGCGTAGGCCGGGTCTGCTTGAGGTCGATCGTGCCGGACCCGAGGTCCACGTCGGCGTACACGCCGCCGTGCTTCTTGAGGATGCTGTACCGGGCGACGTCGGAGGCCAAGGGGTACGCCTTCGTCGGACCTCCGGTGGCCTTCTCGTACGTGGGCGCGACCCGCTCGTCGAGGGCGTCCTCGATGTACTTGAACTCGATCGACTTGGCCACCTTCACCCGGCCCGAGTCGGCCCACGACCACGTACTGCGCTTGTCCGTCCAGAGGTTGATGCGCCAGTCGGTGTTCTGGGCCTTCGCCGCCCACGCCAGGACGTTGTTGAGCGCCTCCCTGCTGATGCCGCCGCCGATCCAGATGAAGTGGACCAGGGGCGGGATACGGAGGCGTTCCTCGGCGGGGAACTCGCCCACCACCTCGCGGAGGTTGGTGAGATAGGCGGGCTGCGGATCGAGGGCTTCGAGACGCTTCATGACGAGCGTGACCGCCTCGTGGTCGCCCTTGCCGAGCGCGTCGAAGACGAACCGGCGGACGTCCTCCTGGTTGTCGGAGTCCACGGCCTCCCGGCCCGTGGCCCCGTCCCCTTCACGCGCGACGTGGAGCGGAGCGCGTTGCACGGCCGGCCCGGTTCCCGAGGAGGCCGCGGCTTTTGGCAGCACGCCCGTGGCACCGTCGGTCTTCCGCTGCACCGGCGCCTGTCCGCGCATCACCTCGTGGGCCTGCCGCTCGGCGGCCACCTCCAGAGGATCGTCGGGCTTGGAGATGCGCAGGCCCCGCGGGTCGGCCTCACCGCCCACCGGCCCCTGCCGCTGCTGAAGGACATGCCCGAGTTCGTGGGCGAGGGTGTGCTTGTCGGTGCCGCCGTCGCCGATGACGATGCTGCTGCCCGACGTGTAGGCACGCGCCCCGACCTCGGCGGCCGAGCGGCGCGCCTGCGACCCGGTGTGCAGACGTACGTCGGAGAAGTCCGCGCCGCCGAACCGGGACTCCATCTCCTGCTGAAGCGCACCGCCCATGGGCTGACCCGTGCTGCGCAGCACCTCGTGGACCGCCGACCGCTGCACGGCCGTGTCCCCGTGCCCGCAGCCGGGCCCGTGCGCGTGCCGCTGCTCCTCGACCAGCCGGGCGACCGCCGCGTTGCCCGCCGCCCGCTGGAGGGCTGTCATGTCGGCTCGGCCCAAGGGGGTCCCGGGAGTCCAGCCCTTGGCGGCGACCGACCGGGACACCGGCTTGGTCTTCGACTCCCGCTGTGCGGACGTGCCCGTCGCCGCGTGCTCGTGCGTCAAAGGATCTCCCTGGTCTCATGCCGGACGCCTGGACCGAAGCAGTCCTCACGGAAGACCCTCGGCAACTGATCGGGACGCCACAAGGACCGCACGGCCCTGCTCGCGGGCAGAACCCGGTGCCCGGGAGGCCCAGCAGGCCCAGCCTCACGGCCGGGCAGGCAGCACCTGCCGCCGGGAACAGGGCCTTCGCCGTACCGGTGAGGGGGCTTTTCGAGCTGTGGGGGGTGCGTGAGTCCGCTGGACCGTACGATGCCCAGGGCCGGACCGTCGCGCGCGTGCGGGGCCGAAGTGGCGGCCAACGGGCCTTCCAGGGGCGGTAGTTGGCAGGTGCTGCCCGCGTGGAACACCGGACACCGCCCGAACGTCCCGCCCGAACAGGAGGTCTCATGGTGTATGCGGAACCCATGGCGCGCGCCGTCGTGGAGCCGGCCGTGCACGAGCTGCTGGACCGGTTTCCCCGGGGAGGGGAACACACCGCGACCGTCTCCTACGGCGGCGACGACTTCCTCCTCTGCGCCCACCTCCGCGTGAGACGGACCAAGCCGGGCCTGGCCGAGGTCTCGGTCGCCTGCTGGGCGGTCAACCGCGACACGGCCCGCTACTTCGGCGGCAGCCCGCCACGGGCGGAGGAGGCGCTCCTGCCTCCGGAGGGCACGGCACGCCCGGACGACTCACTCACCGCACGAGTGGTCGAGCACCTGGCCGCCCGCATGAACGCCCACGGCACCCCGAAGCCGGACGGTGACGGCCACCTGACGATCACCGTCCCCACCACCGCCCCGTAGATCTTGTCCTTCGCATCACTCTCACCGGCGTGCGAGGGGATGCCCTGGTGCGGCTCGCTGCGGCGTCGAGAGGTCAGACGCGGAGCAGGGCGGCGGAGACGGTCCAGAGGCGCTCGGCAGTGGCAGGGTCGAGCGCCCATTCCTTGACACCGTGCGGGTGCTGCGCGAGGTCGGCGTCGTTCGGCACGGTGTAGGCCTCTTGCGCCTCGTCGAGATAGTGACCTCCGGAGTGGGCGAACTCGGGGGCCACGGCCGCGACAAGACTGGTGGCGGCCCCCTGCTCGACCGATTTGTACGTGAAGACTCCGGCGGCCTCGGCCGCGTCGAGCGATGCCTTCTGTTCCGGTGTGAAGTTCCTTTGCAGTCCGGTCGCGATGCCGCCGGGGTTCACCGCGTTGGCGACGATGCCGTCGGCAGCCCAGAGGCGGGTCGCCTCGACGGCGAAGAGGGAGTTCGCCGTCTTCGACTGGGCGTAGGCGATCTGCGGGTCGTAGTCGCGGCGCTCGAAGTGGAGGTCGTCGAAGTCGATGCCGGACCGCATGTGTGCCGTCGAACTGACCGAGACGATCCGTGCTCCGCCGCGGTCGGCCGCTCCCCGGGCCAGGGCGCGGTGAAGGCCGGTGGCCAGCGCGAAGTGTCCCAGGTGGTTCGTCGCGAATTGCAGCTCCCCGCCCTCATGCGTTCGTTCGAGGCCACCGGTGACTACGCCGGCGTTGTTGATCAGCAGGTGGAGCGGGCCGCCCCACCCGTCGACGAACCGCGTGACGGAAGCCCTGTCGGCGAGGTCGAGCCGGACGACGCGAGGTCGTATCCCTCCGGTCGACTCTTCGATCGTCCGGGCGACGGCGTCACCCGCGGTCGTGTTCCTGACGGCCAGCGTCACTTTCGCCCCGGCAGCGGTCAGCGCGCGGGCGGTCTCGATCCCGAGTCCGGAGGAGGCCCCCGTCACGATCGCGCGGATGCCGGTGAGGTCGATGCCCCGCAGCACCTCGTCCGCGGTGTCGGAGGAGGTGAAAGGAGTGCGGATGAGTCGATGAGCGCGCATGGCGCGACTATACGCATTAGACAGTTTTTGTTCAGTGTGACTCCCGCTCTTATGCTCTCTCCATGAGCAGTCCCGACGCCGGCCTCCCGCCGTCGACAGTCGCTGAACCCGACCGTCGAACCATGGTTCTGGAGTCCGCCATGGCCACGTTCGCGCGATTCGGTTACCGGAAGACCTCGATGGAGGAGGTGGCGCGGGCGGCACACATCTCCCGGCCCGGGCTCTACTTCCTCTTCTCCGGGAAGGAGACTCTGTTCCGTGCCGCGGTCGCCCAGGCTCTGGACCGCGACATCACCGCGGTCGAACAGGTCCTGGCCGACAGCGGCCGCTCCCTTCCGGAGCGCCTCGTCGAGGCGTTCGACCAGTGGGCGGGCCGCTACATCGGCCCGCTGGCGAGCGATGTGGCGACGGTCGTCGAGGGCCATCCCGACCTCCTCGGAGAGATCGTCGAGACCATGCCGCGACGCTTCGAGGAACTGATCACGGACGCGATCGCCGCCGAGTCAGGACGAGAGACGGCCCTCCCGGTCGCCCGGACGATGATCAGCGCATCGATCGGACTCAAGCACCAGGCCCCCTCCCGGGATTTCTATCTCGAACGCCTGGCGGTCGCCATCGGTCTCCTCCTGCGCTGAAAACGCCTGCCGTCTCCTTGAGGGTGCGCCAGTGGTGGGCTGTGCCGTCACGAGGCTGTCACGCCTGGCGGCCGGGCGGGCTGCCGCCGTATCGTGTCCGGGCGGCCCCTCCCGGTGCCGCTCGCACCACCCCGTTCCCCAGTCCCACTACTTCTGCCGGCGCCGGAGCCGACGCCGGAGCGGACCGAACTCCGCCTCCCCGGCGTCACCTTGGACGACTCCTGGCGGCGGGGAGAGGCCGCCCGCGCACGCGGCGCCGTTCCCCGGCCGTCCCACCGTGCAGCGGAAGGTTCACCGTGGCCCCGCGTCACTGGTTCGACCGTCGCGGCAGCCCTGACCTGGTCCGACGTCACCCTCAGGCCCCGTTCGTACGGTCCTCCTCGGCCCCGGCCCAGTACGCCGCGAGCATCTCGCCCGGCCAGGCCGGCTCGTGGACCGGGCCCCGGGGGCCCATCGCGGTGAACCAGGGGGCCAGGTCGTAGACCGGCGTGCCGTCCACCGCGTCGAGGTCGGCCACCCGCAGATCGAGGCCGTCCACCCCGAGCAACCGGGGGAAGCTGGTGGCGAGTTGGTTGGGGCGGCGGTGGTTGCGGTGGGCGAAGGTGCCGGTGGGCGGCCACGCCGGGTTGTTCCGGGGGCTCCTCGCGTGCAGGGCCACGTCACCGGGGTCGGCCCGGTCGAAGTGCCAGACGACCACGAGGTGGGAGAACTCCTCCAGCCCGCGTACGACCTCCGGCGGGAAGTCCGGCCGCAGCCGGATCACCGCCTCGACGCCGCCCCAGTGGTCGTCGGCCACCTCCCGGCGCCCCCCGACCACGGTCCCGATCGGCTCGATGCCCAGTGCGTCCGCCATGCCCGTACCCCCAGCCCGATCCCGACGAGAGACCGATCCCAACGAGAGACCCCAGCCGTCAATGTAGCTTCGACAGATGCCTGTTGGCGCGCTCGGCCACCGCCGTCACCCACGGAATGCGGCGGTGGCGCAGCGGCGACAGCAGGCGCCGCGCCTGGACGACCGCCTGCTCCGCCCGGCCCGACTGGATGCCCTCCTCCATGGAGTCCAGCAGCCCGCCCCACGTGGCGCAGGCCTCCTCGACCCGCCCGTCCGCCATCTGGGCCGCCCCCAGGTGCCCCAGGGTCACCGCGTGGGTGCGGCGGAAGGCCGCGCCCCGGGTGCGTACCGAGCGGCCGAACTCGCGGATCGCGCCCTTGCGGTCGCCGAGCACCTCCAGGGTGCGGGCCGTCTCGTGGGCGAGGGACGCCTCACCGAAGAAGAACGTCCGGTGCGGCTCGGGCACCCCCGCGTCGGCGGCGGCCAGATCGTTCTCCGCGCGCAGCAGCGCCTTCACCGCGCCGTGGGTGCGGCCCGCCGCCGCGAGGGCCCGGGCGTGCACCACGCCGAGCAGTGCCCGTTCGCGCGGGGTCGCCCCGGTGTAGCGGCGGTCCTGTACGGACGCCTCGGCGAGGGCGAGCGCGTTGTCGTAGTGCCCCAGATCCAGGGCCTGGTGGGCCATCGCGCGCAGGATATGGCCGCTGAGCGGATGGTCCTCGGCCTGTCCGGCTAGCTGGAGCCCGAGGGTGAAGTAGCGCTGGGCGAGCGGGTTCTCGCCGCTGTCGAAGGCCATCCACCCGGAGAGATAGGCGAGTTCGGCCGCCGCCGACTCCATCTCCCGGCGTACCCGCTCGTGCGCGTACCGGCCGTGCATCAGATCGCGTACATCGGTGTGCAGGTACTGCACCAGGGCGGTGCGGCCGTGCCCGCCGCCGCGCCGCTGGTCCACAGCCGAGAAGGCGAGGGTGAGTTCGCGGACGATCGCCACGTCGCCCTGGGCCACCCGGAGGTGGTTGGAGATCCGCTCGGGCGGGTGCGGGGGGAGCGCGACGGGCGACGGCGGGCGGTCGCCGGAAGGGGTCGCGAGGACCGCCGTGGAGTACACGATCCCGGCCAGCAGGTTCCGGCGGTCCGGGTGGAGGTCGACCCGCCCGAGGTCCGCCAGGACGGCCAGGGCGTCGGCGGGCGGCCCGAGCGGCGCCGGGCCGGCCGGGCCTCCCGGGCCGGCCGGGGTGGCGAACCCCATCTCGGCGACGGTGACGACACGTTTCAGCCGCCGGGACAGGGCCAGCGCGAGGACGGCGGGGGCCGATCCGGACGGCCGGGTGCCGCCCACCCACATGGAGACGTGCGAGCGCCCGATCAGCGGACCGCCCGGATCGTCCGGGCGCCTGCCCTCCGCCGCCGCCCGGTTGAAGGCGCTCGCCGCCTGGGCGCGCGACCAGCCGGCCTCGCCCAGGAGACGGGCCAACTGCTCGTTCCGCGTACGTGTCATCGCATCCCCTGGTGCTCGACGCCCGGTGCCCGGGGGCCGATGGCCAGGAGCCCCGGCGCTCGGACGGGCTCAACGTAGCCACGGCCCCGGGCCGTCAGGGGGCGGATTTCCGCACGTCACCCGTGTCGAGGCGATCCGGGACCGGTCCTGGGCGAGGCCTGTCGATCTTTGACCACTTTGATCAGCCGGGCGGGGCGTCACACCCCCCGCGCGAGGGCGGATGCGGTTCGATTTCCGTACAACCGGACACCGCTTGACCCGCCCCCGTCCACCGGCGGCCGGCGGGCGGGAAGACCGGGCGGCCGCCAGGAGGACCGATGAACAGCAGCACCGCACCGGACGTCCGACCGAGGGACCCGGGCATCGACGTGGACGCGATCGCCGACGCCATCGAGCACGCGAGGGCGGACCGGGCGGGCGTGCCGCCGCGGAGCGTCGTCAACGCCGGTACGGACGAACTCGTCGCCCACCTGCGGAAGCTGATGAGCGCGGACGAGTACGGACACGACGAGCCGGACCGGGGAGCCGTCCGGCTGCTGTTCCGCGCCGCCTACCGTCACCTCGACGTCGCGGTGCGGCCCGATCCGGGCACCCCGGACCTCGCCGCCTACGCGTACTGGCGCACGGTCGCCTCCCTCGCCGCCGCCTTCCGCGACCTCTACTGCGAACTGGGGCGGGACGGCGGGGACGCGTGAACCGCCCCGTCCGCGCCTCAGTCCTCCGGCGACGCGCGGCGGGCCGCCGGGTGGATCAGTTCAGCCGGGCCCGGGCCGCCCGGGCCGCATTCCGTATCGACTCCGCCGCCGCCGGCTCGATGCCGCCGATGACGTCCGCGTACTCCTCCATCTCCGCCGCCCCGCGCACGAAGTCTCCGCGCTGGACGAGGAGTTGAGCGCGCTCGTACCGCAGGCGCGCCGGATGGGAGGGGAGCAGGAGCGACAGCTCGACCGCCCACAGCGCCACGTCGGAGCGCTCGGGGCGGGTCGAGGCCCAGGCGCGGATGTTGTTGAGGATGCGCAGCACGATCGCCTGTGGCCGGGCGGGCGTCGGCAGCGACCCCCGCAGCGGCACCCCGGTCGAACCCGCCACCATCAACTCGGCGTCCTCGCCGGTCAGGACCGCGCCCCCGGCGAACGGATCGGCCAGCACGTGCTCGGCCGGATCGCCGAAACCGACCACGAAATGGCCCGGCAGCGCGACCCCGTGGACCGGGGCGCCCGCCCGCCGCGCCACCTCCATCCACACCACGGAGAGCAGGATCGGCAACCCCCGGCGGCGGTGCAGCACCTGCTGGAGGAGGGACGACTCCAGCCGCTGGTAGTCGGGGGAGGCGCCGCAGAAGCCGTAACGGCCGCCGAGCAGTTCGCCCAGCGCCGTCGCCCAGTCCAGCGGGGTGGCCAGGCCGTGCGGGAGAAGCCCGGCCAGCCGGTCCAGCTCGATCTGCGCCGCGTCGATGCCGTACGGATCGGGGGACCCGGGCGGTGGCTCGGGCATCGCCTCCGCGCCCACCAGCAGGCAGAGCAGCGCGAGATCCGGCCGTTCGGAGCGGGCCTCCTCGGCGAACCGCGCCCGCCGCCCGGCCATGGAGAAGTCCTCGGAGGCCGATCCGTCGTCCACGGGGTCCACGTCTGTCACCTGTTCCACCGCTCCGAACGCCCGTGCCGTCAGGGCGTGTTCCGAAAGTTCCGGCTGTCCGGCGGCGTCCGGCACGCACGCTCGCCGCGTTGTCGGGATCACCCCGACACATCCAGTATCGGGGTGCCCCTCCGCCTTGCGATCGCACGCACCGGGCGCCGCCGGACCCGCCCTCCGGGCGGACGGCGCCACTTTTCGGAACACGCCCTACGCGGAACGGAAGTGGTGGTACCGGTGGTGGGTCACGAAGCCCATCCGGTCGTACAGGGCGATCGCCCCGGCGTTGTCCTCCTCCACCTGGAGCCAGGCCGCCGAGGCGCCCTCCGCCAGCGCGGTACGCGCCAGCGCGGTCATCACCGTGGTGGCCAGGCCCCGGCGCCGGTATTCCGGGTTCACCTCTATCGCCCCGAAGCCGGCCCACCGGCCGTCCACCACGCACCGGCCGATCGCGGCGGGCGCGCCCGCCGGGTCGTCGCCCGGCACGGTCGCGAACCAGACCGACGGGCCCTGGGACAGCACCCGGAGCATCGGAACCGAGTCCGCTCCGGCGCGGTGGTAGCGCTCCAGCCACCGGGCGTCGGCCGTCCGGTCGAGCAGCACCCGGGAGACGTCCGCGTCCTGGTCACCGACGGGGGCCAGCGCGCCGATCCGCACCCCGGCGGAGACCTCGCGCCGCCAGCCGAGATCCTCCAGCTCGGCGCAGAGCGCCTCCTGGCTGTCGGCGGCCCCGGTTCCGGCCTGGACGTAGGCGGGCAGGCCGCGCTCCGCGTACCACCGCGTCGCGTGCGCCAGCGCGTCGGCGACCGGCATCCCCGGATCGCCCAGCGGCAGGACCGAGTTGGCGCGACGGGTGAAGCCGCTCGCGGCGCGCAGCTCCCACGCGCCCAGCGCCTCGCGCTCCACCGGCTGCCAGGCGCGGGCCGTCACCCGGGTGAGTTCCGCGAACGTGGCCGCGGGACCGGGCCGGCGTGCCGGTGCGGGCGGAACGACCTTGCCGGCGACGAGCGTGGATTCCGCGATGTGGACGCCCTGTCCACTCCTGGGTGTGATCCGGAGCACGCCCGAGTCCCAGGATGTGAGAACTCCGACCGTGTCCGTGAACCCCGCGCCTTCGGCGCCACCCTCGCAACGACGGCGGACGGACACGCGTTTTCCCACATCAGCCTGGGTAATACGGACCTCAAGGCGTCCGCCGACGGTGAATTCCACGGCTCCTACCGCCCCTCCTGTTCGGATCGTGCTGAACTACGGAGATACTAGGTGAGGGCATCATCGACGCCGCGCTCCCGCGCGAGAGCCAACGCCCTACCGAGGAGGAACGACAGCGTGACCTACGTCATCGCGCAGCCTTGTGTCGACGTAAAGGACAAGGCCTGCATCGAAGAGTGCCCCGTCGACTGCATCTACGAGGGCCAGCGGTCCTTGTACATCCACCCCGACGAGTGTGTCGACTGCGGCGCCTGTGAGCCGGTCTGTCCGGTCGAGGCCATCTTCTACGAGGACGACACCCCCGAGGAGTGGAAGGACTACTACAAGGCGAACGTCGAGTTCTTCGACGACCTCGGCTCGCCCGGTGGCGCCTCCAAGCTGGGGCTCATCGAGCGCGACCACGCCTTCGTGGCCGCGCTGCCGCCCCAGAACCAGTAACAAACCGCCCCAGCCGCGCCGCACCCAGCACCACGCGGCCGCAGATGTGGCGCCCGGTCCCGTACGGCTCGTCACCGTGCGGGACCGAGGTGTTTTCGCCCGTACGAGAAAGCAGAGTTCCGTGTCCTCAGCACTCTCCTCCCGCCTCCCGGAATTTCCCTGGGACCGCCTGGCACCCCACAAGGCCACCGCCGAAGCCCACCCGGACGGCATCGTGGACCTGTCCATCGGCACCCCCGTCGACCCGGTGCCCGAGGTGATCCGGAAGGCGCTCGCCGCGGCGGCCGACAGCCCCGGCTATCCGACGGTCTGGGGGACGGCGGAGCTGAGGGACGCGCTCAGCGGCTGGGTGGAGCGGCGCCTCGGCGCGACGGGCGTCACCCACCACCACGTCCTGCCGGTCGTCGGCTCCAAGGAGCTCGTGGCCTGGCTGCCGACCCAGCTCGGCCTGGGCCCCGGCGACAAGGTCGCCTTCCCGGCGCTCGCCTACCCGACGTACGAGATCGGCGCCCGGCTCTGCGGCGCGGAAGCCGTCACCTACGACGACCCGACCACGCTCGACCCGGCCGGGCTCAAGCTGCTCTGGCTGAACTCCCCGTCCAACCCGACCGGCCGCGTGCTCTCCGGCGAGGAACTCACCCGGATCGTCGCCTGGGCCCGCGCCCACGACATCCTGGTCGTCAGCGACGAGTGCTACCTGGAACTCGGCTGGGAGGCCGAACCGGTCTCGGTGCTCCACCCGGACGTCAGCGGCGGCTCGTTCGACGGCCTCGTCGCCGTCCACTCGCTCTCCAAGCGGTCCAACCTGGCCGGATACCGGGCGGCGTTCATCGCGGGCGACCCGGCCGTCCTCGGCGAACTGCTCCAGATCCGCAAGCACGGCGGCATGATGACCCCCGCCCCGGTACAGGCGGCCACCGCGGCGGCCCTCGCCGACGACACCCACGTCGCCGAACAGCGCGCCCGCTACGCCGACCGGCGCGCGGCGCTGCGCACGGCCCTGGAGGGCCACGGCTTCCGCGTCGAGCACAGCGAGGCGAGCCTCTACCTCTGGGTGACCCGCGACGAACCCTGCTGGGACACCGTCGCGTACCTGGCCGGACTCGGCATCCTCGTGGCGCCCGGCGAGTTCTACGGCCCGGCCGGAGACCGCTTCGTGCGGGTCGCGTTCACGGCGACCGACGAGCGGGTCGCGGCGGCCGTGAAGCGGCTGACCGCCTGAACCGCCTGAACCGCCTGAACCGCTTGCCGGCCTGACGGCTTGACGACGCCGAGGGGCCACGGGATTCGGTCCCGTGGCCCCTCGGCGTCGTCTCCTGCGGGTGCGCGGCCGGTTCAGCCGCCGAGCGGCAGGGCCCCCGCGAGCTGCTCGACGGGCAGCGAGCCGCCGGTCGCCTTGTTGGCGGCGCCACCGAGGACCTCGGCCGTCTGACCGGTGGTCTTGCCGGCCTTCTCCTTCGCCTCGGGGGCGACCAGCTCGCCCGCCTGGTTCACCGTCTTCGCGGCGACCGGGACGGCCGTGCCGACCAGCTTGCCGCCCGTCTCGTTCAGCGTCTTCGCGCCCTGCTGGGCGGTGCTGTCGAGGGTGCTGCTCAGGTGCGTGCTGTCCAGCTTGGTCAGGCCGCCCAGGTCCGGCGTCTGCGGGAGACCCGCGGCGTTCGCGGCACCGGCCGCGCCGATCACCGGAGCGGCGGCGGCGATCAGCAGGGCGGCGCGGGCGATACGGCGGGTCAGGGGGAGGGACATGATGCTCCTTCGGCGGGAAGTTCGGCAGTGCTCGTCCGGCGTTCCGGACGGACTGATCAACTGCGCCGGGGGCGGGGGAGGTTGCGGTGGTCCGAGGTAAAGAGTCGGCAATGCGTCGGATAATCCGCACCCCGGACGCAGGGTCCGGGCACGGAAGTCCGGGCCGCCCGGAGTACCGTCTCTTCCCTTGCGCCACAAGGGAAACGGGACGCCCGTCAGATGCTCCGGGCGGGTACCCGGGCGCCCCGTCGGCAGACGCCCGGGATGGCCCCTGCGGGGGATCGGCCGCGCTACTGTGCGAGGCGCATCCGGACCTCGCCGGTGTCTGAATCTGCCGCATCCGCCGGTTTCGTCGCTTCCTTCGATCCCGCCGCGTCCGCGCGCCACCCCGTGCCCGGGGTCCACACCCGGCCCGCGTAACGGATCTCGTCGATGCCGAGTTCGCCGGAGCGGGCGACCCCCCAGAGCGCCACCGACCAGCCCCGCCGCGCACCCGTCGTCACCGCGGAGGAGTCAGCCTTGTCGGCCCCGTCGGTCGCCTCCGCCCCGTCGGCCGCATCCGCCCCGTCGGCCGCATCCGCCCCGTCCGTCGCGCCCTCCGGAACCGGCACCGCGACCGTGCGCGTCGCCGCCGGACCCGCGGACTCCTCGGTCGGCAGGACCCCCTTGCCGAAGTCCCGTACCAGCTCGGTGCGGAGCCGGTCCGGATCGCCCGGCGCGGCGGCCGTCGCGGTGACCGGCGCCGCGCAGTTGAGCGCGGCGGGCATCCGCCCGGTCAGCGCGGACGCCAGGAGCAGCGCGTCCGGCTCGTGCTGCGCGTACGCCTCCGGGTAACCGCTGCGCTGCACGCGCTGCGCCGCCTCCGTCAGCGGCAGGTCCTGGTAGCCGCGGATCTTCGCGAGGTGCTCGTAGAACTTCCCGGACGCGTACACCGGGTCCTGGATCTGCTCCGAGGTGCCCCAGCCCTGCGAGGGGCGCTGCTGGAAGAGGCCGAGGGAATCCCGGTCGCCGTAGTCGATGTTGCGCAGCTGCGACTCCTGAATCGCGGTCGCCAGCGCGATGGCCACGGCCCGCTCCGGCATCCCGCGCGCGACCCCCACGGCGGCGATCGTCGCCGCGCTGGCGGCCTGGTCGGCGCCCATCTCGTACGTACTCTCCGCGGCGTCCTTCGTGCCGTCGTCGTAGCGCACCTCGCAGCCGGTCAGCAGGTCCTTGCTGCCGGAGAGGTACTGCACCGCGAGATAACCGGCCAGCGCCGCGAGCACGACGAACGCCGCCAGCACCTGGTAGAGGCGGCGGCGGCCGGAGCGGTGGCCGGTGGGGGAGGAGAGTGTCGTCCGAGGCACGGGCATACCGTACTGGAGGGTACGGGCGGGGCCGAGATCCGTGCTGCACGCCAGAGCTCCCGCCCGGAACGTCCCCGATGTCCGCCGGCGTCCCCCGGCGAGGCCGTGCCCTCCGGAGTAATAGGGTCGGAGCCATGGCCGAACGCACGCTTGACCTCGCTCTGGACGCACCCGCACTCACCGCCCGGCTCGTCGACTTCCCGTCGGTGAGCGGGGAGGAGAAGGACCTGGCGGACGCCATCGAGGCGGCGCTGCGCGCACTGCCGCACCTGACCGTCGACCGGCACGGCAACAACGTGGTCGCCCGCACCCACCTCGGCCGCCCCGAACGCGTCGTCCTGGCCGGTCACATCGACACCGTGCCGATCGCCGACAACGTGCCCTCCCGGCTCGACGAGAACGGCATCCTCTGGGGCTGCGGCACCTCCGACATGAAGTCCGGGGTCGCCGTCCAGCTGCGGATCGCCGCGACCGTCCCCGAGCCCAACCGCGACCTGACCTTCGTCTTCTACGACAACGAAGAGGTCGCCGCCCACCTCAACGGCCTCGGCCACGTCGCCGACGCCCACCCCGACTGGCTGGAAGGCGACTTCGCCGTCCTCCTGGAGCCCTCCGACGCCCAGGTCGAGGGCGGCTGCCAGGGCACCCTGCGCGTCATCCTGCACACCGAGGGCGAACGCGCCCACTCCGCCCGCAGCTGGATGGGGTCCAACGCCATCCACGCCGCCACCCCGATCCTCGCGGCGCTCGCCGCGTACGAACCGCGCCGCCCGGTCATCGACGGCCTCGAATACCGCGAGGGCCTCAACGCGGTGAAGATCGAAGGCGGCGTCGCCACCAACGTGATCCCGGACGCCTGCACCGTCACCGTCAACTACCGCTACGCCCCCGACCGCACCGCCGAGGAGGCCCTCGCGCACGTCCGCGAGGTCTTCGCCGACTGCCCGGTCACCGGGTTCACCGTGGACGACCACTCCACCGCCGCCATGCCGGGCCTCTCGCACCCGGCGGCGAAGGCGTTCATGGCGGCCGTCGGCGGCACCGCCCAGCCCAAGTTCGGCTGGACCGACGTCTCCCGCTTCGGCGACCTCGGCGTCCCCGCCGTCAACTACGGTCCCGGAGACGCGCTCTACGCCCACAAGCGCGACGAACACGTGGCGACCGCACGCATCACCCACTGCGAGGAACGCCTGCGCTCCTGGCTCACCAGCTGACCCACGGCATTACCCCGCCCGTAACCTCGACCGATCTAGGCTGACGGGGAACAGCCACAACGCAGGTCGGTGGAGGGAGCAGGTCATGGGCAACCCGGAGGACGCGCGGATTCCCGAGCACGCTGAGATTCCCGAGGGGGCGGTCAGGCCCGAGGAACAGCGGCTCGGCCCGGTGCTGCGCCGCAGGGAGCAGGTACAGCCCGGCACGACCGATCAGCGGTTGCTGGACTCCGAGGACGACTCGGAATGGGTGCACACCGACCCCTGGCGGGTCATGCGCATCCAGTCCGAGTTCGTCGAAGGGTTCGGGGCACTCGCCGAGCTGCCCAGCGCGATCAGCGTCTTCGGCTCCGCCCGCACCGCGGTGGACACCCCGGACTACGACGCCGGGGTACGCATCGGCCGGGCGCTCGTCGACGCGGGCTTCGCCGTCATCACCGGCGGCGGCCCCGGCGCGATGGAGGCCGCCAACAAGGGCGCCAGGGAGGCGAAGGGGATCTCGGTCGGACTCGGCATCGAGCTGCCCTTCGAGTCCGGGCTGAACCCGCACGTCGACATCGGCGTCAACTTCCGTTACTTTTTTGTCCGAAAAACGATGTTTGTCAAGTATGCCCAGGGCTTCGTCGTCCTCCCCGGCGGCCTCGGCACCCTGGACGAACTCTTCGAGGCGCTGACCCTCGTGCAGACCGGCAAGGTCACCCGGTTCCCGATCGTGCTCTTCGGCTCCGCCTACTGGAGCGGTCTCGTCGACTGGCTCCGGAACACCGTGGTCGCCCAGGGCAAGGCGTCCGAGAAGGACCTGCTGCTGTTCCACGTCACCGACGACGTGGACGAGGCGGTGGCCCTGGTGACGAAGGAGGTCGGCCGGTAGGCCGTGCCTGACCCTTCCCGCCGGCCCTCCGGTGCGCCGCCGGGCTCATGAGGTCCCCCGGGGCTTTCGGTACGCCACCGGTCACCCGACCCGCCCGGGCCGGGTGACCGGGCCCCCGGCGCGCTACGCCAGCCCGCGCCGCGCCACCGCGGGCGGCCGGTGACCGGCGATCGACGCGACCATGTCCAGCACCTGACGGGTCTCCGCCACCTCGTGCACCCGGTACACCTGGGCCCCCAGCCACGCCGACACCGCCGTGGTCGCCAGCGTCCCGATCACCCGCTCCTTCACCGGGCGGTCCAGGGTCTCGCCCACGAAGTCCTTGTTGGAGAGCGAGACCAGCACCGGCCAGCCGGTCGCCGTCATCTCGTCGAGGCGCCGGGTGGCCTCCAGGGAGTGCCGGGTGTTCTTCCCGAAGTCGTGACCGGGATCGATCATGATCCCGTCCCGCCGCACCCCCAGCTCCACCGCCCGCTCGGCCAGCCCCAGGGTGACCCGCAGGATGTCCGCCATCACGTCCTCGTACTCCACCCGGTGCGGGCGGGTACGCGGCTCCGCGCCGCCCGCGTGGGTGCAGACCAGCCCCGCGCCGAACCGGGCCGCGACCTCCGCCAGCTTCGGGTCCACCCCGCCCCACGCGTCGTTCAGCACGTCGGCGCCGGCCTCGCACACCGCCTCGCCCACGTCGTGCCGCCAGGTGTCCACGCTGATCACCACGTCCGGGTGGCGGCGGCGGACCTCCGCGACGAACCCGACCGTCCGCCGCGCCTCCTCCTCGGCGGACACCTCCTCGCCCGGTCCCGCCTTCACGCCGCCGATGTCGATGATCGCGGCGCCCTCCGCGACCGCCTGCTCGACCCGGGCGAGCGCCGGCTCGTCCCGGAACGTGGCGCCCTGGTCGTAGAAGGAGTCGGGGGTCCGGTTCACGATTGCCATGATCACCGGTTCGCGCGGACCGAATTCCCGCCGTCCCAGCCTGAGTGGACCGCTTCGCATCCCGTGTTCCTCCTCGTAGATCGCTTGCGCCGGACCCCGCACCCCGACCGCCCCGATGCGGCATGATCCAGACGAGAGACCCTAACCGTCGGCCTCCGCTGTCACTGCCGCATGGCACGATCGGACCCGGACTGATTCCCGCCCTCTGGGGAGGCGCACGTGTTCTTGTTCCTGCTGCTCGCGATGGTCGTGGTCGTCGCCGCGGTCACCCTTGCCGTGGTCGGTGGGGGCGACCGCACGGTGCTCCAGGACACCGCGCCCGAGGTCCCCTCCGATCCGCTGCCGGCGACCCGGCCCCTGGTCACCGCCGACATAGAGCACCTCCGGCTGCCGATGGCCGTACGCGGCTACCGCATGGCCGACGTCGACGAGGCGCTCGACCGGGTCGCGGCCGAGCTGGCCGAGCGCGACGCCCGGATCGCCGACCTGGAGTCGGCGCTCGCCGGAGCCCTCGCGCAGGGCGCGCCCGGCCCCGACCTCCACAAGCGGCCCACCGGCCACAAGCCCGACGACGAGGACGGAGAGACCCGATGAGCGGCGGAGCCGAACCGGGCCCGGACGGCAGGCTGCGCTGCCCCTGGGGCCTCAGCACCGAGGACTACCTCGCCTACCACGACACCGAGTGGGGCCGCCCGGTCCACGGCGACGACGCGCTCTTCGAACGCCTCTGCCTGGAGGCGTTCCAGTCCGGCCTGTCCTGGCTGACGATCCTGCGCCGACGGGAGGGCTTCCGCGCCGCCTTCGCCGGGTTCGAGATCGCCGAGGTCGCACGGTTCACCGACGCCGACAAGGAACGCCTCCTCGCCGACGCCGGCATCATCCGCAACCGCGCCAAGATCGACGCCACCCTCGCCAACGCCCGGGTGCTCGCCGAGTGGGCCCCCGGCGAGCTGGACGGACTGATCTGGTCGTACGCCCCCGACCCGGCCACCCGGCCCGCCCCCCGGAAGCTCGGGGACGTGGCGGCCGTCACCCCGGAGTCCACCGCGCTCGCCAAGGCGCTCAAGAAGCGGTCCGTACGCTTCGTCGGCCCGACCACCGCGCACGCCCTGATGCAGGCGTGCGGCCTGGTGGACGACCACCTCGCCGACTGCGTGGCGCGGGGCGCCACCGGCTGACACCGGCCTCCCGGCCGCTCGGCACGCGGCGGCCGGAACCGGTCTCACTTGCCGAGGTAGCGCGGCTTCTCCTTGGCGAGGAACGCCTTCACCGCGATGGTGTGGTCCTGCGAGGCGCCCGCCTTCGTCTGGAGCTCGTCCTCCTTCTCCAGCGTCTCGGCCAGGGTGTGCCCCGCGCCGTACGCCATCGACGCCTTCAGCGCCGCGTAGGCCACGGTCGGCCCGTCCGCCAGCGCGCGCGCCACCGACGCGGCCTCGGCCGCGAGGTCGGCCGCCGGGACGACCCGGTTGACCAGGCCCAGCCCGTACGCCTCGGCCGCCGTGATCGACCGCGGGAAGAGCAGCAGGTCCGCGGCGCGGCTCGGCCCGATCAGCCGGGGCAGCGTCCAGGACATCCCGGAGTCGGCGGTCAGCGCGACCCCCGCGAACGAGGTGTTGAAGGAAGCGGTGTCGGCGACCACCCGGTAGTCGGCGGCGAGCGCGAAGCCGAATCCGGCCCCGGCGGCGACCCCGTTCACCCCGGCCACGACCGGCTTCTCCATCTCGGTGAGGGCGAGCACGATCGGGTTGTAGTGCTCGCCCACCGTGCTCAGCGCGTTGCCGCTGCCCGTCTCCTGCGCGGTCACCAGCGAGGCGACGTGCTCCTTCAGGTCCTGGCCGACGCAGAAGGCGCGCCCGGTGGCCGTGAGGAGGACGGCGCGCACCGAGGAGTCGGCGGCGGCGGCGCGCAGCGCGTCCCGCAGAGCGACCTTGGCCGCCGTGTTCATGGCGTTCATCGCGTCCGGCCGGTTGAGGGTGATCGTCGCCAGCCCGTCGCTCACCTCGTAGAGCACGGTGCTCGCCAGTTCCTCGGCCATGGTGGTGTCCCCTCGCTGTCCAGGTTCGGTGCTTCGCCAGGCAAGCATGGCCGACGCCCCGCCGGGCCGACATGTGACCTGCGTCTAACGATTGGCTCTCACCTCGGGCCGCGAGGGGGCGAAGTATCGCAGCCGGATCGCCGAATTGGGTGGTTTTGGTGGTGTGCGTTGCGCAAGCGATGCCGATCGATGTTGGTCATCGGGGTGTCGCATGCGGGATAATGACCTGGAAGCAATGTGTTCGATGCCGGTGAGGCAGCGCCTGTCATGGGGCCGCCGGTTGCGATTGAGCTGGTTTCAGGAAGGGGAACGAGCATGGCGGCCATGAAGCCGCGGACGGGCGACGGCCCGCTCGAGGTGACAAAGGAGGGGCGGGGCATCGTCATGCGCGTTCCGCTCGAAGGCGGCGGTCGGCTCGTTGTCGAGCTGACTCCGGACGAGGCAGACGCGCTCGGCGACGCGCTCAAGAAGGTTGTCGGCTGACCCTCCTGCGCGCCCACACTTCACTTCTGCCCCGGCACGGTCTCCCGTGCCGGGGCAGAAGCGTGTCCAGGGCCGTATACGAAAAGGGTGCGCGGCGCCCGCGAGGACGAGCGGCGGAAGGGGAGCACGGCCCGCGACGCCGAGCGGCGGCCTCCGGCTGATCCGGAGCGCCCGGCTCAGCCGCGGCGGACCGCGCAGAGCAGCCCGTCGCCGACCGGCAGCAGCGTGGACATCAGCTCCTGGCTCTCCCGCACCGCCCGCAGCAGCTCCCGGATGCGCTGGACCTCCGCGGGCTGCGCCGCCGCGTCGACCGTACGGCCGTCCGCGAAGACCCCCTCGAAGCAGACGACCCCGCCCCGGCGGAGCAGACGCAACGATTCGGCCAGGTACTCCAGGCTCTCCAGCCGGTCGCCGTCGCAGAAGACGAGGTCGTACCCGCCGTCCGCGAGGCGCGGCAGGACGTCCAGCGCGCGGCCGGGGATGAAGCGGGACCGGTTGGTGGCGAACCCCGCCGAGCGGAACGCCTCACGGGCGAACTGCTGACGCTCCGGCTCGGGATCGACCGTGGTCAGCACCCCGTCCGGACGCATCCCGTTCAGCAGGTAGATGCCGGACACGCCGGTACCGGTGCCGATTTCCGCCACCGCTTTGGCGTCCGCCGCGGCGGCGAGCAGCCGCAGTGCGGCACCCGTGCCGGGGGAGACGGAGTGGATCCCGAACGACCTGGCCCGCTCGCGGGCCAGGTACAGAGCCTCGTCCTCGGGGACAAAGGCGTCGGCGAACGCCCAGCTCGTCTGCCGGTTGGCGGTAATGACCCTCTCCTGTCCCCGTAGTTGGCGCAACGGTGACTGTATCCGCTGTGCAGGGGAACCCGCAGATGGGACCGGACGTTGGGGAGGGAGAGGGGAAAGCGCCCGAAGGGGGCCCGCGGATCGGGCCCGCCGGACCGGCGAGAGCAGGCCCCGGGCATGGCCCGGCCCCTCCGAAAAAGGCTTATACGGAGCTAACGGGCGAGGTGGCTATGGTAGGGGCTCCACTGGACACCACCAGAGCCGACAGGGGAGGTGCGGCTGCGCCTGGGGATCGGGGAGGAGCGCTGCGGCGCTTTCTCAGGTCGGCGGGTGAGCCGAAATCCGTGACCAACAACGCTGACCGTTCTTCCAACGATTCCGCAACGACCGCGACCTTCGCCTCCGACACGGAATCCCCGGCGTGGACCCCGCCCTCATGGGAAGAGATCGTCAGCACCCACAGCGGACGCGTGTACCGACTCGCGTACCGGCTGACGGGCAACCAGCACGACGCGGAGGACCTCACCCAAGAGGTGTTCGTCCGCGTCTTCCGGTCGCTGTCGACCTACACCCCCGGCACCTTCGAGGGCTGGCTGCACCGCATCACCACCAACCTCTTCCTCGACATGGTCCGCCGCAAGCAGCGGATCCGTTTCGACTCCCTGGGAGACGACGCGGCCGAGCGGCTGCCCAGCCGTGAGCCGTCGCCGCAGCAGGCGTTCAACGACACCCACTTCGACGCGGACGTGCAGCAGGCGCTGGACACCCTCGCGCCCGAATTCCGTGCCGCCGTGGTGCTCTGCGACATCGAGGGACTGAGCTACGAGGAGATCGCGGCCACCCTCGGCGTCAAGCTGGGCACCGTGCGCAGCCGCATCCACCGAGGCCGTTCGCATCTGCGCAAGGCGCTCAAGCACCGGTCTCCCGAAGCCCGCGCCGAACAGCGCTCCCTGGCGGGCGCGGTCCTCGCGGGGGAGGGCGGAACGACGTGACCCCCACAGGCCCCACCCCTGCCGAGCAGCACTTGGGGGACCGGCTCGCCGCCCTGGTCGACGGCGAGCTCAAGCACGACGCCCGCGAACGCGTCCTGGCCCACCTCGCCACCTGCGCCCGCTGCAAGGCGGAAGCCGACGCCCAACGGCGGGTCAAGTCCGTGTTCGCGCAGACGGCTCCCCCCTCACCCAGCGAGGGCTTCCTCGCCCGCCTCCAGGGCCTCCCCGGGGGCACCGGCGCCGACGACGGATTCGGACGCGGGCCCTTCGGCCCCGACGGCCGGCCCGTCGACGACTACCGCCTCCCCGGTGGCCGTCCCCCCGGCGGACGGCGGACGGAGAAGGCCCCCTCGCCGCTGGACGGCTTCGGCTACCTCCCCACCGCGCACGGGGCGGGTTCCGTGCTGCCCGGCGGCGCCGCCGGTTCCGCCTTCCGCATACACGAGGTGGCCCGCGAGGCCGACCGCTCCCCGTGGCGCGCCCGCCGGTTCGCGTTCGCGGCCGCCAGCGCCGTCTCACTGGCGGCGATCGCCCTGGGCGGGGCCATCCCGGTGGACGACGCGTTCGACGTTCCGCTGCGTGCCGAGGGAGCCGGGTCCGCGGCGACCCCGCTCGACGCCGACGAGCGCGCGGCGAGCGGAATCGCCTCGGCCAGCCGGGGCAGTGCCCAGGGCGGCGCCCTCTCCGTGGAGGACCGTTCCGGCATCACCTCCACCTCCACCTTCGCGGCGTCCTCCGCGCCGGTGGGGCTCACCGCCGCCACCTCGCCGACCCTGTCCGGCACCGACACCCTCTTCGGGACCGGGCAGGCGCCCGCGCAGCCGACGCGGAACGTCTCGCTGGCCTCGCTGATATGCCCCCGCACGGCGTCCCCGCTCCTCGCACCGCTCTTCCCCGCCGCGGCCGCGCAGCCGAGGGCCAGCGCGTCCGCCACCAGCACAGCCGCCGCCCCGCCCCCGTCGGCCCCGGCGCCGTCCTCCGCCGCCCCGTCCCCGTCCGCCTCCGTCACGCCGCTCTCGGCCCTGCCGTCACCGCAGCAGGCGCTGCGCTGACCTCCCCCGCGCCGGTCACGCCCGGCGCGGGACCGGCAACCCCCGGGGCCCGCACGGGCCGGCCCCTCACCGACTCCCCAAAACCTGGTTGAATTCCGGTCGGAGCGCTCCGGGGAGAGCGTGCGGAGGATGTGCGGGGAGAGCATGGACGAGGGAAAGCCCACCGGACCGAAGCCGAAGTGGTGGAGCCGCCCCGCCACGGGACCCGCCCCCCTCGCACCGGAACCCGCACCGGTCGCCGACGCGCGCGTCCCGGCAGCCGACGGCCCCTCACCCGTGGCCGACGCACCCGCACCGGTGGCCGACGGTCCCGCACCGACCGCCGACGCACCGGCCGCTCCGGTGACCGGCGCACCCGGGCCCACCGCCCGGGAGCTCCCCGGGCTCACCGTCCCGGAGGTCCCCGGGCCCCGTACCCCCGGCGCCTCGCGTCCGTTGCACGAGCCCGACGAGTACGGCACCCCGCCCTACGGCGGCCCCGGCCCCTGGGCGCCCGCCCCGCCGGTCCAGCACCCCGCCACGACCCCCGCCCACGGCACCCCCGTACCGGGCATCCCGCACGGCACCCCGGTCCGCCACGGCACCCCCGTCCACCACGGCACCCCCGCACCCGGTCCGTACGCGCCGCCCACGGCCCACACGGCCCACACGGCGGCACCCGGCACGCCGCCCTGGCAGCACTACGACCCGTGGGCCGCGGGCTCCCCGCAGCAGCCGCTGATCCGGACCGCGCCGGTGACCTCCGGGGTCGTCCCGGCGGCGGGGCGCCCGGGCGGGCGGCGCGGGTCGCTGCTCGTCGGGGCCGTACTCCTCGCCCTGGTCGCGGGCGTGGTCGGCGGCGGAATCGGCGCGTACGTCGAACGGAACGGCGGACTCACCACCGTCCACCTCCCGCAGGCCGACGGTGTGCCCGCCGGCAGGGCACCGGACAGCGTCGCCGGGATCGCCGCGAGCGCCCTGCCGGGCGTGGTCACCCTGCACGTCAGCGGCGCCGAGGAGTCCGGCACGGGCACCGGGTTCGTCCTCGACGACCAGGGCCACATCCTCACCAACAACCACGTCGTCGCGCCCGCCGGTTCGTCCGGCGACATCACCGTGACGTTCAGCGGCGGCGAGAGCGCGCGCGCCGAGGTGGTCGGCAAGGACAGCGGCTACGACCTGGCCGTGGTCAAGGTCAGCGGGGTCTCCGGGCTGAGGCCGCTGGCGCTCGGCAACTCCGACAACGTCGAGGTCGGCGACCCGGTGGTGGCCATCGGCGCCCCGTACGACCTGTCGAACACCGTCACCTCGGGGATCATCAGCGCCAAACAGCGCCCGATCACCTCGGGCGGCGAGGAGGCCGGTGCCACCGACGTCAGCTACGTCGACGCCCTCCAGACCGACGCGCCCATCAACCCCGGCAACTCCGGTGGCCCGCTCCTCGACGCCCAGGCGCAGGTGATCGGCATCAACAGCGCCATCCGCGCCGCCGACACCGGCTCCTCCGAGACCGGCGCCCAGGCGGGGTCGATCGGCCTCGGGTTCGCCATACCGATCAACCAGGGCAAGCGCGTCGCCGAGGAACTCATCAACACCGGCAAGGCCACCCACCCCGTCATCGGCGTCACCCTCGACATGGCGTACCTGGGCGACGGCGCGAAGGTGAACACCGAGGGCGCGGGCGGCTCCGCCGCCGTCACCGAGGGCGGCCCCGGCGACCTGGCGGGCGTCCGGCCGGGCGACGTCATCACGGCGGTGGACGGTGTGCGCGTCCACAGCGGCGAGGAGCTCATCGTGAAGATCCGCGCCCACCGCCCCGGCGACCGGCTCGACCTGAGGCTCACGCGCGGGGGTAAAGAGCTGTCCATGACTTTGACCCTGGGGTCCGTGACCGGCACCTGAACGTCCACGCGAGGTACCGTCCGTACAGCTTGGCCAGGTACCGTTTGCACGGCCGGACTTTCCGGCCGTGCCGGTGGGAGACCACGCGACGAACACGCGGAGCACACGAGGAGCGGCAAAGTGTTCAACGACATAGGCGCACTTGAGCTGCTTACTCTCGGGATTCTCGCCGTCCTGGTCTTCGGCCCGGACAAGCTGCCGAAGGTCATCCAGGACATCACGCGCACGATCCGCAAGATCCGCGAGTTCTCGGACAGCGCCAAGGAAGACATCCGCTCCGAGCTGGGCCCGCAGTTCAAGGACTTCGAGTTCGAGGACCTGAACCCGAAGACGTTCATCCGCAAGCAGCTGATGGACGGCGAGGACGACCTCGGGCTCAAGGAGATCCGCGAGAGCTTCGACCTCCGCAAGGAGATCACCGACATGACGGACGCCGTGCACGGCCGCGAGAGCGTGGCCTCCGCGGCGGCCGCGACGGTCGCCTCGGCGGGCGCCGACGCCGGCGCGCTGACGAAGTCCCCGGCCGGCGCCCCCGTGGCGAAAGCCGACCCCCTGGCGAAGACGGACCCCCTGAAGAAGGCCGCTCCGGCCGTTCAGGACGACCGTCCGCCGTTCGACGCCGACGCCACCTGAGACCCGTCAATCCCGGCTCGTCCGGACGGTATGGCTATTCTCCATCTGTCCGGTTGCGAGGATGCCCGAGCCCGCGGGGGGCGGGCCGCTCCGGATCTGAGATCGAGGAGGCGGCCGGGCAGATGGAGACCACGAGTCGGGTTGACACGGATGGCACGCCCAGCACGGACACCGCGGAGGCGGAGGGGGTGCCCTCGGCCCGGCCTGCGGTCGTCGACGGCTATCTGCAGGCGTCCTTCCCCTGGTACGCGCTGGACGAGGCGTTCACCGGTCCGCGCCGGCTGACCCCGGTCGGCCGGGCGGCGGACGGCGCCGTCCAGCACGGCGCGATCGGCCACGGCGACGAGCCGCTGGCACGCCCGGACGCGGGCCCCGAGAAGGACCGGTTCGCCGTCGTGGTGACCGTGGCCAGCAGCCCCGTACGCGGCAGCGGCGACGGAACCGGGACCCTGGAGGCCACCACGGTGTCCACGGCCGCCTGGCTGGCCGGCTCCGGGCTGCTCGCCTGCACCTGGCCGCAGCAGCTCGACCACGGCCTGCGCGACGACTGGCTCGACCAGCAGACGGAGATCGCGTTCGAGCTCGCCGACGAGCTGGACGAGGCGCCCTGGTCGACGCTCTCGCTGCCGGTGGACGGCGTACCGGTCGAGTTCCACTACCGCGAGTCCGAGTTCGGCTGGGTGCTGGCCGGATCCGCGAAGGGCGTGCACCTCGGCGCGTACGGGCGGGGGATGAGCGCGTACGGGCTGGGCTTCTCGGCCGTCGAGGACATCGCCACCTACGCCGCCTGAGCCGTACGCATCACGACGAAGGAGCCGGACGGTCCGTGGAGAACGGACCGCCCGGCTCCTTCGCCGTCTCAGAACTTGTTGCGCGGGGTGATGCCCAGCGACATGCCGGACAGGCCGCGCTGACGGCCACCCAGCTTCTCCGCGATGGAGCGGAGCGCCCGGCCCGCGGGGGAGTCGGGGTCGGAGAGCACGACCGGCTTGCCCTCGTCGCCGCCCTCGCGGAGCCGTACGTCGATCGGGATCGAGCCGAGCACCGGCACCTCGGCGCCGACCGTCTTCGTCAGACCGTCCGCCACCCGCTGCCCGCCACCGCTGCCGAACACGTCGACCATCTCGTCGCAGTGCGGGCACGGCATGCCCGCCATGTTCTCCACGACACCGGCGATCTTCTGGTGCGTCTGCACCGCGATCGAACCGGCCCGCTCGGCGACCTCGGCCGCCGCCTGCTGCGGGGTGGTGACGACGAGGATCTCGGCGTTCGGCACGAGCTGCGCCACCGAGATCGCGATGTCACCGGTGCCCGGCGGCAGGTCGAGCAGGAGGACGTCGAGGTCGCCCCAGTAGACGTCGGCGAGGAACTGCTGGAGCGCGCGGTGCAGCATCGGGCCGCGCCAGACCACCGGGGCGTTGCCCGGGGTGAACATGCCGATGGAGATGACCTTCACGCCGTGCGCCGACGGCGGCATGATCATGTTCTCGACCTGGGTCGGCTTGCCGTCCGCGCCGAGCATGCGGGGCACGCTGTGGCCGTAGATGTCCGCGTCCACGACGCCGACCTTCAGCCCGTCGGCCGCCATCGCCGCCGCGAGGTTGACCGTCACCGAGGACTTGCCGACGCCGCCCTTGCCGGACGCGACCGCGTAGACACGGGTGAGCGAACCCGGCTTGGCGAAGGGCACCTCTCGCTCGGCGGTGCCGCCGCGCAGCGCGCCCGCCAGCTCCTTGCGCTGCTCGTCGCTCATCACGTCGAGGGTGACCTCGACCCGCGAGACGCCCTCCACCGCGGCGACCGCGTCGGTCACGTTCCTGGTGATGGTCTCGCGCATCGGGCAGCCGGAGACCGTGAGGTACACCGTGACAGCCACCACACCGTCAGGATCGATCTCGACCGATTTCACCATGCCGAGTTCGGTGATCGGACGGTGGATCTCCGGGTCGTTCACTGTCGCCAGTGCTTCGCGCACCGCGTCTTCCGTAGCCATACGACGATGTTACGGCGCGCGACGCTACGCGCGGGTAGCCCCTCAGCGGTCGCCTTCGTCACTCTCGTGCGGGAGGAGGACGCGCCGGTCCTCCAGATCCCTCATGAGGTCCTCCAGCTCCGAGCGGATCCAGTCGCGGGTGGCGACCTCGCCGAGCCCCATCCGCAGCGCCGCGATCTCCCGGGTGAGGAACTCGGTGTCGGCGATGGACCGCTCGTTCTGCTTGCGGTCCTGCTCGTGGGTGACCCGGTCCCGGTCGTCCTGGCGGTTCTGCGCGAGCAGGATCAGCGGCGCCGCGTACGACGCCTGGAGCGAGAGCATCAGCGTCAGGAAGATGAACGGGTACTCGTCGAACCGCAGCGCGGTCGGCGCGAAGATGTTCCAGAGCACCCAGACGACGATGATCAGCGTCATCCAGACGATGAACCGCCCGGTGCCCAGGAAGCGGGCGATCCGCTCCGAGAACCGGCCGAACGCCTCCGGGTCGTACTCCGGAAGGAGCCGGCGGCGCGGCGCCTTCGGCTGGTCCAGCCGGAACCTGGGCGGGCGCACCATCCCGGACGAACCGGTGGACGCCGCCTTCGCGCGCTCCTCAGCGGCCACGGGCGATCCCCTCCTCGCCGTGGAAGTCGGTCTCCCGCCAGTCCTCCGGCAGCAGGTGGTCCAGCACGTCGTCGACGGTCACCGCGCCCAGCAGCGAGCCGCTCTCGTCCACCACCGGCACCGAGACCAGGTTGTACGCGGCCAGATAGCTGGTGACCACCGCCAGCGGGGTGTGCGGCGGCAGTGGCACGAGGTCGCTGTCCACGATCGAACTGACCAGCGCGAACGGCGGGTCCCGCAGCAGCCGCTGGAAGTGGACGGTGCCGAGGTACTTGCCGGTGGGCGTCTCGTCGGGCGACCGGCAGACGTACACCTGGGCGGCGAGCGCGGGGGAGAGGTCCGACTGCCGCACCCGGGCGAGCGCGTCCGCGACGGTGGCGTCCGGGCGCAGCACGATCGGCTCGGTCGTCATCAGACCGCCCGCCGTCCGGTCCTCGTAACTCATCAGCCGCCGCACGTCGGCCGCGTCGTCCGGGCGCATCAGCGTCAGCAGCCGCTCCTTGTCCTCCTCGGGCAGCTCGGAGAGGAGATCCGCCGCGTCGTCCGGGTCCATCGCCTCCAGCACGTCCGCCGCGCGCTCCTCCTTGAGCTTGCCGAGGATCTCCACCTGGTCGTCCTCCGGCAGCTCCTCCAGCACGTCGGCGAGCCGGTCGTCGTCGAGGGCGGCGGCCACCTCCGCCCGGCGCTTGGGCGTCAGATGGTGCATCGCGTTGGCGACGTCGGCGGGGCGCAGCCGCTCGAAGGTGGCGACCAGGCTCTCGGCCCCCTGCCCGTGCTCCTCCAGCGAGAAGTCGCGGACCGCCGACCATTCGACGGTCAGCGTCTCGCCCTTGCGACGCAGCGCCCCACCGCGCCCCTTGCGGACGAAGTACTTGTCGATCTCCCAGTCGCGGCGGGCCGGCAGCTGGTGGATGGCCACGTCGAGGATGGTGACCTCCTCGCCGGACTCCGCGAGCCGCACCCGCCGGTCCAGGAACTCCCCGAGCACCAGGCGCTCGGTGGGGCGCTGTTCGAAGCGGCGCATGTTGATCACACCGGTGGTGATGACCTGGCCGGACTCCACGCCCGTCACCCGGGTCATCGGCAGGAAGATGCGCCGCCGGCTGACCACCTCCACCACCATGCCGAGCAGCCGGGGCGGCCGGCCGCCGACGCGCAGCATCGCCACCAGGTCGCGGACCCGGCCGACCTGGTCGCCGTTGGGATCGAAGACCGGAACTCCGGAGAGGTGCGAGACGAAGACCCTGGGCGCGCCCGATGCCATTGCGCACCCCTTCCGTGCCGGTTGCCGCGTGCGATGCCTGACGTGGTCATTTCACGGCACGTCAGGGGCGTCCGGTGACGCCGGTATGCCGGATTCAGGCTAGCCCGTACCACTGCGTACCGCTCCGTACCGGCCCCGGAGCACGCCCGGACGGCTCCCTTCCGGACGGCGCCCGAACCCCGGGTACGCTGCCGCTTGCCATCCCACACGTATGACGAGAGGCAAGTGCGCGTGACCTCCTACGCTCCCGCCGTACGGGCCCGCCGGACCGCGCTCGCCGTGGCGCTCGGGGCGCAACTCGCCCTCGGCCTCACCGCCTGCGCGGGCGACGACCCCGACGAGGGCACGAACGGAATCGGCAAGCTCTCCGCCGCGGAGATCGACACCCGGGCCAGAGCCGCGGCCGACGCCGCCACCGCCGTCCACCTCGCGGGCACCCTCATCAGCAAGGACGGCAGCTACACCCTCGACATGCGGCTCAACGCCGACGGCGGCACCGGCTCCGTCACCTCGAAGGAGAACACCTTCGCCGTGCTCCGGGTCGGCGACGACCTCTACCTCAAGGCGGACGCCGCCTTCTGGAGCGCCGAGCGGGACGCGCAGGACGGCAAGGGCGAGGACGACGACGCGGAAGCCGCCGAGAAGCTCGACGGCAAGTACGTCAAGGTCCCCGAGGACGACCCCACGTACAAGCGGCTGCGCGGCTTCACCGAGAAGGACACCTTGCTCGACGGGCTGCTGTCCCTGCACGGCACCGTCAACAAGGGCGACCGCGCCAAGATCACCGGCGTGCCCACCATCCGGATCCTGGGCGGGAAGGGCGAAGGCGGCTCGCTCGACGTGGCACTCAAGGGCACCCCGTACCCCGTCAGGGTGGCGCGCGGCGGCGGGGGCGGCACGGTCACCCTCGCGGACTGGGGGCGCTCCTTCGAACTGGCGGCCCCGCCGCAGGACGACACCGTCGACTACGGCGGCCAGCTGCCGAAGAACTCCGGCTGAGGCGTTCGTACGTCCGGGGCGTCCGGCCGGTACGGCGCCGGCCGCGCTCAGGCCGCGCGGCGGCGCCTCTTCGCCAGCAGCCGGGGCAGCCCGGCCGGTACCGGCTCCCGGGTGATCGCAGGGGTGTCGAGCGGACGGGCGGCGAGCGAGCCGTCCGGCAGCTCGGTGGTGTGCGCCACCGGCGTCAGCCGCACCACCCGGCAGCCGGCCGCCCAGCGCTCCGTCAACCGCTCGGCGTCCGGCGCGTTCAGCCGCTTCCCCTTGAGCTCCGCGACCGCCGCCTCCCACTCCTCGGAGTGCGGGGCGAGATCGGCCACCTCGGCGGTCCACGCGACGATCCGGCCGCCCTTGTCCTTGCTGCGCACCGTCACCTCGGCCCGCACGCCGTCCGCCAGCCCCTCCGGGAGCGGTTGCTCACCGGGGCCGCCGACGAGCAGCGCCGCGCCTTCGTGCCAGACGTGCCAGAGCGCCCGGGCGGCGCCGGAGGCGCGCACCCAGACCAGGCCGGACTTCTTGGTGGCCTCCTCGACGAGGGCCTGCCCGAGCAACGAGTCAGTAGTCATGGCGAAGAGCCTAGGGTGTGTGTCGAAAGTGGCGCCGTCCGCCCGGAGGGCGGGTCCGGCGGTGTCCGGTGCGTGCGATCGCACGGCGGAGGGTCGCCCCGATACTGGATGTATCGTGGCGATCCCGACAACGCGGCGAGCGTGCGTGCCGGGCGTCGCCGGACAGGCGGGACTTTCGACACGCGGCCTAGGGCGTGTCTGACCATGCGCGTCGGATCAGCGGGCGGTGTCCGGTGCGGTGCATCGCAAGGCGGAGGACCGCCCGCGTACTGGATGTACTCGGGCGGTCCGACAACGCCGCGAGGTGCCGTGCCGGGCGCCGACCGCCCGACGGGAATTGTCAGACACGGCCTACGGGACGCGGGCCGCGCGGCGTCGGACACGGCCTACAGCCAGCCGTTGCGCTTCAGCGTCCGGTGGATGGAGAAACAGACCACGGCGATGACACCCAGCACCATCGGATAGCCGTACGTCCACCGGAGTTCCGGCATGTGCTCGAAGTTCATGCCGTAGACCCCGCAGATCATCGTGGGTACGGCGACGATGGCGGCCCAGGACGTGATCTTGCGCATGTCCTCGTTCTGGGTGACCGTCGCCTGCGCCAGGTTGGCCTGGAGGATCGAGTTCAGCAGTTCGTCGAAGCCGAGGACCTCCTCCTGCACCCGGGCGAGGTGGTCGGCCACGTCGCGGAAGTACTTCTGGATGTCCGGGTCGATCAGCCGCATCGGCCGCTCGCTGAGGAGCTGCATCGGCCGCTGGAGCGGCGAGACGGCCCGCTTGAACTCCAGTACCTCGCGCTTGAGTTGGTAGATCCGCCCGGCGTCGGTGCCGCGTGCGCTGCCCTTCGTCGGGGTGGAGAAGACGTCGATCTCCACCTCGTCGATGTCGTCCTGCATCGCACCCGCCACCGCGATGTACCCGTCCACCACGTGGTCGGCGATGGAGTGCAGCACGGCGGACGGCCCCTTGGCCAGCAGCTCCGGATCGTCCTGGAGGCGGTGGCGCAGTGCGCGCAGCGAGCCCTGGCCGCCGTGCCGGACGGTGATCACGAAGTCCCGGCCGGTGAAGCACATCACCTCGCCGGTCTCGACGACCTCGCTGGTCGCGGTGAGCTCGGCGTGCTCGACGTAGTGGATGGTCTTGAAGACCGTGAAGAGCGTGTCGTCGTACCGCTCCAGCTTCGGCCGCTGGTGGGCGTGGACCGCGTCCTCCACCGCCAGCGGGTGCAGCCCGAACTCCCGTGCGATGACAGCGAATTCGGCCTCGGTGGGCTCGTGCAGCCCGATCCAGGCGAAGCCGCCGCCCTCGCGCACCCGCAGCATCGCCTCGTGCGGGGTCTGGCAGGCGGACGCCTCCATGCGACGGCCGTCGCGGTAGACCGCGCAGTCCACCACGGCACTGGAGGCGGACGGGTCGCGGGTGGGGTCGTAACCGGTGTGCGGGACGGGTTCCTTGCGGAGGGACGGGCGCAGGGAGGGGCGCACAGCGGCGCGCAGGTCACGGATCATGGACATGGCTGGCTCCTACACGAAAGGGCCGTGCGGTGCGCGCAGGCGGAACAGCCCGGAATGGAGACGTGAGAACCACGTCCGCAAAGCGGGCGGCACCGCGGAGCGGTGGCGACGGCGTTCGCTACAGACAGGCAAAAACGGGATGCTCTTCCGCCGTGCGACAAGCCACGAGCCCTGACCGAGAGGGCTTAAGAAATCACCGGGATACGGTGGAGACGGAAGAGCGCTTGGTACTGCACGGTCGACTTGGATCCATGGCAGTCCCCACCTCCTCCGGCCGGTCCCCCGTGGGGGACGACGTGCTGTCGGGACTTCAGGGGGCGCCGCGTCGCGCGCTGTCCCGACCGGCGGCCAGGCTATCAGCCCGGCCAAGGGTCAATCCCTTACTTTGCCCGTTCGATACGCGTTCTATGCTCGCGACATGGAAGAAATTCTCGCGCTCGTCGAAGCCCGGCTGTGCACCGCCCTCGGGGAGCCGGACGCCCGTGCCACAGTGACCTTCCTGGGCACGGACCGCATCGAAGTGCTGCGCTTCCCCGACGGCGACGTGGTCCGCTACGCCACCCTCGGCATGTCCGCCCAGCCCATGGCGGACCCCACCTCGCCACTCGCCGACCCGGTCAAGGGCCCCCGCGCCGAACTGGTGCTCTCCGTACGCGCCGGGCTCGCCGACACCGACCAGGTGCTCCGCCCGCTCGCCGTACTCGCGGCGTCCCCGCAGGTCGAAGGCGTGATCGTGGCACCCGGCGCCTCCCTCGACCTGGGGGACCCGCTCTGGCCGTCCGCCCCCTTCTCCTCGGTGCTGGTCGCCGAGTCCGGCGGGCTGGTGGAGGACCTGGAGCTGGACGAGCCGATGGACCCGGTGCGCTTCCTGCCGCTGCTCCCGATGACCGCGAACGAGGCTGCCTGGAAGCGGGTCCGGGGCGGCCAGGAGCTCCAGGAGCGCTGGCTCTCGCACGGCACGGACCTGCGGGACCCGCTGCGCACCTCCGTACCGCTGGACTGAACCCCTACCCGTCCGTGTTCGTGCCGTCGTCGTACGAAGAAGCCGTCGGGGTGCGAAGAAGCCGTCGGCGTGCGAAGAGGGGCCCCGCCGGCCGGCGGGGCCCCTCTTCCGTGTCCGTTCCTCCGCGCCCGTGGCCGTCAGTTGGCGAAGGCGGAGACGCCGTCCTCGGTGGCGTGCCGGGGCTGGACCTCCTCGGCCTCGTGGGTGAGCGCGGAGCGGCGTACCCAGACGATCAGCGCACCGACCACGGCCGTGACGGCGGCGACCACGAACGGGATGTGCACGTTGCTCCACTCCTCGATCTTCGGCGCGAGGTAGGGGGCGGCGGCCGCGGCGAACCAGCGGACGAAGTTGTAGCCGGCGCTCGCCACCGGACGGGGTGCGTCGGAGACGCCGAGGGCGAGCTCGGTGTAGACGGTGTTGTTCATGCCGATGAAGGCGCCCGAGACGATGGTGCAGACGATCGCGGTGACGTGGTTCCCGTACCCGAGGATCAGCAGGTCGGCGGCGAAGAGCACGAGCGAGGCGCCCAGCACCTTCAGCGAGCCGAAGCGTGCCTGGAGCCGCGGGGCGACGAAGACCGAGAAGACGGCGAGCAGCAGGCCCCAGGCGAAGAAGACCGCGCCGGACTTGTACGGGGTCATGTCCAGCACGAACGGGGTGAACGCGAGGATGGTGAAGAAGGCGTAGTTGTAGAAGAACGCCGAGCCCGCGACCGAGGCCAGTCCGCCGTGGCCGAGCGCCCTGACCGGGTCGAGCAGCGAGGTCTTCCTGGCCGGCTTCGGCTGCTCCTTCAGGAACGCGCTGATGCAGACGAACCCGATCGCCATCAGGGCGGCGGTGCCGAAGAACGGGTAACGCCAGCTGGCGTTGCCGAGCAGCGCTCCCACCAGCGGGCCGCACGCCATGCCGAGGCCGAGCGCCGCCTCGTACAGCAGGATCGCCGCCGCGCTGCCACCGGCGGCGGCGCCGACGATCACGGCCAGCGCGGTGGAGACGAAGAGCGCGTTGCCGAGCCCCCAGCCGGCCCGGAAGCCGACCAGCTCGCCCACCGAGGAGGACGTACCGGAGAGCGCGGCGAACACCACGACCAGCGCCAGGCCGGCCAGCAGGGTCTTCTTCCCGCCGATGCGGCTGGAGACGAAGCCGGTGACGAGCATCGCGACCGCGGTGATCAGGAAGTACGAGGTGAACAGCAGCGACACCTGGCTCGGCGTCGCGTCCAGCCCCTTGGCGATGGACGGCAGAATCGGGTCGACCAGGCCGATGCCCATGAACGCCACGACCGAGGCGCCGGCGGTCGCCCAGACCGCCTTGGGCTGGCGAAGGATGCTGGTGGCCCCTTCGTCGAACGGGTCCTCTCCCTGCATGGTGTTCCCACTCTCCTCATGGACGCGGTCCTGACGGCCGCGGGGTCCGGGTGCACGGTCGGGCCGCAGGGCTGCCGCGCACGGTCCGGGCGCACGGTCCGGCCGCAGGGCCGCTGTGCGAGGTCCGGCGCACGGTCCGGGCCATATGTCTGTGCGATACACAGAATAAGTTAGGTCCGCTAATAGATGCAAACTACATCTATCGTTCCTGGTGAGAGCCACGCTGCGGACGGGTGACCGTCCTTGACGTGGCGACGCGGGAGGGGGACCGTGGGTCGCTATGAGGGGCGAACCCAGTTGCCCGAAGTGCGGTGGCCGGGTCAGGGCGCCCGGTCTTTTCGCCGACTCCTGGCAGTGCCCCGCGCACGGTCCGGTCCACCCGATGCAACCGGTGGTCCCGCCCAGCGTCGAGGCCCTCGGAGTGGTGGTCCACCGCGCACAGGTGCCGGTGTGGATGCCGTGGCCGCTGCCGGTCGGCTGGCTGTTCACGGGCGTGGCGCACGCGGGCGACGACCGCAGCGGCGGCCGCGCCACCGCACTGGTCTGCTCGGGGCCAGGTCCGCTCGGCGGGATGGGCGAGCTGCTGCTGGTCGCCGAGGAACTCGGCGTCGGCCTCGGCGCCCGCTACGCCGGTATCGAAGGACCCGACCCCGGCCCCCGGATGCGCGTCGACGGTCCCCCCGTGGCCAAGGTGCTCGCCGCGGGACGCCCCACCCCGCTCTGGCAGGTGCACGGCGTCCCCGAGGACCGGGCCGTCTTCGCGGGCGAGGCGCGCGGGCTCTGGCTCTGGGCGATCGTCTGGCCCCAGCAGTCGGCGCTGCTCATGTACGACGAACTGGTCCTCACCGACCTCCGCGACGCCGGCACCGAGACGGACCTGGTGCCCTGCGGCGCCCTCACCCCGCGCCTGCTCGGCATCCCCGAGGGCCCGCCCCGGCAGGGCCCCGCACCGCACTGACGGCGGGGGACGCCCCCTGGAGGCGGGGTGGCTCCGTGCGGCCGTCCGGGTGATGCCCGGGCGGTGGTTATCCTGGAGCGTCCCCACCGTCCGCCGCGAGCACAGGAGTCACCGTCGTGCGTATCGACCTGCACACGCACTCCACCGCGTCCGACGGTACGGACACCCCGGCCCAGCTGGTCGCCAACGCGGCGGCGGCCGGACTGGACGTCGTCGCCCTCACCGACCACGACACCGTGCGCGGCCACGCCGAGGCGCTGGCCGCCCTCCCCGAGGGCCTCACCCTCGTCACCGGCGCCGAACTCTCCTGCCGCCTCGACGGGGTGAGCCTGCACATGCTGGCGTACCTCTTCGACCCCGAGGAGCCCGCGTTCGCCCGCGAGCGCGAGCTGGTCCGGGACGACAGGGTGCCGCGGGCCCAGGCCATGGTGGGCAAGCTGCAGGCGCTCGGCGTGCCGGTGACCTGGGACCAGGTCGCGAGGATCGCCGGGGACGGCTCGGTGGGCCGCCCGCACGTCGCCGCCGCCCTCGTCGAACTGGGCGTCGTCCCCACCGTCTCCGACGCGTTCACCCCCGAATGGCTCGCCGACGGCGGCCGGGCGCACGCGGGCAAGCACGAACTCGACCCCTTCGAGGCCGTCCGGCTCGTCAAGGCGGCGGGCGGGGTCACCGTTTTCGCCCACCCGGCGGCCGTCAAGCGCGGCGCCGTCGTCCCCGAGTCGGCCATCGCCCGGCTCGCCGCGGCGGGACTCGACGGCATCGAGGTCGACCACATGGACCACGACGCCGCCACCCGTGCCCGGCTGCGCGGCCTCGCCGCCGAAGTGGGGTTGCTCACCACCGGCTCCAGCGACTACCACGGCAGCCGCAAGACCGTCGCGCTCGGCGAGTACACCACCGATCCCGAGATCTACGGCGAGATCACCCGGCGCGCCACGGGAGCCTTCCCGGTGCCGGGCGCCGGTGGAGCCCTCCGCCGCTGAGGGCCGCACCGACTCCTTGTTTTTCCGGATCTCTCCGGCCGTCGCAGCCGTGCCCGGCCGCACTCCGGTGCCGTGCGCCCTCCGCACCCTTCCCGCCGCCACCTCACCCCGGCCGGTCCCGTAGCCCCGCGCTCCGGAGGGCCGGGGCTGCCCGCGCGCGGTCACCCCCCCCGACCTGCTTGTTCTCTTCTCCCGCAAGGCTCACCGTGTTCGACGTCGCTGTTTTCGGTTCCCTCTTCCTCACCCTCTTCGTGATCATGGACCCGCCGGGGATCACGCCGATCTTCCTCGCCCTCACCGCGGGCCGCCCCGCGAAGACCCAGCGCAGGATGGCGCTCCAGGCCGTCGCCGTCGCCTTCGGGGTGATCGCCGTCTTCGGTGTCCTCGGCCAGCAGATCCTGGACTACCTGCACGTCTCCGTGCCCGCGCTGATGATCTCCGGCGGCCTGCTCCTGCTGCTCATCGCGCTGGACCTGCTCACCGGCAAGACGGACGAGCCGACGCAGACGAAGGACGTCAACGTGGCGCTCGTACCCCTCGGCATGCCGCTGCTCGCCGGACCCGGCGCTATCGTGTCGGTGATCCTGGCCGTGCAGCACGCGCACACCGTGAGCAGCCAGATCTCGGTCTGGGCGGCGATCGTCGCCATGCACGTGGTGCTCTGGCTGACCATGCGCTACTCGCTGCTGATCATCCGGGTCATCAAGGACGGCGGTGTGGTGCTGGTGACCCGGCTCGCCGGAATGATGCTCTCCGCCATCGCGGTGCAGCAGATCATCAACGGCGTCACCCAGGTCATCCAGAACAGCTGAACCGGCCCCGGCCGCCCGGGACCGGCCCCCCCGGACGCACAGCGCCCCCGTACGGAGATCCGTACGGGGGCGACTCGTCATCTCATCAAGGCGTACTGCCGGAAGGTGTTACGAGGCCGGGCTTTCGGCCGGCCGAATGTAGATGCGCTGGCCCATTGCCGCGGCCTGCTGCACGATCCGGTTGACGGAGGCGGCGTCTACGACGGTGCTGTCCACGGCGGTACCGTCGACATCGTCGAGTCGCATGATCTCGAAGCGCACAGGGCTTCCCTTCGTCCGATCCTCCTGCTGGAGAACTACTGGTCGGACGGGGATTCCCGTCCGCAAGGATAAGGAAGCGAGGCCGCACGGTCCCGCTCCCTACGAGGGGTACAACGGCGCACCCCCCGGAAAACATTCCCTACGCTAAGGAAATTTTTTGGATGTCTAAGTACCTGCAGGCAGTCGCCCCGACACGGACGTCGAGTCGCCCATGACCGAAGCCGATTTCCCCACCACCCCGGACGACATCCGCGACCGCCTGGACCTGACGAACCAACTGCTCCAGCGCGTCCTCGCCGAGGTCTCGAAGACCCCCTCCACCCACGCGATCTTCGTCGACGCGGGTTATGTCTACGCCGCCGCCGGACTCCTCGTCACCGGCACCGAGGACCGCCGCTCCTTCGACCTCGACTCCGGAGGGCTGATCGAGGCGTTCATCGAACAGGCCCGCACGATCTTCGCGGACAGCCGGCTGCTCCGCGTCTACTGGTACGACGGCGCCCGGCGCCGTATCCACACCACCGAGCAGCAGTCCATCGCCGAACTGCCCGACGTCAAAGTGCGCCTCGGCAACCTCAACGCCAACAACCAGCAGAAGGGCGTCGACTCCCTCATCCGCACCGACCTCGAATCGCTCGCCCGTCACCGCGCCATCAGCGACGCCGCGCTCGTCGGCGGCGACGAGGACCTCGTCTCGGCCGTGGAAGCCGCGCAGGGCTACGGCGCCCGGGTCCACCTCTGGGGCATCGAGGCCGCCGAGGGCCGCAACCAGGCCGAGCCGCTGCTCTGGGAGGTCGACAGCCAGCGCACCTTCGACCTGGACTTCTGTCGCCCGTACGTCACCCGCCGCCCGGTCACCACGTACGAGGACGAGGGCCCGGCGCCCTCCCGCGAGGACGTCCGCTTTGTCGGGGCGCAGGTCGCCGCCGCCTGGCTCGCCGCCAAGGGCCGGGAGTCCCTGGTCGACCTGATGCCGGGCCACCCGTACCTGCCGGGCTCCGTCGACCAGGACCTCCTGGTCGAGGCGGAACGCCTGCTCCAGCACTCCCTGCGCGGGCACGCCCCGCTGCGCCGGGCGCTGCGGGACGGCTTCTGGCAGCACCTCCAGGCGCAGTTCTAGCCGCAGACTTCAGGGGCAGACTTCAGGGGCAGAATTCAGGGAAGGCGGAGGCTCTCCCAGAACGCCACCAGCGCCGCCGCCGTCTCCTCGGGGCGCGCGGTGTTGGGGGAGTGCTCCGCGCCCACGACCGTGGTGCGGCAGGCGCCCAGCCGGGCGGCCATCGCGGTGAGCAGCCCGACCGGCCACACGTCGTCGCGCTCCCCGGAGACGACGTGGACGGGCCGGCCGGTCGCGGCCAGCTCGTCCACCCGGTCCGGCTCCACGGACAACTGGCGTCCGGTGGCGATCAGCTGCGCGGGATCGTTCATCAGCCACCGGCGGCGCAGATCCTCGCCGCCGCCGGTGTCCGCGTCCTCCGGCGGGTCCAACGCCCGCATCGCGTCCCACACCTGATCCATGGTCAGCGCGGCCAGTGCGTCGCCGAGCAGCTTCACCTTGTCCCGCTGCCCGGCGGAGACCTCGGCGGGCCCGGACGACATCAGCGTCAGCGAGCGGAAGGGCACGGGGTCCAGGAGGACGGCCGCGCGGGCGATCTGGCCGCCCAGTGAATGGCCGAGCAGGTGCGTCGGCGTGCCGTCCGCGGTGCCGAGCGCCAGCGTCTGCGCGAGGACGTCCCGCGCCAACTCGCGCTGCTCGTAATCCTCCTGACGACCCGTGCCCCGGCTCTCGTACTGCCCGCGGCCGTCCACGGCGACGGCCCGGAAACCGGCGGCGGTCAGGGGTTCGAGGAGGGCGACGAAGTCCTCCTTGCTCCCGGTGTAGCCGGGAAGCATCAGGACCGTGCCGCGCGGGTCGGTACGCGGTACGGCGTCCAGTGCGGCGAAGTCGCCGCGCGGGGTGCGCAGCGTCCGGGCACGGGCACAGGGGGGCGGGGTGAAGGTCGGCGGCCGGCTCATGGGACGAGGTTAGGGCCTCCCGTCCGGATCATGCTGGGCCGGTGGGCCGGTGGGCCGGTGGGCCGGTGGGCCGGTGGGCCGGTGGGCCGGTGGGCCGGTGGGCCGGTGGGCCGGTGGGCCCGTGTACCGGAAACGCCGGACGGCCCCGTCCCCCCGGTGTGCGGGGGGACGGGGCCGTCCGGCGTCAGGTGTGCCGCCGCGAGCGTCAGCTCTCGGTCGACGCGGCCTCGGCGGTCGCCGGGCGGGTACGCCGACGACGGGTACGGGCCGGAGCCTCGGCCGCCTCGCTCGCCACGGCCTCCGCCTCGGCGACCACCGCGGTCTCCGGCTTGGCGACGGTCCGGCGACGGCGCTTCGGCTTCTCCTCCGCGGCGTCGGCGGCCGGTGCGGCCACGGCCGCCTCGGGCTCGGCCTTCACAGCGGTCTTCGGCGCGGCGGCCTTGCGGGTGCGGGGCTTCGCCTCGGCCTTCGTCTCCGTGGCCGGCTTGGCGGCCGTACGGGGACGGCGGCGCGGGCGGCTCTCGGACTCGGGCTCCGAGGGCGGGGCGATCTGGAAGTCGACCTCGTCCTCGACGGGCTTCACGACCCGGGGACGGCGGCGCGGCTTCGTCTCGGCCGCGGGCTCGGCGAAGCCCACGGCGACGGCCACCGTCTGGAACTCCGGCTCGGCCGGAGCGGCGGCCCGGGTACGGCGACGACGGACCGGCTTGGTGGCCTCGACAGCTACGGGGGCCTCCACGACCGCCTCCGGCGCCTTCGCGACCGGTGCGGGAGCCTCGGCCACCGCGACGGCTGCCGCCTCGGCGGCGACGGCCTCCGCGACACCGACCCGGCCACGACGGCGGCGGCGCGGGGTGCGCGGCTCCGTCGACCCGGCGACCTGGCCGCTCTCCGGGGCCGGTACGGCCTCGGACGCGGGTGCGGGCACCGTGGCGACGCCCTCCTCCTGGCCGGCTCCGCCACGGGTGCGGCGGCGCTGACGCGGGGTGCGCGCGGGGCGCTCCTCGCGGGGCTCACGGGCCTCACGGGCGGGACCCGAGGAGGCGGGAGCCTTGCGTCCCCGGCCACCGGTCTCGCCGAGGTCCTCGAGCTCCTCCGCGCGCAGACCCGCACGGGTCCGCTCGGCACGCGGCAGTATGCCCTTCGTGCCCTCGGGAATGCCGAGGTCCGAGAACAGGTGCGGCGAGGTGGAGTACGTCTCCGGGGGGTCCGGGAACTTCAGGTCCAGCGCCTTGTTGATCAGCTGCCAGCGCGGGATGTCGTCCCAGTCCACCAGCGTGACGGCGGTGCCCTTGGCGCCCGCGCGGCCGGTGCGGCCGATGCGGTGCAGGTAGGTCTTCTCGTCCTCGGGCGACTGGTAGTTGATGACGTGGGTCACACCCTCGACATCGATACCGCGCGCCGCGACGTCGGTGCAGACGAGGACGTCGACCTTGCCGTTGCGGAACGCGCGCAGCGCCTGCTCGCGCGCGCCCTGACCGAGGTCGCCGTGGACCGCGCCGGAGGCGAAACCGCGCTTCTCCAGCTGCTCCGCGATGTCGGCGGCGGTGCGCTTGGTGCGGCAGAAGATCATCGCCAGTCCCCGGCCGTCGGCCTGGAGGATGCGCGAGACCATCTCGGGCTTGTCCATGTTGTGCGCCCGGTACACGAACTGGGTCGTGTTCTTGACCGTCGTGCCCTCGTCGTCGGGCGACGTGGCGTTGATGTGCGTGGGCTGCGACATGTAGCGGCGGGCGAGGCTGATCACGGCGCCGGGCATCGTCGCCGAGAAGAGCATCGTCTGACGCTTCGTCGGCAGCATCGTGAGGATGCGCTCGACGTCGGGCAGGAAGCCCAGGTCCAGCATCTCGTCGGCCTCGTCGAGGACGAGCGCGCGGACGTGGGACAGGTCCAGCTTGCGCTGGCCCGCCAGGTCGAGCAGGCGGCCGGGGGTGCCGACGACCACGTCGACGCCCTTCTTCAGCGCCTCGACCTGGGGCTCGTACGCCCGGCCGCCGTAGATGGCCTGGACGCGGACGTTACGGACCTTGCCGGCGGTGAGGAGGTCGTTGGTGACCTGCTGGCAGAGCTCGCGGGTGGGGACCACGACGAGCGCCTGCGGCGCGTCCGTCAGCTTCTCGGGCGCGGCCCGGCCCGCCTCGACGTCGGCGGGGACGGTGACGATCTCCAGGAGGGGCAGGCCGAAGCCCAGCGTCTTGCCGGTGCCGGTCTTCGCCTGGCCGATGACGTCGCTGCCGGAGAGCGCGACGGGGAGCGTCATCTCCTGGATCGGGAAGGGGGACATGATGCCGACGGCTTCGAGGGCCTCGGCCGTCTCGGGGAGAATCCCGAGGTCGCGGAAGGTAGTCAGGGTGCTGCCTCTTCTGTGAGACGCGGACCGAGGCGAACGCTGGGGGTCGTACCGTGCCGGGGTTGGTCATCCGGCCCTGGGAGAGGGCGCGGGTGGCGCGGGACCACTGCCGTCGCTCGAGCGCTCGTGCCGCTGAGGGGGCCCCTCATCTGCGGTCGTACGGTGTGTACGACCCGCGTGGAGGGCTGTCGGGTCGGAGCCGATCGGGCCACCGACCGGGCATCCTCATTCAAGGGCGCGCCCCTGTCGTACGAAAATGCTCAGTAGGCGCAATACCACTGTACCCCGGATTCGCGCATGCGTGTTGGGCGAATTCATCGGAACGGTGTGATCTCGGCGATGGACCAGGCCCTTACCACCAGGGCCGTGCGGGCTATTGTGCGGTCCATGGAGACGCCTGACAACGCCGCTCGCACGCCCGACGAAGCCCCCGCACCCACCGGCACCGCCGCCGGAAGCTGGTCGACGGCATCGGTCGACCCGCAGTACCGCGCCGCCGTGGTGGACCTGCTGGGCGCCCTCGCGTACGGGGAACTGGCCGCCTTCGAGCGGCTCGCCGAGGACGCCAAACTCGCGCCGACCCTCGGCGACAAGGCGGAACTGGCGAAGATGGCCTCCGCGGAATTCCATCATTTCGAGCAGCTCACCGACCGGCTGTCGACGATCGGCGAGAACCCGACCGGGGCCATGGAGCCGTTCGCCAGGGCGCTGGACGACTTCCACCGCCAGACCGCCCCCTCCGACTGGCTGGAAGGCCTGGTCAAGGCGTACGTCGGCGACTCGATCGCCAGCGACTTCTACCGCGAGGTCGCCATCCGGCTCGACGCGGACACCCGGGACCTGGTGCTCGCCGTCCTGGACGACACCGGCCACGGGAACTTCGCGGTGGAGAAGGTACGGGCCGCGATCGAGGCCGACCCCCGCGTCGGCGGCCGGCTCGCCCTCTGGGCCCGGCGGCTGATGGGCGAGGCGCTCTCGCAGGCCCAGCGGGTGGTCGCCGACCGCGACGCGCTCTCCACGATGCTGGTGGGCGGCGTCGCGGACGGTTTCGACCTCGCCGAGGTCGGCCGGATGTTCTCCCGGATCACCGAGGCGCACACCAAGCGGATGGCCGCCCTGGGCCTAGCGGCCTGACCGCCCGGCCTGCGCCGGCGGCCTTCAGCGCGCGGCCGGAGAGCCGGTGATCCGGCTCCGGCGGCGCGGCCGGATCAGCAGCGACAGCGTCACCGCCGAGACCACCAGTGCACCGGCGACCGTGGCCGGGGCGTGTCCGGAGTAGAGCACACCGTCCGTCAGATACGCCCCGAACAGGGCTCCCAGGGCGCCGGTGGGGTACACCGCGCGGGCCGACGGGAGCCGGCCGGGCAGGACGCGGAGGGCGGCCCAGGACAGGGCGAGACCGACCACGGCGGAGCCGAAGGATTCCCAGATCACGGAGCATCACCTCGCGGAGTTCGTCGGTACGTCCCCGCAGGTGCGGGGGGCGCGGGGGCTTCGCGGCCCCGGGGCCTCGCGTCCGGACGATTCCGGGCGGAAGACCTTCCGCCGTCCTACCCGTGACCTGCGTCACGCAACCCTGCCGTGACCCGGGGGAAACCTTTCGGCGGAGCGCCACGTTCCGCCGGGTCGGCGTTCGGGGCGGCGCGGGCCCCGAACGCGCGGAGCGGCCCGGCGGGAAATCCCGCCGGGCCGCTCCGTCGTGCCGCGCGTGGTGCCGCTTACAGTGCGCCGAACCCGACACGCCGGGCAGCCGGCTCGCCGATCTCGACGTACGCGATCCGGTCGGCCGGCACGAGGACCTTGCGGCCCTTGTCGTCCGTGAGGCTGAGCAGCTGCGCCTTGCCGCCGAGCGCCTCGGCGACCGCGCTCTCGACGTCCTCGGCGGAAAGCCCGCTCTCCAGAACGATCTCGCGGGGCGTGTGCTGCACCCCGATCTTGACCTCCACGGCTATGTCCCTCCGACGGTCAGTCCCTGCGCGGTAGCCGCGCCGTACGCAGCCACATTAGCCCGGTGGGCCGAGCGCTCAGGGCCCGACCGGCCACGCCCGCAGCGAACACGCCGGGTGTCGCTATTCGGCCCCGTGCAGCGGGAAGCCCGCGATGCCGCGCCAGGCGAGCGAGGTGAGCAGCTGCACCGCCGTGTCGCGCGGGATGCCGGAGGGGCTGGAGAGCCAGTAGCGGGCCACCACCTGCGCGACCCCGCCGAGCCCGACGGCCAGCAGCATCGATTCGTCTTTGGACTGGCCGGTGTCGCCCGCGATGACGTCCGAGATCGCCTCTGCGCACTGGAGGGAGACCCGGTCCACCCGCTCGCGCACGGCGGGCTCGTTGGTCAGGTCCGACTCGAAGACCAGGCGGAAGGCGCCGCCCTCGTCCTCCACGTACGCGAAATAGGCGTCCATGGTGGCCTCGACGCGCTGCTTGTTCTCCGTCGTCGACGCGAGGGCGGTGCGCACCGCCTGGAGCAGCGACTCGCAGTGCTGGTCGAGGAGGGCCAGGTACAGCTCCAGCTTCCCGGGGAAGTGCTGGTAGAGGACCGGCTTGCTGACGCCGGCCCGCTCGGCGATGTCGTCCATCGCGGCGGCGTGGTACCCCTGTGCGACGAAGACCTCCTGGGCGGCGCCCAGGAGCTGGTTGCGTCGGGCGCGGCGGGGCAGGCGAGTGCCCCGCGGGCGCGCTGCCTCTGTCTGCTCGATGGCGCTCACGCCGCCTCCCAAATGTGTGTTCCGACACGGTGTCCACTGCTGACCGCGCCGCATGGCCATCGTACTTTTGGGTAACCCGGGTGCGCGCGGCGCGGACGCAGAATTTCACGGACCGGACAACTCCGGTAGCCATGGGCCGGGGTCGCAACCTCGTCCGGGCCGGGACGAACCGGTCCTGACATGCACGTTTCGTCGGTAATCATCCAGGTCGGGGCGACTTCCGGTCATTTCCCGGCCCTCCGGCGGACGCTCCGGTCCGCCCCGTCACCGGCCGCGGCGGCGGCCGGCGGGGCGCGGTCAGCGGTAGTCGTCCTCGTCCTCGACGACCACCTTGGTCTGCTCCGCGACGTCGGCCGCGTCGGCCTCCTCGCCGCCGGCCTCCGTCAGCGGGTCGTCGTCCTCCTGCCGGACCTCCGTACGCTGCTCCGCGGCGTCCGCGTCGGGGGCCTCCAGTCCCGGCGGGTCCGGCTGCTCGTTCTCGAACGTCTCCGGGTCCCTCGGGTCGACCGTCATGGTGACTCCCTTCCGTCCCTCATCCGAAAGCCTATGAGCTTGGCTCCTGCCCCGCGATGCGGCCTGTGACCGCGAACACATGAATCGGCGCGTGATCGTCTCGTAACATTGCCGCATGTCTTCGACCGAGCTGCCGGGTGTCCAGGCCGCCGCCGCGGCGGTCGCCCCCACGGTCAGTGCCGTGCACGTCGGGTCCGGGGAGAGTCTGCGCACCGTCCCCCTGGCCGGCCTGAGCCTGACCGTCCGTTCCCGGCCCGGCGTGCGCGCCGGGCTCCCTCCGGCGCTGTACGTCCACGGGCTGGGCGGGTCCTCGCAGAACTGGTCCGCCCTGATGCCGCTCCTGGCGGACGTGGTGGACGGCGAGGCGGTCGACCTGCCCGGGTTCGGCGACTCACCGCCGCCGGACGACGGCGCGTACTCGGTGACCGCGCACGCCCGGGCGGTCATCCGGCTGCTCGACGCGCAGGCGCGCGGCCCGGTCCACCTCGTCGGCAACTCGCTGGGCGGCGCGGTCTCCACCCGGGTCGCGGCCGTCCGCCCCGACCTGGTGCGCACCCTCACCCTGATCTCGCCCGCCCTGCCCGAGATCCGCGTCCAGCGCCCGGCCGTACCGACCGGGCTGCTGGCGCTCCCCGGGGTCGCCGCGCTCTTCTCCCGGCTCAGCCGGGGCATGACCGCCGAACAGCGCACCCGCGGGGTCATGGCACTCTGTTACGGCGATCCGTCGCGGATCACCGAGGAGGGGTTCCGCCAGGCGGTGGCCGAGATGGAACGGCGGATGGAACTGCCGTACTTCTGGGACGCCATGGCGCGCTCCGCCCGCGGCATCGTCGACGCGTACACGCTCGGCGGGCAGCAGGGACTGTGGCGCCAGGCCGAGCGGGTGCTCGCGCCGACGCTCCTGGTGTACGGCGGACGGGACAAGCTCGTCTCGTACCGGATGGCGCGCAAGGCCTCCGGAGCGTTCCGCGACGCGCGCCTGCTGTCGCTGCCCGAGGCCGGGCACGTGGCGATGATGGAGTACCCGGAGGCGGTCGCCCAGGCGATCCGGGAATTGGTGGACGACAACGGCGGGAGCTGATCCGGGGCGTGGGACGACACAGCCGAAGGGGCGCCGAGGCCGAAGGTCCGGCGGGCGAAGCCGCACCGGCCCAGGCCGGTGCGCCGGGGGCGGGCTCCGGCAGTGGCCGCCGCAGGAGGGCGACCGAACCGGCGTCCTCCGGGCGCGACGGACAGCGGTCGCCCGAGGCGCCCGCGGACACCCCGTTCCAGGGCGTCCCGCAGGTGCGCGGCGGCCACCCCGAACACCGTGAACCCGGCGGCGGCTGGGGCACGGGACCGCAGCCGCGCTACGGCCGCGGCGAGGCCCAGGGGCCCGGACGGCCCGCCGGCCAGGCCCGGCAGCAGACACGTTCGGGCGAATTTCCGCCCGGCCGACCGGGCGGTGACCCGCACGCCGGTGACCCCCGCGCCGGCGACCCGCGTGCCTCCGGGCGGCGGCCGGAGGGCGCGGTGGGTGCGCCGGTCGGCCGGTCGGTTTCCCGGCCCGCGCCCGGCGGTACGCCGCTGATACCTGGCCCCCGGCCCGAGTTCGTGGATGCGTTCGACGCCCCGTCGGTAGGACTTCCGGTACGGCCCGTCCCCTCGCGGGTCTCCGTGCCCGCCGAGGGACCCGAGGCCGGGGAGCGGCGCGACGACGGTCCGGACGGCGGCGTCGAGGGCGGCGCCGGGGACGGCACCGAAGGCACGGACGGCACCCCGGGCAAGGGCGGCCGGGGCGGCAAGGGCCGGACGTTCACCGGTATCGCGGCGGCCGCGGTGACCACCGTGCTCGCCGTGGTCGTGGCCGGGCAGGTGGCCCAGAGTCACGGCGGTGACGGCTCTCCGCAGGTCTCCGGCACCCGGGGGAGCGGCCAGGGAGGTTCGCGCTCCGACGCCCGTCCGACCGCCGGGACGGCCAAGTCCGCACCGCTCAAGGCCATGTCGTACGAGGAGAAGATGGCCACGCCCTACCCGCTCGCCGCCGATCTGGCGGGCGGCGGGAAGTTCGAGGTCGTCCCGGGCGCGGCGAAGGCACCCGGCACCGGGCACGAGTACCGCTACCGGATCGACGTGGAGGTGGGACTCGGTCTCGACCAGGGCCTCTTCGCCGAGGCCGTGCAGAAGACCCTCAACGACGACCGCAGTTGGGCGCACCACGGGGACATGACGTTCGAGCGGATCTCCACGGGCACGCCCGACTTCGTCATCACCCTGGCCAGCCCCGGCACCACCGGAGTCTGGTGCGCGAAGTCCGGCCTGGACACCACCGAGGACAACGTCTCCTGCGACTCCGCGTCCACCGAGCGCGTCATGATCAACGCCTACCGGTGGGCCCAGGGTTCGGTCACCTTCGGTCCCGACAAACTCCTGCCCTACCGGCAGATGCTCATCAACCACGAGGTCGGACACCGGCTCGGGCACAACCACGTGAGCTGCCGGACCCCGGGAACGCTCGCGCCCGTGATGCAGCAGCAGACGAAGTCACTCGACATCGACGGCATCACATGCAAGCCCAACCCTTGGGTCTACCCCGCCAGTTGATCCAGCCTGTCCACATGTTGGTACGACCGTCTCATTTCGCATTGACATGCCGATGAGCGGTCGTTCATATTTCTCCGCATGTCACGCATTCTGATCACCTCCGAGAGCGCCGCCCTGGAGCGCGCGCTCATCGGCGTGACCAGGCACTGCGTCGCCGACATTCTCTGTCGCTGACCCCTGCCCGGTCGTGCTCCGGCCGTCGTCCGCAGCCCCGAAGGGCATTCGGCACGGCGCTCCGGCCCACGTCCCCGGCACCCACCGGCCCGCAGGCGCGGCCCCTTCCGGCAGATGACCCGGTCCAGGTTCCTCCAGGACCGGGCCCGCCCCTCCACGCGCCGGCCGGCCGAACGGACCTGCTCCTCCCCCGGGGGCCTCGCACGACGCGTACGGGCACCCGGTGAAGCACCCGTGCTCCTGCGGTCCCCGTACTCCGGCGCCCTCTCCCGAGCTGGCCGCCTTCCGTTGTTTTCTCCTGCTTTCTCCTGCTTTCTTCAGCTCGCCGATCCGGCCGAGCGGTACCGAGAGGTCCTCTTCCGATGCGTCAACCGTCCGTCATATCCCGCCGCGTCGCAGCGGCCGTCGTGGTCCTCGTCGTGGGCTCGTCCGTCGCGGCCTGCGGCCCGAAGGAGAGCGGGAGCGACACCGGTTCCGATGCCTCCTCGGCCGCTCCCGCCAAGGGCGGCACCCTCAGCGTCCTCAACCGCACCCCCCAGGTGAACTTCGACCCGGCGCGGCTCTACACCTCCGGCGGCGGCGCCGTCCCGTCGCTGGTCTTCCGCACCCTCACCACCCGCAACCGCGAGGCCGGCGCCGCCGGCGCCGAGGTGGTCCCCGACCTGGCGACCGACCTGGGCACGCCCAGCGAGAACGCCACCGTGTGGACGTACACGCTCAAGGACGGGCTGAAGTACGAGGACGGCACCGCGATCACCAGCGCGGACGTCAAGTACGGCATCGAGCGCTCCTTCGCCGCCGAACTCTCCGGCGGCGCGCCCTACCTGCGCGACTGGCTGATCGGCGGCGCCGACTACGAGGGGCCGTACAAGGACAAGAAGGGCCTCGCGTCGATCGAGACGCCCGACGACCGGACCATCGTCTTCCACCTGAACAAGCCGGAGGGCGAGTTCCCCTACCTGGCGACGCAGACCCAGACCACACCGGTGCCGCAGGCCAAGGACACCGGCGCGACCTACGAGAACCACCCCGTCTCCTCCGGACCGTACAAGGTCGTCTCCAACGAGGGCGACGGCGAACACCTCGTCCTGGAACGCAACCCCTACTGGTCCGAGAAGACCGACTCCGAGCGCAAGGCCTACCCGGACAAGATCGACGTCCGCTCCGGTCTGGACTCGGCCGTCGTCAACCAGCGTCTCTCCGCCTCGCGCGGGGCCGACGCCGCCGCGATCACCACCGACACCAACCTGGGGCCGGCCGAACTCGCCAAGGTCACGGGCGACAAGGCCCTCGCCGCCCGCGTCGGCGAAGGCCACTTCGGCTACACCAACTACATCGCCTTCAACCCGAAGGTGAAGCCGTTCGACAACCCGAAGGTGCGCCAGGCGATCTCGTACGCCGTCAACCGCACCTCCGTCATCAACGCGGCCGGCGGCTCCTCGCTCGCCGAGCCCGCCACCACCTTCCTGCCCGAGCAGAAGTCCTTCGGGTACACGCCGTACGACGCCTTCCCCTCCGGTACCACGGGCGACGCGGCCAAGGCCAAGGAGCTGCTGAAGGAAGCCGGTTACCCGAACGGGCTGACCGTCACCCTCACGCACGACAACGAGAAGAACTTCGCCACCAGCCCCGAGGTCGCCACCGCGATCCAGGAAGCCCTGAAGAAGGCCGGGATCACGGTCAAGCTCCAGGGACTCGAGGACAACGCCTACTCGGAGACCGCGTACAACGTGAAGACCGAGCCCGGCTTCTTCCTCGCCGGCTGGGGCGCCGACTGGCCCTCGGGCGGCCCCTTCCTCGCACCGATCTTCGACGGCCGCCAGATCGTCGAGGATGGCTACAACTTCAACACCGGCCGCCTGAACGACGCCTCGGTCAACAAGGAGATCGACGAGATCAACCAGCTGACCGACCTCGACGCCGCCGCCGCGCGCTGGGGCGCGCTGGACAAGAAGATCGGCGAGCAGGCACTGACCGTGCCGCTCTTCCACCCGGTCTACCAGCGCCTCTACGGCGCGGACGTGAAGAACGTCGTCATCAGCGACTGGACCGGCGTCCTCGACATCTCCCTGGTCTCGGTCAAGTAGTCATGAGCGAAGCTCTGCCGGCCACGGAGGCGGGGACCGACACGGCCCCCGCCTCCGTGGCGCTCCCGTTCTGGCGCCGGCTCCGCGCCCGGCGCTCCGCACTCGTGGCGGCCGTCGTCGTCACGCTGCTCGCCCTCACCGCCCTGGCCGCCCCGCTGCTCGCGGCGGCCGAGGGCCAGGACCCCAACGCCTTCCACGCCGACCTGGTGGACTCCGCGACCGGCGGCGTCCCCCTCGGCTCCTTCGGCGGGATCAGCGCCGACCACTGGCTCGGCGTCGAACCCCTCACCGGCCGCGACCTGTTCGCCCGCGTCGTCTACGGCGCCCGCGTCTCGCTCGGCGTGGCACTCGCCGCCACCCTGATCCAGGTCGTCGTCGGCGTCACCCTCGGCATGGCGGCCGGACTCGGCAACCGCCTCGTCGACCAGGTGATCAGCCGTGCCACCGACATCGTCGTCGCCCTCCCCGTCATGGTCACCGCGCTCGGCGCGCTCGCCGTGGTCCCCGCGGGCTTTCCCCGCCCCGTGCTGATCGCGGGCATGGTCGGGCTCGTCGGCTGGGCCCACCTCTCCAAGGTCGTACGCGCCCAGACCCTCGCCCTCAAACAGGCTGACCACGTCTCCGCCGCCCGGCTCAGCGGCTGGAGCGGCGCGCGGATCGCCCGGCGCGAACTGCTGCCCGGCCTCGCCGCACCCGTCATCACCTACGCCGTGCTGCTCTTCCCCGGCAACATCGTCATGGAGGCCGCGCTCTCCTTCCTCGGCGTCGGCATCAAGCCGCCCACGCCGTCCTGGGGACAGATGCTCAGCGACGCGGACACCTGGTACCAGGCCGCGCCCACCTACCTGCTCGTCCCCGCCCTGCTCCTCTTCGTCACCGTGCTGGCGCTGACGGTGCTGGGCGAGGGGGTACGCAACGCCCTCGACCCCCGAGTCGCCTCGCGGCTGCGGGTCGGCACCGGAACCAAGAAGGAGGCCGGCGCATGACCCGCTTCCTGCTGCGGCGCCTCGGCGGAGCTGTCCTCGTGCTCTTCGCCCTCAGCGTCCTCGTGTACGCCGTCTTCTACGTCGCCCCGGGCGACGTCGCGCAGATCGCCTGCGGCCCTCGCTGCTCGCCCGCCCAGGTCGCCCAGGTCACCGCGCAACTCCGGCTCGACGACCCGGTGTACGTGCAGTACGCCCACTTCGTCCAGTCCCTCTTCACCGGCCACGACTACTCGACCGGCACCGGCACCGAGCACTGCCCGGCACCCTGCCTCGGCCGTTCCTACCGGGACGACGAGCAGGTCACGCGGCTGATCCTCAGCAAGCTCCCCGCCACCGCCTCGCTCGCCGCCGGCGCCTTCGTGCTCTGGATCCTCGTCGGGGTCGGCACCGGTCTGCTCTCGGTGTGGCGGCGCGGCCGGGCGACCGAGCGGATTCTCACCGGGGTGACGCTGGCGGGCATGGCCACGCCCGTGTTCGTGCTGGGCCTGATGCTGATCATCGTCTGCTGCTCGACGCTGCAGATCCTCCCGTTCCCCGTCTACGTCCCGCTGACCGACGACCCCGAACAGTGGTTCTGGAACCTGCTGCTGCCCTGGGTCTCGCTGGCCCTCGTCTCCGCCGCCCCGTACGCCCGGATGACCCGCGCGGCGATGCTGGAGACCCTCGCCGAGGACCATGTGCGCACCTTCCGCGCCTACGGGGTGAGCGAGCGGCGGATCGTCGTCCGGCACGCCCTGCGCGGAGCGCTCGCACCCGTGATCGCGCTCGGCGCGGTGGACATCGGCACGATGTTCGGCGGCGCCGTGCTCACCGAGTCGCTCTTCAACATCCCCGGCGTCGGCCGGGAACTCGTCGACGCCGTCCAGACCGTCGATCTCCCCGTCGTCGTCGGACTGGTGCTCGTCACCGGATTCTTCGTCGTCCTCGCCAACGTCGTCGCGGACATCCTGCACGCGGCGGCCGACCGTCGGGTGGTGCTGTCATGAGCTTGGTCGAGGTATCCGGTCTGACCATCGACTTCGGCGGCGTGCGCGCCGTCGACGACCTCTCCTTCACCCTGGAGAAGGGCGGCGCCCTCGGGGTCGTCGGGGAGTCCGGCTCCGGCAAGAGCGCCTCCGCGTACGCCCTGCTCGGCCTCCACCGGGGGACCGGGGCGGTCGTGGGCGGCTCGGTCACCGTGGCCGGGGTCGACGTGCAGGCCGCGGACGACGCGGGACTGCGGGCGCTGCGCGGCGCCAAGGCCGCCATGGTGTTCCAGGACCCGCTCTCCTCGCTCGACCCCTACTACGCCGTCGGCGACCAGATCGCCGAGGTGTACCGGGTGCACCACCGGGTCTCCCGGCGCGCCGCCCGGGCCCGCGCGGTGGACGTCCTCGGCCGGGTCGGCATCCCGGATCCGGTACGCCGCTCGCGCTCCCGGCCGCACGAGTTCTCCGGCGGCATGCGGCAGCGGGTGCTCATCGCCATGGCGCTGGCCTGCGAGCCCGAACTGCTCATCGCCGACGAACCGACCACCGCCCTGGACGTCACCGTGCAGGCGCAGGTCCTCGACCTGCTCCACGACCTCCGCCGGGAGACCGGCATGGGACTGCTGCTCGTCACCCACGACGTCGGGGTCGCCGCCTCGACCGTCGACGACATCCTGGTGATGCGGGGCGGCCGGGACGTCGAACGCGGTCCGGTCGCCGAGGTGCTGGGCGCTCCCCGGCACCCGTACACCCGCGCGCTCCTGTCCGCCGTTCCCCGCGTCGACGCGCCGCGCGACCAACGCGTCGCCGCGGCCCCCCGGGCCGGTGCCGCCGTCCCGGGGTCAGCCGTCCCGGGGTCAGCCGTCTCCGGGGCCGTCGTCTCCGGGGCCGTCGACGAGGGCGAGCCGCTGCTCGAAGCGGTGGACCTGCGGTGCGAGTTCGGCCGGGGACGCGACCGGGTCACCGCCGTCGACGGCGTCTCGCTCACCCTCCGGGCCGGCGAGACGCTCGGCATCGTCGGCGAGAGCGGGAGCGGTAAGACCACCCTCGGGCGCATGCTGGTACGCCTTCTCGACCCGACCGACGGCCGGCTCCGCTACGCGGGAACGGAGATCGGCGCGCTGTCGGCGAGGGAGCTGCTTCCCCACCGGCGCGAGCTCCAGATGATCTTCCAGGACCCGGTCGCCTCCCTCAACCCGAGGCGCTCCGTGGGCGAGTCCGTCGCCGATCCGCTGCGCGCGGCCGGCGAGCGCGACGACACCCGCATCCGGCAGAGGGTCCGCGAACTCCTGGAGCGCGTGGGGCTGGACGCGGCCCGGTACGACAGCTACCCGCACGAGTTCAGCGGCGGGCAGCGCCAGCGGGTCGGGATCGCCCGCGCGCTCGCCGCCGAACCCCGGATCATCGTCTGCGACGAGCCCGTCTCCGCGCTCGACGTCACCACCCAGGCCCAGGTCGTCGCGCTCCTCGCGGAACTCCAGCGGGAGCTCGGCATCGGCCTCGTCTTCATCGCCCACGACCTCGCCGTGGTCAGGCAGGTCAGCGACCGGGTCGCGGTCATGCGCCACGGCCGGATCGTCGAACAGGGTGCCGTCGAGGAGGTGTACGGCTCTCCCCGGGACCCGTACACCCGGCAGCTCCTGGCGGCCGTGCCCGCCCTCGATCCGGGGGCGGCGGCGGCCCGGCGGGCCGCGCGCAAGGAGCTCACCGCGGCCTGACGGGGCGTGCGGCGGAGGCGCCCCGAGGGGCGATTCGCGCCGAAACGCGCGGAGACCGGGAAAGTTACGCCGGTTCACCCCTTCTGGTGGCGTGACGGACAACCGTCCGTCGCGCCACCGGCGTATCCGCTTACGGTCGTCCCGACGCTGGTCACCGGCCAACGGTGGCCGCCCACATGGGAGATCGGGGGTGTACTCGTGCGTATCGGCCTGCTCACCGACGGCGGTTATCCGTATGCGGACGGTGAGTCCAGACTGTGGTGCGACCGCTTGGTACGTGGTCTGCCCCAGCACGAGTTCGACCTCTACGCGCTGAGCCGCTCCGCCCACCAGGAGAAGCTCGGCTGGGTGAGCCTGCCGCCCCAGGTGGGGCAGGTGCGGACCGCGCCGCTGTGGACCACGCCGCTCGGCGCGCCGGACGCGAGCGCGCGCCAGGACGAACCGGGCGGCCGCCTCGCCCGGCTCGTGACGGGCAGCGGGGGCGCCTACGGCCGCCGCGAGCGCCGGCGCTTCACGGCGCATCTGACGGCGCTCGCCACGGCGGTCAGCGCCTCTGGCGTCGGCACACCGGTGTCCGCCGGGAGCGAGGCGCCGGGAGGGGCCGGGCGGGCGGCGGACGGATCGGCCGGACTCTTCGCCGAAGCGCTCTACGGACTCGCCGAACTGGCCCGGGAACACGGCGGACTGCCCACCGCGCTCCGCTCCGAGACGGCCCTGCGCGTGCTGGAGACCGCCTGCCGCGCCCGGGGCACCGGCCGCACCGTCCAGCGCGCCACCGTCACCGACCACCTGGCCTTCGCCACCGAACTCGCCCGTCTGCTGCTGCCGCTCTCGCTCGACTGGTACACCGCCGAGGCGCTCGGCGGCGTGGACGTCTGCCACGCGGCCTCCGGCGGCACCGCCGCCCTCCCCGGACTGCTGGCCAAACGCTTCTTCGGCGTTCCCCTCCTGGTCACCGAGCACGGGCTGCCGCTCCGCACGCACTACCTCTCCGCCACGGACGCGCCGTTCGGTGCTCCGGTACGCGCCCTGCTCGCCAACCTCCACGCGCTCCTGGCGGCCGAGGTCTACCGCCAGGCCGCCGTCGTCACCCCCGGCAACACTCACGTACGCCGCTGGCAGCAGCGCTGCGGCGCGGACGCCGCGAAGCTGCGCACGGTCTACCCGGGCATGGAGACCGGGCGCTTCCCGCAGGTGGGCGAGGGCGACAGCGCCGGACCGGACACCCTGGTGTGGGTGGGCCGGGTCGAGCCCGCCAAGGACCTCGTCGCCCTGCTGCACGCCTTCGCCGAGGTGCACCGGGCCGAACCCGGGGCCCGGCTGCGGATCTTCGGCGCCCCCGCCGAAGGAGCCGAAGGCGCCGCGTACCTCGCGCACTGCCGCGCCCTGGCGGAGCTGCTCTTTCCCGGGACCACCGGTGACGGGGGCGAGGACGGTACGGGGAGCGCTGGCCCGGACCGGGACGACGCCGGGGACGCGGACGCGCGGGGGACGGGGGAGTCCGGGGCCTCGGGGCCCGGGGCCCCGGAAAGCCCGGTCGCCTTCGAGGAGATCGGCGGAGCTGCCGGAGCGGACGATCTCGCCGGAGCGTACGCGGCGGGCGGGGTCGTCGTGCTGTCCAGCGTCGTCGAGGGCTTCCCGATCAGCCTGGTGGAAGCGATGTTCTGCGGCCGGGCCACCGTCTCGACGGACGTGGGCGCGGTGGTCGAGGTCATCGGCGGCACCGGCCTCGTGGTCCCCCCGCGCGACACCCCGGCGCTCGCGGACGCCTGCCTCGCGCTGCTGCGCGACCCGGAGCGCCGTGCGCGCCTGGGCGAGGCGGCGCGGGCGCGGGCGCTCGAACTCTTCACCGTGGAGCAGAACCTCGCCGCCTTCCGCTCGCTCTACCAGGAGCTCACCACGGGCCACCCGCCGCACCCGACGGGCACCGCCCCGACGGGCACCGCCCCGACGGGTACCGCCCCGACGGGCACCGTCCCGGCCGCCGACGGCCCGGCGGGGGCCGGGAGCGCGCGGAGCGGCGGAGCACCGGACGTCTCGACGCCCCGCCCCTTCGCGGCCCCGGCCGAGGAGTACGTACGCCAGGGCCGGCCCCGTACCGAACCGGCGGGGCGACGGCCCGTCAGGGCGGCCGCCGGGCGGACCCCGGCCTGGGCCGCGGCACCCGAGAAGGTCGGCGCCGGCGCGACGGCCGGAGCGGGGGACGGCGATGCGTGACCCCCTCGACCACCTGTCCGCCCCGGGCAACGAACCGTACGGAGGAACCCTCATGGGCCGCGCGCCCGAAGCCCTCGACGTGCCGAACGGTCCCTCGCCCGCGACCGCGTCACCCGCCCCGGAGGCCGGACCCGTCCCGGCGGAGCCGGTCACGGCGGAACACGGTGCGACGGAACACGTCCCGGCCGGACACGTCCCCCAGGTGGACGCGGAGGCCGAACCGGCGGAGGCGGAACCCGTGGGGGCGGAACCCGTGAAGGCGGAGCCCACGGAGGTGGCAGGCGCCGCGCCGGCCGTCCCCGCCCCGAGGACCGTCCCCGCCCCGAGGGCCGTCCCCGCGTCGGCCGACCCCGTGCGCGCCCTGCTGCACCGCCACCGCGAGCTCTGCGAGCGCGCCGTCGACCCGCTGGAGATCGCCGCCGGTCTGGAGGCGCACGGGCTCACGGACCGGGCCGCCGCCCGCTACCGCCACCGGGACGTCTTCTCGCTGGCCGAGGAGCTCTACGCCCGGGTTCCCCGGCCCGCCACCGGCCCGGTCCGGGCGGTCGCCGACCGTCGGGCCGGTCACGAACCCGGCCACCGCGCCGCCTGGAGCCTGCACGCCCTGCTGCCCGGGGCCGCCTGCCTCGCCACCGTCGGGGCGCTCCGGGTGACGGAGGGGGCGCTCGGCACCGGCGCGCGGAACGTCCTGACGGCCGCCGGCGTCCTGCTGGTCTGCCTCGCGCTCCGGTCCGCCCTGGCCGCCGGCCCGCTGCACGCCCCTGCGGGCTCCGGCCGGACCGCCCGCTACACCTGCTGGCTCCTCGGCTACGCGGTGTACGGGGAGGAACTGCTCGCCCAGGTCCTCAGCGGTGGCCCCGACGGCCACTGGCCCGGCACCCCGGCCCCGCTCCTCGGCCTCTCCCTCGCCGTGGTCCCGGCCGCCTGGTGCGCCCACATCTTCGCCGTGCACGCCCGGCGCAGACTCGGCGGCAGCCGGGCGCTGGAGGAGTTCGGCGCGGGGGTGCGCCCCGTACTGCTGACGAGCGTCGCGCTCTTCCTCGCCGCCCTCCTGCCGCTCATGCTCCTCGCGGACCTCGGGTACGGCGGACACGGCGTCCCGCTCTCGGCCTACGCCCTCGGGCTGCTGCTCTTCCTGGCCCGGCTGGAGACCGCGCACGGCCTCCCGGCCCCCGCCGTCACCGCGCTGGCCGCCGCCTGCGCGGTCGAGGCGGCGGCCCCGCTCCTCGTGCTGAGCGGCCGGCTGCCCGGCCTCGGCCTGCTGGCCCGGCCCGTGGACCTGCTGGTGATGACGGGCGGTACCGGCGCGGTACCCGCCCTGGCCTGCGGCGGAGCCGCGCTAGGGCTGCTGGCGCACGCAGCCGTCGCGCTCTCCCGCGCCTCCGCCCACCACCGTCACTGACCCCCGCGCGCACCGACGCGGCGCGCACCGACACCGCGCACCGACCCGCGCACCGGACCGCGCGCACCGGCCGCGAGGGGCGCCGCCGCCGGACCCTGCCCGGTCCGGCCGACGACCGCACCACCGCGCACGACCGCACCACCGCGCACCGACCACCCGCGCACCATCCCGTACCACCGCGCACCACCCCGTACTTCCCGCCCACCGCCCGCGGAGCCGATCCCGCGGGAGATCCGTACCGCACACGCCTTTCCCACCAAGGAGAAACCGGACATGACCCGCCGACCCGCCGCACCGGCCACGCGCCGCCGGCACCCAGGGAGTGCACGATGAGGGTTCTGCTGCTCGGCGCCAACGGATTCCTCGGCCGCTTCGTCGCGGACCGCCTGCTGGCCGACCCGGCCGTCCACCTCACGGCCCTCGGCCGGGGCGACGACGCCGACGTACGGTTCGACCTCGCGGGCGGCAGCCCCGGGGCGCTCACCCGCTTCCTGGACGCCGTCCACCCCGGGGTCGTCGTCAACTGCGCCGGGGCCACCCGGGGCCAGGCCCGCGAACTGACCCGGCACAACACCGTCGCCGTCGCCACCGTCTGCGAGGCACTGCGCCGCAGCGGCTGCGGGGCGCGGCTCGTCCAGGTCGGCTGCGCCTCGGAGTACGGGCCCTCGCAGCCCGGGTCCTCCACCGCCGAGGACGCCGTGCCGCGCCCCGGCGGCCCGTACGGCGTCAGCAAGCTCGCCGCCACCGAACTCGTCCTCGGCTCCGGGCTCGACGCGGTCGTGCTGCGGGTCTTCTCGCCGGTCGGCCCCGGCACTCCGGCCGGCTCCCCGCTCGGCCGGCTCGCCGAGGCCATGCGCCGTGCGATGCAGTCCGGCGACGGCGAGCTGAAGCTCAGCGGGCTCGGCGTCCAGCGCGACTTCGTGGACGTACGGGACGTGGCGCGGGCCGTGCACGCCGCCTCGCTCTCCGCCGCCCAGGGCGTCGTCAACATCGGTACCGGCCGGGCCGTCCGGCTGCGCGACGCCGCAGCCGTCCTCGCCCGGGTCTCCGGGTTCGCCGGTGTGCTGCACGAGTTGGAGGCACCGCCCGGCCGTCTCCCGATCGGCGCCCAGCGCACCTCCGCCGAATCGGTGATGGAGCACCTCGCGGCCACCCCGTCGCCCTACCCGGACGGCTGCGGCGCCTGGCAGCAGGCCGACGTGCGCACCGCCCGCGACCGACTGGGCTGGCGCCCCCGGATCAACCTGGAGGAGTCCCTCGCCGATATCTGGATGGAGGCGGCGTGCCGCATCTGACCGGCACGGGAACGGCCCGCCGGGCGAGCGGCAATGAGCAGATGGGTTTCGGTGTGCCTGGATACGCTCACCCGTTGCTCGCGCCCACGGAGTGGGCGGAACTCACCCGCCCCGGTACACCGTTGCACTGGGCGGTCCTCAACATCGCGGACGGGCCGGGCACCCGGCCCGACCCGCACTGCCTGGAAGCGGCCGGAAAGCTGCACAACGCCCGGGAGCGCGCCCTGCAGGGGTGCGCTCCCGGCGCCGGCGCCCCGGGCGGCCGGCTGCTCGGACACCTCGATCTGGTCCACGGGGCGCGGCCGTTCGGTGATCTCGTCGTGGACGCCAAGCGGTTCCTGGACTGGTACCGGGTCGGCGGCTTCTACCTCGGCCGCTGCCCCACCGAGCGGGCCGGCCTCCCGGCGGTCCGCCGGCTCACCGCCACCCTGCGCGAACTGGTCGCGCAGAGCGAGATCGACCAGGGTGCCCCGGCCGGTGACGGCGGGCGGATCGTGCTGGGGCTCGGCACCCATCCGTACCCCGGCTACGCCGAGGCCGCCGACCAGCTCGTCACCTTCCAGGGGGCCTGGCCCGACTACCGCTGGTCGCAGGTGGCCCAGTGGACCGCCGAGTACCCGCCCGAGCGGTTCGCGCACTTCGTCCACGGCGTCCCGCGCACCCACCTCGACGAGGCGATGCGCATCGCGCGGTGGCAGGGCGCCGGCACGATCTTCTTCACCGACCGGGACGGACGTAACCGGCAAACCGATCCATTCGCGGCGCTGCCCGGTTACTGGGACGAAATCGTCTCGCGGATCGGACCGGGTATCTCGGAATGAGTGAGGGCGTGGCAGTGTTACCGGGAGAACAACCGTACGTAACTGAAGTACGTAGAAACCGACCACCTGCATTGTTGAGGTTCCTGTGTCGCTGCCACCCTTGGTCGAGCCGGCTGCCGAGCTCACCGTCGATGAGGTCCGCAGGTACTCCCGCCACCTGATCATCCCGGATGTCGGGATGGACGGACAGAAGCGGCTGAAGAACGCGAAGGTGCTCTGTGTCGGCGCCGGCGGCCTCGGCTCGCCCGCGCTGATGTACCTGGCCGCCGCCGGCGTCGGCACGCTCGGCATCGTGGAGTTCGACGAGGTCGACGAGTCGAACCTGCAGCGCCAGATCATCCACAGCCAGGCCGACATCGGCCGCTCCAAGGCCGAATCGGCCAAGGACTCGGTGCTGGGCATCAACCCGTACGTGAACGTGATCCTGCACGAGGAGCGGCTCGAAGCCGAGAACGTGCTGGAGATCTTCGCCCAGTACGACCTGATCGTGGACGGCACGGACAACTTCGCCACCCGCTATCTCGTCAACGACGCGGCCGTACTGCTGAACAAGCCGTACGTCTGGGGCTCCATCTACCGGTTCGACGGACAGGCGTCCGTGTTCTGGTCCGAGCACGGCCCCTGCTACCGCTGCCTCTACCCGGAGCCGCCCCCGCCGGGCATGGTTCCCTCCTGCGCCGAGGGCGGGGTGCTGGGCGTGCTCTGCGCGTCCATCGGCTCCATCCAGGTCACCGAGGCCATCAAGCTGCTCGCCGGTGTCGGCGACCCGCTCGTCGGCCGTCTGATGATCTACGACGCGCTGGAGATGCAGTACCGCCAGGTCAAGGTGCGCAAGGACCCCGACTGCGCGGTCTGCGGCGAGAACCCGACCGTCACCGAGCTCATCGACTACGAGGCCTTCTGCGGCGTCGTGTCCGAGGAGGCGCAGGAGGCGGCGCTCGGCTCCACGATCACTCCCAAGCAGCTCAAGGAGTGGATCGACGCCGACGAGAAGATCGAGATCATCGACGTCCGCGAGCCGAACGAGTACGAGATCGTCTCGATCCCGGGCGCCAAGCTGATCCCGAAGAACGAGTTCCTGATGGGCAACGCCCTCCAGGGCCTGCCGCAGGACAAGCGCATCGTCCTGCACTGCAAGACCGGTGTCCGCAGCGCCGAGGTCCTCGCGGTCCTCAAGTCGGCGGGCTTCGCCGACGCGGTGCACGTGGGCGGCGGCGTCATCGGCTGGGTCAACCAGATCGAGCCGTCGAAGCCGGTCTACTAGGCCGTGCCCTAGGCCGTGTGTCGAAGAGGGGCCGCGCCACGGAGTGATCGTGGCGCGGCCCCTCTTCGCGTACCCGGACCCGTGTCCGTGCCGTGTCAGGACGAGCAGACCGAGCCGTCCGCCGGGATCTTCCCGTCCAGGAAGTAGGCGTCCGTCCTCGCGGTCACGCAGGTGCCGTTGCCGTAGGAGCCGTGACCCTCGCCCTTGTTGGTGAGCATCACGCCGACGCCCTTGCCGAGTTCGTCCGCCATCCGCTTCGCGCCCTCGTACGGGGTCGCCGGGTCGCCGGTCGTCCCGATCACCAGGATCGGCGCCGCGCCCGGGGCGCTCGCCTCCGGGGTGTCGTGCTCCCCGGCCACCGGCCAGTCCGCGCACCAGCCGGCGGTGTCCCAGGCGAGGAACGGGCCGAAGACCGGCGAGAGCTTCCGGAACTCCGGCAGCAGCGCCCGGGCCTCGTCGGCGGTCGGCCGCGCCGTGCTGTCCGCGCAGGAGATGGCCCGCTGGGACTGCGACATCGTGTCGTAGTGCCCGTTCTCGTCCCGGCCGTTGTACGAATCGGCGAGCGCGAGCAGTGTGTTGCCGGTGCCGTTGTTCTCCGCCTCGTCGAGCGCCTGCGTCAGCGCCGGCCAGTTGCTCTGCGAGTAGAGGGGAGCCACGATCCCGGTGACGGCGAGCGACTCGGTGAGCATGCGGCCGGAGTCGGTCGGCAGCGGGTCCTTGTCCAGCTTCGCGAGCAGCCGGGCGATGCGCGCGCTTCCCGCCTCCGGGTCCTCGCCCCGGTCCTTGAGGTAGTCCTCCAGTGCGCGCTGGAAGCCCGTCGCCTGGTTCCGGGCGTGCCCGAGCGTGTCCGCCGTGGGGTCCACGACCGCGTCCAGCACCACCCGGCCGACGTTCTCCGGGAAGAGGTGGGCGTACGTACCGCCCAGCTCCGTGCCGTAGGACATGCCGAAGTAGTACAGCTTCGAGTCGCCGAGCACCTGGCGGATCAGGTCCATGTCGCGGGCGGTGTTGGTGGTCGTCAGGTACGGCAGGATCGTGCCGGAGCCCTTCTCGCAGCCGGCGCCCATGTCCGCGCCGTCCTTCAGGAAGGCCGCCTCCTCCGCCGGAGTGTCCGGGGTCATGTCGACGCGTTTCAGGGCCGCTTCGGTCGCGCCGTCGCTCCGGCAGTCCACCCCCTCGCTGGCGGCGACCCCGCGCGGGTCGAAACTGACCAGGTCGTAGCGGGAGTTGAGCTTTCCGTACGAGCTCGCCGCCTGGGGCAGGATGCTCACCCCGGAGCCTCCCGGGCCGCCGAAGTTGAAGAGGAGCGAACCGATCCGCTCCTTGGCGGAGGTCGCCTGACGCTTGATCAGGGCGATGCCGATCGTCTCCCCGTCCGGCTTCCGGTAGTCCAGCGGCACCTGGACGGTGGCGCACCGCCAGCGGCTGCCGGGCGCCTCACCGCCCTCGGGGGCCTCGCACTTCTGCCAGTCGGCCTTCTGCGAGGTGAGCGCGGCCGGCAGCGCGGTGCCGGCGGGCGTGGGCGTGGCGGTCGCGGAGGCGGCCGGAGTCCCGGCGGTCGCGCTGCCCTTGTCCGAGGGGGCGGCCTCCGTCGAGCCGTCGCAGCCCGCGAGCGCGACCGCGGAGAGCAGCGCCGCCCCCGCCAGAGCCGTGACGCGGCGAGCGCGTGGGTGCATGTGCATGGTGTCGTCGTCCTCCCCGATGCCCAGAACGGTGGACCGCCCCGGCACGACCTGTGTGCCGCCACGGTAGTGGGGCCGTGGGCAGCGCGGGCCGCCGGGAGCCGTACGCACACGCCTCCCGGCGGCCGGCGGCCTCCCGGAGGCGTGCGCGCTCCCGGCCGCCGTACGCCCTTTCGACTACAGCTGGCCCCGGCGCGTCAGCTGGTTGAAGCAGAGCCAGCCGGGGAGCACCGGCAGCCAGAGGGTCATCACGCGGAACAGCAGCACCGCCGGAGCCGCGACCTCCTTGGGCAGCCCGACCGCGATGAGACCGATCGTCAGCGCACCCTCCACCGCACCCATGCCGCCCGGGGTGGGCGCCGCAGACCCCAGGGCGTTGCCCGCGAGGAAGACCACCGCGACGCTCGCGTACGACAGCTGCGGCACGTCCGGCCCGCTGAACGCCCGGACGGACGCGTCCAGGCAGAGCACGAACAGCACCGTCAGCAGCAGCATCCCGCCGATGCCGGTGGCCAGCTTCTGCGGGCGCTGCACCACGTCCAGCATGCGCGGCACGACCCCCGCGAACAGCGACCGCACCCGCGTCACCACGAACTTGCGCAGGAACGGGATGGCCGTCACCACCAGCACCAGCACCGCGACCGTGAGCAGCCCGGCGATGACCGTGCGGGACGGGGTCAGCGAGTCCGGCGTCTTCTCCGTACCCGTCAGATACCCGAACAGGGCCAGCAGCAGGATGTGGCAGCCCAGCCCGAACAATTGCGAGGCACCCACACTCGCGACCGCGAGACCGGGCCGCACCCCCTGGCGCTGGAGGAAACGGGTGTTCAGCGCCACCCCGCCGACCGCCGCCGGAGCCACGATCTTCACGAACGACCCGGCCACCTGCGCCAGCACCGTGCGCCGGAACGGCACCCGCTCGGGCACGAAGCCCAGCAGGCTCATCGCGGCCGCCACGTAACTCAGCGCCGAGAAGCCCAGCGCCGCCGCCACCCAGCCCCACTCGGCCTGCTCCACGACGGTGCCGAAGTCGGCCTGGGTGATCTGCGAGATCACGAAGTACGCGGCGATGGACCCGGCGATGAAGCTCAGCAGGGTGCGCGGCTTGATGCGCTCCAGCCGGACCGGCTCGACCGGGGCCTGCGGGCGGATCAGCAGCACCTGACGGCGGATCTGGGTGAGCAGGTCCTCCTCGCGGGCTTCCTCCCGCGCCTCGTCCAGGGCCCGCTTCTCGGCCTGCTTCTCCGTACGCTGCGACTTCCGCTCGGTCTTCCGCTCCGACTTCCGGTCGCCGGGGGAGGCCACCGTGGAGGAAGCGGACTCCGCCCGGTCCCGGCGGGCCGCGTCCGAGGCCTCCAGCGCCGCCTCGCGCTCCCGCTGCGCCCGCTCGCGGGCGAGCCGGCGCAGGGTCGCCCGGGTGGAACGGGTCAGCGCGATCGGCTGGAGCAGCGGCAGGCACCCGGCCACCGCGTCCGGCCCCAGCACGGCGAGCGCCCCGGCCACCGACCGCTCGGCCCCCACCCGCAGACCGAGCGTGGTCAGCAACTGGGCCACGTCCATCCGCAGGATCAGGTCACCGGCCGCGATCTCACCGCCGCGCAGATCGGTGACGTACACCTCGCCCTCGTCGTCGACCAGGATCGCGTCCCCCGCGAGCCTGCGGTGCGCGATCCGCCGCGACTGGAGCGACCGGACCTGCTCCCAGGCACCGCGCACCAGGTCGTCGGTGATCTCCGCGTCCTCCAGGGCGTCCAGCGACCGGCCGCCGATGTGCTCGTACACCAGCATCACGGCGTCCGGGCCCAGCTCGGAGGTGGCGATCAGCTTCGGCGCGTTCGCCCCCGCCGCGATGGCCGCGTACGCGAGCAGCGCCTCCTGCTCCAGCGCCTGGCGCAGCGACTGGATGGAACGCCGCTGGGTGATGGAGCGCAGCGTGATCCGCCGCCAGGCCCGGTAGAAGAACCCCTGGGCCTGCTGCTCCCGGTCCACCACCGTCACGTCGAGCGGCGGACCGTCCTCCAGGGTGACCCGGTAGCGCCGGCCCCGGTCGTTCTGGTCCGGGTTCTCGGGCGGCTCCTCGGCGCGCAGTGCGGCGACCGGCCGGAAACCGACGTGCCGCAGACCGGCCATCAGGTGCTGGCCGGTGGGCCGGACGTTGGGGGAGCCGACGCCGTACAGCGTTCCGTACGCGACGGTCCAGCCGATCAGCACGGTGAGGACGATCGAGAACGGGGTGGTGTACCCGCCCACCAGCATGGCGAACGCGTCGAGCAGCAGCACCACCCAGAGCACGACCCGCCAGCGCGGGCGCCGCGCCATGCCCACCGCCGTCATGTACGCGATGACGGGCGCGAGGTAGCCGTGCACCGGGTCGGTCAGCGCGTGACCGGGCTGCTGCTGGGTCAGCGCGTCCTGGATCGAGCCGGGGGCGGACCGGGAGACCCAGAGATCGGTGGCGAGCGTCACCCCGTGCGCGAGCACGGCGGCGAGCACCCCGTCCGCGATGCGCAGCCCGTCGCGTTTGATCAGGCGCTCGATGGCGAAGGCGACCGGGACGAGCAGCACCGCGATGCTCGACACCAGCCCGGCGATCTTGATCAGGAGGTCGGGCGCCTGCTCGGTGCCCCGGGAGATGTCGTCCTCCAGGCCCGTCGTGGTGCCCTGGGCGAAGGCGGCGACGGCCAGCAGCACCGCGATGGCGAGGACGCCGACGAGCAGCCGCAGCAGGTCGGACGGGCGGTGCACCCGGGCGGCGAGCAGCGGCTCGTCGCCCGAGACCCGCTCGGTGGGCCCCTCGCCGGTGCCCGCCCGGGTCGAGCCGGTCAGGCGCGGGGGGCCGTCGGGGGCGGCGCCGGACGTGCCGGGTGCCTCGCCGGTGTCGCCGGCAGCTGCTTTCTCCGTACGGGTGGGGTCACCGGTGGGGTCCGGCGTGGAGCCGGAGCCGCCTGGCTGCGAGTCGGCATCGGAGGCGTCCGCCGCCCGGGATGGCTGCACGCCCTGCTCCTTCGTCGCATCTGGTCGATCTTCGTGTTCTCGTATCACCGGTCACCGCCCGCACGATGGTGGCACGGCGGGAGGACACACGGAGCCATCAGGGTGCACTGCCCGTGCGCGCGAGGGGGAGGATTCGCCCCTTTGCCCGGGCGCGCGTTCCCGGCCGGCGCGGTCCGCGCGCTCCCTCCCGGGACCTCCGGAAATGTCCGTACGGGTGCCCCGGTGTCGGTGGCGTACGGCAAGATGGGGCGGATGAGACAGGACCGGACGCGCCGGCACGGCGGTACGGACGACGGCGGCGCGGACGACCGTGTGGACGACGGCGAGGGTGACCGTGTGGACGACGGCGCCTCCCGCCGCCCGTCGGCGGACGGCGGTGCCACCGGCGCCCCGGCCGCGCAGGTCCCCGCCGAGCTCCCGGAGTACGCCGAGCGGGTCCTCGACGTCGCCGACCTGATCCCGCCCGGACACGTCATGACCTACGGCGACGTCGCCGAGTGGCTGGGCGACGGCGGACCGCGCCAGGTCGGCCGGGCGATGGCGCTCTACGGCTCCGCGGTGCCCTGGTGGCGGGTCGTACGCTCGGACGGCACGCTCCTGCCCGGCCACGAACTGCGCGCGCTGGGCCACTACCGCGACGAGGGCACGCCGCTGCGCGGGGCCGCCCGGTCGGCGGAGGGGCATCTGCCGCGGATCGACATGCGGCGCGCACGGTGGGACGGCGGGACCGGGGAACCCGGCGGGTCCGCCGGACCGGACAGGGGCGAGGAAGCTCACACCTGACAGCTTCGGCCATCGGAGCCCGGCAGTCGCCCTCCTCCGGCCCCGTATCCCGCGCGTCGCCGGACGGGCCCGGCGGGACCGGGGACACCCCGGGCCGACCGGGGTGCACCGCACACGTGACGAGCGACGCAGCAGACCCGCGTCCGCCCGCGCCCGCACTGGCGTAGCGTCGATGCCCGACGTGGACCCGAGCCCCTGCCGCACCGCTTCCATCCGCGCACCTCTCCGTATCTCTCCCGCCCCGACCCCACCCCACCCGACCCGACCCGACCCCGCTCCGCCCCGACCCGCGACCGGCGCCGTCCGTCCCGACGGCGGTGCACCACCAGCCCGCGCACCACCAGCCCGCGCAGCACCAGCCAGGCGCAGCACCAGCCGGGCGCACCCCCGGCCCGCGCACCGTCAGCCCCCGCACCACCAGTCAGCGCACCACCGACAGGACCGGCGAACCAGTGAGCTCCTCCTCCACCACCCGGCACGACCCGCCCCGCGAAACGCGACGGCGGGCGCCGGGCGCGTACCGGCTGGTGCGCACGCCCCCCGGGTCGGTGGAGCCCCCTGTGCTGGACGCGGCGCAGCGCGCGGTGGTTGATCACCCGGGCGGACCGCTCCTCGTGCTCGCCGGACCCGGCACGGGCAAGACCACGACGCTCGTCGAGTCCGTCGCCGCGCGGGTGGCCGCCGGTACGGACCCGGCCCGCATCCTCGTGCTCACCTTCAGCCGCAAGGCCGCGGTCGAGCTCCGCGACCGGATGGCCGCCCGGCTCGGCGCGGCGCGCGGACCGCAGGCCACCACCTTCCACTCGTACTGCTACGCCCTGGTCCGCGCCCACCAGGACGCCGACCTCTTCGCCGATCCGCTGCGCCTGCTCTCCGGACCCGAGCAGGACGTCACCGTCCGCGACCTGCTCGCGGGCCAGCTCGACCTGGAGAAGTCCGGCCGCACCCACATCCGCTGGCCCGACGAACTGCGGGCCTGCCTGACCACCCGCGGCTTCGCCGACGAAGTGCGCGCCGTCCTGGCCCGCAGCCGTGAGCTGGGCCTCGACGCCGACGCCCTGGCCGACTTCGCCCGCCGTACCGGCCGCCCCGACTGGGGCGCGGCGGCCCGGTTCCTCGCGGAGTACCTCGACGTGCTCGACGCGCAGGGCGTCCTCGACTACGCCGAGCTGGTGCACCGCGCGGTCCTGCTCGCCGAACGCCCCGAGGTCGCGGAGCGGCTGGCCGGGGAGTACGACGCCGTGTACGTCGACGAGTACCAGGACACCGACCCGTCCCAGGTACGGCTGCTGCACGCGCTGGCCGGCAACCGCGTGGGGCGTACGCAGGCGAGAACGGGCCCCGGGGAAGAGGCGCGGGGCGGCGGCCGGACGCTGATCGCGTTCGGCGACCCGGACCAGTCCATCTACGCCTTCCGGGGCGCCGACGTGAACGGCATCCTCGACTTCCCCGACGCCTTCCGTCGCGCGGACGGGGCTCCCGCGCCCGTGGGCGTCCTCACCACCTCCCGGCGCTCCGGCGCCGGTCTGCTCGCCGCGACCCGGCTGCTCACCCGCCGGATGCCCCTCACCCGGCTGCCCGCGGACAAGGTGCGCGCCCACCGCGAACTCACCCCCGTCCGCGACGGCGGCCAGGTGGAGGTGTACACCTACCCGACCGCCTCCACCGAGCTCGACAACGTCGCCGACCTGCTGCGCCGCGCCCACCTGGAGGACGGCGTGCCCTGGAACGAGATGGCGGTGCTGGTACGCGCCGGGGGGCGCTCGATGCCCTCCGTGCGCCGGGCGCTGACCTCCGCCGGGGTGCCGCTGGAGGTCGACGGCGACGACCTCCCGCTCCGCCACGAACCCGCCGTCGCCCCGCTGCTCACCGCCCTGCGCGCGGTGGCGGAGGCCGCCCTGCGGCAGCCGCCGGGCGACGACACCGACGCCGCCGACGACACCGACGCGGCGCCCGCGACCGCGACCGTGACTGCTCCCGCGACCGATCCGGTTCCCGCGCCCCGTCCCGCTCCCGCTCCCGCGAAGAGCGTGCTGGACGAGGAGACCGCCCTCACTCTGCTCACCTCCCCGCTCGGCGCCATGGACGCCGCCGATCTGCGCCGCCTCGGACGGGCCCTGCGCGACGACGAGCGGGCCGCCGGCAACCGCGTACCCCCACCCTCCGGCGAGCTGCTCGCGCTGGCCCTCGCCGAACCCGAGCGGCTCGCCACCCACGACCCCGTCTACGCCCGGGGCGCCCAGCGCCTCGGCACCCTGCTGGCCCGGGCCCGGACCCTCCTCCAGGAAGGGGGCACCGCCGAGGAGGCCCTCTGGACCCTCTGGAACGGCACCCCCTGGCCCAGCCGCCTGGAGCGCGCCGCGCTGCGCGGGGGCGCCGGCGGGCGCAACGCCGACCGCGACCTGGACGCCGTGTGCGCCCTCTTCGAGACGGCGGCCCGCGCCGAGGAACGCACCGGCGGGCGCGGGGCGCTCAACTTCCTGGAGGAGGTGGACGCCCAGGACATCGCCGCCGACACCCTGTCGCGCCGGGTCGCCCGGCCCGACGCGGTCCGCCTGATGACCGCCCACCGCTCCAAGGGCCTGGAGTGGCGGCTCGTCGTGGTCGCCGGGGTGCAGGAAGGGCTCTGGCCCGACCTGCGCCGCCGGGGCTCCCTGCTGGAAGCCGACCGGATCGGCCGCGACGGACTCGCCGAACCCCTGACGCCCGGCGCGCTCCTCACCGAGGAACGCCGGCTCTTCTACGTCGCCGCGACCCGCGCCCGCGAACGCCTGATCGTCACCGCCGTCAAGGCACCCGCCGACGACGGCGACCAGCCCTCCCGGTTCCTCGCCGAACTGGGCGTCGAGCCCCGCGACGTCACCGGCCGCCCCCGCAGGCCGCTCGCCGTCGCCTCCCTCGTCGCCGAGCTGCGCGCCACCACCGTGGACCCCGCCGCCTCCGACGCGCTGCGCGAGGCCGCCGCCCAGCGCCTCGCCCGGCTCGCCGCGCTCACCGACGACGAGGACCGCCCGCTGGTGCCCGCCGCCCACCCGCACCGCTGGTGGGGCCTGGACGAGCCGACCCGGTCCGCCGTCCCGCTCCGCGACCGGGACCAGCCCGTCGTGCTGTCCGGCAGCGCCCTCGACCAGCTCGCCCACACCTGCGCGCTCCAGTGGTTCCTCGGCCGTGAGGTCAAGGCCGACGCCCCCGCCACCGCCGCCCAGGGCTTCGGCAACGTGGTGCACGTACTCGCCGACGAGGTGGCCTCCGGCCGTACCCCCGCCGACCTGGACGTCCTGATGGAACGGCTCGACACCGTCTGGAACGGTCTGGCCTTCGACGCCCCCTGGAAGTCCGACCAGGAGAAGGGCCAGGCCCGCGCCGCCCTCGAACGCTTCCTCCACTGGCACGTCATGGACCGCTCCGGGCGCACCCCCGTCGCCGGGGAGCACGGCTTCGACGTGACCCTCGAAGCGGGGGAGTACGCCGTCCGCATCCGGGGCTCCATGGACCGCGTCGAACGCGACGCCGAGGACCGGGCGTACGTCGTCGACTTCAAGACCGGCAAGCAGGCACCCACCAAGGACGAGGTGGCCCGCCACCCGCAGCTCGCCGTCTACCAGCTGGCCGTCCGCGAAGGCGCCGTCGACGAGGTCTTCGGCGGCCGGCGCCCCGAACCCGGCGGCGCCGAACTCGTCCAGCTGCGCCGCCCCGCCCCCAAGAAGGAGGGCGGCGAGACCTCGCCCCAGGTGCAGGCCCAGCAACCGCTCGCCGGGGAGTGGGTCTCCGACCTCCTCGCCACCGCCGCCGGACGCGTCCTCGACGAACGCTTCACCCCCACCACCGGCACGCACTGCGGTCACTGCACCTTCCGCGCCTCCTGCAGCGCCCAGCCCGAGGGGCGCCACGTGGTGGAGTGACGGTGACCACTCCGGCGTGACTGCGACTGCGCCGACCACCGGCCGTACGGCCCGTTCGGCGGCGGACGTACGACCCCTGGGGTCGGTGGCCGGCCGTACGCCCGGGGCGGCGGCGGTACCGAGGCCCGTTCGGCTGCGGACCTACGGCCCCCGGGGCGGTGGCCTCGGTCCGGGACACGATGTCGGCGGGGCCGGTTACCGTTCTCGGGTGTCCTCACGTCTCACCGATCCCGAGCAGCTCAAGGAGCTGCTGGGCATCCCCTTCACCCCGGAGCAGACGGCGTGCATCACCGCGCCGCCCGCCCCGCAGGTGATCGTGGCCGGAGCCGGCTCCGGCAAGACGACCGTGATGGCCGCCCGCGTGGTCTGGCTCGTCGGCACCGGCCAGGTCGCCCCCGAACAGGTCCTCGGCCTCACCTTCACCAACAAGGCCGCCGGAGAACTCGCCGAACGCGTCCGCAAGGCCCTGATCGCCGCCGGGGTCACCGACCCCGACGCCATCGACCCGGACAACCCGCCCGGCGAGCCGAGCATCTCCACGTACCACGCCTTCGCCGGCCGGCTGCTCACCGACCACGGGCTGCGGATCGGACTCGAACCCACCACCCGGCTCCTCGCCGACGCCACCCGCTACCAGCTCGCCGCCCGGGTGCTGCGGGACGCCCCGGGCCCCTACCCGGCGCTCACCCACTCCTTCCCCACCCTCGTCGGCGACCTCCTCGCGCTCGACGCCGAGCTCGCCGAGCACCTGGTCGAGCCCGAGACCCTCGCCGCGTACGACACCGGCCTGCTCCGTACGCTCGAAAGCGCCAAGCTCTCCAACGACCAGCTGCGCAAACTCCCCGAGACCGCCCGGGCCCGGGGCGAACTCCTCACCCTCACCGAGCGGTACCGGCAGGCCAAGAGCGGCCGGGACCTCGTCGACTTCGGCGACCAGATCGCCCTCTCCGCCCGCCTCGCCCTCACCCGGCCCGAGGTCGGCGCGCTGCTGCGCGACGAGTTCCGGGTGGTGCTCCTGGACGAGTACCAGGACACCTCCGTCGCCCAGCGGCTGCTCCTCTCGGCCCTCTTCGGCCACGGCCCCGGCGGCACCACCGGCCACGCCGTCACCGCCGTCGGCGACCCCTGCCAGGCGATCTACGGCTGGCGCGGCGCCTCCGTCGCCAACCTCGACGACTTCCCCCACCACTTCCCGCACGCCGACGGCACCCCCGCCACCCGCCACAGCCTCAGCGAGAACCGCCGCAGCGGAGGGCGCCTCCTCCAGCTCGCCAACGGCCTCGCCGAACCGCTGCGCGCCCGGCACGAGGGCGTCGAGGCGCTGCGCCCCGCCCCCGGGGCCGAACACGACGGCATCGTCCGCTGCGCCCTGCTCCGGACCCACGCCGAGGAGATCGACTGGCTCGCCGACTCCCTCGCCCACCTCGTGCGGACCGGCACCGAGCCCGCCGAGATCGCCGTGCTCTGCCGCACCGCCTCCGACTTCCCGCAGATCCAGGCCGCACTGGTGGCCCGCGACGTCCCCGTCGAGGTCGTCGGGCTGTCCGGGCTGCTCCACCTCCCCGAGGTCGCCGACCTGGTCGCCGTCTGCGAGGTCCTCCAGGACCCGGGGGCCAACGCCTCCCTCGTCCGGCTGCTCACCGGCCCCCGCTGGCGCATCGGCCCCCGCGATCTCGCCCTGCTCGGCCGGCGGGCCCGCCACCTCGTCCACCGCGCCTCCCCGGGCGACGGGGACGCCGACGCCGACCTGCGGCTCGCCGAGGCCGTCGAGGGCACCGACCCGGCCGAGGTGATCTCGCTCGCCGACGCCCTGGACACCTTCCTGGACCAGGGCGGCGACGAGGACGACGGGCTGCCGTTCTCCGCCGAGGCCCGGGTCAGGTTCGCCCGTCTCGCCGCCGAACTCCGCGACCTGCGCCGCTCGCTCGCCGACCCGCTGATGGACGTCCTGCACCGGGTCCTCGCCACCACCGGCCTCGAAGTCGAGCTCTCCGCCTCCCCGCACGCGCTCGCCGCCCGCCGCCGCGAGACCCTCGCCAACTTCCTCGACGTCGCGGCCGGTTTCGCCTCCCTCGACGGCGAGGCCACCCTCCTCGCCTTCCTCGGCTTCCTGCGCACCGCCGCCCAGTACGAGAAGGGCCTCGACAACGCCCTCCCCGGCGGCGAGAACACCGTCAAGGTGCTCACCGCCCACAAGTCCAAGGGCCTGGAGTGGGACGTGGTCGCCGTCCCCGGCCTGGTCACCGGCCAGTTCCCCAGCAGCCGCGCCCGCGAATCCTGGACCTCCCAGGCACAGGTGCTCCCGCACGCCCTGCGCGGCGACGCGGCCACCCTCCCTGCGCTGGACACCTACGACGCCAAGGCGCTCAAGGCGTACCAGCAGGAGATGAAGGAGCACCAGCACACCGAGGAACTGCGCCTCGGTTACGTCACCTTCACCCGCCCCCGCTCCCTGCTGCTCGGCTCCGGCCACTGGTGGGGGCCCTCGCAGAAGAAGACCCGGGGCCCGTCGGCGTTCCTGGACGCGCTGTACGAACACTGCGCCGCCGGGTACGGCGAGATCGAGGTCTGGGCCGAGGAGCCGGAGGCCGACGAGGAGAACCCGGCACTCGCCGCCCCGGACGCCGACATCGCCTGGCCGCTGCCCCTGGACGCCACCGCGACCGCCCGCCGCCGCGCCGCCCGGGACACGGTCCTCGCGCACCTGGACGCCCGTGCGGGCGCGGCGGCGCTCCCGCACGCCGAACCGGAGCCCGAGCCGGCCCCGGTGGAGGTCGACGAGGACGGCGAACCGTACGCGGAGTCGTACGAAGAGGAGCCGGCCTGGGACGACTGGGACTCCCTCGCCACCGACCGGCCCGACGCACCCGGTCCCGCCGAGGCCCCTCCCGGACCCGCCGACGACGCCCCCGCCCCCGCCGAGGGGGCAGGACCCGCCGGCCCCCTCCCGTACGTCCCCGCCGCCCGGCCCCCCAGCGAGCTCACGCCCGAGGAGAGCCGCACCCTCGCCTCCTGGGACCGCGACCTCGACGCCCTCGCCGGGGAGCTGCGCCGCGCCCGCGCCACCGTGCGGGACGTCGTCGTGCCCGCCTCGCTCTCCGCCACCCAGCTGCTCCACCTCGCCGAGGACCCGGACGCCTTCGCGCGCGAACTGGCCCGCCCGATGCCCCGCCCGCCGCAGCCCGCCGCCCGCCGGGGCACCCGCTTCCACGCCTGGGTCGAGTCCCGCTGGGAAGAGCTCCCGCTGCCGATGCTCGGCTTCGACGAGCTCCCCGGCGGCGACGGTGACGAGAGCGACATCGACATCGCGGACGAGCGCGAGCTCGCCGAGCTGAAGGAGGCGTTCGAACGGACCGAGTACGCCCGCCGCACCCCGTACCGGGTCGAGACCCCGTTCCAGATCTCGCTCGCCGGCCGGACCGTCCGGGGCCGGATCGACGCGGTGTACCGCGCGGACGACGGCAGCCACGAGATCGTCGACTGGAAGACCAGCCGCCACCGCACCGCCGACCCGCTCCAGCTCGCCGTCTACCGCCTCGCCTGGGCCGAACTCCACGACCTGCCGCTCGACTCCGTGACCGCGACCTTCCTCTACGTACGCACCGGCGAGACCGTCCGGCCCCGCTCGCTGCCCGGCCGTCCGGAGCTGGAGCGACTGCTCCTGGACGAGCAACCTTCGCGGGCCCGTTAGGCTCAATGGCATGAGCGACACCCCGGACAGCGCCGTCCACCCGTACATCGAGCAGCACCGCGAGTCCTTCCTCGACGACCTCGCGGCATGGCTCCGCATCCCCTCCGTCTCCGCCCAGCCGGAGCACGCCGAGGACGTACGGCGCAGCGCCGCATGGCTGTCCGACAAGCTCAGGGAGACCGGATTCCCGGTCTCCGAGGTCTGGGAGACGCCCGGCGCCCCGGCCGTCTTCGCCGAGTGGCCCTCCGACGACCCCGAGGCCCCCGTCGTCCTGGTCTACGGCCACCACGACGTCCAGCCCGCCGCACGCGAGGACGGCTGGCACACCGACCCGTTCGAACCGGTCGTCCGGGACGGCCGGATGTACGGAAGGGGCGCCGCCGACGACAAGGGCCAGGTGTTCTTCCACACACTCGGCGTCCGCGCGCACCTCGCCGCGACCGGCCGCACCACCCCGGCCGTCCACCTCAAGCTGCTGATCGAGGGCGAGGAGGAGTCCGGCTCCCCGCACTTCCGCGCCCTGGTCGAGGAGCGCGCCGACCGCCTCGCCGCCGACGCCGTGATCGTCTCCGACACCGGCATGTGGGACGAGGACACCCCGACCGTCTGCACCGGCATGCGCGGCCTCGCCGAGTGCGAGATCCAGCTGTACGGCCCCGAGCAGGACATCCACTCCGGATCGTTCGGCGGCGCCGTCCCCAACCCCGCGACCGAAGTCGCCCGGCTGGCCGCCGCCCTCCACGACGAGCAGGGCCGCGTCGCCGTCCCGGGCTTCTACGACGGTGTGGCCGAGCTCACCGACGCCGAGCGCGCCCACTTCGCCGAGCTGCCCTTCGACGAGGCCACCTGGCTGCGCACCGCCAAGTCCACCGCCGCCCGGGGCGAGGACGGATACACCACCCTCGAACGTGTCTGGGCCCGCCCCACCGCCGAGGTCAACGGCATCGGCGGCGGCTACCAGGGCGTCGGCAGCAAGACGATCATCCCGGCCTCCGCCATGGCCAAGATCAGCTTCCGGCTGGTCGCCGGCCAGGACCCGGACCGGGTGGAGAAGCTCGTACGGATCTGGGTCGAGAGCAGTCTTCCGGCGGGCATCCGCCACCGGATCACCTTCCTGCCCGCGACCCGCCCCTGCCTGACCCCGCTCGACCACCCCGCCCTCCAGGCGCTGGCCCGGGCCATGGGACGGGCGTTCGGGAAACAGGTCCTCTTCACCCGCGAGGGAGGCTCCGGCCCCGCCGCCGATCTTCAGGACGTGCTCGGCGCACCCGTCCTCTTCCTCGGCATCTCCGTACCGTCCGACGGCTGGCACGCGCCCGACGAGAAAGTCGAGCTCGGCCTCCTTTTCAAGGGCGTGGAGACCACCGCCCACCTCTGGGGTGAGCTGGCCGCCGCACTCCGCCGAACCAACTGAGTACCCGATCCGCCCCGGGGGAGTAGGAAGCAGCACCTTGAGTACCTTCGACCACGACCACATCGACCGTCCCATCGGCCTCACCGCACCGAGCGGCATCGACCGCGCTGCCCACCACCGCCTGGACGAGGCGTGGCTCGCCGTCGCCTGGAGCCACCCCACCACCAAGGTCTTCGTCGTCTCCGGCGGCCAGGTCCTGGTCGACGACACGGCCGACGGCGGCACCGAGATCGTCATGACGCCGGCCTTCGAGGCCCCGCTGACCGAGACCCACCGCTACTTCCTCGGCACCGACGAGGACGGCGTCAGCTACTTCGCCCTCCAGAAGGACTCCCTGCCCGGCCGGATGGACCAGCAGGCCAGGCCGGCCGGACTGCGCGAGGCGGGCCTGCTCCTCAGCGCCCGCGACGCCGGTCTGATGGTGCACGCGGTGGCCCTGGAGAACTGGCAGCGGCTGCACCGCTTCTGCTCCCGCTGCGGCGAGCGCACCATGATCGCGGCGGCCGGGCACATCCGCCGCTGCCAGGCGTGCGGCGCCGAGCACTACCCCCGTACCGACCCGGCCGTGATCATGCTGGTCCTCGACGACCAGGACCGCGCCCTCCTCGGCCGCCAGGTGCACTGGCCGGAAGGCCGGTTCTCGACCCTCGCCGGGTTCGTGGAGCCGGGCGAGTCGATCGAGCAGTCGGTCGCCCGCGAGGTGCTGGAAGAGGCCGGGATCACCATCGGCGAGGTCGAGTACGTCGCCAGCCAGCCCTGGCCCTTCCCCTCCAGCCTGATGCTCGGCTTCTTCGCACGGGCGACCACGTCCAAGATCGACGTGGACGGCGACGAGATCGAGGAAGCCCGCTGGTTCTCCCGCGACGAGTTGACGCAGGCCTTCGAGTCGGGTGCGGTGCTGCCCCCGAACGGCATCTCGATCGCGGCCCGGCTCATCGAGATGTGGTACGGCAAGCCCCTGCCAAAGGCACGCCCGCTGGGCTGAGCCCGCCGGGACCCGCAGGGCTGTCGGGGTCTGCGCGACTGCCGGGGCCTGCAAGGCTCTCGGGGTCTGCGCGACTGGTCGAGGCCTGCAGGGCTGTAGGGGTCTGCGGCCGTCGGGGGCGGTCACGCAGCGGCCGACCGCCCGTCGGATGATCACACAACGCGCGAGGCCCCCGCCGGGTTCTTCACCGGCGGGGGCCTCGCGCGTCGCGTACGGCGGGTGGAGCGGGGTGCTCAGGCGCCGAGCGCCTGCTTGACCTGGGCCAGGCTCGGGTTGGTCATGACGACCTCGGAGCCGCCCTGCGCCGGAACGATCCGGACGGTGGGGACCGTCTGGTTTCCGCCGTTCGCCTTCTCGACGAAGGCGGCCGACTCCGGGTCCAGCTCGATGTTGATCTCGGTGTACCCGATGCCCTCGCGGTCCATCTGGCCCTTGAGGCGGCGGCAGTAGCCGCACCACGTGGTGCTGTACATCGTCACAGTGCCCGGCATGTCGCTGGTGCTCCTCTGGTCGTCTCGTCCGTTTCGCCGCACGCCCGAAGCCGGAAAAGGCCGAAAAGGTGCGGTGTCCGGGTCCCTGCGCGCCGCACCCGTGACGGGACGGCGAACTGGGAACCCGCTCCCACAACGCTCACACCCCTGCCACCATTCCCCGGCCCTGCCGCCCGGGCCGCCCGTCCCGGCCCTTCTGCCGTCCCGACCGGAGGCCGCTCCGGTATGACGAATGGGTCACCCCTGTGGACAACAATTCCGGTGGCCTCCGGCGACCTGGCAGCATGGCAGGGTGACAGCAGCAACGCACTCCACCCTCTTCCCCCAGGTGCCCGAGTCCCCGGACGCGGTCCTGGAAGTGCTCGATCCCGAGCAGCGCGAGGTCGCCCTCGCCCTGCACGGGCCGGTGTGCGTGCTGGCCGGAGCGGGCACCGGCAAGACCCGCGCGATCACCCACCGCATCGCGTACGGCGTCCGCGCCGGGATCCTCCAGCCTTCGACGGTGCTGGCCGTCACGTTCACCAACCGCGCCGCCGGAGAGATGCGCGGACGCCTCCGCCAGCTCGGCGCGTCCGGGGTGCAGGCGCGCACGTTCCACTCCGCCGCCCTCCGCCAGCTCCAGTACTTCTGGCCGAAAGCAGTCGGTGGCGAGCTGCCCCGCCTGCTGGAGCGCAAGGTGCAGCTGGTCGCCGAGGCGGCGGCCCGCTGCGAGGTCCGTCTCGACCGGAACGAGCTCCGTGACGCCACGAGCGAGATCGAGTGGTCCAAGGTCACCCAGACCGTTCCGGCGGACTACCCGGCGGCCGTCGCCAAGAGCCTCCGCGACGCCCCCCGGGACCCCGCGGAGCTCGCCAAGATCTACGCGATGTACGAACAGCTGAAGCGCGACCGCTCGGTGATCGACTTCGAGGACGTGCTGCTGCTCACCGTCGCGATCCTCCAGGACCGCCGGGACATCGCCGACCACGTCCGCGCCCAGTACCAGCACTTCGTGGTCGACGAGTACCAGGACGTCAGCCCGCTCCAGCAGCGGCTGCTCGACCTCTGGGTGGGCGGCCGGGACGACCTCTGCGTCGTGGGCGACGCCAGCCAGACGATCTACTCCTTCACCGGCGCCACCCCCGACCACCTGCTGAACTTCCGCACCGCCCACCCGAACGCCACCGTGATCAAGCTGGTCCGCGACTACCGCTCCACCCCCCAGGTCGTCCACCTCGCCAACGGACTGCTGAGCCAGGCGAGCGGACGGGCCGCCGACCACCGGCTCGAACTCGTCTCCCAGCGCGACAAGGGCCCGGAGCCGGTCTACACGGAGTACGCGGACGAGCCGGCCGAGGCGGAGGGAACCGCCCGCCGCATCCGCGACCTCATCGCCGCGGGCGTCCCGGCAGGAGAGATCGCCGTCCTCTACCGGGTGAACTCCCAGTCCGAGGTCTACGAACAGGCGCTCGCCGACGCCGGGGTGCCCTACCAGCTGCGCGGCGCCGAGCGGTTCTTCGAGCGCCGGGAGGTCCGGGAAGCCGAGGTCGCCCTGCGGGGCGCCGCCCGCGCAGGAGGGAACGACGCCCTGCTCGACGGCGCCGAGGGCCTGCCCTCCCAGGTGCGGGCCGTGCTCTCCACCCAGGGCTGGACGCACCGCCCGCCCGCCGGCTCGGGGGCGGTGCGCGACCGCTGGGAGTCGCTGGCCGCGCTGGTCAGGCTGGCCGAGGACTTCGAACGCGCGAAGCCCGACGCCACGCTCGCCGACCTCGTCCGGGAACTCGCCGAGCGCGCCGCCGCCCAGCACGCGCCGACGGTCCAGGGGGTCACCCTGGCATCGCTGCACGCGGCCAAGGGGCTGGAGTGGGACGCGGTGTTCCTGGTCGGGCTGACCGAGGGCATGATGCCGATCGCCTACGCCAAGACCGACGAGCAGGTCGAGGAGGAGCGCCGCCTCCTCTACGTCGGGATCACCCGGGCCCGCTTCCACCTCGCGCTCTCCTGGGCGGTCTCGCGTTCCCCGGGAGGCCGGGCCGGCCGACGGCCCACCCCCTTCCTCAACGGACTCCGCACCGGCTCCGGGGGCACCCGGGGCGGCGCCGGAGGCGGCGGAGGCATCGACCGCGGTACGAGCACGAGGACCGCCACCACGGCCACACGCGCCGAGGGCGCCGTCCAGCGCAAGAAGTGGGGACCGGTGCGGTGCCGGGTCTGCGGCCGGACGCTGACCGAGGCCGGCGAGATGAAGCTGATGCGCTGCGAGGACTGCCCCTCGGACATGGACGAGGCGCTCTACGAGCGGCTCCACGCCTGGCGGGCCGCCCGGGCCGGCGAACTCTCCCAGCCCGCCTGGTGCGTGTTCACCGACAAGACCCTGATGGCCATCGCGGAGGCCGTCCCCGGCAGTGAACGCGAGCTGGTCGTCATCGCCGGCGTCGGCAACCGCAAGATGGGCCGCTTCGGGAGCGATGTACTGGCCATCTGCGCAGGTGAGGATGTGGATGAGGGGGATCGCGAGGGTGCCGGCGAGAGGTGAGGAAAACTCGTCGGAAAAATAGTTTGCGCCCGCACCAGTCGTCACCATAGGTTCTTAACCACGGAAACAGCGGCTTCTCCGAAGCCCACCTTCCGTGCTGTACTTGGCTGTACCCATCCGAATACGCAGGACCGGCCCGACCGGTCCCCCGAGACGCCGAGAGGAGGCGATTCCAGTGATCAGCATCATCAAGACCGTCAAAATGACCGATCGCCCCGTCGTCTCCGCATGCTCGCTCGGCCTTCTCGGTTCCTCGGATGTCTCGCTCATCAGCACCGGTCTGTCCGGCATTTCCGCCGTGCGTCCGCTGCCTCTGGCGTCCCTGCCCGTAGTCCGGGAGCGCAATGAGCGACCGATGCAGGCATCGGCGGCAGCAGGAGCGAAGGCGGAAAAGGCTCAGGCCTATGCCTTTGCGGCAGCCGGTGCCGGATTCGCCAGCAAGAAGCAGATGACGCACCACCACACGATGTGGGCCTTCCGTGGGCCTGAACCCTGGAGCGATCCAGCCTGATCCAGCATCAGGTCGGCACCTTCAGGGCCGCGGAACCCCACTCGGGATCCGCGGCCCTTTTGTTTTGTCCGAACGGATGAGACGGAACGAAGGAGCCTCGGGACAAGCAGTACCTGGTACCAGCCGACAACCGGCCAACAGCCGGAACGACCAGACGAGGACACCACTCACCGTGCAACTCGAAGCGCACGCCCCGTCCGTACCGCCTTCCGACATGATCGTCCCGCCCGGTTCCACGGAGGACCCCACCTTGTTCCCCCTCTCCACCCTCACCGCTCTCGACGACGCCATCGAGAATCTCGGCACCCCGGTGCCCTGCCGCTCCTACGACCCCGAGGTCTTCTTCGCCGAGTCGCCGGCCGACGTCGAGTACGCCAAGTCCCTCTGCCGGACCTGCCCGCTCGTCGAGGCCTGCCTCGCCGGCGCCCAGGAGCGCCGCGAGCCTTGGGGCGTCTGGGGCGGCGAGCTCTTCGTCCAGGGCGTCGTCGTCGCCCGGAAGCGGCCCCGGGGCCGTCCGCGCAAGAACCCGGTCGCGGCGTGACCGCCGACCTGGGAGCGATGTCTCCCGCAGTACTGCACCTGGTCGGCACCATCGACCGCCCCCACACTCATGACCCGCGAAATCAGGCACCCATGACCACCCCCACGAAGGAGCCCGTCGGCTCTGCCACCCCCGACGTCACCATCTCCGGCGCGAACGACTCGCGTCAGAACAGGAACCGCGAAATGCAACTCATCCCAGAAGCCATGGCTCGTGCGCATATGCACGACCGCCTGGCCGTCGCCGAGGCGGAACGCCAGGCCGTCCGCCTGGTCTACGCGCGGCGGATGCAGCGCAAGGCCGAGCGCGCGTCGCTGCGCGCCCGCCGCGCGCTCGCCATGGCGGTCATGCAGTAGGGCGAGCGGGAGGAACCACGCGCTCCTCGGAGCCCAGCTCCACGCGCAGGAGCCACCGCACGTACGAGTCGCCCCACGTACGAGTCGTCCCACGTACGAGCCACCGCAGGATCACCACCCCGCCCGCCGGGGCCCGCCGAACAGGGCCGGCCCCGGTGGGCGGGGTCGTTCGTACACGGACGAGTGCGCGGGAGCCCCGGAGCTCAGGAGCCTCGGAGCTCAGGAGCCTCGGAGCTCAGAAGCTCCGGAGCCTCAGGAGCGCGGAGGGGTCTCAGCGGGGGAGCCGCGGAGGAGTGCGCGGGACGTGGGGTTTCGGCCATGTGTCGTGCGGGCCCCGGTCTCGTTTCCTGCCGTGCGTTCTGCCGCGCCGCCCGTCAGTCGCGGAGTTATCGTCACGGCGTGGACGAGGAGACGTATCACCCCCCGCTGCCGGAAGCCCCCCATGTGTCCTGCGCGCGGTGCGGCACCACCGCTGGTACGAGCGCACCACCCACCTGGATGTGTGCGGTGGAGCACGGCGTGCGCCAGTACTTCTGCGAGAGCTGCGCACGCACCCACATCCGGGCCATCGAAAGCCGGCTCGACCCCGCATTCTGGTGAGCCCGGGCTTTGAGCGGCCGGCCCGGCCCCGGGCGGCAGGTCCGGCCCCGGGCGGCAGGTCCGGCCCCGGGCGGCAGGTCCGGCCCCGGGCGGCAGGTCCGGCCCCGGGCGGCAGGTCCGGCCCCGGGCGGCAGGTCCGGCCCCGAGCGGCCGGCCCGGCCCCGGGCCTGGCTGCTCGGAGCCCGGCTGCCCTCGCCGCGCTGCCTCGGGCCGGCGCTGCCTCGGGCCCGCGCTGCCCCGGGCCCGCGTTGGCCGCGGCCTCTTCGGCCCTGACCAACCTGTTCCCGCCGGCCACCCCGGACAGAGGGGTGAAGGCCCCTGCCGCGCCCGCCCCTGCGCCTCCTCGGTCTCCCGCGCCTCCTCGGACTCCTACACGTCCTCGGTCTCCAGCTCCTTCCGCCCGTCGGCGCCCGCCCACGTCGGCCCCCCGCTCCCGTCCTCCGGGGCGACGGAGCCCCCGGGACCACCCGGGCCGTCCGCATCACCCGGGCCGTCCGGACCACCCGGGCCGTCCGCGTCGCCCGGACCACCCGGGCCGTCCAGGCCGACCGGGTCGGTGAAGCCGGGAAGCCACGCTTCGAGCTCGTCCCGCAGGCGTACCGTCGCGCCCAGCTGGCACAGCACCCCGATCGTGCTCAGCGTCACCCGGTGTATGAGGAGATAGGCCGGCGGAAGGTTCAACTGCCTCCCGAGCCGGTGCGCGGGGGAGCGGGGATCGGCGATCCGGGCCGCCTGCGTGCGCAGCCACCCACGGCTGAAGGCGAACGCCTCCAACCGGGCCGGTTCGATCACGGGGAGCAGGTAGTCCAGGACCGCGTCGGGGTCCAGATCCACGGATTCCGGTACGAAGCCCGCCCGCCGGAGCAGTGCGTACACCTCCTCCGCCTCGCCGAGCAGCGTCATCCGCAGGGCCTCGCCGATGATCCCGGGCAGCCCGCCCGGCAAACGGTCGACCGTGCCGAAGTCCAGCACCCCGAGCCGCCACTCCCGCGCCTCGCCGAGGCCGGGCAAGTCCTCCGACGGCGCGGTGGCGGGCGGTTCTGGCTCCTCCCCGGCGGGCGGCAGGAGGCGGAAGTTTCCCGGGTGCGGATCGGCGTGGAGCAGGCCGGTCCGGGCCGGGCCGGAGAAGAGGAACCGTGCGAGCAACTGGCCCGCCCGGTCGCGCTGCTCCGGCGTTCCCCGCTCGATCACCTCGGACAGGGGGACCCCGTCCATCCACTCCGTCACGAGGACCTGGTCCGACTGGAACACCACCCCCGGCACCACCACGTCGGGGTCGTCCGCGAACTCGGCCGCGTGCTCCTCCTGGGCCCGCGCCTCCAGGGCGTAGTCCAGCTCCTCCGACACCCGGTCGCGCATCTCCTTGATCAACGGCTTGATGTCCATGCCGGGGATCAGCGGCCCGAGGAGCCGCGCGAACCTGCTGAGCTGGGTGAGGTCGGAGAGCAGCGCCTCCCCGGCGCCCGGATACTGCACCTTCACGGCGACCTCGCGCCCGTCCTGCCAGACCGCCCGGTGCACCTGCCCGATGGAGGCCGCGGCGGCGGGCTGGTCGTCGAACGAGAGGAAAAGATCGCGCCAGTCCTCGCCGAGCCGCTCCGCGAGCACCCCGTGGACCGTGCGCACCGGCATCGGGGGAGCGGCCTCCTGGAGCTTCGTCAGTGCCGCCCGGTACGGCCCGGCCACCTCCTCGGGCAGGGCGGACTCGAACACGGAGAGCGCCTGCCCGAGCTTCATGGCACCGCCCTTCAGCTCACCCAGGGTCTTGAAGAGCTGGTCCGCCGTGCGCTGCTGCACCTCCCGGGCCACCAGCTCGGCCGGTCTGCCGCCGATCCGCTTGCCCAGGCCCCAGGTGGCCCGGCCGGCGAAGCCGAGCGGCAGCGCGGCCAGTTTCGCGGTGCGGGTGACCGCCTTGCGGGGAAGATCAGACATGTGCTCCTCCAGTTCGCGAACTGCCGTGCCGGGCGCCCTTCGCGTCGGTCCGACGACGGCGGTCACGGCGGTCACCCGGCCATTGTGTCGTGAGCCGGGCCCGAGGCGGGGGAAAGCGCCCCGGTGGTGCGAGCGGCGCCGCATACACACGCCTGGTGTGGCGCGATCCGTTCGCTGCGCCACTCCATGAGGGGCAAGGCGGCTTCCCAGCGGGCGCCCGTGGTCGCCGGCAGTTCGCCGTCCAGGAAGGACAGGGCGTGCGAAGCGGCCAGCCCGGCCACCGCCGCCGACAGCGCGAGGTCGCAGGCCGGCACCGCGCCCCGGCGCCCGGTCCGCCACTGCGCCACCAGGCGCGGCCACTGGGCGTCCTGGTCCGCCCGGTGCAGCCCCAGACAGCCCGCGCACCCGGTGCCTCCGGGCAGCACCAGCGGGCCGACCACCCCGGTGGCCTCGATCACCCCGGCGTACAGGTGAGGGGTGCCCGAGGAGATCCACGGCTCGGCCGTCCCCGGGTCGGGGGCGTACACCGCGAGGCCGTCGCGCGGGGCGACCACGACCAGGGAGAGCCCGGGGCCGCCGCTCTCCTGCCCCGCGTCCGCCTCCGTCGCGCGCGGCGGAGCACCGGCTGCCGAGCGGCGCACCAGCCGGCGGGCCGAGGCGTCCCGGCGCTCTCCGACGGCCGAGGGCGGGAGGCCACCGGGCGCCACGTCCCAGGGTTCCGTCAGGCCACCGTCCAGCACGTCCACCCGGCCCACCCCCGACCCCGAGAGCAACGCCGCGACGGCCGCGCCGACCCGCCCCGCGCCCCGGACCTGCACGCGCATCGCCCGCCGCGCGGCGAGCCGGCGGACCGCGCTCCCCGGTTCGGGATGCACCACGGAGAGCGAGGCGGCGTCCGGGCGCTGCCGGTCCAGCACATCGGCCCGGCGGCGTAAGGCCGCGGCCTCCGGGCCGCCCGCGTGCGGATCGTCCAGGAGCCCGGCGCCCGCCAGCCGCTCGACGAGCACGTCCACATGGCGCTCCGCCAGATCCAGGGAGCGGGCCTCCTCCTTCAGCAGGGGCAGCCCCCGGGTGCCGTCGAGCAGCTCCAGGAAACTCCCCGTGGCGATATCCAGAGGCCCGAAGGTGACGGCGTGCGCGGGCGTGACCCCGAATTGCACGGTGCTCCGTCCACGCCAAGCGCGGCGCAGTGCGGGCTTCAGCATCGGATGCATCTCTTTCTCCCTTTACGGTCCGGTCGCACTTCTGCGGATGATCGGTCGAGCGCGGGATGCGGCTGATCCCGGGAACAACCGCATCCCGGGATCGTCGGGCCGGTCTTCTCCGGTCCTTCTCCGCTCACAGAATGCCGCCGGAGCCCGAAACCCGCCGAAAGTTATCCACAGGGGATGGAATTAGTCGTTCAAATGGTGTGCTTCCTGGGGGGATCGGCGGGGAACCGCTGAGGAGGCGGGACTTCCGCCAGCGACAGCGGGTAACGTCGGGGCGTGCCCGCCGACCCGTCACCCGGCCTCGCCGGGGAGATTCCCGCGCGCTCCGCCACTGCCCCGCAGCGCGGTGCCATCCGCCCGTTCCGCCCCGCCGCGACGAGCCCGGTGGAGGTGCGCAGGAGCGACCGGCGCCGCAGGACGGTCTCCGCCTACCGCGAGGGCGACCGCACCATCGTGCTGATCCCCGCCCGGATGTCGGAGGCCGAGGAGCACCGCTGGGTCGGGGTCATGCTCGACAAGCTGGCAGCCCAGGAGAGCCGCCGGGTGCTCGGCGACGGCGCGCTCGTCGAGCGCGCCGCGAGCCTCTCCGACCAGTACCTCAAGGGCCGGGCCCGGCCCGCTTCGGTGCGCTGGGTCACCAACCAGAACACCCGCTGGGGCTCCTGCACACCGGCCGAGGGCAGCATCCGCCTCTCGCACCGGCTGCAGGGGATGCCGGAGTACGTCGTCGACTACGTCCTCGTCCACGAACTCGCCCACCTGCTCGTGCCCGGCCACGGGCCCGACTTCTGGCGTCTGCTGGAGGCGTACCCGCGTACCGAGCGGGCCCGCGGGTACCTCGAAGGCGTGGTGGCGGCGGGCCGGTTGCCGCATCTGCCGACCGCACGGGAGGAGTGACGACCCGTAACTCTGTACCGAGTGTGTACCGACTTGGCTCAATGTCGTAGTTTGCGGATAGCCTGACGCGACGCATTCACATCCGGGATGGGGGACGGTCGTTACGCATGGCCAGGGAATTCCAACGCGGCCACAAGGCCAAGATCAGCGATCTCACGGCTGGGACGGATCTGTACGTAGGTGTGCAGATCGCAGGCCCGGGACTGACCTTCGACATCAGCTGCTTCGGTCTAGACGCCGATGAACAGCTGTCTGACGACCGGTATTTCATCTTCTTCAATCAGCCGAAGTCGCCCGAGGAGTCCATTCAGCTGCTCGGCGCGCAGTCCGGTGACACCGAGTCGTTCCGGGTGACGTTGGATCGTATTCCGGCCAACATCCACAAGCTGTCGTTCACCGCGACCGTGGACGGCGCCGGCCAGATGTCGCACGTCGGGCCCGGATACATCCGGATCGTCGCGGGCGGCGAGGAAGTGGTGAGGTACGCCTTCACCGGTTCGGAGTTCACCACCGAACGCGCGGTGATGCTCGGGGACTTCTACCTGAAGGACGTCTGGCGGTTCGCCGCGGTCGGACAGGGTTTCGACGGCGGACTCGACGCGCTCCTGCGCAACTTCGGCGGCGAGGTCGCCGAAGAGGAGGCGCCGGCCGCCCCGCAGCAGGCCGCGCCCTCCTTCGCCCCGCCGGCCCAGGCGTCCGCGCCCCCGGCCTTCGGCGCGCCCGCCGCGCCCCAAGCGCCGCAGTCCGCACCGTCGTTCGGAGCCCCGGCACCCGCCCCGGCCCCCGCGCAGCCGGTGCACCAGGCGACCACGGTCACCGCTCCCGTCGCACCGCAGTCCCCCGCCCCGTACGGACAGCCGCCGCAGCAGCCGCAGTTCGGGCAGGTCCCGGGGCAGGCCGCACCGCCGTTCGGCCAGCAGCCCCCGGCCCAGCCCTTCGGCCAGCAGCCCCCGCAGGCGTACGCGCAGTCGCAGTTCGGCCAGCAGCCGCAGATGCCGTTCGGCCAGCAGCCGCCCGGCGGCCTCCCGCAGGGCGTTCCCCAGGGCGCGCCGGCGACCGGAGCCGGACTCGCGGCGGCACTCCAGCCGTACAAGGAGAAGCCGACCGGCCAGCGCTGGACCCCGCAGAACCAGCAGCTCATGCGGGTCGATCTCACCCTCGGGGGCAACCCCGTGCTGGCCCGTCAGGGCAGCATGGTGATGTACCAGGGCAAGGTCGACTTCGGCTACAAGGGCGCCGGTTTCACCGGCCGGGTGGTCGGCAACGCCACCGGCCAGGAGATGCAGCTCATGCGCTGCACCGGCCGCGGGCAGGTCTTCCTCGCCGAGGAGGGCGCCCACCTGCACCCCATCGAACTGCAGGGCGACGGCATCTGCGTCTCCGCGGAGAACGTCCTCGCCTTCGACGAGTCGCTCCAGTACGAGGTCCGCAGGGTGGAGGGCCACGGCATCCCCGGCGGAGCCCTGTTCACCATGCAGTTCCAGGGCACCGGCACGGTGGTCGTCAAGACCCACGGCGTGCCGGTCGTGCTGCCGGTCACGCCGACCACCTTCGCCGACTGCAACGCCGTCGTCGCCTGGTCGTCGGCCGCGCAGGTCATCATCTCCAGCCAGGTCCGGCTGCGCCGCAACGCCTACCCCGGCCACAGCGGGGAGACCGTGAACCTCCAGTTCCGGGGAGCCCCCGGCAACTTCATCGTCGTCCAGCCCTACGAGGTCTGAGGGAGCCTGCCATGAACCAGCAACTCGCGGGCTACGCCCCGACCCCCGTCACCGCGCGGATGGAGAACCACGGCCACTCGATGCTCAAGGTGGCCATGGCCACCGGCCAGGACCTCTACGCCCGTACGGGTTCGATGGTGGCCTACGAAGGCTTCATCCAGTACGAACCCAACCCGCCCGCCGTCCGGCAGATCGCCTCCCAGTGGGTCACCGGCGAGGGCACCCCCGTCATGAAGTGCTCCGGCGACGGGCTGCTCTACCTCGCCGACTACGGCGCCGACGTGGTCGTCATCAACCTCAACAACGAGTCGATCTCGGTCAACGGCACCAACCTCCTCGCCTTCGACGCCCACCTGGGCTGGGGCGTGGAGCGGGTCAAGGGGATGGCGAAGTTCGCCGGCCAGGGCCTGTGGAACGTGGTCGTGGAAGGCACCGGTTGGGTGGCCATCACCTCCCGCGGTACCCCGATCGTGGTCGACTGCGGCCGGGGCGACGACGAGACGTACGTCGACCCGGACGCGCTCGTCGCCTGGTCGCCGAACCTCAAGGTCAAGGGCAAGCGGAGCTTCAAGGCGAGCGCGCTGATCGGGCGTGGCAGCGGCGAGGCGTACCAGATGGCCTTCTCGGGTCAGGGCATCGTCGTCGTCCAGCCGAGCGAGGACAGCACCGACCGCCTCCGCGTCCGGTCCTGAAGGGAGGGAGGAATACCATGCAGAGTCCGCTTTTCGCCCACACCGAGCAGCAGTCCTCGGAGCGGTACACCGTCCAGAACCCGCAGTTGCTGCGGGTCTCCCTGACGGGCAGCGACGCCGTGCTGGCCCGCAAGGGCGCCATGGTCGCCTACCAGGGGCTGATGGAGTTCGACGGGGAGTACCAGTCGAACTCCCAGCGCAACGCCCGCGCCCGCACGGGCGAGGGCCTCGACCTGATGCGCTGCACCGGCCAGGGCACCGTGTACTTCGCCAACCTCGCGCAGTACATCCACGTCCTCGACGTCGACCACGCCGGGCTGACGGTCGACAGCGCCTACGTCCTGGCGCTCGACTCCTCGCTGCACACCGAGGTCATCGCCGTGGACAGCCAGTACGGCATCTCCGGCACCGGCAAGTACCAGCTCAACATCACCGGCACCGGCAAGATCGCGCTGATGACCTCGGGCCAGCCGCTGATGCTCCAGGTCACGCCGGACAAGTACGTCAACGCCGACGCGGACGCCATCGTCGCCTGGTCCAGCTCGCTCCGGGTCCAGATGCAGGCGCAGACGCACTCCTCGGGCGTCATGCGCAGGCGGGGCAACACCGGCGAGGGCTGGGAGCTGAGCTTCCTCGGCGAGGGCTTCGCGCTGGTCCAGCCGAGCGAGGTCATGCCCCCGCAGAACGCCCAGATCGGCCAGGGCATCCGCGGCCAGTACGGCGTGGGCTCCCAGAACCAGAACCAGAACAACGCCTGGAACTGATCCACCGGCGGCCACACACCGGGTACGCCACAGGGGCGGCTCCTCCACGACGGAGGGACCGCCCCTGCGGCGTACCCGTGGGTGAGGTCAGAGCGCCGCGCGGGCCGCCTCCAGCAGCCTGACCACCGAGGTGTCGGCGACCTCGGCGACCTCGTCGTACGCGAACCAGCGCAGGTCCAGCGACTCCTCGCTGATCCGCTGCGTGGCACCGGCCGGGGCCAGCGCGGCGTACTGCACGTCGAGGTGCCAGTGGCAGGGGGCCGGGATCGGGTGCCGGTCCAGGCGCACCGGCCCGCCCGCCAGCAGCACCAGGCCGTCTATGCCGGACTCCTCGGTGGCCTCACGCAGCGCGGCGTCCGCGAGCGTGGCGTCCTCCGGCTCGCAGTGGCCGCCCATCTGGAGCCACATGCCGAGCTTCTTGTGCAGGGTGAGCAGCACCCGGCCGGCCGCCGGGTCCAGCACCAGCGCGCTGGCGGTCAGATGCCCCGCCCCGCACGCCTTCCACATCCCGTCGGGATGGGCGTCCAGGTGGTCGAGGTAGGTCTGGCGGAGCTCCGCCTGACCGGCGCTCCCGCCGCCTTCGTACGTCTTGAGCACGAGGGAGGCGTCGTGGTGCAGGCTCACCGGTCCGTGTCGCCCTTCGGGTCGGAGCCGTCCCGGCCGTCGCTCCCGCCGTCCTCGTCGGCCGTGGCGTCCTTGGCCGTGGCGTCCTTGGGCGTCGTGTCCTCAGCGGGCGCGTCCTTGGCAGGCGCGTCCTCGGCCGCTGCGTCGCTGGCCGCCGTGTCCTTGGGCGCGGCACCGCCGCTCGCGGCCTCGCCGAGCATCTTGTCGAGCTCGGAGAAGTCCAGCTGCTCGTGGTGGACGAAGCCGTCCGGGTCGTCCAGGTCCTGGGCGGTCGGCAGCATGTCCGGGTGCTCCCAGAGGCCGTCACGGCCCTCCATGCCCCGGGCGTCGGTGAGCGAGGCCCACAGGCGCGAGGCGTCCCGCAGCCGGCGCGGGCGCAGCTTCAGCCCGATGAGCGTGGCGAAGGTCTGCTCCGCGGGACCGCCGGACGCACGGCGCCGGCGCATCGTCTCGCGCAGGGCGTCCGCCGAGCCCAGACGGGGCTTGGCCGCCTCGTGGACCACCGCGTCCACCCACCCCTCGACCAGCGCGAGCGCCGTCTCCAGACGGGCCAGCGAGGCCTTCTGCTCCGGGGTGTCCTCCGGCTGGAACATGCCCTGCTGAAGGGCGTCCTGCAGCTGCTGGGGCTCCGAGGGGTCGAACTGCCCGACGACGTCCTCCAGCTTGGAGGTGTCGACCTTGATGCCGCGCGCGTACGACTCGACGGCGCCGTACAGGTGGGAGCGGAGCCACGGGACGTGCGCGAAGAGACGCTGGTGGGCGGACTCGCGCAGGGCGAGGTACAGCCGCACCTCCTCCAGCGGGACGCTCAGGTCCCTGCCGAGGCGCTCGACGTTCAGCGGGAGCAGCGCGGCCTTGCCCGCCGGACCGAGCGGCAGCCCGATGTCCGTGGAACCGACGACCTCACCCGCGAGGACGCCCACCGCCTGCCCGATCTGCTGGCCGAACATCGCGCCGCCCATCGACCGCATCATGCCGATCAGCGGGCCGGCCATCGCCTGCATCTCCTCGGGCAGTACGTCGCCCATGGCCATGCCGACCCGCTCGGCGACCGGGTCGACCAGCTGCTGCCACGCCGGGAGGGACGCCTCGACCCACTCCGCGCGGCTCCAGGCCACGGTGGTGACCGCGCCGGAGGGCAGCGAGGTCACGCCGTCCAGCCAGTGGTCGGCCAGCCGCAGGGCCTCGTCGACGGCGGCCCGCTCGGCCGGTCCGACGCTCGCGTCCTTGCTGCCGTCCTGAGTGCCCTGCGAGACCGTCTGGCGGGCGATCTGCTTGGCCATGTCCCAGTTGACCGGACCGCCCTCGTAGCTCAGCATCTGGCCGAGCTGCTGGAAGGCGGCGCCCAGGTCGTTCGGGTTCATCGAACCGAACATGGCCGCGAACGGGTTGTCCCCGGCGGCACCGGGACCGAAGCCGAACGGGTTCGCCGGTCCGCTCTGACCCTGCCCACCTTCGATGGGGTCCTTCTTCTTGCCGTCGCCGTTCTCCGGCTCCTCCGGCGGAAGGCCGAATCCGAATGGGGTGTCGCTCACGGGTTTCCTCGGCTCGTAGGGCCGCCGGCTGGAACCGGCGGCGATGCCCGGCTTGTCACCATCCAGCGTAGACACCCGCTCCGGCTCAGGGGCTCAGTGCTCCGCCGGGACGCGGGCTGCGGCAGGATGGACGCCACCAGGTACGCACGCCTCACTCGGGTACGTACTGAAGACAACCGCTGGAGACGCCTGGTGAGTTCCCCAGATCCTCAGGTTCGCGGAGCGCGAAACCTGACCGACCCCACGACCGGCAGGAAGCCCGAGAAAAACATTTCCGGGAAGCGGGGCCCCGTCGTCGCGATCACCGGCGCGGCGACCGGAGTGGGGGCGCTGCTGACCGCGCACCTCGCCGCGTCGGACGAGATCGGGCAGGTCGTCGCGATCGACGAGCGGCGCGCGGACGTCCCCGGGGTGACCTGGCACGTCCTCGACGTGCGGGACCCCGCCATCGCCGAGAAACTGCGCGGCGCGGACGTCGTGGTGCACCTCGCCGTCGACCTCGACCTGGAGACCGACGCGGCGGCCCGTACGGCGTACAACGTGCGCGGCACCCAGACCGTGCTGACCGCCGCCGCGGCCGTGGGCGTCCACCGGGTCGTGCTCTGCACCTCCGCGATGGTCTACGGCGCCCTGCCCGACAACGACATCCCGCTCTCCGAGGACGCCGAACTCCGTGCCACGGCGGAGGCCACCGGCGTCGGCGACCTGCTGGAGATCGAACGCCTTGGCCGCCGCGCCCCGCGCGCCCACCCCGGCCTGAACGTCACCGTCGTCCGCCCGGCCGTCCTGGTCGGCGGTACGGACACCGCGCTCACCCGCTACTTCGAGTCGCCCCGGCTGCTGGTCGTGGCCGGATCGCGGCCCACCTGGCAGTTCTGCCACGTGGAGGACCTGGTCAGCGCCCTGGAGTACGCCGCGCTGGAACTGATCGACGGGGAGTTCGCGGTCGGCTGCGACGGGTGGCTGGAACAGGAGCAGGTCGAGGAGCTCAGCGGGGTACGCCGGATGGAGCTGCCCTCCGCGGTCGCACTGGGCGCCGCCGCCCGGCTGCACCGGATCGGGCTGACCCCCTCCCCGGCCGGCGACCTCGCCTACACGATGCACCCCTGGGTGGTCAGCGTGGGCCGGCTGCACGACGCCGGCTGGCGGCCCCGCTGGACCAACGAGGACGTGCTGGCCGCGCTCCTCGAAGAGGTGGAGGGCCGCCACACCCTGGCCGGCCGCCGGCTCGGCCGCAAGGACGCCACCGCGGCGGGCGCCGCCGGGGCGACGGTCGCGCTGCTCGGCACCGCCGCCCTGGTCCGCCGCGCCCGCAAGGCGCGCCGCCGGATCTGATCCCGCGGCCACCCGCCCTCGTCCCGGCGCGCCCGGCCCGGTCCTCCCTACGACCGGGACGCATGTTTCCGTCGCGGCCGCGTCGTGCGGCACCATGGCCCCATGGCATCTCTCGACGATCACCCCGGCGAGCGCGCGGCGGCCGACCCCGTCCGGCTCCTCGCGATCCGCGACACCCCGCTCTCCGTCGACGAGGTCTTCCGCGCGGTGGGCGACGACGCGGCCGGCGGGATCGCGCTCTTCGTCGGAGCGGTACGCAACCACGACGGGGGCCAGGACGTCGGGGCGCTCGGCTACTCCTGCCACCCGTCCGCCGAGGACGAGCTGCGCCGGGTCGCGGAGAAGGTCGTCGCGGACTTCCCGGTCCGGGCGCTGGCCGCCGTCCACCGAGTGGGTGAACTGGCCGTGGGCGATCTGGCGGTAGTGGTGGCCGTGGCCTGCCCGCACCGCGCGGAGGCGTTCGACGCCTGCCGGAAGCTGATCGACGACCTCAAGCACGAGGTGCCGATCTGGAAGCACCAGCGGTTCCTGGACGGGACCGAGGAGTGGGTCGGAGCCTGCTGAACCGGCCCGACGACCGGTCCGGAGATCCCCGGCCGCAAACCGTACGGGCACGGATCAGGCCCGATTTGCGTAACCGCCCCCCTGCCACGAGCGTTGGTCCTGCCGCTGGTTAATCTGCAGACCGTCAGTTGCGGTCGCTCATGGGGTAGGGAGGTCGTAGTGGCAGCACTCGCATGGCTCTTGATTCCGCTTTTCGCCGCTCTCGGCGCGGCGATATGGGGAGGCTGGGCCGCACGCAATCGCACGACCGGCGATGTCACCGAACTTGCCGGGTATGCCCGCTTCCGAGAAGCGATGGAGAGATCGCACTCCGGTTCCGACGCCGTCTGACGCATGACGGCCACCGGAGTTGCCGCGCCGGACGTACGCGATCGCCAACCGGGCGTCGCCCCGCGACGCCCCCGCTCCCGCCGCGCATGTCCCGCGCCACGAGCGGACCGTGGGCCTCCGCGGAGCCTCCCCGCCCCGCCGACCCCGTACGGACCGGCCCCGGCGGTGGACTGACAGATGCTTCCCGTACTGTCGTTCCATGCCACGCCGCACCGCGACGATGCTCGCCTCGACCCTCATCTTCTTCGCGCTGCTCATGGTGGGCGTGCTGATGCCCGTGCCGTACGCGGAGATGTCCCCGGGGCCGACCGTCAACACCCTGGGCGACGCGAGCGGCGAGCCGGTACTGAAGATCTCCGGTCGCAAGACGTACCCGACGTCGGGGCATCTCAACATGACGACGGTCCGCGTCACTGGCGCGGACTACAGCATGAACCTGTTCGAGGCCCTGTACGGCTGGCTGGCCCACGACAGCGTGATCGTGCCGCACGACACCCTCTACCCGGACGGGAAGACCGAGGAGCAGTCGACGCAGGAGAACGCCGAGGAGTTCAGCCAGTCCCAGGAGAGCGCCAAGGTCGCCGCCCTGAAGGAGCTGGGCATCCCGGTGACCAGTCGCGTCATCGTGTCGACCGTCGTGAAGGGCGGCGCGGCCGAGGGCAAGCTGCACGCGGGCGACGTGATCGAGTCGGTGGACGGCACCCGGATCAAGGACCCGGCGGACGTCGCCGAGCTGGTGAGCAAGCACGACCCGGGCCAGGACGTGACCTTCACGGTCGTCCCGGCCGAGCGCGCCGCCGCCGCGGAGAAGGCCGGCAAGGAGCCCGAGGGCACCCAGGACGTCACCCTCACCACCCGCAAGGCGGACGACGACGGCCGCGCGATCGTCGGCATCCAGGCCGGGACCGACCACACCTTCCCGTTCGACATCGACATCAACCTCGCCGACGTCGGCGGCCCGAGCGCCGGGCTGATGTTCTCGCTCGGCATCGTCGACAAGCTCACGCCGGGTCAGCTCACCGGCGGGAAGTTCGTCGCGGGCACCGGCACCATCGACGACGACGGCACGGTCGGCCCGATCGGCGGCATCACCATGAAGCTGATCGGCGCGCGGAACGCCGGGGCGAGGTACTTCCTCACCCCCGACGAGAACTGCGCCGCCGCCGCGGCCGACACCCCGTCCGGACTCACCCTGGTCCGGGTCAAGACGATGGCCGACGCCAAGAAGTCCATGGACAAGATCCGCACCGGGGACACCGCCGCCCTGCCGAGCTGCTCCAAGAGCTGACGCGGGGCCTCCGGAGTCCCCGCGCGGCGGCGGACTCCGGAGGCCGTCCTCAGGACTCGAAGGTCGCCGCCAGCGCGTCGGCCAGCCCCGGGACGAGCGACGGGCCCGTGAGGACCTCGCTCGCGGAGTCCTTCTCCCGCAGCCGGATCGCGGACTCGCGCTTGCCGTTCCGCAGCACGGCCACGGTCATCCGGACCTCCTGCCGCTCCGGGTGCGCCGCCACCCACGCGGTCAGCTTCTTGCCGCTGAGCCCCTCGGGTACGGAGGCCTCGGCGGACGGCGGCAGCATGAGCCGCTCCACCGTCAGCGCGCACCCCGCCACCCCGGCCGGCCAGGCGATCGTGGCGAGGAACTCGTCCAGCGGCTTGCCGGAGGGGATCTCCTCCTGCTCGACGGGGGTGAAGGCGGCGGGCACCGTACCGTCGGCGCCGAGCCCGAGCTGGGCGGCGAGGCCCGGCTCCTGGACGCGCAGGCTGGCGGTGTCGACGAGGGCGAAGAGGCGGGCGGGGCGGTCCCATCCGAGACCTGCGGTGTACTCGTCGATTTCGAGCACCGCGACGGTGAGGGGATTCGAGGCCATCGGAGGGCCTGAGGAAGAAACGTTGGGCATACCAATATCCTGCCTCCTTTCGCACCCGGAACGGGAACTAGGTAAAGCCTCCGTAAGTTGCAAGGAAGGGCTCTACGATCGCTGAGCCCGTTCCACACGACCCCGAAGTACGAGGTGCGCACGTTGGCTTTCCAGATGCCGGACCGCGGCGGAGGCCCGACCGGGCCACGGATCAGAGTCGGCCGCCCGTCCCGGCGCGCCCGTACTCTCCTCATGACGCTCGGCGTCCTCGCGGCGCTCGTCATGGCGTTCATCATGTTCGCCGGGTTCTGGACCGACTGGCTCTGGTACCGCTCGGTGTCGTACTCGTCGGTCTTCACCACGACGCTGTGGACCAAGATCGGTCTGTTCCTCGTCTTCGGACTGCTGATGGCGCTCGCCGTCGGCCTCAACGTCTGGCTCGCCTACCGGCTCCGGCCGCCGCTGAGCGCGATGTCGCTGGAGCAGCAGAGCCTGGACCGCTACCGCATGGGTGTCGCCCCGTTCAAGAAGTGGGTGCTCCTCGCGGTCACCGCGCTCGTCGGGCTGATCTCCGGGGCCTCCGCCTCGGGCCAGTGGCGCACCTGGCTGATGTATGTCAACGGCGTCTCCTTCGGGCAGAAGGACCCCCAGTTCAAGCTGGACGTCTCCTTCTACGCCTTCGACCTGCCGTGGTACCGCTTCCTGCTCGGCTTCGGCTTCGCCGCGGTCGTGCTGTCGCTCATCGCCGCGGCCCTGACGCACTACCTCTACGGCGGCCTGCGGATCACCAGCCCCGGCGCCCGCGCGACCGGCGCGGCCACCGGCCACCTCTCGGTGCTGCTGGGCGTCTTCGTCTCGCTGAAGGCCGTGGCGTACTGGCTCGACCGGTACGGACTGGCCGTGAAGTCCAGCGACTTCAAGGCCACCGACAACTGGACCGGCCTGCGGTACGTCGACGCCAACGCCTACCTTCCGGCGAAGACGATCCTGTTCTGCATCGCCGTCATCTGCGCCGTGCTCTTCTTCGCGACGCTCTGGCGGCGCACCTGGCAGCTGCCGGTGATCGGCTTCGGGCTGATGGTCCTCTCGGCCATCCTGATCGGCGGGCTCTACCCGGCGATCGTCCAGAAGTTCCAGGTCCAGCCGAATGAGCAGGCCAAGGAAGCCCTGTTCATCCAGAAGAACATCAAGGCGACGCGCGACGCGTACGACATCGACGACGCGAAGGTCGACGACTACGCGGGCAAGAGCACGGAGACCGAGGGCGCCGCACTGCGCACCCAGGCCGACGCCGCCGCGAGTTACCGCGTGATGGACCCCAACGTCGTCTCCCCGGCGTTCCAGCAGCTCCAGCAGAAGCGGAACTACTACCAGTTCCCGGCGACGCTGGACGTGGACCGCTACGAAGAGGACGGCAAGGAGCAGGACACCGTCGTCGGTCTGCGCGAGCTCAACCTCGCCGGCCTGCCCAAGCGGAACTGGATCAACGACCACTTCACGTACACCCACGGCTACGGCGCCATCGCGGCCAAGGGCACCAGCACGGGCACCAACCCCGTCGGCTCCCCGGACTTCACCGAGTCCGGACTGCCGACGACGGGCAAGCTCGGCGAGTACGAGCAGCGGATCTACTACGGCGAGAAGACCGAGCAGTACTCCATCGTCGGCGGGCCCCAGAAGGAGCTCGACTACGAGGACGACGGCGAGAAGACCACCAGTTACAAGGGTGACAGCGGGGTCAGCCTCGCCAGCGCCTTCAACCGCGCCGCCTACGCGGTCTCGTTCAGCGAGCCGCAGATCCTCTACTCGGGGGCCATCGGCGACGGCTCGCGGATTCTCTACAACCGCACGCCCAAGGAGCGCGTCGAGGCGGTCGCCCCGTGGCTGACCATCGACGGCGACGCCTACCCGGCGGTCGTCGACCACCGGATCCAGTGGATCGTCGACGCGTACACCACGACCAACGGTTACCCGTACGCCTCGCGCACGACGCTGGGCGACACCACGGCCGACTCGCTGACGACCAACCAGCGCGCGGTCGTCGCCCAGCAGAACCAGGTCAACTACATCCGCAACTCGGTGAAGGCCACCGTCGACGCGTACGACGGCACCGTCACGCTCTACGAGTGGGACACGAAGGACCCGGTCCTCAAGACCTGGCGCAAGGCGTTCCCCGGGACGGTGAAGGACAGGTCCGCCATCCCGAAGGAACTCATGGACCACCTGCGGTACCCGCAGGACCTCTTCAAGGTCCAGCGGGAGCTGCTGACCCGCTACCACGTCACCAACCCCGCGCAGTTCTACAGCGGCAGTGACGCGTGGCAGGTGCCGGACGACCCGACCAACAAGGAACCGGGCTCCGTTCCGCCGTACTACCTCTCCATGAAGATGCCGGACCAGGATCAGCAGACGTTCTCGCTGACCACGACGTTCACCCCGAGAGGCCGCCCCGACCTCGGGGCGTTCATGGCGGTGGACGCCGACGCGGCCAGCGACGACTACGGCACGATCAGACTCCTCAGAGTCACCAACACGGTGAAGGGGCCCGGGCAGGTACAGAGCGAGCTCAACGGCAACGACGACGTCGCCGAGTTCGTGAGGAACCTCAAGGGCACCGACTCGGACATCGAGTACGGAAACCTGCTCACCGTGCCCCTGGACGGCGGGTTCCTCTACATCGAGCCGGTCTACACGCGCGGTGGCAACCAGAACTACCCGCTGCTGCGCAAGGTGGCCGCCTCGTTCGGATCGAAGATCGTCTTCGAGAACAGTCTCGGCGAGGCGCTGAACGCGGTCTTCGACGTGGACGGCGGCACGACCCAGCCCACCGAGCCCACCGAGCCCACGAAGCCGACCGAGCCGACCAAGCCACCGGCCACCGGTGACGCGGCGCTCAAGGAGGCCATCGCGGACGCCCAGAAGGCCTACGACGCCGGCCAGAAGGCGCTCCAGGAGCAGGACTGGTCGGCCTACGGCGAGGCCCAGGACGACCTGCAGAGCGCCCTCAAGCGGGCCGCCGAGGCCCAGTCCGGTGCGGGCGGCTCCGCGGCCGGCACAGGCTCGGGCGCTACGGCCAGGGACACGGCAGCCCCGACGGAGGGCGCCGCCGACCAGGGCAGCTGAGCAGGACGCCGGGCTCCCGGCCGGGAAACCGGCCGGGAGCCCGGCGGGAGAACCGCCGGGAAAACCCACCCCCGCACCGTGGTACTGTTTGAACACAACGACGCGGGGTGGAGCAGCTCGGTAGCTCGCTGGGCTCATAACCCAGAGGTCGCAGGTTCAAATCCTGTCCCCGCTACTGAAATACGAAGGCCCGGATCCACTGGATCCGGGCCTTCGTCATGTCGTGACGCCCTTGTGGAGAACGGGCGTGAAGTGCGGTTTGCGGGGCACCAGTTGCCGGGGGTCGTGTTTGACTTGTCTCTCTGTGGGCATGTCGACAAAACGCTGAAGTGACCTCACTGTCCGCGATATACCAGGTGTACGCGGGTTACAGGTGGTGCGACGATGGTATTTATGGGGGACAGGGCAACTCTGTTGGAGACAGGGCGGTTTGTGCAACGGCGGACACGGGGCCCCAAGGGGGTGCCGGCCGCGGCGTCGGCCGTGGTCACCGCCGAGGCGGCGGGGGCCGCCGAGCAGGCCGTGAACAGTGACGACTTCACCACCGGGGCCACCGAGACGACGGGGGTCACCGTCACGCCAGGAAGCACGGACACCACCGCCGGGGCCTTGGACGCGGCCGACACGGCCGACATGACCGATGCCGGAGACGCCGGGACCGCCGGTGCGATCGGCACCGCCGAGACCGCCGAGTCCGCCGAGGCCGAGGAGCGTCACCGGCGTGCCGCCGACGCGGGCGACACCGCCTCGATGAGCGTCGTCGGCGCACTGCTGCTGCGCCGGGGCGAACTCGACGCCGCCGAGCCCTATCTGCGCGGGGCCACCGCCGACGGCGACCGCGCCGCCGCCAACAACCTCGGCGTCCTGCTGCACCAGCGCGGCTACCCGGACGAGGCGGCCGGCTGGTGGCGCATCGCGGCCGTCGCCGGCTCCGCCTCCGCCGCGCACGCGCTCGGCCGGCACCTGCGCGAGCGGGGCGACGAGCCGGGCGCCGAGTACTGGCTGCGCCAGTCCGCCGAACAGGGCCACGCGCTGGGCGCCTACGCCCTCGCCGACCTGCTGGAGCACCGCAGCGACGTGGGCGCCGAGCGCTGGCTGCGCGCCGCCGCCGAGCAGGGGCACCGGGAGGCGGCGTACCGCCTGGCCCGGACCATCGAGCGCAACGCCGTCGAGGACCCGCACCAGGCCTTCGGGCTCGGACGGATGCCCGCCGAGGCCGTCGAGCCCCCGGCGAACCTCGTCGGCGCCCCCGGCGACGGCCCGGTCGCGGGTCCGGCCGAGGGACGCGTCGGCGAGGCCGAACAGTGGTACCGGCAGGCGGCGGCCCGGGGCCACCGCCGCGCCGCGCTGCACCTCGGCGCCATCCTGGAGCGGCGCGGCGAGCTCAAGGAGGCCGGGCGCTGGTACCTCACCTCCGCACGGGCCGGCGAGGCGCGCGCGGCGTGCGCCCTCGCCTTCCTGCTGCGCGACGTCGGCGACGTGGAGAGCGCTGCCGTGTGGTGGCTGCGCGCCGCCCAGGAGGGCGACGGCAACGCCGCCAACGCGCTCGGCGCCCTGCACGCCGACCGCGGCGAGCCGCAGACCGCCGAGCGCTGGTACCGGGCCGCCCTGGACGCGGGCGACGTGAACGGGGCGTACAACCTCGGGCTGCTCTGCGCCGCCCAGGACCGCACCCCGCAGGCCGAGCAGTGGTACCGCCGGGCCGCCTACGCGGGCCACCGCGAGGCGTCCAACGCGCTCGCCGTACTCCTCCTCCAGGCCGGCGACGCGACCGGCGCCGAACCCTGGTTCTCCAAGGCGGCCGAGGCGGGCAGCGTGGACGCCGCCTTCAACCTCGGCATCCTGCACGCCGGCCGGGACGAGGACCTCGCGGCGCTGAACTGGTACAAGCGCGCGGCAGCCGCCGGGCACACCGACGCGGCGCTCCAGGTCGCCATGGCGCTGCTGCGCCGGGGCGAGGACCAGGAGGCCGAACGCCATCTGCGTACCGCCGCCGGCGGGGGCAGCGCCGAGGCCGCCTTCCGGCTGGCCGGGGTCCTCGACGCGCGGCGCCCGCCGCGCGCGACGCCGGTGCTCGGCGAGCCGATGCCGGAGAAGACCGAGTGCGAGGAGTGGTACGAGCGCGCCGCCGAGCAGGGCCACCGCCGCGCCCAGGTCCGGGTCGGCATGCTCTGCGCCGCCCGCGGCGACGTGGAGAACGCCGCACGCTGGTACCGCGAGGCCGCCGAGGCGGGCAGCCGCAACGGCGCCTTCAACCTCGGGCTGCTGCTGGCCCGCGAGGGCAGCGAGCGGGAGGCGGCCCTCTGGTGGAGCCGCGCCGCCAATGACGGCCACGGCCGGGCGGCGCTCCGCCTCGCGCTGCTCGCCGCCCGCCGGGGCGAGCTCACCGAGGGGCAGCGCTGGTGCGCCCGCGCGGTCGAGCTGGGGCCCGCCGAGGTCGCGGAGCGCGCCGCCCGCCTCCAGGAGGCGCTGCACCAGGAGCTCACGGCGTGAGCGGACGCCTGCCGGGACGCGCCGCGTGCCCCGGCAGGCACCCGCTGCTGAATGGATTTGCCACGGCCGAGCGGGTGACGTAATGTTGCATTCACAACGACGCGGGGTGGAGCAGCTCGGTAGCTCGCTGGGCTCATAACCCAGAGGTCGCAGGTTCAAATCCTGTCCCCGCTACTGAAAGACGAAGGCCCGGATCCAGTGGATCCGGGCCTTTGTCGTGTTCGGGTGCGCAGACGCGCGAAGAAGACCGGCCGGTGAGGAACCCCGGCCGGTCACCTGTGCGTGGTGGGTGGCTGTCAGGCGGTCGTCGCCGCGCAGTCCGGGCAGAGACCGCGGTAGGTCACCTCGACGCCCGACACCGTGAAGCCGAAGCGCTCCTCGGCCGGCAGGTCCGCCAGCGGATTGCCGGTGGGGTGGACGTCGCGGATGGCTCCGCAGCTCGCGCAGACCAGGTGGTGGTGCGGGCGGCGGGCGTTCGGGTCGTACCGCTTGGCGCGGCGGTCCGTGGAGACCTCCAGCACCTCGCCGAGCGACACCATCTCGCCCAGGGTGTTGTAGACGGTCGCCCGGGAGATCTCGGGCAGTCGGTCCACGGCCCTCGCGTGCACCTCGTCCGCCGTCAGGTGCACGTGTTCGCCGTCGAGGACCTCGGCGACCACGCGGCGCTGCGCCGTCATGCGCCAGCCGCGTCCACGGAGTCGTTCCAGCAGGTCACTCATGACATCAGCGTAACAGTGAGCGGAGGCGAGTCCCGAACTGATGTGACTTTGGATGTTGGCTTGACTTGGACGAAGTCCATTGTAGGATCGAATCCGGCAGAAGCCGAGGGAACGGCCGTGCGTGCCGCCGGGGGACGGCGGGCGCGCGGCGGACATCACGCAGGAGGCGCACGTGACGCAGGGACCGCTCACCACGGAGGCCGGAGCGCCGGTCGCCGACAACCAGAACAGCGAGACGGCGGGCATCGGCGGTCCGGTCCTCGTGCAGGACCAGGCGCTGCTGGAGAAGCTCGCCCACTTCAACCGGGAGCGCATCCCGGAGCGCGTGGTGCACGCCCGCGGCGCCGGTGCGTACGGCACCTTCACGCTGACCCGTGACGTCTCGCAGTGGACGCGCGCCGCGTTCCTCTCCGAGGTCGGCAAGGAGACGGAGACCTTCCTCCGCTTCTCGACCGTCGCCGGGAACCTCGGCTCCGCCGACGCCGTACGCGACCCCCGCGGCTTCGCGCTGAAGTTCTACACCGAAGAGGGCAACTACGACCTCGTCGGCAACAACACCCCGGTGTTCTTCATCAAGGACGCCATCAAGTTCCCCGACTTCATCCACACCCAGAAGCGCGACCCGTACACCGGCTCGCAGGAGGCGGACAACGTCTGGGACTTCTGGGGGCTGTCGCCCGAGTCGACCCACCAGGTCACCTGGCTCTTCGGCGACCGGGGGATACCGGCGACGCTGCGCCACATGAACGGGTACGGCTCGCACACCTACCAGTGGAACAACGAGGCCGGCGAGGTCTTCTGGGTCAAGTACCACTTCAAGACCGACCAGGGCATCAAGAACCTCACCACCGAGGAGGCCAACCGCCTCTCCGGCGTCGACCCCGACAGCCACCAGCGCGACCTGCGCGAGGCCATCGAGCGCGGCGACTTCCCGTCCTGGACCGTACAGGTGCAGATCATGCCCGCGGCGGACGCGGCGACCTACCGCTTCAACCCGTTCGACCTCACCAAGGTGTGGCCGCACGGGGACTACCCGCCGGTCGAGATCGGGAAGCTGGAGCTCAACCGCAACCCGGAGAACATCTTCGCCGAGGTCGAGCAGTCCATCTTCAGCCCCGCGCACTTCGTGCCCGGCATCGGCCCGTCCCCGGACAAGATGCTCCAGGGCCGCCTCTTCGCGTACGGCGACGCCCACCGCTACCGCGTCGGCATCAACGCCGACCACCTGCCGGTGAACCGCCCGCACGCCACAGAGGCGCGGACCAACAGCCGCGACGGCTACCTCTACGACGGCCGTCACGCCGGTTCGAAGAACTACGAGCCGAACAGCTTCGGCGGCCCGGCCCAGACCGGCCGGCCGCTCTGGCAGCCCGTCCCGGTCGACGGAACCACCGGCAACCACGAGGCGCCGAGTCACGCCGAGGACGACGACTTCGTGCAGGCGGGCAACCTCTACCGGCTGCTCTCCGAGGACGAGAAGGCGCGGCTGATCGACAACCTCGCCCAGTTCATCGCCAAGGTCTCGCGCGACGGGATCGCCGAGCGCGCGGTGAACAACTTCCGCCGGGCCGACGGCGACTTCGGCGAGCGGCTGGAGGACGCGGTCCAGGCCCTGCGCGCCTGACCACCGACCGCGTCGCACCGCGTACGCCAGGACGGGCCGGACACCACCCATGGGTGTCCGGCCCGTCCTCGCTGTTCCGGCGCCCCGGAAGCTCTGGTCAGCCGGCCAGCTCGACCGGGTGGCGGCGGACCGGGGCCCAGCAGCGGATGATGTCGCGGACCGACACCAGCCCGACCGGGCCGTCGTCGTTCAGCACGATCAGATGACGGAACCCGCCGTGCGTCATGGCCTCGGCGGCCTCTTCCAGGGTCCAGGTGGGGGCGGCGAAGACCACGTCCGTGGTGGTGTGGCCGGCCACGGCCTCCCGGTCGGGGTCCTGGCCGAGCCCGACCGCGTCGAGGACATCGCGTTCGGTGATGATGCCGAATCCGCAGGTGTCCGGGTCGTGGACGACGGCGGCCCCGACGCGGCGGGCCGACATCAGCGCGGCTGCCTGGCGGAGTGTGTGGGTGGGGCCGATGGTGAGCACCACGGTGGTCATGGCGTCTCGGACCAGCATGACGGGGGCACCTCCTTGGTGGAACGGCCGGAACGTGAGCCGATTCACAAGTTCACAAGCGGGGGTTTCAGGATGGCACCCCGCCCGGGACCCGACAAGAGGTGCGCGAGGCGGCCACAGGGCGTGCGCGCGCACGCCCTGTGGCCCCCGGGCGCCCCGGGCGCTCCGCCGACCGGGTCCGTACCCCCTGGCCCGGCGGTGCGGCCGTCAGTAGCGCTGGTTGAGATAGCCCAGCAGTTCGTCGTGGAGCAGGCCGTTCGACGCGGCCGCGTTGCCGCCGCCCGGGCCGGGGACGCCGTCCAGGCCGGTGAAGCTGCCGCCGGCCTCCTGCACCACGATCGCGGTGGCCGCCATGTCCCAGAGCGAGAGCTCGGGCTCCGCGCACATGTCCACGGCGCCCTCGGCGACCATCATGTACGACCAGAAGTCGCCGTATCCCCGCGTCCGCCAGCAGGCCCGCGACAGGTCGAGGAAGCCGTCGAGCCGCCCCTGCTCCTCCCAGCCGGTCAGCGAGGAGTACGCGAAGGAGGCATCCGAGATCTGCCCGACCTGCGAGACCTGGAGCCGGGTCGCGGCGGTGAGGCTGCGGCCGGAGAACGCGCCGGACCCCTTCGCCGCCCACCAGCGCCGGTTGAGCGCGGGCGCGGAGACCACGCCGACCACCGGCTGGAAACCGTCCTCGCCCGCCTCCATCAGCGAGATCAGGGTCGCCCAGACCGGTACCCCGCGCACGTAGTTCTTGGTGCCGTCGATCGGGTCGATCACCCAGCGCCGGGGGCCGGTGCCCTCCAGCCCGTACTCCTCGCCCAGGATCGCGTCGCGCGGGCGGGCCCGGTGCAGATGGCCGCGGATCAGCTCCTCGGCGGCCTTGTCGGCCTCGCTCACCGGAGTCATGTCCGGTTTGGTCTCCACCTTGAGGTCGAGAGCCTTGAACCGGTCCATCGTCGCCGCGTCGGCGGCGTCCGCCAGTACGTGGGCGAGTCGCAGATCATCGTGGTAGTCGGGCATGCCGTCACAGTATCCAGCCAGGTCCGCGCGGGGCCACACGGCCCGGCGCCACCCGGACGGAGCACGTCTCCCGGTCGGAGCACACGCGTGCGGCAGAGGTCAGTGCGCCGAGCCGGAGAGCTGGAGGCCGATCACGCCGATGATCACCAGCGAGATCGAGACGAGCTTCAGTACGGACACCACGTCGTCCAGGAAGACCATGCCGTAGATCGCCGTACCGGCCGCCCCGATGCCGGTCCACACCGCGTAGGCGGGGCCCACGTCGAGCTTCCGCAGGGAGAGGGTCAGCAGGCCGAAACTGGCGAGCGCGAACGCCGCGAACGCGATCGTCGGCCAGAGCCGGGTGAAACCGTGCGAGAGCTTCAGACACACGGCGAAGCCGGTCTCCAGCAGTCCTGCGACCACGACCAGCAGCCACGCCATCGTCCGTAGTCCTCCGCCTCGGTGACCGGTCCGCCTGCTCGCTGCGATTATGCCCCTACCACCGTCGCACGGTCGCAAACGTGCGCGAGTCGCGGCGGGCGGACCCGCCGGTGATACCGGTGCGCTCCCCAGTCAGTCGCCCTCGCGGCGTTCGCGCGTCGCCAGCAGCCGGCGCAGCGAGTAGAGCCGCGCCGGGTCGGCGTGTCCGCCGGCCACCCACGCGTCGAGCGCACACTCCGGCGCGTTGTCGTCGTGGGTGCAGCCGCGCGGGCAGTCCTCGGTGCCGGGCTGGAGGTCGGGGAACGCGTTGATCACCCGGGACGGGTCGATGTGGTGCAGCCCGAACGAACGCACGCCCGGAGTGTCGACCACCCAGCCCATACCGTCGGGCAGCGGCAGCGCCAGCGCCGACGTGGTGGTGTGCCGGCCCCGCCCGGTGACCGCGTTGACATGGCCCGTCGTACGCCGCCGGTCCTCCGGCACCAGGGCGTTGACCAGCGTGGTCTTGCCGACCCCGGAGTGCCCGACGAAGGCGGTGATCTTGCCGTTCAGCTGCTCGCGCACCCGGTCGGCCGCGTCGCCGTTCGCCAGCTCGTCCCGGTTGGTGACGATGAACGGCACGCCCAGCGGGGTGTACGCCTCCAGGAGCTTGTCCGGGGAGGCCAGGTCCGACTTGGTGAGCACCAGGAGCGGGGTCAGCCCGCCGTCGTACGCGGCGACGAGGCACCGGTCGATCATGCGCGGGCGCGGCTCCGGGTCGGCGAGCGCCGTGACGATGGCGAGCTGGTCGGCGTTGGCCACCACCACCCGCTCGAACGGGTCGTCGTCGTCGGCCGTGCGCCGGAGCACCGAGCGGCGCTCGCCGATGCGGACGATCCGCGCCAGGGTGTCCTTGTCGCCGGAGAGGTCCCCGACGATCGACACGGTGTCGCCGACCACGGCGGCCTTGCGGCCCAGCTCGCGGGCCTTCATCGCGACGACCGTGCGCCCCTCGACGAGGCAGGTCAGCCGGCCCCGGTCGACCGTGAGGACCATGCCGTCCTCGGCGTCCTCGTGCTTGGGCCGGGTGTGGGTGCGGGGGCGGTTGCCCTTGCGGTTCGGGCGGACGCGGATGTCGTCCTCGTCGGGGTTCTTCCCGTAGCGGCGCATCTTCTAGGCCCCGGCACCGAGCATGCCGGTCCACATGTCCGGGAAGTCCGGCAGCGTCTTCGCGGTCGTCCCCACGTTCTCGATCTCCACCCCGGGCACCACCAGGCCGATGATCGCCCCCGCCGTCGCCATCCGGTGGTCGTCGTAGGTGTGGAACACCCCGCCGCGCAGCGGGCGCGGCCGGATGTGCAGGCCGTCCGCCGTCTCGGTGACATCGCCGCCGAGCTCGTTGATCTCCTTGGTGAGCGCCGCCAGCCGGTCCGTCTCGTGCAGCCGCAGATGGGCGACCCCGCGCAGCGTGGACGGGGAGTCGGCGAGCGCCGCGACGGCCGCGATGCCCGGCGTCAGCTCGCCGACCTCGCCGAGGTCCGCGTCGATGCCGTGGATGCGGCCCGAACCCTTGAAGGTGAGGCCCTGCGGGGTCAGCTCGCAGGAACCGCCCATCGCGGTGAACAGCTCGCGCAGCGCGTCCCCGGGCTGCGTGGTGCGCTCCGGCCAGTCGCGTACGGTGACGCGCCCGCCGGTCACCAGGGCGGCGGCCAGGAACGGCTGGGCGTTGGAGAGGTCGGGCTCGATCGTCAGGTCGCGGCCGAGCAGCGCCGAGGGGGAGACCCGCCAGACGTCCGGCTCGCCGCCCGTCTCCGGCTCGTCCACCTGGGCGCCGACCGCGCGCAGCATCTCCACCGTCATCCGGATGTGCGGCATCGACGGCAGCGACGAGCCCACGTGCCGTACCTCCACGCCCTGGTTGAACCGGGGGGCGGAGAGCAGCAGCGCGGAGACGAACTGCGAGGAGGCGGAGGCGTCGATGCGTACCGGACCGCCCTCCAGCGCGCCCGCGCCGTGCACCGTCAGCGGGAGCGAGCCGCGCTCGCCGTCCTCGATCCGGGCGCCGAGCGTCCGCAGCGCGTCGATGACGCCGTGCAACGGACGCTCGTAGGAACGCGGGTCGCCGTCGAAGTGGACCGGACCGTCCGCGAGCGTGGCGACCGGGGGCAGGAAGCGCATGACCGTACCGGCGTTGCCGACGTCGACGGTGACCGGGCCGTGCAGCCCGGCGGGGATGACCCGCCACGCCTCGCCGGTGACGTCGGGGCCGCCGGTGGCCGACGAGCTCGACGACACCGTCTCCTCGATGCCGACGCCCATCGCGCGCAGCGCCTGGGCCATCAGCAGGGTGTCGCGCGAGCGCAGCGGGCGACGCAGCCAGCCGGGCTCGGCGGCGAGGGCGGCCAGGACCAGCGCGCGGTTGGTGACCGACTTGGAACCGGGCACGGTGACGGTCGCGTCGACGGGGCCGCTCGCGTGGGGGGCGGGCCAGAGGGCGGGGTGCACGGAACTTTCGGTCATGCCCTCACTTTAGGGCCTCTCGTCGGGCCCGTGCCGGGCGCGAGGGGCGGGGTGGTCGGCACGGGCCCGACGAGAGGCCCTGAGGGCCGGTCCGGCAAGCGGCTCCCGGACGGGCCGGCCCGGGGCGTCGCACGCGCCGGTCAGACCCCCAGCAGCCAGCGTCCGCCGCCGATGAGCGAGCAGAGCGACACCGCGTGGAAGAGGAACAGCCAGAGCCAGGCCGGGGCGTCCGTCAGCCGGGCCAGCTGGTCCGCGTCGGAGTCGGGGGCGCCGCCGTGCCGCCGCTTGGACTGGAGCTCGAAGACCGGCCGGACCCCGCCCATCAGCAGGAACCAGACCACCGCGTACGCGAACGCCGACTGTACGGCGGCCGAGGTCAGCCAGGAGACCAGCAGGAAGAGGGAGCCCGTGAAGATCACGGTCAGCGCCCCGTACAGATTGCGGATCATCACCAGCATCACCGCGAGCAGCGCGGTGGCCAGCCACAGCAGCAGCGTGATGCGGCCGTTGGTCAGCAGCCAGGCGCCGCCGAGGCCGAGCAGCGAGGGCGCGGTGTAGCCGGCCGCCGCGGTGAGGATCATGCCGATGCCGGTCGGCTTGCCCCGGCTGACGGTCAGCCCGCTGGTGTCCGAGTGCAGCCGGATGCCGGAGAGCTGCCGCCCGGTGAGCAGGGCGATCAGCCCGTGGCCGCCCTCGTGGGCGATGGTGATCGAGTTGCGGGTCAGCCGCCACAGCGCGTTGGGTACGACGGCGACGAGCGCGGCGGTCGCGGTCACCACCACCAGCCACTGCTCCGGCGCGGGCTGGGTGCCGAACACCCGGTCCCACAGGGCGCCCAGTTCGTTGCTGTCCATTGCGGCTGGGACTCCTTGCGGCGGGTGCGGGGTTTCGTGGCAGGCTGGCAGACATGTGCGGACGTTATGCGGCGAGCCGGCGGCCCGAGGACCTGACCGGACTCTTCCAGGTGGAGCGGTGGGACCCGGACGAGACCCTGGACCCCGACTGGAACGTGGCGCCGACCAAGGAGGTCTACGCCGTACTCGAACGTCCCTTGAAAGACGCGGCGGACCGTCGTCCGGTTCGCCAGCTCCGTACCCTCAAGTGGGGCCTCGTACCCTCCTGGTCCAAGACGCCGGAGGGCGCCGCGCGGATGATCAACGCCCGCGCCGAGACCGTCCACGAGAAGCCCTCCTTCCGCAAGGCCTTCCTCCAGCGCCGCTGCATCCTCCCCGCCGACGGCTACTACGAGTGGATGACCGGCGCCGACGAGCGGCAGATGGAGGAGCAGGGGAAGAAGAAGCGGCCCCGCAAGCAGCCGTACTTCGTGACCCCCGCCGACGGGTCCGTCTTCGCGATGGCCGGGCTCTACGAGTTCTGGCGCGACGCCACCCTCCCGCCCGACCACCCGCAGGCGTGGTGGGCGACCTGCTCCGTGCTCACCACCGAGGCGGAGACCACCGCGCTCGCCGTCGCCCCCGCCGAGGGCCCGTCCGCACTCGCCGACATCCACCCCCGGATGCCCCTGATGCTGACCCCCGACCGCTGGGACGCCTGGCTCGACCCCGCGCGCACCGACAGCGAGGAGCTGCGCGCGCTGACCGCCCCGCCGGAGGGCGGACTGATGCGCGCCTACCCCGTCGCCACCGCCGTCAGCAACGTCCGCAACAACGGCCCCGAACTCCAGGAGGAGCTGGCCGCGCCCGAGGAGGCCACGCTGTTCTGACGGCGGCCCGGGCACCGGCAGGATGGGGCCCATGAGCAGCGAGCGAAGCGCCCGGACCGGGCGGCCCGTCACCGTCACCACCCCCGCGGGGGAGGCCCGGATCACCTGGTTCCCCGCGCCCGCCGCCCGGCTGGTGCTGGCCCTCGGCCACGGCGCCGGCGGCGGCATCGAGGCGCGGGACCTGGCGGCCCTGGCCGCCGCCGCACCCGGACACGGGGTGAGCGTCGCCCTGGTGGAGCAGCCCTGGCGGGTCGCGGGCAAGAAGGTCGCCCCGGCCCCGAAGACCCTGGACACCGGCTGGCGGGCGGTCTGGCCCGAGCTGGCCGCCCCCGGCCTGCCGGTCGTCGCGGGCGGGCGCAGCGCCGGGGCTCGGGTCGCCTGCCGCACGGCCGCCGAGCTCGGCGCCCACGCCGTCCTCGCGCTGAGCTTCCCGCTGCACCCGCCCGGCAGACCCGAGAAGTCGCGTGCCGACGAACTGCTGGGCGCCGGCGTCCCCACCCTGGTGGTGCAGGGCGGCAACGACCCCTTCGGCCGCCCCGCCGAATTCCCCTCCGGTACGTACGAGATGGCCGAGGTCCCGCACGGCGACCACGGCTTCGCGGTGGCCAAACGCTCCGGCCTGACGGAGGCCCAGGCGATGGAGGTCCTGACCGGCGCCGTCACCGGCTGGCTGGACCGGCTCCCCGCCTGAGCCGTCCGGCACCTCGCGGGAGTGGTCCCTGTCACACCCCGCCGGGGGCCCGCGGGCGTGGGGAATGCGGGCCGAGGGGCCGCTGTTGTTCGGTACATCGGCGCCCGGTACGCCGAGGCGATCGGTACACCGGCACCTCCGGTACACCGGCACACGTCTTTCTGGTTGTGGAGAGGGAGTCCGTCGCATGGGTTCGACCATCTGCCCGCGTCGCTCGAACGCCGCGGATCTGGAGTGGACGGTGCTCCACGCACCGAAGAGCACTCCCGAGCGCGCGCCGGGCGGAAGCGATCGACCGTACGCGAGGAACCAAGGTCGACTATTCTCCGAGGCGAGCGGGTCCGGTTTCGGCCCCGCAACAGCGTTGGAGGAGGTGGGTCCGGTCACTGGTAACGACACAGGGACCGACGACGGCCGCCCGGAGGAGACGACGGACGAGCGGAACGCACGTTTCGAGCGGGACGCGCTCGTCTTTCTCGACCAGATGTACTCCGCGGCGCTGCGCATGACGCGCAACCCCGCGGACGCCGAGGACCTGGTCCAGGAGACCTACGCGAAGGCGTACGGCTCCTTCCACCAGTTCCGCGAGGGCACCAACCTCAAGGCGTGGATGTACCGCATTCTCACCAATACCTTCATCAACTCGTACCGCAAGAAGCAGCGTGAGCCCCAGCGAAGCGCCGCCGAGGAGATCGAGGACTGGCAGCTGGCGCGGGCCGAGTCGCACATGTCGACCGGGCTGCGATCGGCCGAGTCCCAGGCTCTCGACCACCTCCCGGACTCCGACGTGAAGTCGGCGCTCCAGGCGATCCCCGAGGAATTCCGCATAGCGGTCTATCTCGCGGACGTCGAGGGCTTTGCCTACAAGGAGATCGCGGACATCATGGGGACTCCCATCGGTACGGTGATGTCCCGACTGCACCGCGGACGCCGCCAGCTGCGCGGCATGCTGGAGGACTACGCCCGCGAGCGCGGGCTGGTTCCCGCCGGCGCCGGTGAGTCGGACGATCGGAAAGGCTCGGCCTCATGAGCTGCGGAGAGCCGCACGAGACGGACTGCTCAGAGGTTCTCGACCATCTCTACGAGTTCCTCGACCACGAGATGCCCGAGGGCGACTGCACCAAGTTCGAGACGCACTTCGGTGAGTGCTCCCCGTGCCTGGAGAAGTACGGCCTGGAGCAGGCCGTGAAGAAGCTGGTCAAGCGCTGCTGCGGTCAGGACGACGTCCCGACCGACCTGCGCTCGAAGGTGATGGGACGGATCGACCTGATCCGTTCCGGCCAGGCCGTGCCGGACCAGGACGTGTCGCTGGGCGACACGGGCCGTCCGGCGGCCACCGCCGAATAGCGGGACGACCAGAACGACGCCAGGGAGGCGCACCGCGCGGGACGCGGTGCGCCTCCCGGCCGTTGTGGGGCGTATCCGGCGGACGCCGGCCCTTTTTGAGGGCTTGCCGGGAAGCAACGCCTTGATTCCCCGCCCTCGGCATGCGGCCCCCGGCCGCATCACTCGAACGCGCTAATCAGGATCGTTGCGCCACCTGTGCTCCGTCCACTCGCTAGCGTGACGCCTCCATCGACCACGCGGGGGCGGGTGCAGGCATGAGGAGAACACCGGTCGCGGCACGCGCGTTCATCGCGGCCGTGGCGGTCTGCGCCCTGGGCTGCCTCGGTCCCGTACTCACCCAGGTCCCCTGGACCGGACAGGAGGGTGCCGGGAGCGGCGGGGCGCCGGTGGCCTGGCGCACCCTCGGCCTGCTGGCCGCGGTCTACCTGGTGGGCGAACTCCCCGGCCGCTGCCCCTTCTTCGGCGAGCGGGTACCCGTCCGGGCCGGATCGTTCTTCCCGTTCCTGTTCGCCGCCGCCTTCCTGCTGCCGCCCTCGGCCGCCGCGCTCGTCGCCGTACCCGGAGCGCTGGCCGGCCGGGTCGAGCACCGGCCGGCCGCCGCACGCCGGATCTGGCGGGCCGCGCAGTTCGCGGTCACCGTCTGGGCGGCCTCCTCGGTCTACGGGGCGCTCGCCGGCGCCGGCGCGCTGGGCGGTCCGCACGGGCCGGGCGGGCAGCGGGGCGCCGCACCCGACTTCCCGTACGTGCTGCTGCCCGCCTGCGCCGCCGCTCTCGTCTTCAGCCTCGTTCTCGCCCTGCTCGACGGCGCCATCCGGATACCGGCCGAACACCTCCCCGTCAGGAGCGCCTGGCGCGGGCTGTTCGCCTCCTCGGCGGGGCCGCACCTCGTGCACGCGCTCGCCGGGCTGATGATGGCGGTGCTGTGGCGTGGCCCGTACGGCCCGCTCTCCTCGCTCTTCGTGCTGCTGCCGATGTACATCTCCTGCTGGGTCTTCGCCCAGTACCACCGGGAGCACGCCGCGCACCGGGCCACCATCCGCGCCCTCGTGCAGGCCGTCGACATCAAGGACACCTACACGCGGGGCCACAGCGAGCGCGTCGGCCGCGCGTCCGTCCTCATCGCCCGCGAGATCGGCATGGCGCCCGAGCGGGTGGAGGCCCTCCGCTTCGCCGGCATCCTGCACGACGTGGGCAAACTCGGCGTACCGACCCGGGTGCTGCGCAAGGACGGGCCGCTCACCCCGGAGGAACGCCGGGTCATCGAACTGCACCCCGAGTACGGCCACGAGATCGTGCGGGGCATCGACTTCCTCGACGAGGCCAGGGCGGCGATCCTCCACCACCACGAGCGGCTGGACGGAACCGGCTATCCGCACGGGCTCCGGGGCGCCCACATCCCCGAGTTCGCCCGGGTGGTCGCCGTCGCCGACGCCTTCGACGCCATGACCTCCAACCGCTCCTACCGGCGCGGGCGCCCGGTGGACGCCGCCGTGGCGGAGCTGCGCCGCTGCGCGGGCAGCCAGTTCGACCCCCGGATGGTGCGGGCCCTGGTGCGGGCCGTGGACCGGTACGGCTGGTCGGCGGCGACGGTCGCGGTGACCTCGGACGAGACCACGCTGCCGCCCCCGCGCGGCCAGGCGCCGGTCGCCGGCGGAGCGGCGGGCGCGGCTGGAGCGGCGGGCGCGGGCCGAACCGCCGAGGGCGACGGAAGGAGCGAGCGGTGACCGGCTTCCCAGGGTTCTCCGGCTTCTCCGGTTTCTCCGGCCTTCCAGGCTTCTCCGGTTCCTCCGGCGGTGGGACGCCGTCCGCCGTCCGCGTGCTGCGCGTCGCCGCCCTCGCGCTGACGGCCGTCGCCGTGGTCCACACCCTCCGGTCCGGGCTCGCCGAACCCGGCCACGCCCTCGCCTTCGGCGCGCTCGTCGCCCTCGGCGAGCTGGCACCGGTGGCCCGGCACGGGCAGGGCGCGCGGGCACGGGTGCCCGGCGAGCGGGAACCCGCGCCGCTCGGCGCGGCCGGGGCCCTCGCGTACGCCCTGCTCGGGCGCAGCGCCGGGGAGCCGACCGGGCAGGGGGTGCTCCAGGTGATCACCGTCGTCGTCGCGGCCCAGCTCCTCGCCGCCGTGCCGCTGCTGGGCCGGGTGCCGAAAGTCCCGTCCGTCCGGCGGCGTCCGGCACGCGGCTCGGTGCGCGGCGGCGGTCCCGAGCTCGACCGGGCGGCCCGCCGGGTGCTGACGGTGGCCTTCGCCGCCGTCTGCTTCCAGCCCTTGCGGGACGCCGAGCAGTTCACCGGGGTGTTGGGGGAGGGGCCCGCGTACGCCGCCTTCCTGGTCGGGCTGTTGGGGCTGACGGCGCTGTGCGACGCGGTGCTCGCCGCGTTCGTGGAGGCGGCGCGGACCCGCTACCCGTACGGCTCGCACCTGCGCGACGAACTCTGCGGGCTGCCCGGCATCGGGTCGGCGGTCTGCGCGACCGGCGCGGTGATGGCCCTCGGGGTGGCGGTCGCCGGGCTGTGGGCGCTGCCCGTGGTGTGCGTCCCGCTCCTCCTCACCCAGGTCTCCTTCAGCCGGTACGCGGCGGTCCGCGCGACCTACCGGCAGACCATCGCCTCGCTGGCCCGCGCCACCGAGGTCGCCGGGTACACCCCGCCCGGCCACGCCCACCGGGTCGCCGAGCTCTCCACGGCGGTCGGGCGCGAGCTGGGGCTGGCGGGCAGCGAGCTGACCGTGCTGGAGTACGCGGCGCTGATGCACGACATCGGCCAGCTCTCCCTCGTCGATCCGCTGGCGGACGGGGCCACCGCCCGGCTGCCCGCCGCCGAGCAGCGCCGGATCGCGCTGCTGGGCGGGGCCGTGGTGCGGCAGACCGGGGTGGACGCGAAGGTGGCGGTGGTGGTGGAACGGCAGGCGGACCCGTACCGGGAGCAGCCGCTCACCGCGCGGATCGTCCGTACCGTCAACGCGTACGAGGACCTGCGCGGGGAAGGCGTGGGAGGGGCTCTGGAGGCCTTGGAGCAGTTGCGCATCGGCACCGGCCGCGACTACCAGCCGCAGGTGGTCGAGGCCCTGGCCGGAGTCCTGGCGAGGGGCGGCCCGCCCCGGGTACGGACGGGGTAACCCATGGGTAATGAGCGGGCGTCCGGCCGGGCATGGTTGGATGCGAAAGAAGAGGGTGTCCAGTCGGGACAGGCGGGAATCGTGAGGATCTTCGGGAAGGCACGGCATCGGCCGTCCGCCTCGTGGCGGCAGGCCACGGACCGCGCGTTCACGCTGATCGGCGACGGCCGGTACGAGGACGCGGGAGCGCTGCTGACACGTGCGGCGGACCTGGAACCCTGGCTCTCCGAGTCCTGGTTCAACCTGGCGCTGCTGCACAAGTTCCGGCACGACTGGGAGCAGGCGCGGTCGGCGGGGCTGCGGGCCGTCGCGCTGCTGGACCGCGAGTCCGGCGCGCCGGACTGGTGGAACGTCGGCATCGCCGCGACCGCGCTCCAGGACTGGCCGCTGGCCCGCCGTGCCTGGCAGGCGTACGGGCTGAAGGTGCCCGGCACCGGGGCGCAGGGCGCCGCCGCCACCACCGAGCCGACCGGCATGGAGCTGGGCAGCGCCGCGGTGCGGCTGTCGCCGGAGGGCGAGGCCGAGGTGGTCTGGGGGCGCCGGCTCGACCCGGCCCGGATCGAGGTGCTGTCGATCCCGCTGCCGTCCTCCGGGCGCCGCTGGGGCGAGGTCGTGCTGCACGACGGGGTGCCCAACGGGGAGCGGGTGACCGCGGCGGGCCCGTCGTACCCGGTCTTCGACGAGATCGAGCTCTGGGCGCCCTCACCGGTGCCGACCTGGGTGGTACTGCTGGAGGCGGCCACCGAGGAAGACCGGGACGCGCTGGAGAAGCTCGCGTCGGACGCCGGGTTCGCCGCGGAGGACTGGTCCTCGTCGGTGCGGCTGCTCTGCCGCTCCTGTTCGGAGAGCCGGATGGAGAGCGACGAGGGTGACGGCGAGCACCTCGACCCGCACGACCACAGCGAGCCCGGCCACCCCGGCCCGCTGGGCCACCGCACGGCGGGCGGCCTCTGGGTCCCCGAACGCGAGTGCGGGCTCGCGGCCCCGGCCGGTCTGGTGCGGGGGCTGCTGGACGGCTGGGTCGCCGACAGCCCGGACAGCCGCGAGTGGCGGGATCTCGAAGAGGTCTGCTGACCGCGCTCCCGGTCCCGGTCGCCCCGTAGGCTGTACCGGCACCGATGTGCACGGTGCGGATCTGCCCGGACTCGGGTTTCGGGTTTTCGGGGTACACGGTTTGCAGGAAGGCGTACGGCGGACATGTCGCAGCAGGAGACGGACGAGCGGATCGGCGTGGACGACGAGGGTTTCGTCGTGGACACGGAGGACTGCGAGGAGCGTGAGGCGGCGTACCGCGAGCGCGGGACCTCCCGTCCGATCACGGTCGTGGGCAACCCGGTCCTGCACAAGGAGTGCCAGGACGTCACGGAGTTCGGCGACGAGCTGGCGCGGCTGATCGACGACATGTTCGCCAGCCAGCGGACCGCCGAGGGCGTGGGCCTGGCCGCGAACCAGATCGGCGTGGACCAGAAGGTCTTCGTCTACGACTGCCCGGACGACGACGGGGTGCGGCACGTGGGTGTCGTCGTCAACCCGGTCCTGGAGGAGCTGCCTCCGGAGGCCCGGGTGCTGGACGACTCCAACGAGGGCTGCCTGTCGGTCCCGACCGCGTACGCCGAGCTGGCCCGTCCGGACTACGCCGTGGTGAGCGGCCGGGACGCGCAGGGCAACCCGATCAAGGTGCGGGGCACCGGCTACTTCGCGCGCTGCCTCCAGCACGAGACGGACCACCTCTACGGCTACCTCTACATCGACCGGCTGTCGAAGCGGGACCGCAAGGACGCGCTGAAGCAGATGGCCGAGGGCACCCCGCGCTACGAGATCGTCGCCAACGACTGATTCCGTACCGCGCGTCGGCGGTAAGGGGGTCCGGTCGCCGGAGAACACTTCGGCGGCCGGACCCCCTTCGTGTGTGCGCGGCCTCAACCAGGCTCTTCCCGGGGGGAGTTGACGCGCGTCGACCGCTGCGTCAGGCTCGCTCCCACACCGCACCGCGAGGCGCACCGCACCGCGAGGTACACCGCACCGCGAGGCGCGTCGCACCGCGAGTCACATTCCACCGCGAGAGGGAGCACCCCACATGCTCAGGCGCACCGCGCGTGTCCTGCTCGGATTTGTCATGACCATCTCACTCGCGTGGGGCGGGGCCGTACTCACGGCCGGTACCGCCCACGCGGACGGCTGTTACACCTTCACCCGCACCCTGTCCTCCGGCGCCACCGGCAACGACGTCACCCAGCTCCAGATCCGGGTCGCCGGATACCCGGGCTACAACTCGGTGCTCGCCATCGACGGCTCGTACGGCCCCGCCACCACCGCCGCCGTCAAGCGCTTCCAGGCCGCGTACGGCCTCACCGCCGACGGCATCGCAGGACCGGCCACCCAGGCCAAGATCTACGCGCTCCAGGACGACGACTGCACCCCGATCCACTTCACGTACCCGGAGCTGAACACCTGCAACAGCACCTGGGCGGGCGGGGCGGTCGCGGCCGGGACGGCGAAGGCCAACGCCCTCTCCAGCATGTGGAAGCTGGAGGCGCTGCGGCACGCCCTGGGCGACCAGCCGATCCGCGTCACCAGCGGCTTCCGCTCCACCTCCTGCAACGCGGCGGTGGGCGGCGCCTCGGGCAGCCGCCATCTCTACGGTGACGCGGTCGACCTCGGGGTCGGGGCGCACTCGCTGTGCACCATGGCGCTCCAGGCCCGCAACCACGGCTTCAACGGAATCCTCGGCCCGGGCTACCCGGACCACGGTGACCACGTACACGTCAACCAGGGCCCGAGCCACTTCTGGTCGGCCTCCAACTGCGGCATCTGACCGACGCCCGCACGCACGCCTCGCACACCCGCACACCCGCACGCACGCGCACGGACCCGCCGTACCGCTGCGGGTCCGTGCGCCCGTCGGTCTCACGCCATCTCCGGCACCTCGGACGGGCCCCGGAAGGTGCGCCGGTACGCGTTCGGGGTCGTACCCAGCGAACGGACGAACTGGTGGCGCAGGGCCGCCGCGTTGCCGAAGCCGGCCTGCCCCGCGACGGCCTCCATCGTCTCGTCCGAGGTCTCCAGCAGGTGCTGGGCGAGCAGCACCCGCTGCCGCAGCAGCCAGCGGTAGGGGGTGGTGCCCGTCTCCTGCTGGAAGCGGCGCGCGTAGGTGCGGGGCGACATGTGGGCGAGGGCCGCGAGCTGGTCGACGGTCATCTCCTGGTCGAGGTGGTTCTCCATCCACGCCAGGGTGTCCCCGACGGTGTCGCAACGGGTGCGCGGCAGCGGGCGCTTCACGTACTGCGCCTGGCCGCCGTCCCGGTGCGGGGGGACCACCATCCGGCGGGCGATGGCGTTGGCGACGTCCTGGCCGAACTCCTGGCGCACCAGGTGCAGGCAGGCGTCGATACCGGCCGCCGTCCCGGCCGAGGTGATCACCTGGCCCTCGTCGACGTAGAGCACGTCCGGCTCCACCCGGGCGCGCGGGAAGCGCCGGGCGAGTTCGTCGGAGTGCCGCCAGTGCGTGGTGCAGCGGCGGCCGTCCAGCAGCCCCGCCGCCCCGAGGACGAACGCTCCGGAGCAGACGCTCAGCACCCGTGCGCCACGGTCCACCGCCCGGCGCAGCGCGTCCAGGACCTCGTCCGGGTACTCCCGGGCGATGAAGTGGCTGCCGGCCGGTACGGCGACGAGGTCGGCCTCCTCCAGCCGTTCGAGGCCGTGCGGGGTGGTGAGGGTGAAACCGGCGTGGGTGCGCAGCGCCGGGCCCTCCGCCGACACCACCGCGAAATCGTGCACCGGCAGGCCCTCGTCGCTGCGGTCGAGGCCGAACACCTCGCACAGGACGCCGAGTTCGAAGGGGTGCACCTCGTCCAGCAGCAGGGCGGCGACGTTTTTCAGCATGAGGGCAGTGTGCCAGGAGTGTGGCAGTAATTCGATGGTTGGTGACAGTCCTGCCACTGCCGGGACGGGTTCCCGGCGGTCAGAGTGGAGCCATGAACACACTCCTGAACGTCCTCGGTGTCACCGTCCTCGCCGCCCTCGTCCTGCTCCCCGCCCTCCTCGGACTCGCCCGGGAGCGCCGCATCTCCCGCGAGCTGCGCGCGGCGGAAGAAGCCCGCCGCACCGACCCGCCGGCGCCGGTGGCCGCCCCTCCCCGGCGCACCGCGCCGACCGGGCACCTCCGGTCCTGGGCGCGGGTCTGACGGCGGGCCGCGCCGCCCGCGCGAACGGGGCGGTACGCGCGATCATGGAGAGCCCCGGCAGGGCGGACGGACCCGCGCGACCGGGACTCCCCATGACCGGTCCAGCCACGGACGAAGAGAGAACATGGCTTTCATCCACCACACGACCATGAACCCGGGCAAGCTCGAACTGCTCGCCGGCTGGCTGCCGTCCCAGCCCTGGTACGCGGGCGGCGGCTCGCCCGAACTGGCGAAGGCAGGCGGCTTCCGGCTCGACGACCCGGAGGGCGAGGTGGGCATCGAGTTCATGGTGGTCACCGACGTCTCGGCGGGCCGCCCGGTCCCGTACCACGTGCCCCTCACCTATCGGGGCGCCCCGCTCGACGGCGCCGAGGCCGCCCTCATCGGCACCAGCGAACACGGGGTGCTGGGCACGCGCTGGGTCTACGACGGGGCCCGTGACACCGTGCTGACCGACCGGCTCCTCGCCCTGCTGCACGGCCGCGCCGAACCGCAGGCGCAGAGCGAGACGGACACCCCCGACCCGACCGTGCACAGCCGGTTCATGGGGGACGACATTCCCGAGGATGCGGTCGTCGAAGCCGTGCGGAGCGGGATGTACGGCACCGACGTCCTGCTGGCGGATCCTGCGGGGCCCGGAAGCTGGACCCTGCGGGTGGTCCGGGCACTGAGAGGCGACGCCGAGGAGGCCAAGGGCGACGCGGGACCGCTGCACGGCGAGGTCACCGCGCTCTGGGCACCGCCGGGAGCGGAACCGGCCCGTGCCCGTATCGCCGAGGTGCGCTCCTCGGCGGAGAGCTGACACACGGCGGCGGGCACCCCCTTCCGGGAGTGCCCGCCGCCGTTCCGCCCGACCGATCGGGTTCCTAGAAGTCGTCGTCGAAGCCGACCGTGCCCTCCACCGCGACCTGGTACGCGGACGGGCGCCGCTCGAAGAAGTTCGTCAGCTCCTGCACGCCCTGGAGCTCCATGAACGAGAACGGGTTCTCGGAGCCGTACAGCGCCGGGAAGCCCAGCCGGGTGAGCCGCTGGTCGGCGACGCACTCCAGGTACTGGCGCATCGACTCGGTGTTCATGCCCGGCAGGCCCTCGCCGCACAGGTCACGGCCGAACTGGAGCTCCGCCTCCACGGCCTCCTTCAGCATGTCGGTGACCTGCTGCCGGAGTTCGTCGTCGAAGAGCTCCGGCTCCTCCTTGCGGACGGTGTCCACGACCTCGAAGGCGAAGTTCATGTGCATCGTCTCGTCCCGGAACACCCAGTTGGTGCCCGTGGCGAGGCCGTGCAGCAGACCGCGCGAGCGGAACCAGTAGACGTACGCGAACGCGCCGTAGAAGAACAGCCCCTCGATGCAGGCCGCGAAGCAGATCAGGTTCAGCAGGAACCGGCGCCGGTCGGCCTTGGTCTCCAGCCGCTCGATCTTCTCGACCGAGTCCATCCAGCGGAAGCAGAACTGCGCCTTCTCGCGGATCGACGGGATCTCCTCCACCGCGTCGAACGCGGCGGCACGGTCGTCCGGATCGGGCAGGTAGGTGTCGAGCAGCGTCAGATAGAACTGGACGTGCACGGCCTCCTCGAACAGCTGCCGCGACAGGTACAGCCGCGCCTCGGGGGAGTTGATGTGCTTGTACAGCGTCAGCACGAGGTTGTTCGAGACGATCGAGTCGCCCGTGGCGAAGAACGCCACCAGCCGGCCGATCATGTGCTGCTCGCCCGGCGACAGCTTGGCGAGGTCGGCCACGTCGGAGTGGAGGTCGACCTCCTCCACGGTCCAGGTGTTCTTGATCGCGTCCCGGTAGCGCTCGTAGAAGTCCGGGTACCGCATGGGGCGCAGGGTCAGTTCGAAGCCCGGGTCGAGCAGGTTCTTCGCGGCGGTGGGGTCTGTGGTGCTCATTACTGGCAGGCCTCGCAGGACTCGGGGTTTTCGAGGGAGCAGGCGAGGGCCTCCGCGTCGGAGTACGCCTGCTGCACGGGGACGGTGGCGGGGGCGGGGGCGGCGGCCTTCGCGGTGCCGGAGGCGGCACGGGCGATCCGGGTCGCCGGGCGCGAACGCAGGTAGTACGTCGTCTTCAGTCCCTGCTTCCAGGCGTACGCGTACATCGAGGAGAGCTTCCCGATGGTCGGCGTCTCCAGGAACAGGTTCAGCGACTGGCTCTGGTCGAGGTACGGCGTACGGGCCGCCGCCATGTCGATCAGGCCGCGCTGCGGGATCTCCCACGCGGTCCGGTACAGCGCGCGCACGTCCGCCGGGATCCAGCCGAAGCCCTGCACCGAGCCGCTCGCGTCGCGCAGCGCCTCACGGGTCCGCGCGTCCCACACGCCGAGCCGCTTCAGCTCGTCCACCAGGTACGCGTTGACCTGGAGGAACTCACCGCTGAGCGTCTCGCGCTTGAAGAGGTTGGAGACCTGCGGCTCGATGCACTCGTACACCCCGGCGATCGAGGCGATGGTCGCGGTCGGCGCGATGGCGAGCAGCAGCGAGTTGCGCATCCCGGTCTTCGCGATCCGGGCGCGCAGCGCCTCCCACCGCTCCGGCCAGGCGGGAGCCGTGTCGTAGTGGTCCGGGTGCAGCACCCCGCGCGCGGCCCGGGTCTCGCTCCACGCGGGCAGCGGGCCGGACTTCTCGGCGAGGTCGCAGGAGGCCTCGTACGCGGCGAGCATGATCCGCTCCGAGATACGGGTGGAGAGCTCGCGGGCCTCCGCGGAGTCGAACGGCAGCCGCAGCTGGAAGAAGACGTCCTGCAGACCCATCGCGCCCAGACCCACCGGCCGCCAGCGGGCGTTGGACCGGCCGGACTGCTCGGTCGGGTAGAAGTTGATGTCGACGACGCGGTCCAGGAAGGTCACGGCGGTCCGCACGGTGGCGTCCAGCCGCTCCCAGTCGATCGCCCCGTCCGCCACGAAGGCGCCCAGGTTGACCGAGCCGAGGTTGCAGACGGCGGTCTCGCCGTCCTCGGTGACCTCCAGGATCTCCGTGCAGAGGTTCGAGGAGTGCACGACCCGGCCCGGCTCGGCGGTCTGGTTCGCGGTGCGGTTGGAGGCGTCCTTGAACGTCATCCAGCCCTGGCCGGTCTGCGCCAGGGTGCGCATCATCCGGCCGTACAGCTCGCGGGCCGGGATCGTCCGGCGGGCCAGGCCCTTCGCCTCGGCGGCCCGGTAGGCGGTGTCGAACGCGTCGCCCCACAGGTCGACCAGCTCGGGCACGTCGGCGGGCGAGAAGAGCGACCAGGCGGAGTCGGCGTCGACCCGGCGCATGAACTCGTCGGGGATCCAGTGCGCCAGGTTGAGGTTGTGCGTACGCCGCTGGTCCTCACCGGTGTTGTCGCGCAGCTCCAGGAACTCCTCGATGTCCGCGTGCCAGGTCTCCAGGTAGACCGCGGCGGCACCCTTGCGCCGGCCGCCCTGGTTGACGGCCGCGACGGAGGCGTCCAGCGTCTTCATGAACGGCACGATGCCGTTGGAGAGCCCGTTGGTGCCCCGGATCAGCGAACCGCGCGAACGGATGCGCGAGAACGACAGACCGATGCCGCCCGCGTGCTTCGAGAGCCGCGCCACCTCGTGGTAGCGGCCGTAGATCGAGTCCAGCTCGTCCAGCGGGGAGTCCAGCAGGTAGCAGGAGGACATCTGCGGGTGGCGGGTGCCCGAGTTGAAGAGCGTGGGGGAGGAGGGCAGGTAGTCCAGCCGGCTCATCAGCCCGTAGAGCGCCGCGACCTCGTCCACCGCGCGTGCCGAGTCGTCCTCGGCGAGCCCGGCCGCGACCCGCAGCATGAAGTGCTGCGGAACCTCCACCACCTGACGGGTCAGCGGGTGGCGCAGCAGGTAGCGGCTGTAGAGGGTGCGCAGCCCGAAGTAGCCGAACCGGTCGTCGGCGCCGTCCGCGAACGCCTCGTCGACCAGCGCGTCCAGCCGCTCGGCGTGCAGCGCCACGAACGCGGCCGTACGGTCCGCGATCAGGCCCTCCCGGTGGCCGACGGCGACCGACGCGGAGAACGACACCGCGCCCTCACCGGCCGCCTCGGCGGCGATGGTGCGGGTGAGCAGCCGGGCGGCGAGCCGCGAGTAGGCCGGGTCCTCCGCGATCAGGCCGGCGGCCGACTCGGTGGCCAGGGTCAGCAGCTCCGCCTCGTCGGCGTGCGCGCTGCGGCCCCGCAGCGCGGCGGCGGCGACCCTCCCCGGGTCGGTGTCCGGCAGGTCCGCGGTGAGGGCGGTCAGGGTGCGCAGCAGCGCGGTCCCGGGGCCGTCGACGGGCTCGGTCGCTGCGGTGGCTGCGGGCACGGACGCCGGATCGGCGGGCGCGATGGTCACGGTGGTGCTCTCCCTCGCTCGGCTCTGGACCGGCGGGGGGAGGTGAGGGCCGCGGGGGCGCGCCACCTGGAGACGGGCAGCACCGCACACGGCGTCCACCGGCCCATCCGCGAGGCCCGGACGTACGGGCGTCCGGTTCGGGTGAGCCGGACGCGCTGTCGGCAGGTGGCCGGACTCGAAGGGCGCGAAACGCGCGGTTCATACCGTTGCGGGACAGTTCCGGATTCGCACCGGATTCCCCTGCGACGACAGCGAGACGAGCATACATGTGGTGGCCGGACCGCGAGAACGCCCCACATGTTGTGGCGGTGCGGGGCGGTGCTCCGGTACGCGGGAGGGTGCGGGGTGGTACGGGGAACTCGGGGAAACACCCTCCTGGAGCACTGGCCCGCCCCCCGAGAAGGAGGACCCTCACGACCGGCCCGATGCCCGGGCACCTCGGCCCGGTCACGCACCCGGCCGAGTTCGCCGGGCTCCTGCGGCACGCGTTCCGGGCCTGACGCGAGGCTTCGGCCGGTGTCTCTCAGCCGCCGCTGCCCAGGTCCAGCCGGTAGGTGAGCAGCGTCAGGTCCGGCACCGGCCGCCAGTCGCGTTCCGGGGTGCGGGCGAAGCCGAGCCGGTGGTAGATCCGGTGCGCCCCGGCCATGGCGGGCTGCGTCGACAGGGCGAGCCCGGTGACCCCGTCGGTGGCGCGGGCCCGCGCCACGCACGCCCGTACGAGCGCTTCCCCGGCTCCCCGGCCGCGCCCCGCCCTGCCCACCGCGAGCATCCGGAACTCCGCCTCGTCCGCCGCCGCGACGTCGCACATGGGGCTGCCGGGCGGGGCGTAGGTGACTCCGCCGAGCACGGTGCCGGTGTCGTCCGCGGCCAGCAGTATGTCCGCCACGGCGGCCCGGCCTGCCACGTCCCGCAACCTGGCGAGATAAGGATCGTCCTCGCCTCCGCCCAACAGCCCGTCACCGAGGTACGCCTGGGCCGTGATCTCACCGAGGAGCGCGTACTCCTCCGGCTCGGCCTCTCTGATCGTCAGGTCCATGAACGTCATTCTGCGCCGCCGCGCGGGCGGGCGGACAGGGCGGTCCAGGAAAAGGATCAACCGCTCGCGCCCACCTCGTTGTCCGGGGCCCCGTCGCCCTCCGGCGGGAGGTCGCCGCGCTGGATCGGCTGCGAGCCGGGAGCCTGGCCGAGGGGCGGGAGGACCTTGTCGAGCTCGGCGTCGTCCGCCGGATGGGCCGCTTCGGCCGCCTTGCGGAGGGTGGCGCGGTCCACGGCGGGGAGTTCGGCGCTGACCGTCACGGAGACGTCTCCCTCGGTGCGGGCGTAGGAGTGGCCGAGGGCGGTCGCGCTGTACCAGCCCTCGCCCTCGCGTTCGCAGACGGTGTAGCCGGCCGAGCCGTCGGCCACCGGCTTCTTGTTGCAGTCGGCGGGGGAGTAGTCGGCGCGCTCCACGCCGAGTTGGATCACGTGCCCGTTCTTGTCGGTGTAGGAGCTGCCGAAACCGTCGTCGCCGAGCACGCCCACCGACTGCGTCGCCAGGGTGTATCCGGCCACCTCGGTGACGTACACGTGGTCGGCCCGGGTCTGGAGTGCCGTCGCACGCGCCTCAAGTTCGGCGTGGTCCGGTACGTCGGCGGACGCGCCGCCCGCGCCGGCGTGCTCGGTGCCGCAGCCGACGAGGGTGAGGACCAGCAGGGCGGGCCACAGGCCGCGCAGCCGGGTGTGAGATGTCATGAGCACATCCTTCCGTACGGGTCCGGCGGTCCGGTCGCGGGGCGGGTACGCCACCGGGCCGCCGCCCCTCCCACCGGGGGAGGACGCGACGGCCCGGCGGACGGTTCGCCCGTGGGTACGGCAGGCGGGTCAGTGGCCGCCCGGCGCCCCCACGACGGCCGGCGGCAGCTCCGCCTGCACGCCCTTGTCGCCGACGTCCGCGGTGTAGTCCTCCGGCGAGGTCTCGTCGATGCCCGCCGGGGCCTTGAGCGCGTTGAGGGCGAAGGTCACCACGACCACCACCACGACGTTCAGCACGAAGGCCGTGAGACCGATGTAACCGATCTCGCCGATGCCCGGGATCTCCTTCGACGAGCCGCCGAAGTGCTTCTGGGTCGGGGAGGCCACGCCGTACGCGGCCAGGGTGCCGTACAGCATGCCGACCGCCCAGCCCGCGATGAGCGCCCAGCGGTGGAACCACCGGGTGAAGAGCCCGCCCACCAGCGCCGGCATCGTCTGGAGGATCCAGATCCCGCCCAGCAGCTGGAAGTTGATGGCCACCGTCTTGTCCATGGTGAGCACGAAGACCAGCGCGCCGACCTTCACCAGGAGCGAGACCAGCTTGGAGACCTTCGTCTCCTGCTCGGGCGTCGCGTCCGGCTTCAGGAACTCCTTGTAGATGTTCCGGGTGAAGAGGTTCGCGGCGGCGATGGACATGATGGCCGCGGGGACCAGCGCGCCGATCCCGATGGCGGCGAAGGCCACCCCGGCGAACCAGTCCGGGAACATGTTCTCGAAGAGCTGCGGGATGGCCAGCTGGCCGTTGGCCACCTTGACCCCGGCCGCGATGGCCATGAAGCCGAGCAGGGCCAGCAGCCCGAGCATCAGCGAATACAGCGGCAGGATGGTGGTGTTGCGGCGGATCACCTCACGGCTGCGGCTGGAGAGCGTCGCCGTGATCGAGTGCGGGTACATGAAGAGCGCCAGCGCCGAGCCCAACGCCAGTGTGGCGTAACCCCATTGGCCGGAGACTCCGGGCACGACCCCGGCGACCGGTTTGCCCGCCGCCTCGTTGGCCGCGGAGAACTTCGCGCTCGCCCCGGCGAAGATGTCGTCGAAGCCGCCCAGCTTGATCGGGATGTAGATGATCGCCACCGCGATGACCAGGTAGATCAGCCCGTCCTTGACGAACGCGATCAGCGCGGGCGCGCGCAGGCCCGAGGAGTAGGTGTACGCGGCGAGCACCGCGAACGCGATCAGCAGCGGGAGGTCCTTCACGAACCAGTTGGTGTCCTCGCCGCCGCCGACCCCCATGACGTCCAGTACGGCCTGGATGCCGACGAGCTGCAGGGCGATGTACGGCATCGTGGCGAGGATGCCGGTGAGCGCGACCGCCAGCGACAGGCCCTTGGAGCCGAAGCGGCCCCGGACGAAGTCGGAGGTGGTGACGTACCCGTGCTTGTGCGACACGGACCAGAGCCGCGGCAGGAAGGTGAAGATCAGCGGGTACACCAGGATCGTGTACGGAACGGCGAAGAAGCCCGAGGCCCCCGCGCCGTAGATCGCGGCCGGGACGGCGACGAAGGTGTACGCGGTGTACAGGTCTCCGCCCAGCAGGAACCAGGTCACCCAGGTCCCGAACGACCGGCCGCCCAGGCCCCATTCGTCCAGACTCAGCTCGTTGTCGGCGCGGCGCCAGCGGGCGGCCATGAAGCCGACGACGGTGACCGCCAGGAAGAAGAAGATGAAGACGCCGAGTGCGACGCCGTTCACGCCGTCCTTCATGCGGAGACACCCCCCTTGCGGGAGCGCTGGTCACGCTTCCACAGCGTGTACGCGAGCATGGTCAGCCCGGTCGAGACGATCACCCAGAGCATCTGGTACCAGTAGAAGAACGGGATACCGATGAAGGTCGGGTCGACCTTGGCGTACGAACCGACCCAGAGCAGCGCCACGAACGGAGCGGCGAGGCATATCGCGATCACCACCCGCGCCGGTGTCACCGTCGGGGGCGGGGTGGGCTCTGGCACTTCTGGCATGGACTGACTCCGTTCCTCGCGGGTCGCCGGTGGGTCCGGCCGGTGCCCCGGCCGGGCGCACCGGCCGTATGACTTCCCGGCGACGGGACTGTTTCCGTCAACGGCACGGAGGAAGAACGGTTTTGGTTCATGCTTGGCTGAAAATGATCGCCATGAGTCTCTCTCGGCGGCGCGCACGGGCCGTTGGGGCGCGACGGGCGGTACGAGAAATGCGTGCAGTATGAAGCGATGCGGGCGGGCCGTGGCCGGATCGGCTCAGTCGAGCGGCCGCCTGAGCCGGGCCACGAACTTGTACCGGTCGCCCCGGTAGACCGAGCGCACCCACTCCACCGGCTCGCCCCGCCCGTCGACGGAGTGCCGGGAGAGCATCAGCATGGGCAGGCCCACGTCCGTGCCGAGCAGCCCGGCCTCGCGCGGGGTGGCGAGCGAGGTCTCGATCGTCTCCTCGGCCTCCGCGAGCCGGACGTCGTACACCTCCGCCAGCGCGGTGTAGAGCGAGGTGTACTTCACCAGTGAACGGCGCAGCGCGGGAAAGCGTTTGGCCGAAAGATGGGTGGTCTCGATCGCCATCGGCTCCCCGCTGGCGAGCCGCAGCCGCTCGATGCGCAGCACCCGCCCGCCGGTCGCGATGTCCAGCAGCCCGGCCAGCGCCTGGTCCGCGGTCACGTAGCCGATGTCCAGCAGCTGGGAGGTGGGTTCGAGGCCCTGGGCCCGCATGTCCTCGGTGTACGAGGTCAGTTGGAGCGTCTGGGAGACCTTCGGCTTGGCGACGAAGGTGCCCTTGCCCTGGATGCGTTCGAGCCGGCCCTCGACGACCAGCTCTTGGAGCGCCTGGCGCACCGTGGTGCGGGAGGTGTCGAACTCGGCCGCAAGGGTGCGCTCCGGGGGTACCGGGGTGCCGGGCGGCATGGTGTCCGTCATGTCGAGGAGATGGCGCTTGAGCCGGTAGTACTTCGGTACGCGCGCGGTGCGTACCCCCGCCCCCGTGCCGCCTGCGGGGCTGCCCTCACCGGCGCTCATGGTCCCTCTCTCCGATTGCTGTGCTGCCGTCACCGGCTCCTCCGTACTTCGCGGCTCACATGGTGGCACGGCCCGGCCGAGGGGGCGTCGACCTCCCCATCGGGCCGTGTCGTCGGCCCGCCGTCCCACAGGCGATCCAGGTGTGGGCGCTTTCGATCAAAAGCCCCTAGGTGTCGGTCCTATAACGGACGCGAGTGCACTTCTTATACACCCTTGACACCCCTAAAGGTCTAGGCCAAGCTCCCGTTGCTGGTCTAAACCATTTAAGACCAGGTCCAGCCCCAGCAGTACTCGTCGAATGTCTTCGCGGTGGGCGGGGTTGCAGCATCCCTGAGGAGGGTTTGACGTGAAGCGCAAGCTCATCGCGGCCATTGGTGTCGCGGGCATGATGATCTCGATCGCGGCATGTGGCTCGGACGACGACAAGGCGTCGTCGCAGGACCCCAAGGACCGCAAGGAAACCCTCACTGTCTGGCTGATGTCGGACGCCCAGAGCACCTGGCCCGAGCTCGTCGCGGACGTCAACAAGCAGTTTGCGGCCAAGTACCCGAACGTCAAGGTCAATGTCCAGTACCAGACCTGGGCGGACAAGACCAAGAAGCTCGACGCCTCGCTGGCCGGTGACAAGTTCCCGGACGTGGTCGAGCTCGGCAACACCGAGACCATGACGTACATCCTCAACGGGGCGCTCGGCGAGATCGACCCGAAGAAGTACGAGAACTCGGACACCTGGATCAAGGGCCTGAAGGACACCTGCGCCTTCGAGGGCAAGCAGTACTGCGTGCCCTACTACGCCGGCGCCCGCGTCGCGATCTACAACAAGGACATGTTCAAGGCCGGCACCGGCTCGGACGTCCTGCCCACCACCCAGGACGAGCTGACCGCCGCGCTCGACAAGGTCGGCGCGAAGTACGGCAAGGACAAGGCGTTCTCGCCGCTCTACCTGCCGGGCCGCTACTGGTACGCCGCGATGTCCTACGTCGCCGCCGAGGGCGGTCAGATCGCCAAGTACGACGAGGGCAGCAAGGAGTGGAAGGCCACCCTCTCCACCCCGGAGGCCCAGAAGGGCATCCAGGACTTCGTCGACCTGGTCAACAAGTACAACCACGGCGACAAGACCAAGGACGAGGCGGACCACGCCAACGTCATGGCCAACGAGAAGACCGCTCTCCTCTACGGCAACGGCTGGGAGGCGGGCAGCGTCACCGACTCCGCCGCCAACGGCAACCCGAAGCTGAAGGACAAGATCGGCACCGCGGGCATGCCCGGCCCGAACGGCAAGGCCCTCCCGTCCTTCATCGGCGGCTCCGACCTCGCCACCATCTCCAAGTCCAAGATCCAGGACCTCGGCGAGGAGTGGATCTCGCTCTTCACCAGCGGGAAGTCCGAAGAGGTTCTGGCCTCGAAGAACATCCTTCCCAACAACACCAAGCAGCTGGAGCCCCTGAAGGCCAAGCCCGAGACCGCGGCCATCGCCAACGCCGTGCCGGACGCCTGGTTCACCCCGATCGCCCCCGGCTGGACCGCGATCGAGAAGAAGGAAACGCTCGAGATCATGCTGCTCGACATCATCAAGGGCAAGTCGGTCGCCGACGCCACCAAGGCGGCCGACGAGGAGATCAACTCCTTGATCAACAAGGAGTCCTGAGCCCCGGCTCATGAAGCGGCGCCGGTGAGCCTTCCTCACCGGCCCGCCCGATCGTCCGCGGGGGTGGTGGCTTCTTCGAAGAGGCCACCACTCCCGTTGCTCCGGTATCTGGTCCGAACGGAAGGCCCGCACAGTGAGTGCCGCCGACATGAAAGCAGCCGACCCGCCGGTGTCCGTCCTGCGGGCCCCCGAGGGCGCTCCATCCCAGCCCTCGAAGAGCGTGACCCGTAAACCGCGGAAGGCCGGCGCTCTGCTGCCGTACCTCCTGATAGCCCCGGCGTTCGTCGCCATCGCCGCCGTCTTCGTCTGGCCCTTCATCAAGACGGTCATCATGTCCTTCCAGGACGTGGGCCGCCGTGAACTGTGGTCCGGATCGGCCGCCCCCTGGGTGGGGTTCGACCAGTTCACCAGCATCCTGGGCGACGGCGAGTTCTGGGACGTCGTCTGGCGGACCATCATCTTCATGGTCGTCTGCGTCGCCGTCACCATGGCCGGCGGCCTCGGGCTCTCCATGATCATGCAGCGCATGTCGACCTGGGTGCGCCTGCTGCTGACCGCGGCACTCGTCGCCGCCTGGTCCATGCCGCTGCTGGTCGCCACCTCGATCTTCCGCTGGTTCGCCGACTCCGACTACGGCGTCCTCAACATGGTGCTGACCAAGTACCTCGGGATCGACGCGCAGGGCCACAACTGGTTCCTCGACCCCAAGCAGGGCTTCGTCATCATCGGCGCGGTCGTCGTCTGGGGAGCCATCCCCTTCGTGTCCGTCACCCTCTACGCGGCACTCACCCAGGTCCCCAAGGAACTGGAGGAGGCGGCCTCGCTCGACGGCGCCACCGTGACCGGCATCTTTCGCTACGTCACCTGGCCCGTCATCAAGCCGGTCTTCCAGATGGTCGCCACGCTCTCCGTGCTCTGGGACTTCAACGTCTTCGGCCAGATCTTCCTGATGCGCGGCAACAAGCCCGAGCCCGAGTACTCCGTCCTCGGCATCTACTCGTTCGAGAAGGCCTTCGAGTCCAACTCGTTCAGCCAGGGCGCGGCGATCTCGCTCATCACGGTCCTGCTGCTGTCCGGCGTCGCCGTGTACTACCTGCGCCAGCTGCTCAAGATCGGAGAGGTCGAGTGAGCACCTCCACCCCCCAGGTTTACCGCCCGGACCGCAAGAAGAACCGTCTCGTCTACAACGCCCTGGGCCTGATCGCCTTCGTCCTGATGGCCTTCCCGGTCTACTGGCTGGTCATCAGCTCGCTGCGCCCCAACGCGGAGATCCGCAGCTACGACCAGACGCTGTGGCCGACGTCGATCACCTTCGACAACTTCTCCCGCGCCATCGACCAGCCGAACTTCGGCACCGCGATCGAGTCCAGCCTCATCGTCTGCGGCGTCGCCGTCGTCGTCGGCATGCTCCTCGCCACGATCGCCGCCTTCGCCATCGGCCGCTTCCAGTTCCGGGGCCGCAAGTTCTTCATGATCGTGCTGCTCGTCGTGCAGCTGCTGCCCCCGACGGCGATGCTCATACCCATCTACATCCAGCTGAACGACCTCGGCGGGCTGAACGAGTACTGGGGCGTCATCGTCATCTACCTCGTCTCCACCCTGCCCTTCGCCACCTGGATGATCCGCGGCTTCGTGATCAACATCCCCCAGGAGCTGGAGGAGTCCGCGATGGTGGACGGCTGCAGCCGGATGGGCGCCTTCTGGCGGATCACCTTCCCGCTGCTCGCCCCCGGGCTGGCCGCCGCGGCGATCTTCTCCCTGATCACCGCCTGGAACGAGTACCTCCTCGCCTACGTCGTCCTCCAGGACAACGACAAGTACACGCTCAACGTGTGGCTGATGAACTTCACCACCTCCCGCGGCATCGACTACGGCGCGCTGATGGCCGCCTCGACCATGATCGCGATCCCGGTGGTGGCCTTCTTCCTCCTGGTCCAGAAGTACATGGCCACGGGGCTCACCTCCGGCGCAGTGAAGGGATGACGACGCAGATGACCACGCTCGTCTCCACCAACGACACCATCACCCGCGACGCGCTCGCCGTCCTCCAGCCCGGCTTCACCGGCACCACCGCGCCGGACTGGCTGCTGCGCCGCGTCGGCGAAGGGCTCACCTCCGTCGGCCTGTTCGGCCGCAACATCGTCACGCCCGAGCAGCTCGCCGCACTCACCGCCCAGCTGCGGGCCGAGCGCGACGACGTGCTGGTCGCCATCGACGAGGAGGGCGGCGACGTCACGCGCCTCGAAGTGCGCGACGGTTCCTCCTTCCCCGGGAACCACGCCCTCGGCTCGGTGGACGACACCGCGCTGACCCGGGCCGTCGCCCACGAGCTGGGCCGCCGGCTCATCGAGTGCGGCGTCAACCTCAACTGGGCGCCCTCCGGCGACGTCAACTCCAACCCGGCCAACCCGGTCATCGGCGTACGCTCCTTCGGCGCCGACCCCGCCCTGGTGGCCCGGCACACCGCCGCGTACGTCGAGGGCATCCAGGCCGCCGGGGTCGCCGCCTGCACCAAGCACTTCCCCGGCCACGGCGACACCGCCGTCGACTCGCACCACGCGCTGCCCCGGATCGACGTCGACCTGGAGACCCTGCACGCCCGCGAACTGGTGCCCTTCAAGGCCGCCATCGCGGCCGGGTCGAAGTCGGTGATGAGCGCGCACATCCTGCTCCCCGCGCTCGACCCGGACCGTCCCGCGACGCTCAGCCCGCAGATCCTCACCGGTCTGCTCCGCGGTGAACTCGGGTACGAGGGACTCATCGTCACCGACGCGGTGGAGATGCAGGCCATCGCGGCGACGTACGGCATCGAGCGCGGCTCGGTCCTCGCGATCGCGGCCGGCGCCGACGCGCTGTGCGTCGGCGGCGGGCTGGAGGACGACGCCACGGTGGAGCGGCTGCGCGACGCGCTGGTCGCCGCGGTGCGCGGCGGGGAGCTGGCCGAGGAGCGGCTCGCCGACGCAGCCGCACGAGTACGGGCACTCGCGTCCTGGACGCGCGGTGCGAGGGGGGCGGTTTCGGTGCCGGGCGCGGCAGTGCAGGAGGGGACCGCGCCCGGCACCGCGACCGGACGGCCCGACGGGCACGACGCGAACATCGGCCTCGTCGCTGCCCGCAGGGCGGTACGGGTGACCGGCGACGGGCCCCGGCTCGACGCCCCGGTCCACGTCGCCGCCTTCACCCCGGTGGCCAACATCGCCGTCGGCGGCGAGACCCCGTGGGGCGTGGCCGCCGAGCTGACGCGCCTGCTGCCCGGCACCACCGCCGCGACCTGCCGACGCGACGACGCGGACCCGGTGGCGGACGTGCTGCGGGCCGCGGGGGAGCGGCGCGTGGTCGCGGTCGTCCGCGACGCCCACCGGCACGCCTGGATGGCGGCGGCGGTCGACGCCCTGCTCGCGGCCCGTCCCGACACGGTCGTCGTCGAGATGGGCCTGCCGTACTCCGCGCCGAGGGGCGGGCTGTACGTGGAGACGCACGGCGCCGCCCGCGTCTGCGGCATCGCCGCGGCGGAGGCCCTCACCGGGGCGTGACGGCGCGCATCGCGTGCAGGAGGGGCCGGTCACCAGGTGACCGGCCCCTCTTCGGCGTGTGCCGCCTCTTCGGTGTGTGCCCCCTCTTCGGTGTGTGCCGCCGGTCCTACAGCCCCTGCCAGGAGGGCTTGGAGGCGAAGGTGTGCCGGAAGTAGTCGGCCAGCTTCAGCTTGGAGGCGGCGGCCTCGTCGACCACGACCGTGGCGTGCGGGTGGAGTTGGAGCGCGGAGGCGGGCACGACCGAGGCGACCGGCCCCTCCACGGTCTGCGCGACCGCGTCGGCCTTGCCCTCGCCGGTGGCCAGCAGGATCGCGTGCCGCGACTCCAGGATGGTGCCGATGCCCTGGGTGATGACGTGGTGCGGCACCTGCTCGATGTCGTCGTCGAAGAAGCGGGCGTTGTCCACCCGGGTCTGCTCGGTGAGCGTCTTGATCCGGGTGCGCGAGGCGAGCGAGGAGCAGGGCTCGTTGAACCCGATGTGCCCGTCGGTGCCGATGCCGAGCAGCTGGAGGTCGACGCCGCCGGCCTCGGTCAGCGCCCGGTCGTACGCCTCGCAGGCGGCCTGGACGTCCTCGGCCGAGCCGTCCGGGCCCATGAAGGAGGACTCGGTCAGGCCGAGCGGCTCGACGACCTCGCGCAGCACGACCGAGCGGTAGGACTCCGGGTGCCCGGCGGGGAGCCCGACGTACTCGTCCAGCTGGCAGATCCGGGCGCGGGACGCGTCCACCGCGCCCGAGCGCACCTTTTCGGCCAGGGACCGGTAGATGGGCAGCGGGGTCGAGCCGGTGGCGACGCCGAGCAGGGCGTAGGGCTTGCGCCTCAGCAGCGCGCCCATGGCCTCCGCGATGAGCTCGCCGCCTGCCGCTGCGTCCGGGACGATGACAACTTCCACGCTGTGCCTGCCGATCTGATCAGTGACGACGTATGTGGTATAGACCAATCCGGTCCAAATTTAACAGAGTCCGACGCCTCTGGAACAGGTGGTTTCCGCTTTTGATCATCGTCCTGGGCTCCGGCTGCCGGGCATCGTGCGGCCGGGGGCGACTTGTGTCAATTGTCCGCAGATGCGCAGGGCGCGCGACCTGGACGGAAGGCCCCTGTGCGCGGGGGAGCCGGCCGGGTTCCGGTGCGGGCGTCGACGGGGGCGGGATGCGGGGCCGACGGGGGGCCGGGATCCGGGTCGCGGGCCTGCGGGGCCCCGGTACGCCCGCGCCGGGCGCGGAGCAGCGCGCCGCCGACCCGCGGGCCGCGGCACCGGGAGGGACCCTCGGCCCGCCCGGCACCGCAGCCCGGAGCTGCTCGGCCGGCGGTGTGCGGTGCCTCCGGCCGTACGAGGCACGGGCGCGATCAGGGCAGAGAGCGCGGGTGCCTCGGTCCGTCCTCCTGTGCGGGGAGGGCGGAGGTTCTTGTCCCTGCATTGTGGACTAGACCATTTGTCGGTGTCCATGCGTCTGCGGTATCGATTCTGCAGGCGCGGTACCGATTCTCGCGGCCCGGAGCCCTTCTGTACACGGGGTGCGCGCTCCCCGCCCGCTCCCCGCCGCGTTCCCCGCCCGGCTCCCCGTCGCCGAGCGGGGCGGCGCTCGGTTCGGAACCTCTCGGTATCCACGGGTACGCTCGCACATGTGCCCTCCATGAACGACCTCGTCCGCCAGCACACAGCCCTGAGCGACACCGATCTCGAATGGCTCCACCTGCTGGTCTCGGAGTGGCAGCTGCTCTCCGACCTGTCCTTCGCCGACCTCGTCCTCTGGGTCCCCACCCGGGACGGGACGCGGTACGTCTCCGTCGCGCAGATGCGCCCCAACACCGGACCGACCTCCTACCAGGACGACATGGTCGGCCACCTGGTGCCGCGCGGCCGCCGTCCCCTGCTGGACGCCGCCCTCGACGAGGGCCGGATCGTGCGCGAGGGCGACCCGGAGTGGCGGGAGGAGGTGCCGGTACGGGTCGAGTCCATCCCGGTCCGCCGCGAAGGCCGGGTCCTCGGCGTGATCGCGCGCAACACCAACCTGCTGACCGTGCGGACCCCTTCCCGGCTGGAACTCACCTATCTCCAGTCCGCCGCCGACCTCGCCCAGATGATCGCCACCGGGGCCTTCCCCTTCCCCGGTCAGCAGGTCGACATGGACGCCTCGCCGCGCGTCGGCGACGGCCTCATCCGGCTCGACGCCGACGGGATCGTCCAGTACGCCAGCCCCAACGGCCTCTCCGCCTACCACCGCCTCGGCCTCGCCTCCGACATCGTCGGCCTCCACCTCGGCCAGACCACCGCCGAACTCGCCCCGTCCAGGGGGCCGGTGGACGAAGCCCTGGCCAAGGTCGCGAGCGGTTACGCGCCCCGCGAGTTCGAGGTGGAGTGCACGAGCGGCGTCATCCAGTTCCGGGCGATCCCGCTCAAGCCCAAGGGCGTCCGGATCGGCTCGCTGGTGCTGCTCCGGGACGTCACGGAACTGCGCCGCCGCGAGCGCGAGTTGATAACCAAGGACGCGACCATCCGGGAGATCCACCACCGGGTCAAGAACAACCTCCAGACGGTGGCCGCCCTGTTGCGCCTCCAGGCCCGCCGGATGGACTCCGTACGGGGGCGCGAGGCGCTCAACGAGGCGGTTCGGCGCGTCGGTTCGATCGCCATCGTCCATGAGACGCTGTCCCAGAATCTGGACGAGCGCGTCGAGTTCGACGAGATCGCCGACCGGGTCATCTCGATGGTCGCCGAGATCTCGCCCGGCAAGGTCACCTGCCGGCGCACCGGGCGCTTCGGCATCCTCGACGCCGACGTGGCCACCCCGCTCTCGATGGTGCTGACCGAAGTCCTCCAGAACGCCCTGGAACACGCGTTCAGCGAGGGCGACAGTGGCACGGTCGAGGTCTCCGCGGTGCGGGGCGGCTCCTCCCAGGACAACCGCCTGCTCATCACCGTGCAGGACGACGGCTGCGGCCTCCCCGAGGGCTTCGACCCGAGGAAGGCCGGGAACCTCGGCCTCCAGATCGTCCGGACCCTGGTCGAGGGCGAGCTCGGCGGCACCTTCGACATGGTGCCCGCGCCGGAGCGCGGCACCCAGGTGCTGCTCGACCTCCCGGTCAGCGCGGACCGGTAGAGCTCCCGCCGGCAGGACTCACGCCGGCAGGACTCACGCCGGGAACGCCCGTCGGCGGGAGCCCCCCGGCCCCGACGGCGGTGGGTTCCCCCGGAACACCGGAAGGCCCGGACCGTGGTGACGGTCCGGGCCTTCCGGTTCAAGCACGTTCTTCTGCGCTTCGGGGTACTGCGCGCTGCGACTCGAAGGCGGGGCTGTGCGTACGCTGCGTACGCGCCGCCGGGCTGAGGCTTTGTCGCGGGGGCGTCGAATCAGGCGCTGGCGTTGCGCGCCCGGTTGCGAGCGGCACGGCGCTTCATGGCGCGGCGCTCGTCCTCGCTGAGGCCACCCCAGACGCCGGAGTCCTGGCCGGACTCGAGCGCCCACTGCAGGCACTGCTCCATGACGGGGCAGCGACGGCAGACGGCCTTGGCTTCCTCGATCTGCAGCAGCGCAGGACCGGTGTTGCCGATGGGGAAGAACAGCTCGGGGTCTTCCTCACGACAAACGGCGTTGTGACGCCAGTCCATGGCTGCTACCTCTCCTTGGTATTACATGCTTGTTGCTTGTGAATGTGAACGCTTTCACGAATCCCCCCGCAGGTGAAGGGCCTACGCCCAGACGAACTGGTCGTGGTCTGCACAGTGGGGAGGGGTTCTGGCTCTCAGTGGAGGCCGATGCTGCGGGCCGTCCCGATCGCCATGTAGAGATTCGCAAACCTCGGCGACGGATACAACCCCTTCTGGAAAGTTTTTTTTGATTCCTCGGTGTCGGCTCCGTCACAGCCGTACTTCTAAGGGGTGGGAACCAGCCCAAACGTTCGAGTTAAAGGACTTTGGGCCCTTCCGCTCACACAATCACACGCAGTGCACGGCGTACGCCTGTGAACGTCACGCTCGTGCGCAGCCCCAGGTGGTCGCCGTCCATCTGGAAGGGGAGCGGGACCTTTGAATGCAAGGTGAAGTCCGTGAGGTCATGCCGTGAAACCACGTGCTTGCCGCGCGGACCCTTGTCGGGGCTGGAGGTGAGCAGCTGGGTGCCGTAGCGGGCCACCTGCGTGGTGGAGAGCCGCTTCAGGCCGAGGATGTCCAGGCCGGTGTCGAAGGACGCCTTCGGAGAGGCGTACATCGGGCGATTGCCCAGGTAGGTCCAGGGGGCGGTGTTGCAGATTATCGACAGCGCGAGCTCGTGCACCGGCTCCTGGCCGGGCTCCTCCAGCGTGATCACGCCCTGGCGGCGGTGCGGCTCGTCGATGAACTGCCGGAGCACCTGGCGCACGTACAGCGCGTGGGTCGAACGCTTGCCGCCCTCGCGCTTCTGTTCGACCCGGCCGATCACGCCGGCGTCGAAGCCGAGACCCGCGCAGAAGGTGAACCAACGTTCGGGTACCGCCTCGTCGGCGGAGCCCGGCGTACCGAACGCACGTCCCAGCCCCACCGTGCGCGAACTGTCCTCGGCCAGCGCCTGGAGGATCGCGCCGGTCGCCTCCACCGGGTCGTTGGGCAGTCCGAGCGCCCGCGCGAAGACGTTGGTCGAGCCGCCGGGGACCACCGCGAGACTCGGCAGCCCGTCGTCGGGCCCCTGGTCCAGCAGTCCGTTGACGACCTCGTTCACCGTGCCGTCGCCGCCGAGCGCGACCACCAGGTCGAAGGAGCCGGAGTCCGCGGCCCGGCGCCCCAGGTCCCGGGCGTGACCCCGGTACTCCGTGGTCACGGCCTCGATCTTCATCTCGCTCGCCAGTGCGTGGATGAGCACGTCGCGCGTCCGCGCACTGGTGGTGGTGGCGGCGGGGTTGACCACGAGGAGAGCGCGCATGTCTGCCAGCCTACCTACCGGACGGTACCGGGCAGCAGTCCCTCCCCAACGCCTTCACCCAGCGTGACCGTCCGTGTTCCGGTCACCCGGCGTGACCGGCCGTGCCGGGGGAGCGGCGCACCGGCCCCCGGCTTCGCTTTCCGGGCGCGAGGATGCCAACCTGGCTGGCGTGAGTACTCAAGCGAACACGCCCTCCCCGTCCCCCGCGCCCGCGGCCGCGCCCGGGAAGCGGACCGGGAAGCCGGGGCGCATCGAGGCCCTCGCCGCGCTCACCGCCCTCGAAGGGGCGGCCCTCGTCGCCGGCGGTCTCTCCATGCTGGTGATGGGGCTGCTCGGACGGCCGGAGAGCCCCACGCAGGCGGTGACAGGCGGAGCCACCCTCATCGCGCTCGGCCTCATCCCGCTCGCCGGTGCCCGCGGACTGCTGCTGCGCCGCAGCTGGGGCCGGGGCCCCACGCTCATCACGCAGATCATGGGCGTGCCCGTCGCCTACACGCTGCTCAAGTCCCACGGCGCGCTGATCCCCACCGGGATCGTGCTCGCCGCCGTCGTGATCACCGCGCTGGTCCTGGTCTTCAACCCGGCGACCACCCGGGAGCTGGGCATCACCCGGGGGCCGCGCCCGGCCTCCGACGACCGGTAGCGGGCGACCGACGGCATGACGGAGGGCCCCGGAGGCCGCAGCGGTCTCCGGGGCCCTCCGTCATGCCGTCACTCCTCCACGAGCAGCCGCTCCCGCAGCTGGGCCAGGGTGCGGGCCAGCAGCCGGGAGACGTGCATCTGGGAGATGCCGACCTCCTGCGCGATCTGCGACTGGGTCATGTTGCCGAAGAACCGCAGCAGCAGGATCCGCTTCTCGCGCGGCGGCAGCCCCTCCAGCAGCGGCTTCAGGGACTCGCGGTACTCGACGCCCTCCAGCGCCTCGTCCTCCGAGCCCAGCGTGTCCGCGACGGCCGGCGACTCGTCGTCCGTGTCCGGCACGTCCAGCGAGAGGGTGCTGTAGGCGTTGGCCGATTCCAGCCCCTCCAGCACCTCCTCCTCGGAGATGCCGAGCCGCTCCGCCAGCTCGTGCACGGTCGGCGAGCGGCCGTGCTGCTGGGAGAGCTCCGCGGTCGCCGTGGTCAGCGAGAGCCGCAGCTCCTGGAGGCGGCGCGGCACCCGCACCGCCCAGCCCTTGTCCCGGAAATGGCGCTTGATCTCGCCGACGACGGTCGGCGTCGCGTACGTGGAGAACTCCACGCCCCGGTCCGGATCGAACCGGTCCACCGACTTGATCAGGCCGATCGTGGCGACCTGCGTGAGGTCGTCCAGCGGCTCGCCCCGGTTACGGAACCGGCGCGCCAGATGCTCCACCAGCGGCAGATGCATCCGGACCAGCCGGTTGCGCAGTTCGGCCTTCTCCGGCGAACCGTCCGGCAGTTCCCGGAGGACGACGAAGAGCGCCCGCGCACCGCTGCGGTCGTTGGGATCGTGATGCCCGTGCTCGCTCATCTGGCCCGCCCGCTCCGCCTGCTCCGCCGCGACCGTGACAATCCTGGGCTCGCCCGCACCGCCCGCCCCGTCCACCGGGTGCGGCCGGGCCTGTTGCTCGGGGACGGCATTGGGGTGCGCCGCCCCTGGTCGGATCGAATCGTCCCGCACAGCACCGTCCCCGTTCCCGTCGCTCACGCCGGCCCGGGTCCCGCGCCGCGTTGTTTGTGGAGGCTGATGCTGACCGTCCGGTCGTCGGCGACCGTGGACTCGACCTTGCCGGCCAGCGCGGCGAGCACCGTCCACGCGAAGGTGTCGCGCTCCGGTGCCCGGCCGTCCGTGGTCGGGGCCGACACGGTCACTTCGAGGGAGTCGTCCACCAGCCGGAACACGCAGCTGAGGACGGATCCCGGCACGGCCTGCTGGAGCAGGATCGCGCAGGCCTCGTCGACCGCGATGCGGAGGTCCTCGATCTCGTCGAGAGTGAAGTCCAAGCGCGCCGCGAGGCCGGCCGTGGCCGTACGCAGCACCGACAGGTAGGCACCCGCAGCGGGCAGCCGGACCTCCACGAAGTCCTGGTTCCCGGGTTCGCCTGCGATCTGGGACACCCTCACCTCCAAGGTGGCACAAACTCGTTCGAGGTTCCGGATCAGGTCCGGAACCGTTCGGTCGGTCGTCGGTTCTCGGTCGGGGCGACGCTATCGCGATCCATGATGCCGTGTCGCCGCGAGCCCAACCGGTGGGGGTCACACATGGTAGGCACGGAGGTGCTGACAGTCGCTACTGCTGCGACCGGCTTTGTCCGCCCGTGACGTGGAGGGACCTCGCCGGCGCGGGCAGCGGAGTCCGGCGTCGCCCAATTCCGAAGAACGGGCGCCGGTTTGACGTACCCAGACGTCAGACGATCGAACCGTCCTCGTAGCACCAGCGCCAGCTCTCGCCCGGCTCGAAGCTCCGCACCACGGGGTGGCCGCTCTCCCGGGCGTGTCCCGTTCCGTGCCTGAGCGGCGACGAATCGCAGCAGCCGACGTGCCCGCAGGTCAGGCAGAGTCGCAGTTGCACCGGGTGCGTTCCGGCGTCCCTGCACTCCACGCAGGTGTCACTGAGCGGGGTCGGTTCGGGGTGGGGCAGTTCGGATACGTGCGGGCACTCACTCATGATGGCCAGGTTACGACGGATGTGAGGACCGACCGATGGACGCATTGCCCCTGGTCGCACTGGTCGCGGCCAGTGCGGCGGTAGCCGGAGCCGCGCGGCGCACCCCGGTGCCCGCCCCGCTGCTGCTGGTAGCCGTGGGACTACTGGCCGCCTACCTGCCGGGGGTGCCCCCGTACACGCTCGACGCGCACATCGTGCTGCCGCTGCTGCTGCCGCCCCTGCTGTACACCGCCGCCGTGGACAGCTCCTACCTGGACCTGCGGGCCAACGCCCGGCCCGTCGCGCTGCTGTCGGTCGGGTACGTGCTGTTCGCCACGCTCGCGGTCGGCTGGCTCGCCTATCTTCTGGTGCCGGACCTGCCGTTGCCCGCCGCCCTGGTGCTCGGCGCGGTCATCGCCCCGCCCGACGCCGTGACCGCCGCCGCCATCGCGCGCCGGGTCGGCCTGCCCGCCCGGGTCACCACCATCCTCCAGGGCGAGTCCCTGGTGAACGACGCCACCGCGATCACCGCCTACAAGGTGGCCCTGGCCGCCGCCGTGGGCGCCGGGATGAGCTGGGGCGAAGGGGTACGGGAGTTCCTGCTCGCCTCGGTGGGCGGCATCCTCGTCGGCCTGCTGCTGATGGTCCCGCTGCACTGGCTGCGCACCCACCTCAAGGAGGCGCTGCTGCAGAACACCCTCTCCCTGCTGATCCCCTTCGTCGCCTACGCGGCGGCCGAGCGGGTGCACGCCTCCGGAGTGCTCGCCGTGGTCGTCGTCGCCCTCTACCTCGGACACCGGTCCTGGCAGGTCGACTTCGCCACCCGGCTCCAGGAGGCCGCCGTCTGGAAGATGGTCGCGTTCGTACTGGAATCGGCCGTCTTCGCCCTCATCGGGCTCCAGATGCCCTTCGTGCTGCGGGGCCTGGGCACCTACGCCGTGTGGGACGCCGTGCGGTACGCCGTCGCGGTCTTCGTCGCCGTCGTCGTCGTCCGCTTCCTCTGGGTCTACCCCTCCACCTACCTGCCCCGCCGGCTCTCCTCCCGCATCAGGGAACGCGAGCCGGAGACCAACTGGACCTCGCCGCTGATCGTCGGCTGGGCCGGGATGCGCGGGGTCGTCTCCCTCGCCATCGCCTTCTCCATCCCAACCTTCACCGAGGACGGCGAGCACTTCCCCGCCCGCAACCTGGTGCTCTTCCTGACCTTCACCACCGTCATCGGCACCCTGGTCATCCAGGGGCTCTCCCTGCCGCTGCTGGTCCGCCTGCTGAAGCTGCCCGGCCCCGACCCGCACGCCCAGACGCTCGCCGAGGCGCAGGCCCAGAGCGAGGCCTCCACGGCGGCCGAACAACGGCTGGACGACCTCCTCGCGGACGAGCGCAACAGCCTCCCCGGCCCCCTCGCCGACCGGCTGCGCACGGTCATGGAACGCCGCCGCAACGCCGTCTGGGAGCGTCTCGGTGCCGCCAACCCGCTCACCGGCGAGTCCGCCGACGACACCTACCGCCGGCTCTCCCGCGACATGATCGAGGCCGAGCGCGAGGTCTTCGTACGCCTCCGCGACGACCGCCGCATCGACGACGAGATGCTCCGCACCCTGCTGCGCCGCCTCGACCTCGAAGAGGCCGCCGCCTACCGGGAGTCGGACGCCGACTGAATCCCGTCGGCTGAATCCCGGTGGGCGCTATGCCCCGGGCTCCGGCTCCCGTTCCGGCACCGGCACCGGCTCGGGCTCCGGTTCGGGCTCCGGGCGTCCGGTGATCACCGCGGTCACCCGGGCGCCCGGGGTGTACGCGCCCTCCGCGGCCAGCCGGACCAGCGCGTACAGCAGCTTCGCCACGTAGATCCGCTCGACCGGCAGCCCGTGCCGGTACTCGAAGTCGTCGGCGAAGGCGTGGAGTTCCGGGGTCGTACGGGCGTAGCCGCCGAAGGTGAAGCGGTCCTCCACCGACCACCGCCCGGCCGGGCCGTCGAACGCCTCGCGCTGGAGGCCCCGCACCGCGTCGGTGAGGAAGCCGCCGCGCAGCACCGCGACGCCGAGGGCCCGTTGGCCGGGGTCCAGGCCGGCCGCCAAGCCCGCCAGGGTGCCGCCGGTGCCGCAGGCCACGGCCGCGACCTCGGTACGCCCCCGCAGCTCGCGTCCGAGCTCCGTACAGCCCTGTGCGGCCCGGGCGTTGCTGCCGCCCTCCGGAATGACCCGCGCGTCCCCGAAGCGGTCCAGCAGCGCGGCCAGCACCCGGGGATCGTCCTTCGCGCGGTACGTCCCCCGGTCCACGAAGTGCAGCCGCATCCCGTCCGCCGCGCACCGGGCGAGCGAGGGGTTCAGCGGGCGGCCGGCGAGTTCGTCGCCGCGTACGACCCCGACGGTGGCGAAGCCCAGCAGCCGCCCGGCGGCGGCGGTCGCCCGCAGATGGTTCGAGTACGCCCCGCCGAAGGTCAGCACCGGGCGCCCGTCGCCGTCCGCGAGGTTGGGGGCCAGCTTGCGCCACTTGTTGCCCGGCAGGTCCGGGTGGATCAGGTCGTCCCGCTTGAGCAGCAGCGTCACCCCTTGCCGGGCGAACCGCTCGTCGTCCACCTCCACCAGCGGGGAGGGCAGCCGGGGGCGGAGTACGGACGCGGGGTCCGGGGCGGAGGTGCCGCGGACGGCGTGGACGGGCGGGGAGGCGGAATCGGGGGCGGCGGAATCGGGGGCGGCGGGGCCGGGGCTGGGGGAGGCGGGGTCGGTCGGGCTCACCCCTCCAGTGTCGCCGCCGCTCCCGCCGCGCGGTCGGGCGGCGCCCGGTCAGTCCTGGGCGAGCCAGAGGTCGGGCCCGAACACCTCGTAGTGGATGTCCGCCGCCTGGACGCCCTTGGCCAGCAGCTGGGTCCGTACGGCGCGCATGAAGGGCAGCGGGCCGCAGAGGTAGGCGTGGGTGCCGGGGGCGACGGTCAGGCCGCCGAGGTCGACCAGTCCGGTGCGCTCGGCGGGATGGCCGGCCTCGGGGCGCTCGTACCAGAAGTGGGCGGAGCCGTCCTTGAGGCCGGTGGTCAGCCGCGCATGGTCGAGCCGCAGGGCGTGGTCGGCGGGGGAGCGGTCCCCGTGCACCACGGTGACCGGCCCGTCGTGGCCGGTGGCAGCGAGGTGCTCCAGGAACGACAGCATCGGGGTGCAGCCGATCCCCGCCGAGGCGAGCAGCAGCGGGGCGGCCGGTGCGGCGTCGAGGGACGCGCCGAGAGGGCCGAGGACGAGGTCCCCGTACGGCAGCGAGACGCGCAGCCGGTCGCCGGGGCGGACGTGCGCGTGCAGGTGCGCCGAGACCTCGCCGTCCGGCCCGTCGCCGTCGTGCACCCGCTTGACGGCGATCGAACGCAGCGGGGAGTCCGGGGCGCCCCGGAGGCTGTACTGGCGTATCTGGCGGGCGCCGTCCGGGAGTTCGACCTGCACGGAGACGTACTGGCCGGGCCGGAAGGCCGGGGCCGGGGCGCCGTCGGCGGGGAGGAGCCGGAAGGTGGTGACGTCGGCGGTCTCCGTCGTGCGTCCGGCGACCTCCCACTCCTGCCAGACCTCGCCCGCGGCGACACCGCGTTCCGCGTAGAGCCGGTCCTCGAAGGCGATCAGGGCGTTGGCCATCAGCCAGTAGACCTCGTCCCAGGCGGCGGCGACCTCGGGGGTGACCGCGTCGCCCAGCACCTCCGCGATGGCGGCGAAGAGGTGGGTGTGCACCACCTCGTACTGCGCGGCCGTCACGCCGAGGGAGGCGTGCTTGTGGGCGATCCGGCTCAGCATCACGTCGGGGCGGGTGTCCGGGTGTGCGACCAGCATCGTCGCGAAGGCGGCGACCGAGCCGGCGAGGGCGCGCTGCTGGGTGGCCGCGGCCTGGTTGCCGCGGTTGAAGAGGTCCCTCAGCAGCTCGGGGTGGGCGGCGAAGAGCTTCCGGTAGAAGAGGTCGGCGATGTCCCCGATGGCGGCCCCGACGGCGGGGAGGGTGGCGCGGACGGTGGCGGTCGACGGCTCGGAGAGCATCGGGACTCCTCGGATGTTGAATTGGTATGCAGGATGCCTATTTTGTGGCGTGCGTGCGTGCGTGCGTGCGTGTGTGTGCGTGCGTCCGGTGCGGCCCGTGGGGCGCGCACCCGGTGCGGGGGCGGGTCGGTTCAGCCGGTGTCCGGCCGGGTCGCGGCGATGCCGAGGAGCAGGGGCCCGGTGGGCGAGGCGACGAGTCCGGTGACGGTGACCGGGTCCAGCTCCGCGAAGAAGGCCTCCTGGGCCCGGCGCAGGGCGCCGCGCAGCCGGCAGGCGGCGAGCAGCGGGCAGGGAGTCTCCCCCTCGCACTCCACGACGTCCCCGGCGCCTTCGAGTTCGCGGACCACGCCGCCGACGGAGGCGGTGCGGCCGGCCCCGGTGAGGGTGAGCCCGCCGCCGCGTCCCCGGCGGGCCTCGACCAGGCCGAGGTGCTGGAGCCGGGCGACCACCTTGGCGGTGTGGGTGTACGGCACGCGCATGGTCGCCGCCACCTCGCGGGTGGTCGGCGCCTCGCCGTTCTCCACGACGGCGAGGCGCATCAGGACCCGCAGCGCCACGTCGGTGAATCTCGTCAGTCGCATGAGGGCACCGTAGATAACTGGCATCCAGGATGCAAGTTATCGAACGCGACGAGCGCCGTCCGGCCCCTTTGCCCAGATCCAAGCATGGTTAGTCGCACTCTTTTGTGTAATGGCGTAGCGACACTCCGTGCTGAAAGGCTTCTTCACGCAGCTCAGTCCATGATCGAGAGGACCCGTCAGATGTCCGTCAGTGAAGAGGTTCGCGACACGCAGGGCCCGCCGCAGCAGAGTCTCGGCACGGCCGCTGCGAGGAACCTCGCGACGACCACCAAGTCCGCGCCGCAGATGCAGGAGATCACCTCCCGGTGGCTGCTGAAGACGCTGCCGTGGGTGCAGGTACAGGGCGGTACGTACCGGGTGAACCGTCGGCTCAGCTACTCGGTCGGGGACGGGCGGGTGACCTTCGTGCAGACCGGCGACCGGGTCGCCGTCATCCCCGCGGAGCTCGGCGAACTGCCCGCGCTCCGCGAGTACGCGGACGAGGAGGCGCTCGCCGAGCTGGCCCGCCGCTGCGAGCAGCGCAACGTGGCCGCCGGGGAGGTCATCGCGGCCTCGGGGGACGCGGCGGACCGGGTCTACCTGCTGGCGCACGGCCGGGTCGAGAAGATCGGCACGGGCCCCTACGGGGACGAGACGGTGCTCGGAGTCCTCGCGGACGGCTCCTACTTCGGCGACCACTCCCTGGTGGAGGGCGACGCGCAGTGGGAGTTCACCACCCGCGCGGCCACCGCCTGCACCCTGCTGACGCTGAGCCGCTCCGACGTGCTCAACCTCGCCGAGCGGGTCGACACCCTCCGCGACCACCTCGCCGGACTGCTCGCCATCCCGCAGCAGCGGACCAACAACTACGGCGAGGCGGCGATCGACCTCTCCGCGGGTCACGTCGGCGAAGCCGTCGTCCCGCACACCTTCGTGGACTACGACGCGGCGCCCCGCGAGTACGAACTCAGCGTCGCCCAGACCGTACTGAAGGTGCACAGCCGCGTCGCGGACCTGTACAACCAGCCGATGAACCAGACCGAGCAGCAGTTGCGGCTCACGGTCGAGGCGCTCCGCGAGCGCCAGGAGCACGAGCTCATCAACAACCGGGAGTTCGGCCTCCTCAACAACTGCGACTACGGCCAGCGGCTCCAGCCGCACGACGGGGTGCCCAGCCCCGACGACATGGACGAACTCCTCTCCCGGCGGCGCGGATCGAAGCTCTTCCTCGCCCACCCCCGCGCCATCGCCGCCTTCGGCCGCGAGTGCAACCGGCGCGGACTCGTCCCGGAGAGCGTGGACGTCGGCGGCCACCACGTGCCGGCCTGGCGCGGGGTGCCCATCTTCCCGTCGAACAAGATCCCGATCACCGAGGCCCGCACCACCTCCATCATCTGCATGAGGACCGGCGAGGCCGAGCAGGGCGTCATCGGCCTCCACCAGACCGGCCTCCCGGACGAGATCGAGCCGAGCCTCTCCGTCCGCTTCATGGGCATCGACGAGCAGGCGATCATCTCGTACCTGGTCACGGCCTACTACTCCGCCGCCATCCTCGTCCCGGACGCCCTCGGGGTCCTGGAGAACGTGGAGGTCAGCCGCTGGCACTGACGGCTCGCGCGGTGGGCCCCGGAGCCAGGCCGTGTCCGACGATTCCCGCCGGGCGGGGCGGCGCGCATCGTCGGACACGGCCCGGGCCCGGGGTCCTCGCCCATGCCCGCGCCACCGCACCGCCCGTACGAGCCGCACGGCACGTACGAGCCGCACGGCGCGTACGACCGACCCCGCACCCCCGGCCCACGGAGAACCGGACCGGGGGTTCACCGGCGACAGAGGGAGTGACCGTGACCATGACGAGTACGGACGCCGCGACCGAGGGCTTCGAGGCCGCCGCGCTCCTGGAGCGGACCCGGGCCGTCGTCGACCCGCACCTGCGCGCCGCGGTGGCGTCGCTGCCCGGCGGGATGCGCCGGGTGGCGATGTACCACTTCGGCTGGGCCGACGCCGAAGGCAACGAGGGCAGCCCCGCCTCGGGCCCGGCCGGCAAGGCCATCAGACCCGCCCTGGTGCTGGCCGCGGCCCGCGCGCTGGGCGGCGACCCGGAGCGCGCGGTGCGCGCCGCCGTGGCCGTCGAACTCGTGCACAACTTCACCCTGCTCCACGACGACGTCATCGACGAGGACGCCACCCGGCGCCACCGGCCCACCGCCTGGGCGGTCTTCGGCATCCCGGACGCCGTCATCACCGGCGACGCCATGCTCGCCCTCGCCCTGCGGCTGCTCGCCGACGACGACCACCCCGCCTCGGGCCCCGCCACGGCGCGGCTCACCGCCTGCGTCATCGAACTCTGCGCCGGCCAGCAGGCCGACTGCGCCTTCGAGGAACGGGGCCCCCGGGAGGTCACCCTCGACGAGTGCCTCACCATGGCCATGGCCAAGACCGGTGCCCTGCTCGGCTGCGCCTGCGCGGTCGGCGCCCTCTACGCGGGTGCCTCGGACCGGTCGGTCGGCGCGATGGACGGCTTCGGCCGGGAGTCGGGGCTCTCGTTCCAGCTCATCGACGACCTGATCGGCATCTGGGGCGATCCGGCCCGCACCGGCAAACCGGTCGGCGCGGACCTCACCGCCCACAAGAAGTCCCTGCCCGTGGTGGCCGCGCTCACCTCGGGGACCCCGGCGGCAGCCGACCTGGCCGCGCTCTACGAAGGCCCCCTCGGCGCACCCGACGAGGTGCGCCGGGCCGCCGACGCCGTGGAGCGGGCGGGCGGGCGCGACTGGGCGCAGGTCACGGCGGCCGACCGGATGTCCCGGGCGGTCCACCACCTCTCCCGGGCCGTGCCCGACCTGGCGGCGGCCGGGGACCTGCTCTCCCTCGCGGAGTTCGTCACCCGCCGCAGCCACTGACCATCTTCTGTACGTACGGAGCCCCGCTCCCCGTCATACGGGGGAGCGGGGCTCCCTACGTCGGAACGCGGCGTGGGGCGTCAGCGCCGGGCGACGCCCTCGGCGCGCGCGGCGGCGGCGACCGCGGCCGTCACCGCCGGGGCCACCCGCTCGTCGAACGGCGACGGGATCACGTACTCCGCGGCCAGCTCGTCGCCGACCACGTCGGCCAGCGCGTTCGCCGCGGCGATCTTCATGCCCTCGGTGATCCGGGAGGCCCGGACCTGGAGCGCGCCCGCGAAGATGCCGGGGAAGGCCAGCACGTTGTTGATCTGGTTCGGGTAGTCCGAACGCCCGGTGGCCACGACCGACGCGTACTTGTGCGCGATGTCCGGGTGGACCTCGGGGTTCGGGTTGGCCATGGCGAAGACGTACGCGCCCGGCGCCATCGAGGCGACGGCCGGCTCGGGGACCGTACCGCCGGAGACGCCGATGAAGACGTCGGCGCCGGCCAGCGCGTCCTCCAACGGGCCGGAGATGCCCGCCTTGTTGGTGAGGTCGGCGATCTCCCGCTTGACCTCGCTGAGGTCCTCGCGGTCCCGGCTGACAATGCCCTTGCGGTCGGCGACGGCGATGTCACCGATGCCCGCCGCCAGCAGGAACTTCGCGATGGCGACACCGGCCGCGCCCGCACCCGAGATGACCCCGCGCAGGTCGCCCAGGGTCCGGCCGGAGAGCTTCGCCGCGTTGCGCAGGGCAGCCAGCGTCACCACGGCGGTGCCGTGCTGGTCGTCGTGGAAGACCGGGATGTCCAGCCGCTCCTGGAGCCTGCGCTCGATCTCGAAGCAGCGGGGCGCCGAGATGTCCTCCAGGTTGACCCCGCCGAAGGAGGGTGCGAGCCGGACGACGGTCTCCACGATCTCGTCCGTGTCCGTGGTGGCGAGCGCGATCGGCACCGCGTCCACACCGCCGAACTGCTTGAAGAGGATGGCCTTGCCCTCCATCACCGGGAGGGACGCCTCGGGGCCGATGTCCCCGAGACCGAGGACGGCCGTGCCGTCCGTCACGACCGCCACGACCTGCGACTTCCAGGTGTAGTCGTGGACGAGCTCCGGGTTCTCCGCGATGGCGCTGCACACCTTGGCGACGCCCGGCGTGTAGGCGAGGGACAGGTCGTCCTTGTCGCGGATCGGCACGGTGGCCTGCACGGCCATCTTCCCGCCGCGGTGGAGCGCGAAGGCCGGATCGAAGGGCTCGTCGGCCGCGTTCGACTCCCCGGCCCGGCTGCCGGCGGTGCTGTGGTTGAGAGGATTGACGATCTCCGCTGCCATGCTGTCTGACCCCTTAGGTCTTCATCGTCTGAGGGTTTGCCGCTCCTGGTCGAGGAGGGGTGGGTGGGCACCGCGTACGTCCCCGCGCCGGCGGTTGGACCGCCTCGGCAGAGAGCGTTCGTACGCGCGGACGCGCCGCACACGCGTCCTGGTCCCCGGATGAGGGGTGTAAAGGTCTTTCTTACCGGACCGGGCCCGCCGTGGACGAGTCTCTTTCGACCCGGTGACGTGGTTCATGGGCGAATGGTGTGACAAGTCCGCACGACCCGCGCGCTCGGCGGCAAGTCCGTTGTACGGCACACGAGTCGTGGGGCCGATCCGGCCGTTCCGGAGATTCTCCGGTCTCACGGTGAAATTCCCACAGATGGTCCGGTTCGGTTCCGTCGGCTTCTGGGGATTCGGGGGTCGCCCGTTACCCGATTTTGACATGGCTGGACCCCTGAATGGGCTATTCCGGATGGCAAGATGCCCTAATCGCTCGGGGTGTCGGGACTCGAAGATGCGTTCACGCGCCCCTTTCTTTTTGACACTCCCTCACCGCCGGAGGACTCCGACCATGACCGCTCGCACCATCCGCTGTACGCCCGCCATGTCCCGTCTGGCTGCGGTGGGCTCCCTCGCGGTCGCCGGCGCGCTGATCCTGACCGGCTGCGGAGACCAGACCGGCTCCTCGGACAAGGCGGACTCCTCCGCCCCGCTCGTCGACCTCCTGCCCCAGGCGATCAGGGAGAAGGGCGAGATCAAGGTCGGCTCCGACATCGCCTACCCGCCGGTCGAGTTCAAGGGCGACGACGGCCGGACCATCGGCATCGACCCCGACCTCGCCGACGCGCTGGGCAAGCAGCTCGGGGTGAAGTTCGTCTTCCAGAACGGCACCTTCGACACCCTGCTCACGGGGCTGCGTTCGAAGCGCTACGACCTGGCCATGTCGGCCATGACCGACACCAAGAACCGCCAGGACGGCGTCGACCCCGAGACGAACAAGAAGGTCGGCGAAGGCGTCGACTTCGTCGACTACTTCACCGCCGGTGTCTCCATCTACACCAAGAAGGGCGACGACAAGGGCATCACCACCTGGGCGGACCTCTGCGGCAAGAAGATGGTCGTCCAGCGCGGCACGGTCTCCCACGACCTCGCCAAGGCCGAGAGCGCCAAGTGCGGCGCCAAGGGCGAGATCTCCATCGAGGCGTTCGACAACGACCTGGAGGCCCAGACCCGGCTGCGCGCCGGCGGCGCCGACGCCGGTTCCTCCGACTTCCCGGTCGCCGCCTACGCGGTCAAGACCTCCGGCGGCGGCAAGGACTTCCAGCTCGTCGGCGAGCAGGTCGAGGCGGCCCCGTACGGCATCGCCGTCGCCAAGGGCAACGACAAGCTCACCAAGGCCATCCAGTCGGCCCTGGACGCGATCATCAAGGACGGCACGTACCAGAAGGTCATCACCAAGTGGGGCGTGGACGCGGGCGCGGTCACCGAGGCCAAGATCAACGGCGGCTCCTGACCGGAAACCGGCGCTGAAAGGCATCGACAGTGATTGACATCGACAAGACGGAGCCCGCGGACACCCCGCCGGCTCCGGCTGCCGGGCCCGAGCCGATCAAGGCCGTCCCGGTACGCCACTACGGCAGGTACGTCGCCGCGGTCGTGGTCCTGGGCCTGCTCGCCTCCCTCGTCTACGCCTTCTCGCAGGGCGACATCAACTGGGGCGCGATACCGGACTACTTCTTCAACGACCAGATCCTCGAAGGCGTCAGGAACACCGTCGTCATCACCCTGCTGGCCATGGTGATCGGCATCGTCCTCGGCGTCGTGCTCGCGGTGATGCGGCTCTCCAAGAACCCGGTGACCTCGTCCGTCGCCTGGGGCTACATCTGGTTCTTCCGCGGCACCCCGGTCTACGTACAACTGCTCGTCTGGTTCAACCTCGGCCTCGTCTTCAAGTACATCGACCTCGGGCCGATCTACAAGGACGAGTGGTCGTCCTTCATGACCCCGTTCCTCTGCGCGCTGCTCGGCCTCGGCCTCAACGAGGCCGCGTACATGGCCGAGATCTGCCGCGCCGGCCTCCAGTCCGTCGACGAGGGCCAGACCGAGGCGGCGCACGCGCTGGGCATGACCCACGGCAGGACGCTGCGCCGGATCGTCGTCCCGCAGGCGATGCGCGTCATCGTGCCGCCCACGGGCAACGAGGTCATCAACATGCTCAAGACCTCCTCGCTCGCGGTCGCCGTCCAGTACGGCGAACTGCTGCGCTCCACCCAGAACGTCTCCCAGTCCTCCGGCGCCACCGTGGAGATGCTCTTCCTCGCGGCGGTCTGGTACATGGTGGCGACCTCGGTGCTGAGCATCGGCCAGTACTACCTGGAGCGCCACTTCGCCCGCGGGTCGAGCCGCAGCCTCCCGCCCACCCCGTTCCAGAGGGTCAAGGCCAACGTGCTGTCCCTGAGCCGTCCCAAGGGAGGCGTCGCATGACCGCCATGGTGAAGTCCGAGGGCGTCCACAAGTCCTACGGCGCCTCGCACGTCCTCAAGGGCATCGACCTGGAGGTCGCCCCCGGGGAGGTCTTCTGCCTGATCGGACCGTCCGGTTCCGGCAAGTCGACCTTCCTGCGGTGCATCAACCACCTGGAGAAGATCAACGCCGGACGGCTCTCCGTCGACGGCGAACTCGTCGGCTACCGCGAGCACGGCGGCCGGCTCTACGAGCTCAGGGACAGCGAAGTCGCCCTGCGGCGCCGGGACATCGGCATGGTCTTCCAGCGCTTCAACCTCTTCCCGCACATGACGGCCATCGAGAACGTCATGGAGGCCCCGGTCCAGGTCCTGCGCGAATCCAGGGCCGTCGCCCGCGAGCGCGCGGAGCGGCTGCTGGACCGGGTCGGCCTCTCCGACAAGCAGGACAGCTACCCCTCGCAGCTCTCCGGCGGGCAGCAGCAGCGGGTCGCCATCGCCCGCGCCCTGGCCATGCAGCCCAAGCTGATGCTCTTCGACGAGCCCACCTCCGCGCTCGACCCGGAGCTGGTCGGCGACGTCCTGGACGTCATGCGCGGACTGGCCGAGGAGGGCATGACGATGATCGTCGTCACCCACGAGATGGGCTTCGCCCGCGAGGTCGGCGACGCGCTCGTCTTCATGGACGACGGCGTGGTCGTCGAAGCCGGCCACCCGAGGGACGTGCTGACGAACCCGCGGCACGAGCGGACGCAGGCGTTCCTCTCCAAGGTGCTGTAGGCGGACGCCGATACGGGGCGGTGGAGACTCCCGGTCTCCACCGCCCCGCGTCGTGCGCGTCGCCCGCGTCACTTCGCCGGCAGCAGCTCCGGCCGGGTCAGCAGGTCACGGACCTGGGCGGTGGTCAGCGGCGGGGTCTTCAGCAGCGGCCCCTGCGCCCCCTTGGCCTCGAACCCCGTGCTGGAACGGAGCACCAGCACGCTGCCGTCCTCCAGGGTCAGGCGCCCGTCGATCTCCGGACCCCACTGGGGCGTCCCGTCCCCGTAGTCCATGGCGTCGCTCCAGGTGGTGAGGGTCCGTCCGTCCGGCAGCACCTCGCGCACGCAGTCGACCCGCGGCGGCTCCTTGCCCTCGACCTCGCACAGGTCCTGGTCCGCGACCGGCACCTCGGCGCCGCTCTTCGCCGCGACCTCCTTCGCGCTCCTGACCTCGAACGCCAGGTAGCCGACCCCGCCGTCCCGGTGGACCGCGTACTCCCCGTCCAGCGGACCGAGGTGGTCCCGCTTCCCCTCGCCCGGCTTCACGTGCTTGATGAGCACCGCGAACGAGACCTCTTCCAGCCTGCCGACCCCCGCCGGCAGCAGCGCCGCGACCCGGCTCGCCCTGTCCGTACCGGACGTGGCGGACGCCGCGACCGAGACCCGGTCCAGCGGGGTGGCGGCGCCCTGGTTCAGCCGGGGCACCGCGACCGCCCCGGCCGCCACGACCGCGAGGGCCGCGCACGAGACCGCCGCCCTCCGGCGGAACCGCACCCGGGCCGCGCCCGCGTACACCGCCCGGGTCGACAGCCCCGGCCGGCCGGCGTCCGCCGCGGCCCTCTCCAGCAAGTTCCTCACGTCGTCGCTCACACCAATTCCTCCGTCATCCCGGCGCGCAGCGCCGCCAATCCCCGAGCCGCATGGCTCTTGACCGTGTTCTGCCGCATTCCGAGCAGGTCCGCCGTGGCCTCGACGCTCAGGTCCTCCCAGTAACGGAGGACCAGCACCGCACGCTGTCTGGCCGTGAGCCGGGCGAGCGCCGCCCGTACCTGGAGGCCGGTGTCGCTGTCCTCCTGGCCGGCCGCGCGGTCGGGCAGTTCGCCGTACGGCTGCTCCCGCCGCCAGAACCTTCGGCGGGACGCGATGAAGGTGTTGACCAGCGTCTTGCGCGCGTACGCCTCGATGTTGTCGAGCCGCCCGTGCCGCCGGCCGCCGACCACCACCTTCACGAGCGCCGTCTGCACCAGGTCCTCGGCCTCGTGCCGGTCGCCGCACAGCAGATAGGCGCTGCGGAACAGCGCGGTGCGCCGGCTCTCCACGAAGGCGTGCAGCGCGGCATCCTCGTCCGTCCGCATTCCCCGCCCCTCTCCAGGCCCGCGGGCGCGGACCGTCTCACCCCTTCCAGTGCGCCGGACCACGACGGAGGTTGCGGCCGGACGCGACGGATCTCGGACGTGTCCCGCGCGGGGTGCCGTACTCGGTTACCGGGGTGCTGGGACACGGCGGCGGGGGCGGTACGGAACCCTCTCCGTACCGCCCCCGCCGCCCGCTGCCGTCACTTCAGCGCGAGCACCACCGCGTCGGAGGGCGAGGCCCAGACCGTCCGCGCCTCGCCGAAGCCGGACGCGCGCAGCGTACGGGCGTGCCAGTCCGCCGAGGGGGCCTCCCCGTCGGCGTGGTCGCCGTAGATCGCGAACCGCTCGGCGGTCGGTCCGGCGAGCGCCGGGTCCTTCGCTGCCTCGCCCCACCACTCGGCCCAGTCGAGCGCGCCCGCCGCCTTGGCCCGGTCCATCCCGGCGTGCCGGTGGGCGCGTTCGGCCGCGTTGAGGCGGGGAGTGGACGCGTCGGTCATGTGGTCCGCGTTCATGAACACCCCACCCTCCCGCACCAGTTCGCCGACCTGCCGGTAGAGCACGGCGAGCGGCTCACGGTGGAACCAGTGGAGCGCGGTGGCCGTGAGTACCGCGTCGTACGAGGTACGGGGCAGCGCCGCCGTCCACGCGGGGTCCTTGAGGTCCGCGGTGACGAGGGTGACCCGGTCGTCGCCGTCGAAGGTGCCGCGGGCGATGGCGAGCAGCGCGGGGTCGAGATCCACGCCGGTGCTGGTGGCCTTCGGGAACCGGCGCAGCAGCCGGTCCGTAATACTTCCCGTACCGCAGGCGAGATCGAGCACGCTCGGCTCGGGGCCGACCACGGCCTCGACCATGTCGAGCATGATCCGGAAGCGCTCCTCGCGGTCCGGCATGTACCACTCCTGCTGGCGGTCCCAGCTCCGCTGCCAGGAACGCCAGTCGGTGCCCGCCGCCGAGCCCGTCACCTCGGTGTCCGTCACGTGAACCCTCACCTCTGAACCTCTGATGTAATACTCAAATTGCACGATCGACCATTACACTGCTGGTTACAGGGAACTTTAGACCCACGTTGTAAGGACGACAAGTGGAACTGGCCTATTACTCGGACTACGCCGTGCGTCTGGTCAACACCGAGGAGCCGGCCCGCAACAAGGACGCGCTCACCTCCGTCGACGCCGTCCGCGAGCTCTTCGCCGGGAACGCTCAGGCCGCCCGGCGGGCGACCGACGCCGACGTGACCCGCTTCCGTTCCGTACGGGGCCGGCTGCGCGCCGTCTTCGAGGCCGCGGACGGGGGTGACGAGACCCTCGCGGTCGACCTGCTGAACTCCCTGCTGCTGGAGTTCCCCGTCAGCCCGCAGATCTCCGGCCACGACACCCTGGACGGCACCGGGAAGCCGGACTGGCACATGCACCTGGCGGACCATCCGTCCAACGCCACCGCCGGGTACGCCGCCATCGCCGCCATGGGGCTCGCCTTCCACCTCACCACCCACGGGGTGGACCGGCTGGGCCTCTGCGAGGCACCGCCGTGCCGCAACGCCTACCTGGACACCTCCACCAACCGGTCGCGGCGGTACTGCTCCGACCGCTGTGCGACCCGCGCCAACGTGGCCGCCTACCGGGCCCGCAAACGCCTGGAGGCCGACCGGTCCGCCGGCAACGGCCGCACCGCCGAGGCCACCCAGCCCAGCACCCCCAGCGGCGACCGCTGATCCTTCCGCAACGGCCGGAACCGCAGATGCGCCCGGGCGAGGACGAGATCCTCCGGGACGGTCCCGTACACCGTGCTGTCGCCGCCCGCGAACGTGTTGTCCGCCAGCACCCACCAGCCGCCCGGGCGGCGCTCGGTGGCCCGCTTCACCACCAGCAGATCCTGCTGGAAGGGATGGCGCAGAATCACCACGTCCCCCGGACGCACCGGCGCCCCGTACTGCACCAGGAGCCGGTCACCGTGGTAGAGCGTCGGCACCATCGAGGGCCCCGTCACCTCCACCACCTGAAACCGCACCCCTGCCGCCCGCCCGTCCCCGGGCCCCTGCGCCGGTTCCGCCATCTCCGCTACCTCCCCGCTCCGTTCGTCCGCCTCCAGTACACCGTCCCGCGCGCCGCTCGTACATTCGGCCTCAGGCGCTCATCCTCACCCCGGACTTTTGACCTAAGCCCATGGGGGCACTCGCTGAAACAGGTGCTCCACGGAGTAATGTCCCACCTGAGAAGACGATCACGAGGAAGGACAGCTCCATGCTCTCCCGCCTGTTTGCCCCCAAGGTGAAGGTCAGCGCCCACTGCGACCTGCCCTGCGGTGTGTACGACCCGGCCCAGGCCCGCATCGAGGCGGAGTCCGTCAAGGCCGTCCAGGAGAAGTACCAGGCCAACGAGGACGCGGACTTCCGCACCCGCTCGGTCCTGATCAAGGAACAGCGTGCGGAGCTCGCGAAGCACCACGTCTCCGTGCTCTGGAGCGACTACTTCAAGGCCCCGCACTTCGAGAAGTACCCCCAGCTGCACCAGCTGGTCAACGACACCCTGAAGGCGCTCTCCGCCGCCAAGGCGTCGAACGACCCGGCCACGGGCCAGAAGGCTCTGGACCTGATCGCCGAGATCGACAAGATCTTCTGGGAGACCAAGAAGGCCTGATCCACGGCGAGTCCGTATGACCTGCGACTGCGCCGGTCCTGCGGGCAATCTGTACGCACCCGGTCCGCAGGACGCCGAGCACGGCGTCCATGGCGGACCGGGTGCGGTCTTCCGGAGGCTCGCGCGTGGGCGTGAGCCGTAGGATGGCGACCGCCGGACGCGTACAGCGGCAACCTGCTGTGCGTGCCCGACCCTCACGCCTTCCATCAGTCCCGCCCCCCGGGTGCGGAGCGGTTGAAGTGGCGCCAGTTCGCGGACCACCCAGTGCTGCGACATGGCGAACAAACTGATCTCGGTGCTCGGGAGCTGGTTCTGACGGTGACTTCCTGGCCGGCGCTCGCCGGAGCTGCCGCTTTCGCCGCACTCTCCGCTCAGTCCTGGCGTCGGGTGATCCGACTGAAGCGCGCCCCATCGGCGCCCATGGCACTGGCCCGGCTCTTCGGCCCGGCCGCACGACGCAGGCTGGAGCAGGCGTCATGGCTCAACGCCGTGTGCCAGAGCGGCGAACTTCTCGTACTGCGCTGAAGGAAGGCGGACCGTCCACGCCGGTAACACGGCTGGTCTTTCTCGCGGGCGTTCAGCAGTGCGTCCGGCCTCCTCCAGCGTGTACAGCGATCCCCTGTCCAAGGAGAACTCCAGGAGTGCGGGCGGCTCGCAGGAGTCAACGGTCGACTCGGTCCTTCGCCGGCTCGTCGGGCTCAGCCCGCCGCCCCGCCGCCCCCGGCCCTCGTCCACGTCCGCACCTCGACCACCGCGTCCACCGGCAGCGGCCCGTACAGGTGGGGGAACTCCTCGCCGCCCTCGGACATCGCCTCGTGGCGCAGGGGTGCGGTGAGGCGGGCCGGGTCGATGACCAGGACGATGAGCTCCACCTCCTCGGAGCCGTACAGCATGCGGGCCACGGCGGGGAGTTGGTGGGGGTGGGAGAGGTGGATGAAGCCCTCCTGCTGGAGGGTGCGGCCCCGGGTGGACCAGGTGTAGGTGCCGTCGTGCTGAGCGGCTGCCCAGAGGGCGGGTTCGGTGAGGTGGAGGAGGAAGTCGGTCATGCCGTCACGGTAGGGCGTGTGTCGAAAGTGGCGCCGTCCGCCCGGAGGGCGGGTCCGGCGGTGTCCGGTGCGTGCGGTCGCAGGCGGAGGGGCGCCCCGATACTGGGTGTATCGGGGTGCTCCCGACAACGCGGCGAGCGTGCGTGCCGGGCGTCGCCGGACAGGCGGGACTTTCGACACACGCCCCAGGCGCTCAGCCGGTCGCGAGCAGGCGGGCCTCCGCTTCCGGGGCGAGGCCGACCGGGGGGCGGTCGGGGCGCTGCGGGGCGACGCCGCCGATCGACTCCAGCCAGGTCCAGGTATCGGCGACGGTCTCGCCGACGGGGCGGCAACGCAGACCCGTGGCGAGGGCCTTGCTGACGTCGCCGCGGTGGAGGGTGTCGTGCATCTCCCCGGCGGGCAGCCAGATCGGGAGCTCGGTCCAGGGCTGCACGCCCGCCGCGAGGATGGTGTCCGGGTCGGTCCAGCGCAATTCGGCGTCGGAACCGGTGACCCGGACGCAGGCGTCCAGCAGCTCGCCCAGGGTGGCGTGACCGGACTCGCTGACCGTGTTGTACGGGCCGTGCAGGCCCTTTTCCGCCGCGTCCAGCACCCACGTGGCGAGGTCGCGGGCGTCGATGTACTGGAGCGGGCTGTCGTGGGGGCCCGGCGCCAGGACCGGGCCGCCCCGCGCTATCCGGGTCAGCCACCACGGCAGCCGGCCGATGTTCTCGTACGGGCCGAGGATCAGGCCGGGGCGTGCCAGCAGGGCGCGGTCGCCGAAGGCGTCGAGCGCGGCCAGCTCGCCGCCCAGCTTGGCCTGCGGGTACGGGACTTCGCCCGCCTCGTCGGCGGAGGCGCCGGACACCAGCGGGCCGTCCTCCGGCAGCCCGGCGGACGCCGGATAGGGGTGCACCGAGCGGGTGGAGACATACGTGTAGTGGCCCGCCCGATCCGCGAGCAGCCGGGCCGCGTCCCGGACCGCCACGGGAGCGCCGGACCAGGTGTCGACGACCGCGTCCCACGTGCCGCTCTCAAGCGCCGCCAGACCGACCTTGCCCGCCGTCCGGTCACCGTGCAGCGCCACCGTCCCGGGGATGGGCTTCTGGCGGCCGCGGTTGAACACGGACACGTCCCAGCCCCGCCCGAGCGCCGCCTCGGCGACGGACCGTCCGACGAACTCCGTACCGCCCAGAATCAGGATCTTCATGGTTCGACTCTGCCCCGGTCCGCGAGTGAAGGGAACCTGGCCTCGCTGTTGGCAGAGCGGGGAACGAACTCCGGCTTCCGGGAGTTCGGTGTGGCCGCGTGCGGACCGCTGTGACCTCTGTGAGCGGACCGAACAGGCCCGTCAGAGAGCCGGAGCGCGCAGCCGTACGTCCTGGGGCAGGGCGTCCCGTATCGCGGCCAGGGCCGCCGTGAAGTCGCGTTCGGCGCGCGCCGATTCGTAGAGCGCGCCGTCCAGGTGCAGGGCGAGGTGCACGTCCGGGTCCGAGCGGCGCAGGGAGAACAGGCAGCTCATCGTCGCGGGCCGCTCGGTCCCCCCGGAACCGGCGCCTTCCGCGACGATGGTCACCGGCTGGTCCCACTCCAGGACGCAGTCGGTCAGGGCACCGTCCGCGAGCGCGAACGAAGCGCCGTCCGGGAGCGGTTCCACCAGCGGCCGGAGGTCGTCGAGGCGTTTGCCCTCGAAGTCGACACCCCGGATGCGCAGCTTGATCACTCCGCCGTCCGCGAAGACGGTGGCCGCGTCGGAACCCAAGTGGTCCCGGTACCAGCCTGCCCACGACTCGTTTGTCATGAGCAGGGACTGTAGCCCCTGCTCACGGCGCGATTCGTGCCGCCCTCCCCTTAGAGTCTTGCGTCCGGACCAGGCCGGGCTCGCGTGCCCGGGTGTCGCACCTCGCGGCGTTGTCGTCGGTCGCCGACGCTCCGCGTCGACTCCCTCCTCCGCCTTGCGATGCACGGCACCCGATCCCGCTCCCTGATCCGGCCCGATCCGACCGGAAGACCCTGGGACGCGGCTCAGGAGGCGGTGAGCACGATCTTGCCGAACTGCTCGCCCGTGAGCATGCGTTCGAAGCCCTCGCGGGCCCGGTCGAGCGGCAGGACCGCGTCGACGACGGGCCGTACGCCGCTCGTCGCGCAGAAGGAGAGCAGGCCCTCCAGCTCGTCCTTGGAGCCCATCGTGGAGCCGACGATCTTGAGTTCCAGGAAGAAGATCCTGGTCAGCTCGGCGTGCGACGGCCGGTCTCCGCTGGTGGCGCCGGAGATGACTAGAGTGCCGCCGGGGCGGAGCGACTTCACCGAGTGGGACCAGGTCGCGGCGCCGACCGTCTCGATGACGGCGTCCACGCGCTCGGGCAGCCGGGCGCCGGGCTCGAAGGCGTCGACGGCGCCCAGCTCCACCGCCCGCTTCCGCTTGGCCTCGTCGCGGCTGGTCGCGTAGACCCGCAGGCCCGCCGCGCGGCCGAGGACGACGGCGGCGGTGGCGACCCCGCCGCCCGCGCCCTGGACCAGCACGGAATCGCCGGGGCGCACACCGGCGTTGGTGAAGAGCATTCGGTACGCGGTGAGCCAGGCGGTCGGCAGGCAGGCGGCCTCCTCGAAGCTCAGCTCCTTCGGCTTGGGCAGCACGTTCCAGGTGGGCACGGCGACACGCTCGGCGAAGGTGCCCGGGTAGCGCTCGGTCAGGATGGAGCGCGGCTCCTTCGGCCCGACCCCGTGGCCGGTCTGGCCGATCACCGAGTGCACGACGACCTCGTTGCCGTCCTCGTCGACGCCGGCCGCGTCGCAGCCGAGGATCATCGGCAGCCGGTCCTCCGTGATGCCCACGCCACGCAGCGACCAGAGGTCGTGGTGGTTGAGCGAGGCGGCGCGGACTTCGACGGTGGTCCAGCCGGGCCGGGCCTCCGGAGCGGGGCGCTCGCCCAGTTCCAGGCCGTTCAGGGGGTTTTCGCGGTCGATGCGTGCTGCGTAGGCGGCGAACATGTCCCGACCCTAGGCCCGGCCGCCGCCCGATCCAACCGGCTGCGGGTGTGACACGCGCCGCGCCGCCACACCTCTTGCGCGGACCCTCGCGTCACCCCGCGTGTCAACTAGGGTTGACGTGGCCCGAGCGTCAATGTACGTTGACATCATGACCGAAGCAACGGACCTGGCCGCACGGGCCGGGGATCGCGATCCACGCGTCGGACTGCGGGCCGTCGCCGCGCTGCGGCGGCTGCTGGAGCAGCTCGAAGCCGTACAAGTCAGAAGCGCCCGCGCCAAGGGCTGGTCGTGGCAGGAGATCGCGACCGAACTCGGGGTCAGCAGGCAGGCCGTGCACAAGAAGTACGGGAGGCATTGATGTTCGAGCGATTCACCAAGGAAGCCCGGGCCGCCGTCGCCGGAGCCGTCACCTTCTCCCAGTGCGCCGGGGAGGACAGCATCACCGAGGAACACCTGCTGCTCTCCCTCCTCGACCAGGACGCGGGCCGGGCCGCGTCCGCCCTCACCGCGCTCGGCGTTACCGACCGCCGGGCCTCCCTGGAGGCGGCGCTCGACGAGGCCCGGCGGCGGGGCGGCCTGACGAAGGCCGACACGGAGGCGCTGGCCGGGCTCGGCATCGACGTCGGCGAGATCGTCGCCAGGGTCGAGGAGGAGCACGGCGAGGGCGCGTTGGCGGAGGACGGCAGGGGGCGCCGTCGCCGCTCCGGCCGCCGGCCGCTCACCGCCGGCGCCAAGGGGGTGCTGGAGGGCTCCCTGCGGATCGCCGTGGGCCGGGGTGACCGCTTCATCGGCGGCGAGCACCTGCTGCTGGCGCTGGTCGTGCGGCCCGGGGTGGTGGCGGACGTACTCGCGGACCACGGCGCCTCGTACGCGGACGTGGAGCGCGCGCTCCACGGGGCGGGGCGCGAGGACGGGGGAGAGGCGCGGGCGGCGGCCGCCGGCTGACGCGCCAATGACAGCCGGCCGCCGGCCGCCAGCTGATGCGCCCGTCACGCGGTGAGGCTGCCACCCCGGAACCGGGGTGGCAGCCTCACCGCGTGACGGGCCCTCAGGCCCTCCGCAGGTCCTTGGGGCCGTCCTCGCCCGGCCGGTCACCCCTCCGCAACAGCGCGTCGACGCGGGAGACCGCCGTCGACAGGTGGGTGCGGGCCTCGGCCACCTGGTCCGCCGTGACACCCCGGTCGCGGGCCGCGTCGCGGATGTCGTCGCGGAAACGGTCCAGCAGCCGGTCCAGATCCCGGGCCGGATCGCCGGTGACCGGCACGTCCACGGCCCAGTCGGGCGCGGGGCCGGGCTCCGTTCGAGAGGCGGCCGGAGCGGCCGACGAGCCCGAGGTGGTCGAGGAACCCGAGTCGGACGAGGAGCCCGCAGCGGTCCCATCCGTGCGCGAGGGTTCCTGATCCGACGGCCGTGCCTCCGGGCTCTCCGTACGCGGGGGCTCGGGGCGGTCGGACGGCGGCCAGGGGGTGCTGGTCCTGGCGAGGCCGGCGAGGTGGCCGGTGATCTCGGCCAGGCCGTCGCGCACCCCGGCGGGCCAGTCGCCCCGCGCGAAGTGCTCCTGCACCTGGCGGGCGGCGTTCCGCATCTGCTCGCGGGCCCGCTCGTCGGCCTCCTTCGCCTGGCGGCGGGCCTGCTGGGCCTCCTCGCGGGCGCGCCGCGACTCGTCCTTGGCCCGGCGGGCCTGCTCCTTCCACTCCTGCTTGGCCTGGCGCAGCTCTTCCTTCGCCTTGCGCCAGGCGTCCTTCTCCGTCAGGTCGCCGAGGTTCCCCAGCCGGCCGAGGTCGCCCAGGTCGCCGATGAACGACTCCCACTCGCCCTTGGCGCCGCCGGGTTCACCGGATCCCGAGCCCGAGCCCGAGCCCGAGCCCGAGCCCGAACCAGAGCCCGAGCCCGAGCCGGAGCCGGAACCCGGGCGGTGGCGGGAGGCGGAGGCGGCGGCGCGCATGTCGCTGCGCAGCCGGCCGGCCGCGCCCCGGACGTCGTCGCGGATCTCGGCGGCCAGCTCGGAGACCGACTCGCGGATCTCCAGCTCCAGATCGGCGAGTTCGCCGGTGCGCCCGGCGAGTTCGGCGCGGCCCGCTTCGGTGATCGAGTAGACCTTCCGGCCGCCCTCCGTGGCGTGGGTGACGAGCCCCTCCGCCTCCAGCTTGGCCAGCCGGGGGTAGACCGTGCCGGCGGACGGGGCGTACAGCCCCTGGAAGCGCTCCTCCAGCAGGCGAATCACCTCGTAACCGTGGCGCGGGGCCTCGTCGAGCAGTTTCAGCAGGTAGAGCCGGAGACGGCCGTGGGCGAAAACGGGGGGCATGTCAGAGCGCCTTTCCGGTCGGCTCGGCAACGTACGGTTCATCCTCGGACGGCGGGCGGCGCAGCAGCGCGATCGAGCCGGACACGGTCGTCGCCCTCAGCTTGCCGGTGCCGGAGCCCAGTGTGCCGGTGATCTTCTTCGCGCCCCACTGGCCACTGACCCGCAGGTCCTCGAAGGCGTTGGAGACGGCGCCGCTCGCGGTGTTCGCCTCGACCCGGGCGTCCGCCGGGTGGGGCAGCCGGATCGCGATCTCGCCGGAGACCGTGGTCAGCCGGATGTCGGCCGGCGCTCCGGAGGCGTCGACGTCCAGCACCATGTCGCCGCTGACGGACTCGGCGCGCACCGAGGTGCTGGCGCCCTCCACCACGGTCAGGTCGCCGGAGACCGACGTGAACCGCAGGTCGCCCGTGACGGACTGCGCCTCCAGGCCACCGGAGACCGTCTCGCCGCGCACCTCCCCGGTGAGCCCGACGAGCGTGGTGTCGCCGGTGACGCCGCGTACGTCCGTACGGCCCCGGATGCCCGAGACGAACGCCCCGGCGCCGACGACGCCGACCTCCACCGACGCGGAGGCGGGGACCGCGAGGGTGACCGCCGCGCTGCGGGAGCGCCCGTTGCGGTCGAGCCACTTGAGGAAGCTCTTCCAGGCGAGGTCCTCGTAGGTCACGGTCAGGACGCCGTCCTCGAGGGTGACGATCAGCGGCGGGCCGTCGATGGCGGAGACCTCCAGCCGGGCTTCCGGCTCGTCGGAGCCGACCACGTTGACGGTGCCGTTGACGATCCGCACCTTGAGCGCGGTCACCTGCTCGGCGAAGGCGAGTTTCAGTGGCTCGGCGACGGTCCACGTCGACACAGGCATGGGTGTGACCTCCAGAGAGCATGGCACGACGCAACATATCGCGTCTCTCGTTCAACACGATATATCGCGGATGGGTGGAGTCAAGGGCGAGCGGTCCGGCCGCAGCGCCAAAAGGGGTCACATGCGGATGAATTGCCCTAGCGTGTGAGGCATGAACGCGACACCCGTGGGGGCGCTGCTGCTGTGCCGGGCCGACCCTGAGACCGTGCGCCCCCTGGCCCACCTCCTGCGCGAGCGGATGCTGATCACCCCCGCCGGTACGGAGTGGAGCGTGCTGGTGCCGGAGGGACGGGCCTGGCGGGACACCCCCGCCGAACCGGCCGAGCCCGTCGACCGGGTACTGGCGGGCTGGGCGGCGGCCCTCGCGGTCGCCGCCACCTGGCCGGTCGTCGCGCTCTGGTGGGACGACGCCCGGGCGGGCTGCACGCTGGCGTCCGGCTTCCGCCGCCCGGTGGGGTACGTCTGGCTGGCGGACGGCACCCCGGTCGGCGAGGACGAGGCGATGACCACGTTCGCGGCGCGGCTGGACCTCGACCCGGTCCTCGACGTACAGGCCCTGCAGACCCTGACCCGCCCCGACCCGCACGCGGACGGCTGCGCGCGGCTACGGAGACTGCTCGGCCTCCTCACCCGTACCGGGGTGGAGCTGCGGCCCGGGCTGGAACCGGGTCGGAGCGCGGAGGAACTGCGGGAGGCGGCCGAGGCGCTGCCGGGGACCGGGCGGGTCGAGTGGGCGGGCTGGCGCGACGCCGTACGCGTGGAACTCGACGCGGTGGAGGGCAGCGGCCTCGGCCCCTGGATGCTCGGCCCCCGGGCGCGGGCGGTGGCCACCACACAGGTGGCCGTCGGCGCCCCGCTGGCCCTCTGGGGGGCGTACCGCCGCAGCGGCGGATGGACGGCGGCCGGCACGCTCCTGCTCGCGCAGGGGGTGCTGGGACTCGCGTACAACGAGGTCAGAGCGGGGACGTTCGTACGGGAGACGGTGCCGCGCCGGTGAGCGGAGCCGCACCGGCGAGGACACCCACCGCGTGACTACTCGTCGTCGTCCTCGTCGTCCAGACGCGCCAGCCAGGTCGCCAGCCGCTCGACCGGCACCTCGAAATCGGGGTTGAGGTCGACGAAGGTACGCAGCTGCTCGGCCAGCCACTCGAAGGTGACCTCCTCCTCGCCGCGCCGCTTCTCCAGTTCCTCGATGCCACGGTCGGTGAAATACACAACGTGCTCCTGATGCCTGCGGATGTTCTGCCCTCTCAGAGTAGGGCGCGGTGGGATCTGCACGGGAACAGGGACCGGCCCCCACCGTGATGCTGAGGTGGGGGCCGGTCCCTGTCGACGGCTGGTACCGCCGGAGTGCGTACGACTGCCGGTCAGGCCTCGAAGACCTCGGCGACCAGCTGAGCCTGCTCCGCCTGGTGACGCTTGGCCGAACCGACGGCCGGCGACGAGCTGTGCGACCGCGAGATGCGGCGCAGACGCTCGTTGTGCGGGACGTCGGCACCCACGGCCAGGTCCAGGTGGTCGATCAGGTTGAGCGCGATGAACGGCCACGCACCCTGGTTCGCCGGCTCCTCCTGCGCCCAGAGGTACTTCTCGGCGTTCGGGTACTTGGCGATCTCGGCCTGGAGCTCCGCACCCGGCAGCGGGTACAGGCGCTCCAGCCGGATGATCGCGGTCTCCGTGTCGCCGCGCTTCTGGCGCTCGGCGTCGAGGTCGTAGTACAGCTTGCCGGCGCAGAAGACGACCTTGCGGACGCTCTCGGGCGTCACCGACGCGTCACCGATCACCGGGCGGAAGCCGCCGGTGGTGAACTCCTCCGCCTTCGAGGACGCCGCCTTGAGGCGGAGCATCGACTTCGGGGTGAAGACGATCAGCGGCTTGTGGTGCGGGTTGTGCACCTGCCACCGCAGGAGGTGGAAGTAGTTCGACGGCAGCGTCGGCATGGCGACCGTCATGTTGTCCTGGCCGCACATCTGGAGGAAGCGCTCCGGGCGGGCGGACGAGTGGTCCGGGCCCTGGCCCTCGTAACCGTGCGGGAGCAGCAGGGTGACGCCGGAGGTCTGGCCCCACTTCTGCTCGGCCGAGGAGATGAACTCGTCCACGACGGTCTGCGCGCCGTTGACGAAGTCACCGAACTGCGCCTCCCAGACGACCAGCGACTCCGGGCGGGCCAGCGAGTAGCCGTACTCGAAGCCCATCGCCGCGTACTCGCTGAGCAGCGAGTCGTAGACGTTGTAACGGGCCTGGTCCTCGGTCAGGTAGAGCAGCGGGGTGTAGTCCTCGCCGGTCACCTGGTCGACCAGCACCGCGTGGCGCTGGCCGAACGTGCCGCGGCGGGTGTCCTGGCCGGCGAGCCGGACCGGGGTGCCCTCCATCAGCAGCGAACCGATGGCGAGGGTCTCGCCCATGCCCCAGTCGATGGTGCCGTTCTCCACCGAGGCGGCACGGCGCTGCATCTGCGGCATCAGGCGCGGGTGCACCGTGATGTGCTCGGGGATGTTGACCTGGGACTCGGCGATCCGCTTGACGACCTCGGAGGAGATCGAGGTGTCCACGGCGACCGGGAAGGCCGCCTGCGGCTCGCGGACGTGCGGGGCGGCCGACTGCGAGGTGGCCTCGCGGACCTCCGCGAAGACCTTCTCCAGCTGGCCCTGGAAGTCCTGGAGCGCCTGCTCGGCCTCTTCCAGCGTGATGTCGCCGCGACCGATGAGCGACTCGGTGTAGAGCTTGCGCACCGAGCGCTTCTTGTCGATCAGGGTGTACATCTGCGGGTTGGTGAACTCCGGGTTGTCGCCCTCGTTGTGACCGCGGCGGCGGTAGCAGATGAGGTCGATCACGACGTCCTTGTTGAACGCCTGACGGAACTCGAAGGCGAGGCGCGCGACGCGGACCACGGCCTCCGGGTCGTCGCCGTTGACGTGGATGATCGGCGCCTCGATCATGCGCGCCACGTCGGTGGCGTACATCGAGGAACGCGAGGACTCCGGGGCGGCGGTGAAGCCGACCTGGTTGTTGATCACCACGTGCACGGTGCCACCGGTGCGGTAGCCGCGCAGCTGCGACATGTTGAGCGTCTCGGCGACGACACCCTGGCCGGCGAAGGCCGCGTCGCCGTGCAGGGCGACGGGCAGGACCGTGAAGTCCGTGCCGCCCTTGTTGACGATGTCCTGCTTGGCGCGGGCGATGCCCTCCAGGACCGGGTCGACCGCCTCCAGGTGCGAGGGGTTCGCGGCGAGCGAGACCTTGATCTGCTCACCGTCCAGACCGGTGAAGGTGCCCTCGGCGCCCAGGTGGTACTTCACGTCGCCGGAGCCGTGCATCGAACGCGGGTCGAGGTTGCCCTCGAACTCGCGGAAGATCTGCGCGTACGACTTGCCGACGATGTTCGCCAGGACGTTCAGGCGGCCGCGGTGGGCCATGCCGATGACGACCTCGTCGAGGCGGGCCTCGGCGGCGGAGTCGATGACGGCGTCGAGCAGCGGGATGACGGACTCGCCGCCCTCCAGGGAGAACCGCTTCTGGCCGACGTACTTCGTCTGCAGGAAGGTCTCGAAGGCCTCGGCCGCGTTGAGGCGGCGGAGGATGCGCAGCTGCTCCTCGCGCTCGGGCTGCGAGCGCGGACGCTCGACCCGGTCCTGGAGCCACTTGCGCTGCTTCGGGTCCTGGATGTGCATGAACTCGATGCCGGTGGTGCGGCAGTACGACTCACGGAGCACACCGAGGATGTCGCGGAGCTTCATCATCGACTTGCCGGCGAAACCGCCGACCGCGAAGTCGCGCTCCAGGTCCCACAGGGTGAGCCCGTGCTCGGTGATGTCCAGGTCGGGGTGCTTGCGCTGGCGGTACTCCAGCGGGTCGGTGTCGGCCATGACGTGGCCGCGGACCCGGTAGGAGTGGATCAGCTCGAAGACCCGCGCCGCCTTGGTGACGTCGTCGTCGTGCGAGGCGTCGATGTCCTTGAGCCAGCGGACCGGCTCGTAGGGGATGCGCAGCGCCTCGAAGATCTCGTCGTAGAAGCCGTTCTCGCCGAGCAGCAGCTGCGAGAGGACCCGCAGGAACTCGCCGGAGGCGGCGCCCTGGATCACCCGGTGGTCGTACGTCGAGGTCAGCGTCATGACCTTCGAGATACCGAGCTTGTTCAGGGTGTCCTGCGAGGTGCCCTGGAACTCCGCCGGGTAGTCCATCGCGCCGACGCCCATGATGAGGCCCTGACCGGGCATCAGGCGCGGCACCGAGTGGACGGTGCCGATGCCGCCGGGGTTGGTCAGCGAGGCGGTGACTCCGGTGAAGTCGTCCATGCCCAGCTTGCCGATGCGGGCACGGCGGACGATGTCCTCGTACGCCTGCCAGAACTCGAAGAAGTTGAGCGTCTCGGCCTTCTTGATGGCCGCGACCACGAGCTGCCGGTCGCCGTTCGGCTTGACCAGGTCGATGGCCAGACCGAGGTTGACGTGCTCCGGCTTGACCAGGGTGGGCTTGCCGTCCTTCTCCGTGAAGGAGTAGTTCATCGACGGCATGGCCTTGAGGGCCTGCACCATCGCGTACCCGATGAGGTGCGTGAAGGAGATCTTCCCGCCGCGGGCGCGCTTGAGGTGGTTGTTGATGACGATGCGGTTGTCGAAGAGCAGCTTCACCGGCACGGCGCGGACGGACGTGGCCGTCGGCAGCTCCAGTGAGGCGTTCATGTTCTTCGCGACGGCGGCCGAGGGGCCGCGCAGCGTCACGTACTCGGGTCCGCCGGTGGCCTCGGTCGCCGGGGCGGCCTTGGCGGGCGCCTTCGCGGCCGGCGCCTTCGGGGCGGGGGTCGCTGCCGGTGCCGCGGGGGCCACCGGGGCGGCGGGCGCGACGGGTGCGGCCGGAGCTGCGGCGGCGGGCTTCGCGGGGGCTGCCGGGGCGGCCTGCGCGGGCGCGGCCTTCTCGGCGGCGGGCGCGACGGCCGGCGTCACCGGGGCGGCAGGGGCCGCCGGGGCTGCGGCTCCGGGCTTGTCCGCCGCGCCGGAACCCGGCTTGTAGTCGGCGAAGAAGTCCCACCAGGCACGGTCGACGGAGTTCGGATCCTGGAGGTACTGCTGGTAGATCTCGTCGACGAGCCATTCATTGGCACCGAAAGCAGCGGCCGGGTTGATTCCCGGGCCTGCTTGGTCGGTCGAGATGGTCGAGTTACTGGGGGACTGAGACGACACGGCGGCAACCGCCCTCTTCCGCTTCACAAGGTGATGGACAGCGGGAATCAAGGCTACGCCTCCCGCGCCGTTCCTCGCAGACCGGGCCGCTCATCGTCGTGCACATCACATCTGAAGGCGGGTTTCGGAGCTCGGAATGGCGGGAAACAAGCGGGGTTCCGCTGCGCTTCGGGTAGTCAGGGACACGGCTGAGGCCCCACGGGCCGTACCCCTGGTGGTGAGGGACCAAGATCACGTCCCTTTTCGTTCGAACCATATGTCAACTGCGGGCCGGTGACATCCCCGGAAGGGTGATCTGAATCCGGCATCCATGTGTGGATTCAGCCACTCTGATGCGGCCACCGTGCAGATCCACCGCCCAGTGGGCGATGGCCAGTCCGAGGCCCGTGCCCCCGTCGCTGCCGGGACCGTGCGGGGACGGGTTCTGGCCCCGGTTGAACCGCTCGAAGACGCGATGGCGCTCGGCCTCCGGGATGCCGGGCCCCTCGTCGATCACTTCGAGTTCCAGGGACTCAGGTTGCGCGCTCGGTCGCGCCAGCACCGTCACACGGCCGTGCGGCGGACTGTGCTTCACGGCGTTGTCGATGAGATTCGCCACGACCTGGTGCAGCCGCTCGGTGTCCGCGAACGCCGTCATGTCCGCCGGGGACACGTCGAGGTGCAGATGGACGTCCGTACGCGAGTGGTTGCCGGAGCCCGAGGAGAGCCGGCGTCGCGAGGCCGCGAGGTTCGCTTCCTTGAGTACCCCGGCGAGATAGGGCCACACCTCGAAACGGCCGGCCTTGAGGGGGACGACACCGTTGTCCAGCCGCGACAGGTCGAGCAGCGTCTCCACCAGCCGGCCGAGCCGCTCCGTCTGCTGGAGCGCGGTCCGCATGGTCTCCGGGTCGGCGGCCGAGACCCCGTCCACCACGTTCTCCAGCACGGCGCGCAACGCCGCGATGGGGGTCCGCAGCTCGTGCGACACGTTGGCGACCAGCGCCTTGCGGTGCCGGTCGACCGCCTCCAGATCGTCCGCCATGCGGTTGATCGTCTGGGCGAGGTCGCCCAGCTCGTCGCGGCGCCCGGCCCCGCTGACCCGGCAGGTGTAGTCGCCGTGCGAGATCGACCGGGCCACCGCCCGCATCTCGTCCAGCGGAGCCGTCAGGCCGTGCGCGACGAACTGGGTTATCAGCAGCGTGGCGATCACCGAGAAGACGGTGATGAACTGGAACTCGGTCCGGGTCCGCAGCGCCACCACGAGCAGCCCCGTGGTGATGAACACGGACACCACGACGAGCGTCCCCAGCTTGGCCTTGATCGAGAACGGGCGCAGACCGGGCCCGGAGCGGGTCATGCTGCCGGGGTCTCCAACGCGTAACCGACACCGTGCACCGTACGGATGCGCTCGGCGCCGATCTTCCGGCGGAGCGCCTTGATGTGGCTGTCGACCGTGCGGGTGCCCGAGGCGTCCGCCCAGTCCCACACCTCGGCGAGCAGCTGCTCGCGGGAGAGCACCGCGCGCGGGGTGTTCGCCAGGCAGACCAGCAGGTCGAACTCGGTCGGCGTCAGGTGGACGTCGTCGGTGCGCACCCGGACCCTGCGCTGCGCGTGGTCGATCTCCAGCTCGCCCAGCCGCAGGATGCCGCTGCGCGGCGTCACGGCGGCCAGCGCGGCCCGCTCGACCCGGCGCAGCAGCACGTGCACCCGGGCCGCCAGCTCGCGCATGGAGAACGGCTTGGTCATGTAGTCGTCCGCGCCGACCCCGAGCCCGACCAGCATGTCGGTCTCGTCGTCCCGCGCGGTCAGCATCAGCACCGGCACCGGGCGCTGCGCCTGCACCCGGCGGCAGACCTCCAGGCCGTCGAAGCCCGGGAGCATGATGTCGAGCACCATGAGATCGGGCTGCCACGCCTCGGCCGCGTCCACGGCGGCGGGGCCGTCCAGTGCGGTCTGCACCAGGAAGCCCTCCGCCCGCAGACGCGCGGCGATGGCCTCGATGATCGTGGCGTCGTCTTCGACCACCAGCACCCGGCGCTGCGCTCCGGGGGTGGCCGCGACGCCGTTGTGGTTGGTGTGTGTCTGTTCCATCGCCCCGCCCCTGCCCGCTCCCGCGGAGATCATTCCTCCGGAGGATGCGGTTTCTTCGCTCGTTTTTTCTTGGCGTGTCTGGTCCGTCTGCCGGGCAGCAGCGTAGAGGCAGCGGGTGCCTTTCGGCTACGCAGGGTGGTGCCCGGACTGAGAGGGATACCCCGGCGGGGGAGGAGGAACGCCTGCCTTGTCCGGGTATCCCCGTCCGGTCGGATACCCCGGCGGGGTGCTCAGGCGGTCCGAAGTGCGAGATGAACCACGTCGGGCACACCTCGGGCAACGACCACCTCTTCGGTTCGTACCCCCTCGAATCCGGCAGCGCGCAAAGCATGTTCGAACGATTCGGACGGTTGTGCGGACCAGATGGCGAGAACGCCTCCCGGAGTCAGATGCTCCCGGCAGACTGCGAGGCCGGAAGGGGAATAGAGGCTTCCGTTGTCCTCGGTCACGGTCCACTCCGGGCCGTTGTCGATGTCCAGACACAGTGCGTCATAACGCTCCGTAGTCGTACGGAGATGCTCGACCAGGTCCGTACGGAGAATCCCGGTCCTGGGGTCGGCCAGCGCGGCACCGGAAATCCGGTCCAGCGGGCCGCGCAGGTGCCACTCCACGATCGCCGGCTCCCGCTCGGCCACGACGATCCGCCCCCACCGCTCCTGGCCGGCCGCCCGCACCAGCGAGAACCCGACACCGAGCCCGCCGACGAGCACCGAGGGGGCCGGTCGCGCGGGCGGCAGGGCCGCGAGCGCCACGTCGATCAGCAGCCGCTCGGACCGGCCGTCCGCGGTGTCCATCAGGAAGCACCCGTTGGCGATGATCTCGAAGTGCTCGCCCCGCTCGCGCAGCACCACCTCGCCGAAGGGGCCGTCGCGGCGGTCGAGGGTGACGGGGGTCAGGTCTGCGTGGCGGCTGGGGGTGGCACTGGCGGACATGCTGCTGTTCTCCGGTCTCCGATGGTGGCGGACGGGTTCGAGCCGTCCATCCTGGCCCCGCGGGCGCTCGTTTCGCCAACGGGTCTGTGCGGGCGGGCGGTTGGCTCGCCCTCCGTCGCCTCGGGCGGTGTCCGGCATCGCCCCGCCTTGGGGAGGGCTGACGGGGCGTGACCCCGTGCCGTGGACTTCCTCCGGTGGGATGTGTTCCCGTGTCGTGGACTTCCTCCGGCAGGACGTGAGTCCGTGTCGCCGACTTCCTCCGCTAACGACAGGAGCTCCGATGGGGACACCGCCCCGGCTCGTACCGCTGCTCGACCAGTACGCCTTCGCCCGTGAACGCCTCGCGGCCCGGCTGAACGGTCCGGTCATGGACAGCGGCAACGGTACGGAGGTGAAGGTCGACGGCCCCCTGGCCGACGCGGAGTACTTCTGGGAGCCGGTGGCCGGCTGTCTCTCCGTACGCCTCCGCGATGCCGGCCCGGGACCCCGGGCGACGGAACTGGCGGGCCGGGGCGACTGGGGGCGGGACGCGTCGGCCGAACAGCCCCGCGAACGCCCGCCGTTCACCACCCTTTCCTGGCGGCTCAGCCATCTCACCGAGATGCTGACGCTGCGCGCCGACCACACGGCGGGCACGCACGCGCTGACCAGGGACGATTACCTCGTGGCGGGCGACGCCGCGACCGCGCTGGCCGATTTCGACACCGCCGCCACCGCCTGGCACGAAGCCCTCCTCGCCGCGGACGACCGGGCGCTGGACACGGTGGGGTACTCCACCTACCCGCACGGCAGCGACCCGGAGGACCTCTTCCTGGAGACCGTGTGGTGGGTCAACCAGGAACTCCTGCACCACGGTGCCGAGATCGCCCTGCTGCGCGACCTCTACCGGGACGCCGGCGGGCACGACCTGCGCTGACCGGCTGAGCGACTGAGCGGCTGACCGGCTGACCGGCTGGCCGGCGGACACCCGCGGGAGCCGCCGTGCGGGGGCGGCCGATGCCGTGCCGATCCCGCCCCGCCGCGCGCCGGTGGACGCCGTTGCCGCGGTCACCCGGGCCCTGTTAACGTACCCCAACTCCTCAGAGGACCTGAGGAGTGGCGGCGTCCGGGCGAAGCGTTCGGGCGACGTTCGGGCCGGACGTCCGAGCGAGGCGTTCACGGGCGAGGGACAGGAGCCGGTAGTGACGACGACGACGGGCCGCGACGAACCGCGGCGGCAGAAGCGGGGCGGCGGGCCACGACCGGAGAAGGTGGCGCGCGCGGGGGGCTCGGACGGGGTGCGGAAGGGGCAGTTGGGGTTTCTGACCGGAACCCACGTCGTCAACGACCTCTACCAGGGGGCGCTGCCCGCGCTGCTGCCGTTCCTGGTCTCCGAACGGCACTACAGCTACTCGGCGCTGTCGGGCATCTCGCTCGCCGCCACCGGCCTCTCCAGCGTGGTGCAGCCGCTCTTCGGAGCGCTGGCCGACCGCGCGCCGCGCCCCTGGCTGGTGCCCGCCGGGTTCTTGGTGGCCGCGGCGGGAGTGGCCGGAACCGGACTGTTCTCCGGCTACCTCCTCACCTGGATCTGCGCGGCCGTCGCCGGGATCGGCATCGCCGCCTACCACCCGCCCGCCACCAACCAGGCGCGGGCGGCGGGCGGAAGGTCGCAGAAGGCGATGAGCGTCTTCTCGGTCGGCGGCACCCTGGGCGGTTCGCTCGCGCCCGGGTTCGTCACGCTGGTGGTCGGGGCCGCCGGCCTGCGGGGCACCTGGCTGCTGGCCGTACCCGCGCTGGTGATGGCCGCGCTCTGGGTGGCCAAGGGGCCCTGGATGCGTGCCCGCGGCATCCAGGAGGCCACGGTGGTGATCCCCGCCGCCGGTGCGCGTTCCGGCGGCGCCGGGGCGCGGGACGACTGGCACGCGTTCGGCCGGCTGGTCGTGGTCGCGGCCTGCTGGTCCGTCCCCTACGTGACGACGGTCTCCCTGGTCTCCCTCTTCATGATCCGCGAACTGGACAGCTCGCGAGGGACGGCCGCGGCCGTCCTGACCTCCTTCACGCTGGCCGGAGCGGTCGGCACCCTGCTGGGCGGGTGGGCCGCAGACCGCTACGGGCGGCTGGCCGCGATCCGCAGCGGCTACGTCCTCGCGGTGCCCGCGATGGCCGCGCTGGTGTTCGCCCCAGGAGTGGCGGTCGGAGCGATCGGCGTCGCCGTACTGGGGTTCGCCATGTTCGTCCCCTTCTCCTCGCAGGTGACCCTGGCCCAGGACTACCTGCCCAACCGCCCCGGCACCGCCAGCGGCGTCACCCTGGGGCTCACCATGTCGGTCGGCGGACTCGGCTCGCCGCTGTTCGGGCGGCTCGCCGACGCACACGGGCTGCGCGTCACCTTCGCCGTGGTCCTCGCGTTCCTCGTGGTCGCCCTGCTCGCCGCACTGCGGCTGCGGGAGCGGACGCCGCAGGCGCCGGTGGCGGAATCCGGGCCGGAGCCGGTGGTGCGGTCGGTGGCCGAGCCGGTGCCGGGGCCCGGCTCGGAGGCGGCCGGGGAGAGGGAGGGCTCCGAAGCCGTGGGTTAAGTTGTCTGAGTATCCGAGGAGTGGCGGGGCCGGTGACGGTGCCGTCATTCCGCGTTCGGAGCATTCCGCGTTCGGAACGTTTCTCATCGGGAGCGTTCGGGAGCGTTCGGGAGCGTTCGTGGGCTTCAGGAGCGTCTCTCGTCAGGAACAGTTTTCGTTCGGGAGTGCGACCCACTCACCACCTCGGTCCCAGGGAGCGTCCGTCATGGCGGTACGGCCGGTGCAGCGCACCTCGCTCGTCGAAGGCGCGGTCGCCGAACTGCGCCGCCTGCTCGCGGCGGAACACTGGCCGGTGGGCGCCCGGCTGCCCGGCGAGGTCGAACTGAGCCGGCTCCTCGGCGTCGGCCGCTCCACCGGCCGGGAGGCGGTCCGGGCGCTGATCGCCTCCGGACAGCTCCGCTCCCAGCAGGGCTCCGGCACCTACGTGGTCTCCACCGCACCCGTCGAGGAGTTCGAGCGAGGGCTGCGCCGGGCCGCCGTCGCCGACGTGTACGAGGTACGGATCGCCCTGGAGGTGGAGGCGGGACGGCTCGCCGCGACCCGGCGCACCGACGAGGACGTCGTCGTCCTCGGGGAGCTGCTGAGCGAGCGGGGAGCCGCCGGTTCGGACGACGAGCTGGTGGAGACCGACCTACGGCTGCACCGAGCGGTGGTCACCGCCGCGCACAACCCGGTTCTCGCCCAGGTGTACGACTCCTTCCTCGGCGCGCTCCGGGTCGCCGCCCGGGACGCCGTGGCCGACGGCGACGTGCACGACGGCCCGGGCGGCGACGACGCCCGCGCGCACGAGGATCTCGTCGCCGCCGTCGTCGCGGGGGACCCGCAGGCGGCGGAAGAGGCCACCCGCCGCAACCTCGGACGTGCCCTGGAGCGCCTGCGCGGCGCGTGACGGACCCGCCGCCCTCTCTCGTGCACCGGTCGGGGCTGATCTCGCACGCCGGTCGCACCCGATCCCGTACGCCGGTCGGTTCCGACTCCGCGGCTTTCCGCCCCGAGGAATGGACTGTGCGGTCCATAAGGGGTTAACTTTGAACCGTACGGTCCAATCCTGGGCTCTGAGGGTCCTGAGAGTCCTGAGTTCCGAGAGTTCCGAGAGTTCCGAGAGGGAGTGCGGCGCCATGACGGCACGACTCGACAAAAGGACGGCGCTGGTCACCGGCGCGACCAGCAACATCGGACGGGCCATCGCGCTGGCTCTCGGTGCCGAGGGGGCCCACGTCGTGGTCTCCGGCCGCGACGGCGAGCGAGGTGAACGGGTGGTCGCCGAGATCAGGGCCGCCGGGGGCCGGGCCGACTTCGTCGCCGCGGATCTGGACGGCACCGCCGCCGCTTCCCGGGCGCTCGCCGAACGGAGCACCGAGGTGCTCGGCGGCCGCATCGACATCCTGGTGAACAACGCGGGCATCTATCCGCCGTCCACCACGACCACCACCGACGAGGCCACCTTCGACCTGGTGTACGGGGTGAACGTGAAGGCCCCCTTCTTCCTCACCGCGGCCGTGGCCCCGGCCATGGTGGCGGCCGGCGGGGGAGTCGTCGTGAACCTCGGCTCCTGGATCACCCGGCTCGGTGTCGCCTCCAACGCGCTCTACAGCTCGACCAAGGGCGCCGTCGAAACCCTCACCCGCGCCTGGGCCGCGGAGTTCGGGCCGTCCGGGGTCCGGGTGAACGCGGTCTCGCCCGGTGTGGTCCACGAACCCTCCGACGAGCCGATGCCCGGCGACGTGATGATGAAAGGAACCCCGGCCGGTACGCACGGCAGGCCCGAAGACATCGCCCGGGCCGTCGTCTACCTGGCGAGCGACGACTCCTCCTTCGTGCAGGGCATCGTCCTCGACGTCGACGGCGGCCGTACCTCCACCGCGGTGATCGCCGCCTGACAGGTGCCTGACCGCCTGACCGCCGCCCGCGTCGCCGGGCGGGCGCGGGCGGCGGGCTGTGGCCACGGGGGTGCGGCCCCGGGGCCGCACCCCCGTGGCCCGTACGCCCGGTTATACGATGGGCCGACCAGGCGAGATCCGGTACGCGCCCTCCGGGGCACCACCGCCGGGCGCCCCCTGCACCCCCCCAGGAAGCGGACCCGTGGCACAAGGCCTGACCAGCAAGGGCGCCGCGACGCGGCAGCGCATCGTCGACGGCGCGGCCCGGCTGATGCGGCAGCGCGGGCCGGAGGTCTCCCTCGACGAGATCCGCGCCGCGACCGGAACCAGCAAGAGCCAGCTCTTCCACTACTTCCCCGAGGGCCGGTCCGCCCTCCTCGTCGCCGTCGCCCGGCACGAGGCCGAGGCGATCCTCGCCGACCAGCAGCCCCATCTGGGCGAACTCACCAGCTGGGCCGCCTGGGACGCCTGGCGCGGCGCGGTACTCGACCACTACCGCCGCCAGGGCCGCAACTGCCCGCTGAACGTCCTCACCGGCCAGCTCGCCGGTGACGACCCCGAGGTGCGCGCCGTCGCCGAGGACCTGATGGACCGCTGGCAGGCCCAACTGGCTTCCGGAGTACGGGACATGCAGCGTCAGGGGCTGATGTCGACCACACCCGACGCGGAGCGCGCGGGGGAGTCGGTCCTCGCCGCCGTGCAGGGAGGCGCCTTCACCCTGATCGCCACCGGCCGCCTCGGCCCGCTGGAATCCGCCCTGGACCTGGCCCTCGACCATCTGCGGGTGCCGGACACCGCCTGAAAAGCCGCCACCGCGTGGGTGCCTGGCCCTGCCGGAGAGAGCCTGACGCGCCCTGGATGGAGGTACCGTCCTGTCATGTCCCGATCTGCCGAGACCGGCCCCTCCCAGCCCTCCGCCGCCGTGAACGGCCCTGTCAACGGGGACGGCCCTGTCACCGCGGACGGCTCTGTCAACGGGGACGGCCCTGTCACCGCGGACGACCTCGACCGTGCCGTGCAGCTCGCGGTGGACGTCCTCCGCGAGGCCCCGCCGGGTGCGTGGGAAGGGAAGGCGGGTTCGCTGGAGTGGGACTGCTGGGAGACCGTCGAGCACCTCAGCGACGACCTCTTCGCGTACGCCGCGCAACTGGGCCCCCGGACACCGCCCATGACGGGCGAGGTGCCGTTCCTGTGGGAGAGCCGACGGCCCGGCGGCCCCGCGAACGCGATCCACGCGGACCGCGCGGCCGGTCCCGCCGGGCTCCTGCAGGTGCTGGAGGCCAGCGGTGCGCTGCTGACCGCCATGGTGCGTACGACACCCCCGCAGGTCCGCGCCCACCACGGCTACGGTGCGTCCGACCCCGAGGGCTTCGCCGCGATGGGGATCGTGGAGACCCTGGTGCACACCCACGACCTGGCCCAGGGGCTCGGCCTCTCCTGGAACCCGCCCGCCGACATCTGCGCACGGGTGCTCGCCCGCCTCTTCCCGGACGCTCCGGAGTCCACGGACCGCTGGCCCACTCTGCTGTGGGCCACCGGACGCGCCGAACTGTCCGGCCGCGCACGGCGGACCACCTGGCGCTGGGACGGCACACCCCGGACCTGACCGGCCCGGAGAAGGGAGCGCGTGATGACGGCGGAAGAGGTGCTGTCCGTCCTGGCCCTGTTGCGGCGGGCGGGGACCGATGTCTGGATCGGCGGAGGCTGGGGGATCGACGCGCTGCTCGGCGAGCAGACCCGGGACCACCGCGACCTCGACCTGATGCACCGCCGGGACCAGGAGCCCGCCGTGCTGGCCGCGCTGGCGAACGCCGGCTTCACGGAGACCCTCGACCAGCGCCCCGTACGGTTCGTCCTCACGTCCCCGCCGGACCGGGCGTTCCCGCCGGACCGGGCGTCCCTGCCGGGCCTGGAGTTGGACCTCCACCCGCTGGTCTTCGCCGCCGACGGCTCCGCCGTACAGGCCTCACCCGAACCGGACCGCCCCTTCCGGTACCCCGCCGCCTGTTTCGTGACGGGCACCATCGGGGGCACGCCCGTCCCGTGCCTCTCGGCGGAGCAGCAGGTCTACTTCCACCAGGGGTACGAGCCCACTCCGCGCGACCTGCACGACATGGTCCGGCTGCGCCGCGCCTTCGGGATCGCCACGCACTTCTGACCGGGCCGGGGTTCGGCCCGGGTCAGGCGGCCGCGGGAGCGCCGAGCAGCTCGGACGCGTGCTGGAACGAGTCGGTCACGGGCGTGGCGGCGCGGGGAACGGCGGGGCAGGTGAAGCCGAGCTGGGCCATGGCCCGGAGGACCTCGCCGGCGCTGAAGTCCCGGCGGTCCTGCCGGGTGACGACCTGGCCGACCTGCTTGACGGGGTAGGTGCGGCGGCCCACGATCACGCACTCGCCGACGGCCGGCTCCGGCTTGATGCCCTTCATGGCTTCCAGGACTCCGCTCTTGGTGAGCTCGAACGGGAAGCGGGCGATGACGCAGCGCATGATGCCTCACAGAGAGAAGAGAAGGAGTGGTTGCGGTCGTGCTGAGCGGGTCGCCTCAGTGGGCCAGGGCGAGCAGGCCCAAGGTGGCGTCGCGGCCGTCGGTGAGCAGGTCGCGCAGCTGGAGCCGGTCCGTGTACGCGGTCCCGTCCCGTACGGCGGCGAGCCCGGCCAGGGTGACCGTCCCCGTGCACAGTCCGTCGTTGTCGCAGACGAGCAGATGATCGACGCGGGCACTGATCATGACCGACAGGGCCACTTCGACGGTCATGTCGTCGCCGACCCGCGGTTCCTGAGCGTCGTCATCGGAAAGCTGGACGGCGCCGGTGGGACGAATGCGGGAGAAGTGTCTGTGCGTACGTACGGGGCCCAAGAGGAACCTTCCTCGACGCGGCGCCGATCAAGGAATTCCCGTCGTGGGCGAGAAGCCACCGCGGGAATGCCGAGAATGCGCCGAACGGAATGCGAAATCGGATCAGGCCTGCGGTGAATCGACTGCAACAGTGAGACGGCGGTGCCCTGCGGAGAGAAAAACCGGGCGCGTCACGATTGGACGGGAGCGATGTTCTCGGCCGTCGGGCCCTTCTGGGTCGGCGCGATGTCGAAGGTGACCTGCTGGCCTTCGAGCAGCTCGCGGAATCCCTCGGCAGCGATGTTCGAGAAGTGGGCGAACACGTCCGGGCCGCCGTCCTCCTGCTCGATGAAGCCGAAACCCTTGGCCGCGTTGAACCATTTTACGGTGCCGGATGCCATGTCATATCTCCTTGGGGCATTACGCCGGAAACCGCAGTCGCATGGATGCCCGGTTGCCGCGGTGATACCCCGTCCGAAAATGACCGGAAACGCGAAAGGCGTCCTACTGTCGGAAATGTCGACGAGGGTGCTCGAAATTTTAGGGCCACGGCAACTGGTTCGACGATAGCATGCGGTAGTGGTGGGCAGGCGATGTGTAATTCCACTCCGGTCGCCCGGCCGAAAACACTTCGTGCGCGGTGTGCTCAAAGCTCGCCCCGCGGGGACAGATATTGCCCCGCCGGGGGCGCAGCTCTTCGGGAAAGCGCGTCGTCGTCCACGGATGCGTCCACGGAGGCGTCCTCGGAGTTATTTCGAGGGGGTGGCGTTCGCGGAGGCCCCGGAAGGGTGCCGTGCTGTCATACGCACCTGTCCGTGGAACGCGTGGAGGGGCCCTGGTGCCGTACGGCACCAGGGCCCCGAAGGAACTGCTACACCATCCGCCGGCTTCAGTACCCTGCCGGCCTTCTTGTTCCGCACCGACTCGCGGCGGACGGCCGCGTGTGCGGACCGCCCTCGCGGTAGGTCTGGCGGCGGCCCCTGATCACCGCGGGCCGCCCGGTCCGGTCGTCAGCCCCGTCGCCTTCTTGCGTCGCTCCTGGCTCCGGGGCTCCACCACCGCACCGTGGTGCGTACTGCTGTCCTGCGTACTGCTGCCCGGCGGTTCGTCTCTGCCGGGCCCTGCTGTCTCTCTGGGCTACGAGAGAAACCCTAGTCACGCCGTGAAGCAATGTCTACTGTCGCCACTACAGATTTCTTCGCCGTGTCCGGAGAGGTTTCCCGCGGTGCGGCCGCCGGGTGCACGCTCCCCCCGGCCGTGCGGTGCGGTCATCCGCCGATCGCTCAGAGCGAACACCCCGTGGGGAACATTCAGCGGCTCACAAGCATTGAGCGTGCATAGCTCAACTTGACTGCCGAAGGGAAGATCATGGCTACCGACACCAAGGCGTCCACCCCGTTCGACCTGCCCGTGCTGCCGCTCGACGACGAAGTCGTGCTGCCCGGCATGGTCGTTCCTCTCGATCTTTCCGACAGCGAGGCCCGCGCCGCCGTCGAAGCCGCGCAGGCCGCCGCGGCCGAGGGCGGCAAGCCCGAGGTGCTGCTGGTGCCGCGCATCGACGGCAGATACACGGGGACCGGTGTCCTCGGCACGGTCGAGCAGATCGGGCGGCTCTCCGACGGGGACCCCGGGGCGATCGTGCGGGCGCGTTCGCGGGTACGGATCGGCACGGGTACCACCGGCCCCGGGCGGGCCCTCTGGGTCGAGGCGACCCGGATCGACGAGCAGGTGCCCGACCCGCTGCCGGGTGCCGTCGCCGAGCTGGTCAAGGAGTACAAGGCGCTCGCCACCAGCTGGCTGAAGAAGCGGGGGGCCTGGCAGGTCGTCGACCGGGTGCAGCAGATCGACGGTGTCTCCGCGCTCGCCGACAACTCCGGTTACTCCCCCTTCCTGACCACCGCGCAGAAGGTGGAGCTGCTGGAGACCTCGGACCCGGTCGCCCGGCTGAAGCTCGCCGTGCAGTGGCTCGGTGAGCACCTCGCCGAACAGGACGTGGCCGAGTCCATCGCCAAGGACGTCCAGGAGGGCGTCGACAAGCAGCAGCGCGAGTTCCTGCTGCGGCGCCAGCTCGACGCCGTACGCAAGGAGCTGTCGGAGCTCAACGGGGACCCGGGGGACGAGTCCGACGACTACCGCACCCGCGTCGAGGCCGCCGATCTGCCCGAGCACGTCCGCGAGGCCGCGCTCAAGGAGGTCGAGAAGCTGGAGCGGTCCTCGGACCAGAGTCCCGAGGGGTCCTGGATCCGTACCTGGCTGGACACCGTCCTGGAGCTGCCCTGGAACGAGCGGACCGAGGACGCGTACGACATCCGGGGCGCGCAGGCGACCCTCGACGCCGAGCACGCCGGACTCGGGGACGTGAAGGAGCGCATCACCGAGTACCTCGCGGTCCGCAAGCGCCGGGCCGACCGGGGCCTCGGCGTCGTCGGCGGGCGGCGCGGCGGTGCGGTGCTGGCGCTCGTCGGCCCTCCCGGGGTCGGCAAGACCTCGCTCGGGGAGTCCGTCGCGCACGCCATGGGGCGGAAGTTCGTCCGGGTGGCGCTCGGCGGTGTCCGGGACGAGGCGGAGATCCGGGGCCACCGGCGTACGTACGTCGGGGCGCTGCCGGGGCGCATCGTCCGGGCGATCAAGGAGGCCGGCTCGATGAACCCGGTCGTGCTGCTCGACGAGATCGACAAGGTCGGCTCCGACTTCCGGGGCGACCCCGCCGCCGCCCTGCTCGAAGTGCTGGACCCGGCGCAGAACCACACCTTCCGCGACCACTACCTGGAGGTCGAACTCGACCTCAGCGACGTGGTCTTCCTCGCCACCGCCAACGTCCTGGAGGCCATCCCGGAGGCGTTGCTCGACCGCATGGAGCTGGTCCGGCTCGACGGGTACACCGAGGACGAGAAGGTCGTCATCGCCCGCGACCACCTGCTCCCGCGCCAGCTGGAGCGGGCCGGTCTGGAGAAGGACGAGGTCGCGCTGGAGGAGTCGGCGCTGCGCAAGCTGGCCGGCGAGTACACCCGTGAGGCGGGCGTACGGAACCTGGAGAGGGCCGTCGCCCGGCTGCTGCGGAAGGTCGCGGCCCAGCACGAACTGGGCGACCGCGAGCTGCCGTTCACGGTCACCGACGCCGATCTGCGGGGGCTGATCGGGCGGCCGCACCACGTGCCCGAGTCCGCGCAGGACCCGGCCGAGCGCCGTACCGCCGTACCGGGTGTGGCGACCGGCCTCGCGGTGACCGGTGCGGGCGGCGACGTGCTCTTCGTCGAAGCCTCGCTGGCCGACCCGGAGACCGGGGCGTCCGGACTGACCCTGACCGGTCAGCTCGGCGACGTGATGAAGGAGTCCGCGCAGATCGCGCTGAGCTTCCTGCGGTCGCACGGCGCGGAGCTGGAGCTGCCGGTGGCCGATCTCAAGGACCGGGGCATCCACATCCACTTCCCGGCGGGCGCGGTCCCGAAGGACGGTCCGAGCGCCGGCATCACCATGACGACGGCGCTGGCCTCGCTGCTCTCCGGGCGGCTGGTCCGCACGGACGTGGCGATGACCGGTGAGGTCTCGCTGACCGGGCGGGTCCTGCCGATCGGCGGGCTGAAGCAGAAGCTGCTGGCGGCGCACCGGGCCGGGATCACCACCGTGGTGATCCCCAAGCGGAACGAGGCCGACCTGGACGACGTCCCGGCCGAGGTCCTGGAGAAGCTGGAGGTCCACCCGGTGACCGACGTCCGCCAGGTGCTGGAGATCGCCCTCGCCCCGGCCACCGCGGGCGCGGAGGAGAAGGTTCCGGCCGCGGCGTGAGCGGCACGGCGTGACGGACGTGCCGCCGCGCGCGTGACCGGTACGGACGGCCCGTCGCCCCGGAGACCCCGGGGAGGCGGGCCGTTCCCGTGCGCGGCGGGGCACCGGACAAGGTCGGCGGCCCGCGTGCGGCGGGGGATCAGGGGCGGTAGATCGTGCCGGGCTCGGGCGCGGCGGGGGCCATCAGCTCGGGGACGGTCACGAAGGTGTAGCCGCGTGCCCGCAGGGCGTCGATGATGCCCGGCACGGCGGGCACGGACCCCTTGTATATGTCGTGGAGCAGGATGATGCCGTCCCGGCTCGCCTGGTCCAGGATGCGCTTCTCGATCAGCGCCGAGTCGGTGGTCGAGTAGTCCTTGGCGGTCGCGCTCCACAGGATCTGGGAGAGCCCCAGCTCCTTGCTGATCTCCGAGACGGTGTCGTCGGTACGGCCCTGGGGCGGACGCATCAGCCGGGGCTTCTTCCCGGTGATCTTCGCTATGGCGTCCTGGGTCTTCTCCAGCTCGGCGCGTATCTCGTCCGGCTTCTTGTCCGTCAGGATCTCGTGCGACCACGTGTGGTTGGCCACTTCGTGGCCCTCGTCCGAGATCCGGCGCACGGTGTCGGGGTGCTTGAGGACGTGGTTCTTGCCCAGCAGGAAGAAGGTCGCGTGCACCTTCTTCTCCTTGAGCACGTCCAGCAGGTGCGGGGTGTCCTCGCCCGGCCCCGCGTCGAAGGTCAGCGCGATGCACTTCGCCACGCGGCAGTCCACCGGGCCGGGTTCGCCCTTCGCGTCGGCGGCCGCCTCGTCGCGCGCCGTGGCGGGGGCGGTGGTGGCCATGGAGCAGCCGCCCAGGGTGAGGGCGAGCGCGGCCCCCAGGGCGGCGGTCGACCAGGTGCGGCGCTTCGGCGTCCTTCTGAGCACGGGTGGATCCATCCATCGGTCGGTACGGCGCGGTACAGCCGTACGTCCGGTACGGCAGCCCGGACTATACATACCGTGTATACAACTGGTGGATAGTGGGGGCCGGACGTCCGATGGGGCCCCTGGGCCGTGGTCCCGGTGACGAGTGCGTCACCGGGACCACGGGCGGGGGATCACGCCGAATGTGGCGGTAGGTCAGCCGTTCGCGAGGGCCTGGACGCGGTCCAGCGCGCCGTTGAACTTGTCGTGGTCGCCGACCGTCGTACCGGTCGAGGTGTACTGCCAGATCGTGTAGTAGTCCCAGCCTGCGGGGAGTGCGCCGACCGTGGTGTTGTAGCGGGCCACCCAGAGCGGGTTGGTCGCGCCGAAGCCCGCGTTGCCGCCGGTGCAGGTCGTCCACCAGCTGGTGGCCGTGTAGATCACCGCGTCCCGTCCGGTGCGCGCCTTGTAGGTGTTCACGAAGTCGCGTATCCAGGAGACCATCGCGGCCGGGGTCTTGCCGTAGCACTGGTCGCCGTACGGGTTCCACTCGATGTCCAGCACGCCCGGGAGCGTCCGGCCGTCCCGGGACCAGCCGCCGCCGTTGTCCGCGAAGTAGTTCGCCTGCACGGCGCCGGAGGTCGTGTCCGGGGTGGCGAAGTGGTACGAACCGCGGATCATCCCGACGTTGTACGAGCCCGAGTACTGCTGCGAGAACGAGGTGTTCTTGTAGTACGTCCCCTCGGTCGCCTTCACGTACGCCCACTTGACGCCGGCGCTCCACAGCGTCGACCAGGCGACGTTGCCCTGGTGCCCGCTGACGTCGACGCCCTCGGTCTGGGTCGCGGTCGTGCCGACCGGCAGGGGGCCCCGGCCGTCGTGGGCGACGACGCCCATGCCGAGCGAGGCCGTGCCGCGGGCCGGGACGGCGGCGGCCGAGGCGCCGGCGGCCGAGGCGGCACCGGGCAGGGAGAACAGGAGCGAGAGCGCGGCGAGCAGGGTGCCGGCCGGAGCGAGCAGACGGGCCGTGCGGGAACGGGATCTGTGCGCGGACATGGGCGTGCCTCCGTGGTTCGGTGAGGGACGGTGGGGGGAACCGCGAACCGGGGTGCGTGCGGGGCCGGGCCCCGGTGGTCGTGTTCTGTCACGAACATGACGAGAATGACGCTACGCGCGTTGACCCGTCCTCCGGAAGAGGGTCCTGGACCCGTCTGTGGTCTACTCCTGCGAAATACTGGCCCAGCTGCGGAAAAGAACCGCGGCGGGCGAAAGTTTCAGAGGTGGAAAGCGTATGAGAGGTGCCGTGGTGGAGGAGAAGGACAGCGGGACCGGGCCCGACACCGCCGCCGGGGTCCCGGCGGATCGGGCTTTCCTCGCGCTCGAACACGAACTGGCCGTGATCCTGCGGCGGGCGCGCGCCACTTCCGGCGAGATGGCCCGCGAGGTCCACCCCGAACTGGAGTCCGCCGCCTACGGCTTGCTCGTACGCCTGGAATCCGCCGGGCAGCAGCGGGCCACCGAGCTCGCGGCCTGGTTCGGGGTCGGCAAAGCCACCATGAGCCGTCAACTGCGCGCCCTGGAGGATCTCGGTCTGGTGAACCGTGAACCGGACCCCGAGGACGGCCGCGCCTCGCTCGTCCACCTCACCGAGGAGGGGCTCGCCCGGTTCCGCCACGTCCGTGACGCCCGGCGGGCCCGCTACGTCCGCAAGCTCGCCGACTGGGACCGCGCCGAGGTCGCCGAACTCGCGCGCCTGCTGCACCAGTTCAACGCGCGCGCCGAAGGCTGACGGTGCCGGGCGGCGCCCCTTCGTCGCGCTCAGAACTCCACCAGGACCGCCGTGGCGTCGTCGTGCCGCTTGCCCCGGCCCAGGTGGACCCGGTCGGTGTCGGCCCGCTCGCGTTCCCGTACGCGGTCGATGAGGCGCTGGGGTCCCGCCGAGCGCAGCACCCCCAACGCGTCGCGCCAGTCGCCCTCCTGGAACACCTCGGTCCAGCGGCTCGCCCCGTCCGTCAGGGCGGCCAGCGCGCGTACCTCCCCGAGCGGCAGCCCGCCGGTCACCGCGCGCGACGCGACGGCGGGATCGGCGGCGGCGGTGAAGAACCCGCCCTCCTTGTTCCGGGCCAGCGAGTCCGTCAGCTCCATGGACGAGAGCATCCCCGGCGGCAGCCGGTCGAGCCGGTCGTCGATCACCGCGCGTACGCTCCCGTCGAGAAGCTCCAGCAGCAGGGCCGAATCGGAGAGCACCAGGTACTCGATCGCCGCCTCGTCCCAGCGGACCAGGACGACGGTTGCCTGAGGCGTCCTTACGTGAGAAAGGTCACAGGGGGCGCGATGGGCGTCCGCGGTGCGCCCGATGGACTCCGCGAGGACCTCCTCCAGAGTCAGATCCGGGCGTGAAGCGGACAGTTCGGCCAGCGCTCCGCCCAGCCGCGAGGTGAACCACGGCACCGAGTGCACACAACCGTCATCACCCGGAGGGGGAGTCACCCCGTCCAGCAGGACCAGGCACCCGCCCTGGCCGGACGCGGGGAGGGCGGCCATGACCCAATCCTCGTTGGGGCGTTCGGGGCTGCCGGGCGTACCGGCGAGTTCGATGCGCATGGCAGCCAGTCTGCACGACGCCTTCACACCGCCTGCACGCCGCGCATGTCACCGTGTACCAGCAGGTCAGGCCGGGCCCCACGGGCGGCGGCGGCGGCACCGGCGGGGTGCGGGCGGGCATCCTGCCAAAGCCCGCGCGGAAGGTCCACCCGGCGTCCGACGTATGGGGAGTGGCCGCGCGGGGGAGACTTGTTCGCCCGCTCACGAGTGATGTTCACTCGTTCGAGTGGCGGAGCGGTCGATGCGCATCCCCCTCCCAAAAGGGCTGGAATGGTCAGAAGCTGGACCAGTTGCAGGGGAGGGCGCGCACGTGACGTTGCGTCACTTCTGCTTCATGGGCGGACGAGTCAAGAATGCGAGCACCGGTGCAGAAGAAGCGGCCGCGGAGCAAGGTCAGCACGCAGGACGTTTCCGGGGCGACCGCTCCGGTGGCGGGCGGCGACAAGCGCAAGGTGCGCGTGCGCCGGCGACTCGTCGCGGGCGTCGCCGTCGTCGGGATCACCGTCATAGCGGCGGGTGCCCCGGCGGCCCTCAGCGCCTCCTCCGACCTCAACGAGTCGCAGAACCTGGTGACGCTGGCCGAGCTCGACCAGCAGGCCATCACGCTCGCCCACTCCCTCGCCGACGAACGCGACGCGATCACCGCGTACATCGCGGGCGGCCGTAAGACCTACGACGGCAACGGCGACGGCGGCGACGCCAAGCCCGGCGACGACAGCCTCAGCGCCCGGGTCGACCAGCAGATCGACGAGATCCGCGAGGCCGCCCCCGACACGCTCCGCCGGGACCTCTCCACCGTCCCGTCGCTGCGCCGCGACGCGGTCAGCGGCAAGGGCTCGGCCCTCGCCGCCCACCAGGCGTACAGCGAGGTCATCGCCAAGCTCCACGACCTCGCCGCCGAACTCGCCGAGACGACCCCGCCGCGCGCGGCCGCCGCCACCCGCGCGCCGCTCGCCCTCTCCACCGCCGTCGAACAGGCCTCCGCCACCCGGGGACTGCTCCTCGCGGCCCTCGCCGTGCCCAGCCCGGCACCGGTCCAGGAGTACGACCCCTACACCGGGCTCCCCGTGCAGAGCGACGACGACGAGAAGTCGGCCGACGACCACGCCCGGGACGAGCTGAGCGCCGCCGCCCAGCAGGCCCGGGTCCGCGAACTCGCCGCCCTCGCCGACTTCGACCAGGCAGCCGGCACCGGCGCCCGCGACAAGCTCTCCTCCACCGTCACCGGGCCCGAGGTCAACAGCGCCGAGAAGTACCTCGCCGCCCTGACCGACAGCCCCGAACTCTCCGACTCCGAGCAGAAGACCAGCTCGAAGAAGCTTTCCGCCGCCCTCTCCGCGCGCATCGACCGGATGCGCGGCGTCGAGTCGGCGCTCGGCACCGCCCAGGTGCAGCGGCTGGAGAAGCTCCGCGACGACGACGTCACCGGGCTGGAACTCTCCCTCGCCCTGCTCGGCGGCTGCTTCCTGATCGCGGTCGGCGTCTCCACCGCCGTCGCCCGCACCCTCACCCAGCCGCTCGCCGTGCTGCGCATCGGCTCCGCCCGGCTGGCCGCCGAACCGGAGACCTCGGAAGCGATCGCCTACCGGGGCCGCAACGACGAGTTCGCCCAGGTGGTCCGCTCGATCAACGCCCTGCACGCGCGGTTGCTCGCCCTGCACGGCGAGTTCGCCGGGCAGGCCGGCGGTCTGCGGGCCGAGCACGCCGAACTGGTCGCCGGGCGCGAGGCGCTCACCCTCCAGCGCGCCGAACTCCAGGTCCAGGTCGCCGACCTCACCGCGGAACTCCAGCGGCTGCGCAACACCGTGCACCACACCTTCGTCAACCTCTCGCTGCGCAGCCTCGGGCTCGTCGAGCGCCAGCTGGGCGTGATCGAGAACCTGGAGGAGCGCGAGCAGGACCCGGAGCGGCTGGCCACCCTCTTCAAGCTCGACCACCTCGCCACCGTGATGCGCCGCCACGGCGAGAACATGCTGGTCCTCGCGGGCGCCGACCACGGTCAGGGGCACCCCGGACCGATCCCGCTGGTCGACGTGGCCCGTGCCGCCGTCAGCGAGATCGAGCGGTACGAACGCGTCACCATCCAGTCCCTGCCGCCGTACGCCCAGATCGCCGGGTTCGCCGCCGACGACCTGAGCCACCTGGTCGCCGAACTCCTGGAGAACGCGACCGCGTTCTCGCCGCCCGACTCGCGCGTCGAGCTCTCCGGCTGGCTGCTGGAGACCGGCGAGGTGATGCTCTCCGTGCAGGATGAGGGCATCGGAATGTCGGCGGCGCGGATGGAGGAGGTCAACCTCCGGCTGGCCGACCCGAACTCCTTCCGGGTCGGGGACCCGTCCGACGACAGCACCGGCCTCGGCCTCCAGGTCTCCTCGCTGCTGGCCGCGCGCCACGGCGTACAGGTGCGGCTGCAGCCGCAGAAGACCGGCACCGGCGTGGCGGCGGTCGTCGTGCTGCCCCAGGCCCTGCTGCCGAAGGCCCCGCCGGCCGCCTCGCCGCCGCCGGTGAACGTGCCGGGCGGCGCGCCGGCGCTGAACCTCCCGGGTTCCGTCGCCGAGGCGAACTCCAACACGCTCCAGAGCCGTTCGCTCGTCCTCCCCGCCGACGACCCGCTGATCGCCGCCGCCGAGCGGACCATCCGGGACGCGGGCCCGCAGGCGGTCCCGGCCGCCGCTCCCGAGGCGCACCAGGCACCGGCCGCCGCTCCCGAGGCACCGGCCGCCACCGTCCCCGGCGGACCGGCCGCGGAGCCGTCGGCCCCGGTGGAGACCCCGGCCGAGACCACCATGCAGTTCCGGCTCCCGACGGTGCCGGAGGAGGACGTGCAGCCGGCCCCCGCGGCGGCCCCGGACGCGCCCGGGAACCCGTACGCCATCGGCCCCGACCAGCACGAGCGGTCCGCCGACACGGCGGGTCCGCACGCCCCGGCCGCCCACGACCCGTACGAGGCACCGGAGCCCCGGCCGTTCCCGCTCCCCGGGACCGGTCCCGCCCCGTACTCCCAGGCCCCGCAGGCCCCCCAGGCCCCGCAGATCCCGCAGGCCGAACCGCTTCCCGTGCGGGAGGCCGCTTCCACCGAGTCCGTGCCGGGTCCCCGGCAGCCCGAGCGGGTCACGGACAAGGGGCTGCCCAAGCGCACCCCCCGGGTGGTCAAGCCCGCCGACTCACCGTCCGCGGAGCGCACGGGCAGCCTGGACAAGGAAGCGCTCCGGCGCCGGCTCGGCGGATTCCAGCGGGGAGCGCGGGAAGGCCGCCGGGACGTGGAAGCCGAGATCGCGGAAGGCGTGGAACCCGAGGTTCCTGCCGCGCCGACCGCACGCACCGACCTGGCCGGCCGCCCGGACGGCCAGGAGACGGGGGACACTGTCGAGGAGGCACGCAGTTGACTGCGCCCAGCACATTCGGGCTGAGCACCGAAGCCCGGAACCTGCACTGGCTGCTGAGCAATCTGGTGGAGGAGGTACCAGGGGTCCACTCGGTCACGGTCGTCTCGTCCGACGGGCTCATGCTGCTCTCCTCCGACCCCGGACACCAGGCCGCTCCGGCCGCGGGGAACCAGCAGAGCCCCAGGGGCTCCAGCGCCGACCTCGCCACCATCGTCTCCGGCATCGGGTCCCTCACCATGGGGGCCGCGAAGCTGATGGACGGCGGCGGCGTCAAGCAGACGATGGTCGCGATGGAGGAAGGAAGCGTCTTCGTCATGTCGATCAGTGACGGTTCGCTCCTCGGCGTCCACGCCACCCCCGACTGCGACATGGGCGTCATCGCGTACCACATGGCGCTCTTCGTCGGCCGGGCCGGACACGTCCTCACCCCCGAACTCCGCAATGAGCTGCGCAAATCGATGGAGAGCGCCCAGTGACGTCCGCCGCCGAACCCGCCCGCAGGCTCCCCGTGCGGGGGTCCGACCGGAAGCCCGCACGGGTCCGTCCGTACTCCCTCACCGGCGGACGCACCCGCTTCGGGCACGTGCTGCTCGTCGAGACCTTCGTCGCCGCGCTGGAGGCGCCCGAGGAGCGCCGCGAGCTCACCGGCGGAAACCTCAGCACACGGGTCATGCCGGAGCTCCGGGCGATCGTCGAACTCTGCCGCCGGATGCGTACGGTGGCCGAGATCTCCGCCCTGCTGCAGATGCCGCTCGGTGTGGTCCGGGTGCTGCTCAGCGACCTGGCCGACCAGGGAAAGATCCGCGTGTACGGAACCGGCCACGGCGCCGGTCAGCCCGACCGCGCACTGCTCGAAAGGGTGCTCAATGGACTCCGTCGTCTCTGAGCCGAAGCTGTCCGGGCCTACGCTCGCGGACCCCGCGCCCGCCGAGCCGAAACCCGCGGAGCAGACGCTCTTCACCCCGCGTCAGCCGGGGCCCCAGGACCGGACCGAGGAGTCCATCCAGGCGTGGCAGCTGGACCACACGCGCGCACCCACCGCGACCAAGATCGTGGTGGCGGGCGGCTTCGGCGTGGGCAAGACGACCTTCGTGAGCGCGGTCTCCGAGATCACCCCGCTGAAGACCGAAGCGGTCATGACGCGGGCCAGTGAGGAGACCGACGACCTCACCGCGACCCCGGACAAGTCCACCACCACCGTGGCCATGGACTTCGGCCGCCTCACGCTCGACGACGACCTCGTGCTGTACGTCTTCGGCACGCCCGGCCAGCAGCGGTTCTGGTTCATGTGGGACGACCTGGTGCGCGGCGCCATCGGCGCGATCGTCATGGCCGACACCCGCCGTCTCGCCGACTGCTTCCCGGCGCTCGACTACTTCGAGAGCTGCGGGCTGCCGTACATCGTGGCCGTCAACCACTTCGAGGGGTCGGACCGCTACGAAGCGATCGACGTCCGCGAGGCCCTGAGTGTCCCTCAGCACGTGCCTGTGGTGATCATGGACGCGCGTCACAGGATCACCGTCGTCGAGTCGCTGCTCACCCTCGTGGGCCATGCTCTCGACGCCACCCCTGTCTGAGAAGCGCGCCCCCGATCGTCGTACCACGTAAACGGAGAACCGTCCCATGCGGAAGATACTCATAGTCGGAGCCGGCCAGTCCGGACTTCAGCTCGCCCTCGGCCTGCAGTCACGCGGGTACGAAGTCACCCTCATGTCGAACCGCACGGCCGACGAGATCCGGACCGGCCGGGTCATGTCCACGCAGTGCATGTTCGACACCGCTCTCCAGTACGAGCGCGACTACCAGCTCAACTTCTGGGAGACCCAGGCCCCGAAGATCGAGGGCCTCGGCGTCTCGGTCGCGGGCCCCGACTCCTCCCGGGTCATCGACTGGGTCGGCAAGCTGGACGGCTTCGCGCAGTCGGTGGACCAGCGGGTGAAGATGGCCGGCTGGATGGAGACCTTCGCCCAGCGCGGCGGCCAGCTCGTCATCCACGGTGCGGCCGTCTCGGACCTGGACTACTTCTCCCGTACGTACGACCTGGTGATGGTCTCGGCCGGCAAGGGCGAGCTGGTCTCCATGTTCGGCCGGGACGCGTCGCGTTCGCCGTTCGACGCCCCCCAGCGGGCGCTGGCCGTCGCGTACGTCCACGGCATGGGCCCGCGCCCGGAGCACCCCGAGTTCGACGCCGTCCGCTGCAACCTGGTGCCGGGCGTCGGCGAGCTCTTCGTGATGCCGACGCTGACGACCTCGGGGCGCGCGGACATCCTCTTCTGGGAGGGCGTCCCGGGCGGCCCGCTCGACGTCTTCCAGGGCATCAAGGACCCCTCGGAGCACCTGGCCAAGACGCTGGAGCTCATGGAGCGGTTCACGCCGTGGGAGTACGCCCGCGCCACCAAGGTCGAGCTGACCGACGCCAACGGCACCCTGTCCGGCCGGTACGCGCCGACCGTGCGCAACCCGATCGGCCGGCTCCCCGGCGGCGGCCTCGTGCTCGGTGTCGCGGACGTGGTCGTGGCCAACGACCCCATCACCGGCCAGGGCTCCAACTCGGCCTCCAAGTGCGCCAACGCCTACCTGGAGTCGATCATCGAGCACGGCGACCGCGCGTTCGACGCCGAGTGGATGCAGGCCACCTTCGACCGCTACTGGGACACCGCCCAGCACGTGGTGAAGTGGACGAACGCCATGCTGGGGGTCCCGCCGGAGCACGTGCTGAACCTGCTCGGCGCCGCCGGCCAGATGCAGCCGGTCGCCGACCGCTTCGCCAACGGGTTCAACGACCCGGCCGACTTCGACAACTTCTTCTTCGAGCCGGAGAAGACGAACGCGTACCTGGCCTCGGTCGCGGGCGCCTGACCCGCACCGCTGGCGCTTCCGGCGCCGGTCACCGACAACCCGTCGGTGACCGGCGCCTTTTGCGTACGCGGGGTCGGGCGAGGTCTGTCCGCCGTCGAACGCGACCAACGATGTTGAACGTGTTCAAATGTGCTGGCAGGATGAGTGGGACGCGGTAGCCCACCGGGCGTGCCGCGCGTTCTCGGCGTGCTGCCCGTCCTGCTGTCCGGCGTGCCGGCCGCCCGCCATGAGGGGGGCTCTCCGTGAAGCAAGAACGTCCTAGGAAAGAACGTCCTTTCGACTGCATGCTGTTGATCTCGCTGCTCGTGCTGTTCCTGGAAGCGGTGACCGTCGCCATCCTCTTCGCGCTCCACGGGCAGACGCAGGAGACGCCGAGCGCGCACTCCGTCGATGCGGGGATGATCCTGGTGCCCCTTCTCGCGATCCCGGGCGCTTTCGTCGGAGCCGTGCTGTCGCTGCTCCTGGTGATTCCCACCGTGCGGCTCAGCGACGCGCTGGGGCGCAGGTTCGGCGGCCGTGAGGCGTGGTGGTGGGTGCCGGCGGTCGCGGCGACCGGATGCGCGCCGCTGGGGGCGGCCGCGGCCTGGACCGGGTACCTCGGGCCGATCGAGGCGGTGACGGCCTGGTGCGCGGCGACGGTCCTGCTCGCCGTCGCCGGTCTCGTCACCCGGGTCGCGCGCAAGGGACTCTTCGGCCCGATCGCGCTGTGGGGCACGCTGGGGGTGCTGAGCATCGGCGTTCTCGGGCTCATGGCCCTCGACTTCGGCCTCGTCGACACGTACGCCCCGCCGGTCGTCACCCGCGCCTCGATGGTGGGCGACTGGACCGACGGGGAGGGCGGGACCCTGACCCTCGCGGAGGACGGCAGCGCCCGGTCCGTGGCGGTCGGAGATCCCGCCATCGACGCCGAGACCGCGGAGGGGATGGAGCGGTGTACCGGCGAGGGCACCTGGACCTACGACCGCGGTGAGGGGGACTGGGGCCAGACGGTCTCCGTCACCGTCCCGGAGTGCGGCTGGGGCGACGACGATCCCTGGGAGGTGGGCGGCGACGAGGGGCGGGTCACCGTCTACCAGTACATCGGCGACCCGGACTCCTGGAACCTCTACACCCTGACCAGAGGCCACGCATGAGACCGGCGGAGACATCACGGGGGGAGTGGAAGCGGTCCCACCGGCGGATGAGCCGGGTGTCCCTGCTCCTGCTCTTCCTGGAGGCGCCGGTCCTCCTCGCCCTGATCGTGCTCCTCGACCCGACGGCGGAGACCGTCGAATCGATGACCGCGTCACTGGACCTCTCCTCGCCCTTCGACGTGATCCTCGGCGCCATCTCCGGAGCGTTGCCGACGTACGCCGACATCGCCCTGTGGGGCACGCTGATGTGGCTGGGCGTCTGCGCGCTCGGGTTCGCGGTCATGCGGTACGGGAGCGGAGCCACCGGAGCCGTCGGTCGAGGGCGCCCGGTGGTCCTCAGCCCGGCACGTCCATGCGCTGTGTGCCGATCACCGCCAGCAGCCGCAGCGCCTCCTGCGCCGGAGAGCCGGGCTCGGCCGTGTAGAGCACCACGTGCTGGTCCCGGTCGGTGATGTCGAGGACGTCGCAGTCGAGGGCGATGGGGCCGATCAGCGGATGGTGGACGGTCTTGCGCAGGGCGGGTTCGGCGTGCACGTCGTGGGCCGCCCACAGCCGGGCGAACTCCGGGCTTCCGGCGAGGAGATCGGCGACGAGCGCGGAGACCTCGGGGTCGCCGGGGTAGCGTGCGGCGGCGGCGCGCAGGCGCTGGGCCGCCGTGCGGGCGAATGCCTCCACGTCGGCCGGGTCGTGCAGCGGCCGGTCCGGCGAGGGCGGTGCGAGGAAGGCCTGGCGCACCAGGTTGCGCTCGCGCCGGGGCAGAGCGGAGAAGTCCCCCAGGAGGGCGACCGCCAGATCGTTCCAGGCGATCACCTCGAAGGTCGCGGAGAGCACGATCCCCGCCGTGTCCGGAAGCCGCCGCAGGAGGTCGAGGACGCTCTGCCGCACGTGCCGCGAGGGCCCGTCCGGCGGGCCGGGCGGGGCACCGGCGAGGTGGTGCAGGTGGTGGCACTCGGCGTCCGACAGACGCAGGGCCCGGGCCAGAGCGTCGATCACCTCGCGCGAGGGGTGCGGGCCGCGGGCCTGCTCCAGCCGGGTGTAGTACTCGGTCGAGATGAACGCCAGCTGCGCCACCTCCTCGCGGCGCAGTCCCGGGGTCCGGCGGCGCGGCCCTGCGGGCAGACCCACGTCGGAAGGGGCGATGCGCTCACGCCTGCCGCGCAGGAAACCGGCCAGCTCTTCTCTGTCCACGTACCCCAGTCTGCACGGGTGGAGGGGAGCCCATCCAGGTACCGCCGGTGCCTGGATGAGCTCCGGGCCCGGACCCAGACTCGGGGCCATGGACAACGCACCGCACATCGACCACTCCGCAGACACCACCTCCTCCCCCGCCACCACCACCGGTGGTCTGCTCGCCGGCAAGGTCGCCTTCGTCACCGGCGCCGGTCGCGGCATCGGTGCCGCCGCCGCCCGGCTGTTCGCCCGGGAAGGAGCCCGGGTGCTGCTCGCGGCCCGTACCGAGGACGAGCTCAAGGCGGTGACCGAGAAGATCCGGGCGGCCGGCGGCACCGCCGCGTACACGGTGTGCGACCTCGCCGACGGGGCCAGTGTGCGGGCTGCCGTCGACCGTGCGGTCGAGCTGTACGGCCGACTCGACGTCGCCTTCAACAACGCCGCGACCAGCGTGCCCCCGGCCCCGATGGACCAGGTGTCCGAGGAGGACTTCGACCACGTCTGTGCCGTGAACCTCAAGGGCTCGTGGCTGGCCATGTCCGCCGAGGTCGCCGCCATCCGCGCCACCGCGGGCACGGGCGCGATCGTCAACAACTCGTCCGTGGGCAGCCTCCGGGGCAACCCCCCGCTCGCCGCCTACGGCGCGACGAAGCGGGCGGTCAACAGCCTCACCGAATCGGCCGCCGCCACCTACGGTCCGGAGGGCATCCGCGTCAACGCCATCGCCCCCGGCACCACGCTGACCGAGATGATGCGCGCGTGGGACGACGCCTCACCCGGCGTCGTCGACCACCTCAACGCCCGCACCCCGTTGCGCAGGGCGGCCGACCCCGACGAGATCGCCCAGGCCGCCGCCTGGCTCCTCAGCGACCGCGCCTCCTACGTGACCGGGGCGGTCCTCCCGGTCGACGGCGGCATGCAGGCGATCTGAGGCCGCGCGCGAACGCGTCACTCGGGCTCGGTCGACCCGCTGTACCCCGTGTCCGAGCCCTCCGACGCCTCCTCCGGCAACTCCGGCCGGGTGTACGTGCCGAGGGGTACGCCTTCCGGGTCGGGGCGTACGGCGCCGAGCAGCGGGTTCGACGCCAGCGGCGACACCTTCACCCGTGCGCCCGGCCTCGGCGCCTGCACCACCAGGCCGTCGCCGATGTACAGCGCCACGTGCGTGGCCTCCGGGTAGTACACGACGAGGTCGCCCGGCCGCAGCGAGGAGACCGGGACGCGGGGCAGCTCGGCCCACTGCTCCTGCGAGGTCCGGGGGACGGCCAGCCCGGCGTGCTCCCAGGCCCGCATGGTGAGCCCGGAGCAGTCGAAGCTGTCCGGCCCCTCGGCCCCCCACTCGTACGGCTTGCCGATCTGCTCGATCGCGTACGCCACCGCCTCGGCGCCCTCCCACGACGGCGGGCGCGTCGAGCTGAGGGCGCCGGAGCTGACGAGGTCCTGCTGCGCCGCGTCCACCTGCTCGTCCTCCAAGGCGGATACCGCGCCGAGTTGGCCGGGCGTGAGCTCGGCCAGGCGCGCCTCCACCCCGTCCAGCGCCGTCCGTACGGAGTCGCGCTGCCTGCGCTGCTCCGCCGCGAGCGCCCGCTGTTCGGTGAGTGCCTTGCGGGCGGCGACCGCGAGGACACCGGCCCGCTTCTCGGCCTTCGTGAGGCGGTCCAGGGTCGCCGCCCGCCCGGCCGCCGCGCGGGCGATCACATGCCCCTGGCCGAACGCGTCGGACGGCCCGTCCGCCAGCAGCAGGCGGAGGTACGCGGAGAAGTCGGACCGGCCCCGGTACTGCTCCCGGGCCAGCCGCCCGGCTGCCGCGCGCCCGGAGCCGAGGGTGCGCCGGGCCCTCGTCAGGGCGTCGTTCGCCTTCCGGGTGGCGGCCATCTGGCGCGCCAGCTTCTCGTCGGTCGCGTTGTACGTCTCGGTGGCCTTCTCCATCCGCCGGAAGAGCGTCCGGAGTTCGGTGAGCAGGGCGGGGGCGGCCTGGGGAGCGGCCTCGGGGGCGGAGGCATCGGGGGTGGAGGCATCGGGGGTGGCGGACGCGGACGGAGTGCGGCCGACCAGGGCCTCGGAGGCGTCCACGGTCACGCCGGGGGACGGAGCCGGGCTCGACGACGGGGCGGGTCTGGACGAGGGGGCGGGGCTGGAGGACGGGGCGGGGCTGGAGGACGGGACGTCGGTCCCTACGGACGGGGCAGGGGCCGGGTCCTCGGACGCTCCGGGGGACGGGGCGGGTGTCGCCGGGCCGGTCGCGTCATCCTCCGGAGGGCGTGAGGAGCCCTGGGCGGAGGGCTCGGGCGCCGGTCGCGGGCCGGGGTCGGCGCCGGCCGGGGCGTGCGCGGCGACGGCGGCCAGGACCGCCGTCGCGCAGACCGCTCGCAGAAGTCTGCCTGACACGTCATCACCTCCGGTGACGGTGCGGGGCCCGTCCTCCGTACGTCGGACCGGACCGGGACCCCTAAAAGTGTGCGAATCATATTTATCCGCTCACTCGGGGTCCGGTGGCGCAAGCACCGCACGGCGTGGCGCCCCGCCTCACCCCGTACGGCGGGGTGACGGGCCCGGACCGTCGTCCGTCGGGCCGCCGTCCGTCGGGCCGTCGTTCGTCGGGCGTCGTCCGTCGGGCCGTCGCCCGTCAGGCCACGGGGAACGCGTAGACGGCCCGGCCCCGCAGTACGACGGCGGTCTGCCCGGTCGTCAGCGTCCGGTACGGGCCGGTGACGGCGGCGCCCTTGGGATCGGCCACCCCGATGTCCTGGAACTTCCACAGCCGCCGCCCGTCCCGCGCGTCGAACGCCGTCACCTGCGTGGTGTCCGAGGCGAGGACCGTGTCGCCGGACGCGGTGACGGCGACGGCGGGCGCGGCGCCGCCGGCCGGGACCTCGGTGGAGCGCAGCCAGAGGAGCTTGCCGGTCTCGCGTTCGACCATGCCCACCTCCTGGCTCCGGTTGGTGGTGACGATCAGGTCGCCCGACTCCACCGGGGTGGCGAACTCCGACGTCGCGCCGGTTCCGTCGAGCCGCCACAGCGGTTTGCCGCTGTCCGTGTCCCAGGACTGCAGCGCGCCGCCGACCGCGCCGAAGAGCCGCCCCTCCTCGTCGCCGCCGGCGGCGCCCGCAGGGGTGACCACGCCGAACTGCTTGGTCCAGAGCAGCTTCCCGGTCGTCCGGTCGAAGCAGCGGAAGGAGCCCTTCCCCTTGGCGGCGCGCACATCGCCGGGGGTGAGGGTGGAGGCGTCCTGGCGCACCACGATGTCGTTCAGCCGGGCCGCCGTCAGCCGGTACTCCGGACCGGCCGCGTCCCGGCCCGCCGGTACCTGGACCCGCCACAGCTCCTTACGGCTCACCAGGTCGTACGCGAAGAAGTACGCCTGGACGACCTGCCTGTCCTTGCCGGGCTTCTTGCCCTTCGCCGGCTTCGGGGCCTTCACGGTCACCGTCCGAGCGCCGGAGAACCAGACCACCGAACCCGACTGTCCGGTGAGCGTGCCGACGCGGAGCCCGGGCAGGCCGGCGAAGCCGTCCGCGTACCGCACCCGGTGCTCGACCTCGCCCGTCTCCGGCGACAGCCACAGGAACGCGGTCGGGCCCGCGACGAAGACGAGGCTGTCCCCGGCGGCCAGTGCCGCCTGGCCCCCGGCGGCGTCCGCCCGCTGCCAGACCCGCTTGCCCGTGCGCAGGTCCACCGCCGTCGCCTGGGCCTTGCTCGTCAGCACCAGCAGCCGGTCCTGCCAGAGCGCGGCGGTGAGCGGCTCCGCCTCGGACGCCGGGTGCGCGTACGTCCAGGTGAGGGCGGGCGGCTGCCCGGGCAGCGCGGGGCCCTTGGCCGGCTCGGGTTTCCCGTCGGCCACGGGGGCGGGTGCGTCGTCGGTTCCGAGGGCGCCGACCGCGACCCCGCCGACGAGGAGGCCCAACGCCCCGGCGGCGGCCGTGGCCAGCAGCGACCTGCGGGTGGGGAAGAGTGAGGACCGGTCCGGCCCGGCGGGCTGCCGCACCGGCGGGACCGCCGCGCCGGTGCGCAGGCTGCCGCCGCCGGGCAGGGACGTACCGGAGTACGGAACGGGGTAGGCCGGGGCGGCCGGGGCCTGGGCGGAGAGCGAACCGCCGGCCGGCGACTCCAGCGGGCGGCGCGCGGGGAGCAGCGAGCCGGGGGAGGGGGCGCCCGGCGGTACGGCCGGCGCGGGCGGGGCGGGCCGCCGGGTCGCCAGGGCCCGGCCGGTTGCCGGGGCGGTTGCGGGGGCCTGCCCGGCCGGCAGGGAGGGCTTGCGGAGTGCGGCGAGCCGCGTGGTGGGGTGGTCCGGCTCCCCTTCGCGGGAACGGGTGTTGAGGAACCGGGTGGTCGACCCGCTCTCGGCGGAGGCCGGGGAGACCGGGGCCTCGGCGGAGGCCGGGGAGACCGAAGAGCCGGCGGAGGCCTGGGTGCCCGGGGCCTCGGGGCCGTTCGGGGCGCCGGGACCGTCCGGGGTCTCCAGCGCCCGCACCCGGGCCTCCTGGTCGGCCACCGCCGCCGAGAGCCGTTCCGGCAGCCAGCCGCTCCGGGCGAGCGCGGCGGCGCCCTCCAGCGCCAGCGACGCGGCGACGGTCGCGGCGCTCGGGCGGGCCTTCGGGTCCTTCGCCAGGCATCCGGCGATCAGTTCCCGCAACTCGGCGGGTACACCGCCGAGTCCGGGCTCCCCGTGGGCGATCCGGTCCGCCGTGCTCTCGGCGGGGCCCTCGGCGAACGGGGTCGCCCCGGTCGCCGCGTACGCCAGCAGCAGCCCGAGCACGAAGAGGTCGGAGGCGGCGCCCACCTCCTCGCCCGCGACCTGCTCCGGGGTGAGGTAGCCGAGCCGTACGGAGAGCTGCCCGCCCGGCAGCGCCTCGGCGGCGGCCGCCCCGCCCAGCGGGCCGAAGGCGGTCAGCCGGGGCCCGTCGGCGGCGAGCAGCACGGTGTCCGGGGAGAGCCCCTGGAGGGCGGAGCCGGTGGCGTGCACCCGGGCCAGCACCTCGGCGATGCCCGCGCCCAGTATCCGTACCGCCCGCTCGGGCAGCGGCCCGCCGAGGGCGACGGCCTCGGCGAGCGTCAGGGCGGGGAGGTAACGGGCGGCGGTCCAGAGCCGCTCAGGACCGGAGAGCGGAACGTCACCGCCGTCGCCGGGGGCGACGGGGACATCGAGTGGTGGCTGCACCCAGCCCCCGGCCAGTCGTTCGGCCGTACGGACCTCGGCCCGGAAGCGGCGCCGGAAGGCGGGCACCCCGGCGAGGGCCGGCCGGGCGGCGGTGACCAGCACCAGGTCCTCGGCGTCCGCGCCGCGCGCCACGTAACTCACCGCGCTCGCCGTCTCGCGGTGACGGGCCAGCGCGGTGTACGGGCCGAAGCGGCGTGGATCGTCCTGACGAAGCGCCTTCATGGCGCACCCCCCTCGTGACCGTCCCTCGGCACCTGACCGCCGATCTTAGGGGTTCGGGCCGGGACCGAGCGGTCCGCCCCGGGGCCTCAGCCGCCGCTGTTCGGCTTCGTCCAGGGCCACTTGGGGCGGAACCGCTCCCGGCCGCCGGGGGCGTACTCGTACAGCCAGCCGCGCTGGAGGTGCAGCCGGGGGGTGTACCCGGCGGGGACGCGGCGGTAGGCGTGGACGGTCGGCGGACCGCCGTCCTCGGCCGGTACCGGCACCACGTACCACTGGGGCGGGTGGCCGGTGAGGCCGGTGAGGACGGGCAGGACCCGGCCGTCCAGGGGACCGCCCTCGAAGGGGGTGTTCTCGCTTCTCACCCGGACAGTCTTGCTCACCGGGCACCGGCGGCCGGCCGGGGCGGCCACCCGGCGGGCCGCCGGGCGCACCCGGCCGCACGGCTCCGGCTCAGGCCAGCAGCCCCGACTTCCGCCAGAGCTTGCGGCTCACCCCGTTCATCACCCCTATGTCGTCGAAGAAGTCGGTGAGTCGCTTGGCGCCCGACTGCATGACCTCCTTGCGGTGTCCGCTCGCCTTGACCTGGGCGACCGCCTCGCGGCGGTCCAGGCCCACGTTCTCGTACACCTGCGGGTTGATGAAGCAGACGGAGAACACCCGGGCCGCCTCGCCCGAGGTCAGCCGGGTCAGCTCCCGCTCCCAGCGCGGGGCGGTCACCATCTGGCGGCGGAGCTCCTCGCGGGCGTACCGGACGTGCCGGGCCTCCTCGACGACGTGGATGCGGGTCACCCCGCGCACCAGGGTCTGGACCCGCTCGTCCGGGAAGGTCAGCCGCTGCATCCAGTCGAGGATCTCCTCGCCGAGCAGGGTCGCGGCGAACGAACCCGGGGTGGTGGACACAGTCTTCAGGACCCGGGCCACGTTGTGGTAGCCGCGTGGAACCGGGTAGGTGGGGGCCTGGCCCCACTGGATCATCTTGCCGAACATCATCGAGTGCCGGCACTCGTCGGCTATCTCGGTGAGCGCGTACCGCACGTGGTGGCTGGTCACGGGCTTGTCGTAGATGTGCCGGACCAGCAGCTGCATCAGGATGATCTCGAACCAGATGCCCAGCGAGGCGAGCGAGGCCGCCTCGTGCCGGGCGAGGTCCATCCGCTGCTCCTCGGACATCTTCCGCCAGAGCGGGGTGTCGTAGAGGGAGACCAGCTCGGGCGGCCAGAACCACTTGCCGTCCTCGATCGCCGAGCTCCAGTCGATCTCGGTCTCGGGGTCGAAGGAGTGCTTGGCCGAGGATTCGAGCAGGCGCTCGGCGATCTGCTCGCGGTCCCGGAGCGGGCCGAGCGCATCGCGGAGGACCTGGACGTCGTGTTCGCTCACTGTCGTCATGACTGGGGTACCTCGCACGTGGGTTACCTGGGGTCACCTCTTATTGGACTGCTTGTCAGCAAGGCCGTCAATCCCCCGCGTCCCACTTGCCGGCCGGATGTCCCATGGCGTACGTCACGTCAACTTCCGTACGGTGCGCGCGGTTTGACCGAACGGTCCACGCGCACGGGAAAACGGTGGGCAGGGGCGGTGCGGTTCGGGAGGATGACCGCATGACGAACTCCTCGCCCCACACCCCGGCGGACGTCTCCCGGGCCGGCGCCGAAGCGGCCCGCCGCAGCCTCGAAGGGCTCAGTCTCGGGGACGCGTTCGGCGAGCGGTGGTTCCCCCTCTTCCGCGAACGCCGCCAGGCACTCCGCGAGATCACCGAACGCCTGACCCCCGCCGAGCCCCGCTGGCACTGGACCGACGACACCGCGCTGGCCCTCGCGCTCGACCAGGTCCTCGCCGGATACGGCGAAGTCGTCCAGGACCGGCTGGCCCTCGTCTTCGCCCTCACCTTCGACGCGGACCAGGGGCGCGGATACGGCCACGGCATGCACATGCTGCTGCCCCAACTGCTCGCCGAACCCGCCGACTGGCGCACGCTGGCCCCCGGCCTCTTCGACGGCGGCAGCCTCGGCAACGGTGCGGCCATGCGGGTCGCCCCGCTCGGCGCCCGCTTCCACGAGGACCTGGACCACGTCTCCCGGCAGGCGCGCCTCCAGGCCGAGGTCACGCACGCCCACCCGGAGGGGATCGCGGGCGCGGTCGCCGTGGCGGTCGCGGCGGCCCTCTCGGTCCGGGGCGAACTCGCCCTCCCCGCCGTCGCCGAGCGGACCCCCGAGGGACTCGTACGGGACGGGCTGCGCCGGGCCGCCGAGCTGCCGTTCACCACCGAACCCTGGCGGGCCGCCGACGTCCTGGGCAACGGGCAGCGCATCCGGGCGGACGACACCGTGCCCTTCGCGCTGTGGACCGCAGCCCGCCACCCGGACGACCTGGAGGCGGCGCTCTGGTCGACCGCCGAGGGCTTCGGCGACGTGGACACCACCTGCGCCATCGCCGGCGGGGTGGTCGGCGCCGCCACCGGGACCGGCCGGGTGCCCGCCGCATGGCTGCGGAAGCGGGAGCCGTTGACGGGCTTCCCGGCGTCGGCCTGACGCCGGGTCCGGTCGGTGGGCTGCGCGGTGGTCCGCTCGCCGGGCCGCCCGCCGGTCGCCCCTCGGTCCGGTCCTCGGTCCGGTCCTCGATCCGCCCGCCGATCCGCTCACTGGGCAGGGACCTGTCAGGCCGGTGCCGTAGCGTGGGCGCATGACCACGCCGCCGCCCCCGCCGCCGGGCCCCTACGGCCCTCCGACGCCGCCGTCCCAGCCGTCCCAGCCCGCGCCGCAGTACCCGCCGTACCCCGGCGCCCCGCAACAGCCGGGCGCGTTCCCGCAGCAGCCGGGGCCCGGGTACCCGAACGCCCCGCAGCAGCCCCAGCCGGGATACGGCTACCCGAACGCCCCGCAGCCCCAGCCCGGTTACGGCTACCCGAACCCGCCGCAGCAGCCGCAGCCCGCATGGGGCCAGCCCGGTTGGGGCGGGCCCGGGACACCCGGGCAGCCGACGGCGCCGGGGTGGCCGGCCCAGCCCCCGCGCAAGAAGCCGGTCAAGCTGATCGTCGGCATCCTCGTCGGCGTGCTGGTGGTGGCCGGTGGCGTCGCCTACGGGGTCTCGCAGCTCATCGACAAGGGAACCGACGCCGTCTACCCGAAGGCCGTGAACAAGCTGGAGGTCCAGAAGACTCTGCTGGACGGGGAGTTCACGCTGGGCAGCGACACGTCCGACACCGACGGTGCGGACATCGAGGACACCCCGGACCTCAGCATCCGCGACGCGCAGGCCGTCGTCGCCCAGTACGGTGCCGAGGACGGCGGAGTCCTCATCGTCTCCGGGATGTACGGCCGCATCGCCGACCCCGAGTTCACCCGTGACTCCATCATGAAGGGGGCGGCCGGGGCCGAGGGGAACACGGTGGTGGTGCCCGCCAAGGAGTTCACCCCCGACGGCTACGACATCACGATCGCGTGCCAGGTGCAGCAGACGGGGACCGGCGACGCGACCTCGGCCATCCCGATGTGCGCGTGGGGCGACGACAACACCGGAGCCATGGTCGCGCTACTGAGGGTCGAGGACGCGCTGGTGGCCGCCGAGGACGTCGATCTGGAGAAGGCGGCGGCGGAGACGGCGAAGATCCGCGAGGAGATGCTGAAGCCGGTCGGGTAGTCCCGCTACCGGCATGGTCCGCCCCCTGAGGAGCGTCGTCCGGTGCGTGCGATCGCAGGACGGCCGGAAGTCCTTGTGGCGGAAGTCCTCGTAACGGACTCATCAGGGCTTTCGGCCGGCGCGGCGGGAGTGCGTGCCGGGCTCGGACGAGGGGAGTCCGTGTCCCAGAGCGCGCCTCAGCGCGAGGTGCGTCAGCCAGGCCGTCCCGAAGGTGAAGGGGGCGGCGGTGTCCTCGGCGGGGCCGGGAACGGCGGTGCAGACCAGCACGACGGCGAGCGGGATCCAGACGCGCAGCAGCACCTGCTGGGCGGCCGCCGTGCCCGGCGCGAGTCCGGCCAGTAAGGGCACGAGCAGCCCGGCCACGGCGAGCGGGACGGTGAGACCGGTGTGCTTCACCGCCTCGAACACCGTCCAGGCGAGCAGGAAGAGCCCCAGCGCTCCCCAGGCGAGGCGGCCTGCCACGGACGGGGACTTCGGCTCGGCCTCGGCGGTCTCCCGGGTCATGTCGTCCCTCTCCGTATCGTGCGGTGGTGACGGTCGGACCACGGGTGGTCCGTGTGCGGGGAGTTCGCAGGGCCCGGGACCGCCGGCCCCACCCGGGGCAGCGCATCCTCCGCCGCGCGGACCGCGGCGAGCAGCCACGCGTCGGCGCCCCGGTCGGCCACCCACTGGAGGCCGACCGGGCAGCCGTCCCCGGTGAACCCGGCGGGAACGCTCGCCGCCGGATGCCCGCTCAGGTTGAACGCCCAGGTCAGGGCGGTCGAGTAGACCTCGCCCGGCCCCTCGTGCCCGTGCGGCCGGTTGGGGGTGGTGGGCGTCAGCAGCAGCGGCGTACGCGCGAACAGGCCGTCCAGCACGAGGTCGTTCGCGCGCCGGGTCGCCACCGCCACGGCGTCCTCGGGCGCCCCGCCCCGTACGGCCAGCCAGGCCGGCGCGGGGTCCAGCAGCGCGCACCCGCCGGGCACCAGCCGCACCACGCCCGCCGCCACCAGCCGGTTCGCCGCCGCCCGCACCACCTCGGCCACCTCCGGATCGACGTCCGCGAAGCCCAGGTCCATGCTCAGCACGGCGGGCACGGGGAGGCGCACCGCCACCGGTTCGTACCCGTCCAGCACATGGCGCAGATACGGTTCGGCAGCCGTGGCCGACGGGGCCAGCACCCCCGCCGACGCCAACCCCGTCCGGTCCGGCGAGGGCAGCAGCCCGTTGGTCGTCTTCAGCCCGAACACCCCGCACCACGCGGCCGGCAGGCGCACCGACCCGGCGCCGTCGCTGCCCGTCGCGAGCGGGACCATCCCCGCCGCGACCGCGACCGCCGACCCGGCCGAGGAACCGCCCGGAGTCCGGTCCGCCCGCCAGGGGTTGCGGGTCCGGCCGTACGCGCCCTGCCCCCAGGTCTGCCAGTACGTGCCCGGCCCCGGCACCGCCGTCGAGCCCACCGGCACCCCGCCCGCCCCGATCAGCCGCCGGGCCGCGTACGAACGGAGCCCGGCCGGGCCCTTCACCGCGAACGGCATTCCGCCCAGCGGCAGCAGGGCCGCCCCGGGCTCCCGGGCGAGAGCCTCCCGGCGCCACACCTCGATGAACGCGCCGAGCGACGGATCGAGTGCGTCGATCCGCTCCAGCGCCCGCCCCACCGCACCCGTCCCCTCCACCGCACCAGTGTCACCCGCGCCGGTGCCGGTGTCCGGAGAATGCGCTCCCGGGCACTCGCTCCCGCGCACTCAGTCCCGCGGCAGCGCCGCCTCCATCACCGCGCGCGCGATCGGTGCCGCGCTGCCGCCGCCGCTGATGTCCGCGCGGTCCGCCGCCGCGTCCTCCACCACCACCGCGACCGCCACCTCCGGCCGGCCGGCCGCCTCCGACTGCGCCCAGCAGATGAACCAGGCGTACGGCGCCCCCGAGTTGTCGACCCCGTTCTGGGCGGTGCCCGTCTTGCCGCCGACCGTGACGCCGTCGATCGCCGCGTTGGTCCCGGTGCCGTTCTCCACCACGTCGACCATCATCCGCCGCAGCTGCACGGCCGTGGAGGGACTCATCGCGCGCCGGTAGGAGCGGGTGGAGGTCTGCGACACCGTGTCGCCGTCGTGCTTGGTCGTGCGGTCCACCAGATGCGGCTGGGCGATCTCGCCGTCGTTCGCCACGGCGGCGGCGACCATCGCCATCTGGAGCGGGGTGGCCGTCGTGTCGAACTGCCCGATCGAGGACTGCGCCAGCTGGTCGTCGCTCATCTCCGTGTCGAAGTTGCTCTTCGCCACCCCCGACGGAATCCGCAGCCCGTCGTCGTTGAAGCCGAAGTCGCCCGCCGCCTCCACCATCCCGTCCAGGCCGACCTCCACCCCCAGATGCGCCATCACGGTGTTGCAGGAGACCCGGATCGCCTCCGCCAGCGACGCCTTCTCGCAGCCGCTCGACTCGTTGGGCAGCACGGTGGACGTGCCCGGCAGCACGTACGGGGACGGGGTGTCGGTCTCCTCGTCCGGGTCGTCCACCACCCCGGCGTCCAGCGCCGCCGCCGCCGTCACGATCTTGAAGGCCGAACCGGGCGGATAGGTCTGCCGGATGGCCCGGTCGAGCATCGGCCGGCTCTCCGAGGCGTTGAGCCGCGTCCACGTGTCGGTCACCGCCGCACCGGTGCCGGAGAGCCGCTCGGGGTCGTACGACGGGGAGGAGACCAGGGCCAGGATCTTCCCGGTCGACGGCTCCAGCGCGGCCACCGCGCCCTTGCGGCCGGCCAGTCCCTCGTACGCGGCCCGCTGCACCGCGTCCCGGACGGTGGTGACCACGTCGCCGCCGGGCTGCCGGCCCCGGGTGAGGTCGTTCCAGAGCGGCAGCGGGGCGAGCAGCGAGGAGGTCCCGGAGAGGATGTCGTCCTCGGCGTTCTCGATGAGGGTGGTGCCGTACGTCTGCGAGGCGTAGCCCGTGACGGGGGCGTACAGCGGGCCGTGGAGGTAGGTGCGTTCCCAGGCGAGCTGCTCGCCGGTGTCCGTCGATCCGGTGACGGTGGCCGTCGCGTCGCCGCTGCCCGTGTGCACCAGGATGTTGCCGCGCGGCTGGTCGTAACGGGCGATCGTGTTGCGGCGGTTGGCGGGGTTGGCGGTCAGCTCGTCGGCCTCGAAGACCTGGACGCGGGCCGCGTTCGCCAGCAGCGCCAGCAACAGCAGCAGACAGAAGGCGGCGGCCCGCCGGATGTACCGGATCACTGCTCGTCCTCCACGATCGGGGCGATGACGCCGGTCTCGGGCTGACCCGGGCGCGGGGTGCGGGCCTGGTCGCTGACCCTGATCAGCAGCGCCACGATGATCCAGTTGGTGACGACCGAGGAACCGCCCTGCGCCAGGAACGGCATCGCCATGCCCGTCAGCGGGATCAGCCCCATCACCCCGCCCGCGATCACGAACACCTGGAGCGCCAGGATCGAGGCGAGCCCGACGGCGAGCAGCTGTCCGAACGGGTCGCGCAGTGCGAGCCCCGCCCGGTAACCGCGCGCCACCATCAGCGCGTACAGCAGGAAGACGGCGGTCAGCCCGGCCAGGCCCAGCTCCTCGCCCGCCGTCGCCAGGATGAAGTCGGACTTCGCGGCGAAGCCGATCAGGATGGAGTGCCCGAGCCCGAGACCCGTACCGAGCATCCCGCCCTCGGCGAACGCGAAGAGCGACTGCGCCAGCTGGCTCGGCCCCCGTCCCGCGTCGATGGTGGCGAAGGGGTCCAGCCAGTCCTGCACCCGGCTGTGCACATGCGGTTCGAACGAGCCGACGACGAAGGCCCCGACCGCCGCGAGCAGCAGTCCGACCGCGATCCAGCCGATGCGCCCGGTCGCCACGTACAGCAGGATCACGAACAGTCCGAAGAAGAGCAGCGAGGTCCCCAGGTCGCGTTCGAGGACGAGGACCCCGACGCTCAGCAGCCAGATCGCCACGATGGGACCGAGCACCCGGCCGGTGGGCAGCTGGAGTTTCCAGACGGTGCGGCCGGAGTACGCCAGGGCGTTGCGGTTGGCCGCGAGGTACGCGGCGAAGAACACCGCCAGCAGGATCTTCGCGAACTCGCCCGGCTGGAAGGAGAACCCGCCGACCCGGATCCAGATGCGGGCGCCGTTCACCGCCGGGAAGAAGATCGGCACGATCATCAGCACCAGCGCGGTCGCGACCGAGAGGTAGGCGTACCGCTGGAGCACCCGGTGGTCGCGGAGCAGCACCACCACCACGATGAAGAGCGCCACCCCGAGCGTCGACCAGATCAGCTGGGTGGGCGCCGCCGTGTCCGAGGGCGTCTCCAGGTCGAGGCGGTAGATCAGCACCAGGCCCAGCCCGTTGAGGAGCACGGCGATCGGCAGCAGCAGCGGATCGGCGTACGGGGCGCGGAAGCGGACCGCCAGATGCGCGAGGAGCGCCAGCAGCCCGAGCCCGCCGCCGTAACCCGCGACGTCGGGCGGTACGGCGTCGTCGTGGGCGAGGCCGACCGCCGCGTAGCCGTAGACGGAGATGAGGACCGCCCCGACGAGGAGGGAGAGCTCCACGCCGCGCCGTCTGGGCAGCCGGAGCGGGGGCGGGGGAGAGTCCACCGTCGGTGCGGTCATGCCAGGAACGTAGCAAGCGCGGGAGGTTATTTCCCTTATGTCATAGTTCGGCGCTCGCGCTGATGTCCCCGGCCCGCGACCCCGCCGACCGTGGACGCGCCGCCGCCCGGGTCCTCGCGAGGCGAGCGACCCGGGCGGCGGACGTGCGGTGCGGAGGCGTGCGGTGAAGAGGTGTCAGCACCAGTCGGGGGCCGCGCCGAGGTTCTCGATGTAGCGCGCGGACCCCCACGCCCAGGTGCCGTTGGTCAGCAGGTACCAGCGGTCGTTGCCGTCCACGCTGTCGCCCCGGGTCTTGCAGAAGATGTCGACGATCGTGCCGTACGGCACCTCGCCCACCACCCGGCTGCTGCGGGTCGGACGGTCGCGGAGCAGCAGGCTCGGCCGGGCGATGACCCGCCCCCGGTACGTCACCTTCGGCGCCGCGGGCTCCACCTGCGGCTCGGCCGACGGCCTGCCGTGTTCGCCCGGCTTGACCTGGGGCTCGACGGCCGGCCTCCCGTGTTCGCCCGGCTTCGCCTGCGGCTCGACGGCCGGCCTGCCGTGGCCGGCGTGGTGCTCGTGCCCGGGTGCCGGGTCGGCGGCGGCGATGACGTGGTGGTGCGGGTGGTCCACCGGCTGCGGGAGGGGGCCGGCGGCGAACGTGGGGGCGGCGGCCGTCAGCGCGGCGAGCACGCCGGCGGCGACACCGAGACCGATGCGGCGGAGGGACGGAGAGGACATGCTGCCTCCAGAGAACGTGGGGGGCGAGGTGCGGGGCCGCGGCCCGGGGGCCGCTCCCCGCACGCTAGGTTCGCCACGTCGCGCACGCATAGAGTCGCTCTGGGTGATGTACGCGGACGGGGGACGGCCGATGGGCCGTCCGGGTGTATCCGCCGCCCGCCCGCTCCCGCCCGTGCGCCCCGGCCGACGGCCCGTGCGCCGGTGCGCCGCAAGGCCGCCGGGGGAAGCCCCTGCCGGAGTGCCGCGCCGGAAGCGCGGCGCCCCGGTGGCGTGCGCGTCTCAGCTGTTGTACGGGTTCTGGCCCGGGGCGTGCCCCTGCTGCGGGGCCTGGCCCGGCTGGGCGGGGTGGCCGGCCTGGCCCGCCTGGCCGAAGGGGTTGGCGCCGTCAGGGCCCGCAGCGTACTGGGCCAGCAGGGCGTCCGCCTGCTCCTTGGCTATCTTCTGCTCCCCGCCGCAGAAGGTGCACTGCGTCGCGTACCTGACCGAGATCGGGAAGAGCGGGACGAAGAACAGCGTGAACTTGGTGACCCGCTTGCGGAGGGTGTGCGCGGCCGGGTTGCCGCACCAGCCGCACACCATCGTCAGGACGGCCAGCTGGTACAGGTAGCCCCGAGTGCCGAAAATGATCATGTCGTGTCTCTCCTTGTTGCCTTCGGTACGGTTGTGCCGCGGGCCCGAGGGCCCCGCCTCCCCGCGATACGGCGTACCGGTCGATCCGGCACTCCGGTGGTCCGGCCTCCCCGGACGCGCGCCCGGCTCAGCCCCGGCCGTCCCCGTGGCGCAGCGCCTGCCGGCACAGCGTCAGCAGGCGTTCGTCCTCCTGGATGTCCAAGCCGGCGTACCCGCCGTCCCGGGCGTTGTGACGGCGTACGGAGGACAGCTCGGCGCGCAGGGTGCGCGCCGCCCCGGACCCTGCCGCAGCCGTCCCCGTCCGCGCCAGCGTGTCCGCCACCCGGACGCGGACGTACGCGTTCTGCGTCCACGCGGCCAGCAGCACCGGCCACGTTTCGGCGGACCGCCCCGAAACCTCGCACAGTGCGAGCGCGGCGTCCACCCGTACCCAGAGATCGTCGTGTGCCAGCAGTGCGCGCAGCCGGGGTCCGGCCACCGCGGCCCTGTCGCCGAGCCGGCCCAGCGCCTTGGCCGCCGCCCGCAGGTCGAGGCCGTCCGCCGCCGCCAGACCGTCCAGCAGCACCGGCAGCACCGCGTCGACGTCGCCGGAGACCGAGTAGAGCGCGTCCGCCACGTCGACCGCCCCGCGCGGGTCCGACCGGCGCAGCAGCGCCTCCAGCTCCCCGACCGCGCCCCGCGCCCCCGGCCCGAACGCGCCGAGCGTCCGCAGCGCCGAGAGCCGCACGTGCCAGGCCGAGGGCTCCCGGGCCGCCCGCAGGACGCGGAGCACCTCGGGCGTCGCCTCGTCCGCCCGCAGCGAGGCGAGGGCGTCCATCAGCGGAACGGCCCCGTCCTGCCCGGACGGGGCCGGCGGGACCGCCGCCAGTCTCCGGCGCAGCGCCCCGGCCAGCGGGGACGCGACCGGCCCGAGACCCGCGACGGCGTGCCCGAGGTTGTGCGGCACGACCGGCCCCTCCAGCACGGCGGCCAGCACCGGCAGCGCCCGGGGGTCGCCGATGTTGGCCAGCGCCCGCACCGCCGGGTCGAGGCTCGGCTGCCCGTGGTCCCACAGCCTGACCCAGCTCTCGGGAGTGACCGCCACCTGCGCCGCCAGCGCGTCGGCGGCCGGTGCGGCGAGCGTGTGGACGTCGGCCAGCAGATACGCGGCGGCGTCGCGGAGCCGGGGCTCGGGCTCGGCGAGCTGTTCCCCGACCAGCCGCACCACCTCGTCGTACGAACCCCGCCACGCCCGGATCAGCCCGTCGCTCATCCGGACCGCGTCCAGCCGCTGCCCCTCGTCCGGGCTGCACAGCTGGTCGGCCAGGAGCGCCACCCGGTCCTCCACCCGGTCGCCGAGCGCCCCGTGCAGGGTGCGCAGCAGATCGGCGGCCCAGGGGGCGCCCCGCCCGGCCGTCTCCGCCGCGTGCAGGGCGCGCAACTGACCGATCAGCGTCGGCGACTGGGCGCCCTCCCGGGCCGCGGCCTCGGCGGCGGCCCGGGCGGCCGGGCCGGACGGAGGGTGCACCGCGCGCAGGTCCCGCAGCAGAGCCGAGACCCTGGGCACGATGTCGACGGGGAGCGCGCCGGGCGCGCACCGCGCCAACTGCGCGAGGGCCGCCAGCCGGAGGCCCGGCGCGTACTCCTGCATCGCGAGCCGGCTCAGCCAGTGCGCCGCCGCGTCGGCCACCGTGTCGTGGCGCAGGGCGAGCCGGCCGGCCGCCTCGACGAGGGCGAGCCGCACCTCCTCGTCCTGCTCCACCGGCAGCCGCTTCCGCAGCAGCGCGAGACATCGCTCCGGTTCGGTGTGGAGCGTGGCGAGCGCCAGGGGAGCCGCGAGCCGCACGCCGCGATCGTGGTCGTCCAGCAGCTGGACGAAGACCTCCGCCCCGGCGCAGACGGCCGCCGCGGCCATGGCGTAGTTGGCGGCGCCCTCGATCTCGTCCTCGTCGAGTTCGTCCTCGTCGTCCTCGTCCAGTTCGATGCCGCCGATGCTGGTCAGCAGCTCCACGATGCTGCCGCGCTCGGCCACCGAGGGATCGGCGACCAGCTCGAAGAGGAACGGGATGCACGCGAGCGTGCAGGCGTAGACGTCGCCCTGGTGGTGGACGGCGCCGTACATCCCGTCCAGCGCGCGTTCGCGTTGCCCCGGGTCCGCCGAGGCCAGCCCGGCCAGCAGCGCCGGAACATCGTCGGCCGGTCCGTAGGCATGCTGCATCGAGGCCCAGTCCACCTCGTCGATCCCCGAGAACACTCCGGCCATCCCCTCCCCGATCACGACGCTCAACCGCTGCGACGGCACCTGACCGGAGTTGGTTCCCGGAACGGCCCACGCCCGCCTCGCACCGAGTCTGCCCCAGGTCCGCGGTGGTCCGCCCGGCGGACGGGCCTTTCCCGCCGCCGCGGAGCGAGGCTGTGGGAGACCTGTGGTGCGGGAGGTCCCGGAGGCGGCCCGTGGGGGCGGCCGGGCGGTCCCCGCACGCTCCGGCGGGCGCCGTCACGCGCCGGGGCGGCGCCCCCGGCGGCCGGTGGGCAGCGGACGGGCCCGGTTCGGGTTGATGAGCGGCCCGAGCAGGTCCCCGTACGTCTCCAGGCGTGCGGCCATGTCGCCCGCGAGGAACACCAGCTCCTCCGGGGCGCCGCACGCCTCGATCTCCTCCCAGGTGACGGGCGCGGAGACGGCCGGTTCGGGGCGGGCGCGGAGGGTGTACGGGGTGGCGGTGGTCTTCGCCGCCGCGTTCTGGCTGAAATCGACGAACACCTTCCCCGGCCGCAGATCCCGCTTCATCCGGTGGACGACCAGATCCGGCAGCGCCGCCTCCGCCTCGACCGCGAGCTTCTTCGCGTACGCCGTCACCTTGTCGGACGGGGCGGGCTCCAGCGGGACGAGCAGATGCAGGCCCTTGGAGCCGGAGGTCTTCCCGTGGGCGAGCAGCCCGTCGGCCGCCAGCCGCTCGCGCAGCCACCCGGCAACCGCGCAGCACTCGACCACGCTCGCCGGGGCGCCCGGGTCCAGGTCGAAGACCATCCGGTCGGCGACGCCCGGTGCGTCCGCCTGCCACTGCGGGGTGTGGAACTCGACCATGAGATTGGCCGCCCACATCAGCGAGGCCAGGTCCTGGACCATGACCTGGGCCGCTTCCCGCTCCCCCCGGTGCGGGACGCGCGCCGTACGCACCCAGGCGGGCGTACCGGGCGGCGGGTTCTTGGAGAAGAAGTGCTGGCCCTCCGCACCGTCGGGATACCGCAGGAAGGAGACCGGCCGGTTGTACAGATGGGCGAGCAGCGCCCCCGCGACCGTGGCGGCGTAGTAGTGCAGCACCTCGCCCTTGGTCGTGCCGGTGGCCGGGTACACCACCTTGTCCAGGTTGCTGAGCGCCAGGCGCCGCCCCTCCACCTGCGTGATCGGCGTCATACGATAAGAATCACACGAATCGCCCGACATGTGCGCCATGCGAGAAGTGTGCGCAGTGCGATGTGTACGCGTGCGCCGGAGCGGCCGAGACCGCCGGGCGGGGCCGCCGGAATCGTCGGGGCATGGTCGTCGGAAGGGGTCGAGAGTGAGCTCCATGAGGTCCATCTGGAACGGCGCGATCTCGTTCGGGCTGGTCAGCATCCCGGTCAAACTGATGAACGCCACCGAGAACCACTCCGTCTCCTTCCGCCAGGTCCACCTCACCGACGGCGGCCGCATCCGCTACCGCAAGGTCTGCGAGGTCGACGAGGAGGAGGTGACCTCCGCCGAGACCGGCAAGGCGTACGAGGACGCGGACGGCACGCTCATCCCGATCACCGACGAGGACCTCGCCTCGCTCCCGCTCCCCACGAACAAGACGATCGAGATCCTCGGCTTCGTCCCGGCCACCCGGATCGACCCGCTCCAGATGGACACCGCCTACTACCTCTCGGCCAACGGGGTCCCGGCGGCGAAGCCGTACACCCTGCTGCGCGAGGCGCTCAAGCGCAGCGAGAAGGTGGCCGTCGCCAAGTTCGCCCTGCGGGGGCGGGAACGGCTCGGGATGCTGCGGGTGGCCGAGGACGTGATCGTGATGCACGGACTCCTGTGGCCGGACGAGCTGCGGTCGCCGGAGGACGTCGTACCGGACGCCGCGACCAAGGTGCGCGACGCCGAACTCGACCTGGCCGACGCCCTGATGGACACCCTCGGCGGGGTGGACCTGGACACGCTCCACGACGACTACCGCGAGGCGGTGGAGGAGCTGGTCGCCGCCAAGGCCGCGGGCGAGCCGCTGGAACCCGTCCGCGAGGAGGACAACGGTGGCAAGGTCATCGACCTGGTCGCCGCCCTGGAGAAGAGCGTCCGCGCCGCGAAGGAGTCGCGGGCGGACGGGGAAGGCGAGGCCGGCGGGGAGGACGGAGGGGACGGCGGTGACGGCAAGGTGGCCGACGTCCACCACATCGGGCGGACCACGCACCGCACACCGACCGGCAAGAACGTCTCCCGCTCGGCCGGCTCGGACTCCGGGAAGTCGCGGCCCAAGGAGACCGGGGCGAAGAAGTCCACCGCCAAGGGGACGGCACGGAAGCCGGCGGCGAAGCAGGCCCCCGCGAAGAAGACGGCCGCGAAGAAGACCGCCGGAGGGAAGGCGGGGACGAAGGCGACCGCGACGAAGACGACCGCGAAGAAGACGACCGCCAAGAAGGCCCCCGCGAAGAAGACCTCTTCCGCGAAGTCGGCGACGTCGGCGACGAAGAAGACGGCGGCGGGCAAGAGCGCTTCGGGCGGGCGGACCTCGCGTTCCTCCGCCTGAGCGCCCGGAGCGCCCTCGGCCGTGCTCCCTCGGCCGTGCTCCCCCGGCCGTACTCCTCTCGGCAGTACTGCGCCCCGGCCCCTCAGGCGATGTCCGACGGGTCGATCGACGGCAGGTCCAGCGAGGGCGGGTCCAGCCCGAAGGGGTCGTCCTGCTCGACGACGTACGTGCACGAGGTGTAGGTGTACCCGGGCTCGATCTTCGAACCGTCCGCGTAGCTGTCCACGGCCGCGCTCGCCCCGGTCCCGTGCTTGTACAGGAAGTGGTAGTCGCCGGCGGGCAGCCGCAGCCGCGCCTTCGGGTAGCTCTTCCCGCTCGCCTTGCAGGCCTGTTGGTTCCCGTCCGCCGTGCTGTCGTACCGCCCGCAACTCCCGCACGCCTTCAGGGTGACGGTGCCGGTGACCGGTCCGGTGTAGAGGACCTCCACCTCGTTGGGCGCGTCGTTGCTGATGACGAGCTCCATCGTCGGGCCGCCAGGGCGTTTCGCCGGTGGCAGCTTCTCCCCGGCGGCGGGGCGGTCCTCGGCGATCTCGGCGGCTATCGAGATGTTCCGCGCCTGCCCGCGCCGCCCGTCGTCCCGGTACGTGTCGGCGAACCCGGTCAGTGTGGAGCGCGCCTCGCTGAACTTCTTCTCCCTGAACTGGTCCACCCCACAGGCGTACACCCCGTCCCGGACGCCCCGGTCCGCGCGGGCGGCCGAGGCCTTGAGGTCGTCCCCGGTCAGGGCGCCGACGGTCGCGCCGATGCTGCGCAGCGTCTCCGTCACCGTGCACGGCTCGGCGCCGCCCAGCTTCCCGGCCTCCTCGGTGATCCGCGCGTCGACGGCCGGAGCCACCTTCGCGGCGGCGGCCGAATCCGGGAACGTCCGCTGAAGCTCGGCGAGTTCCGCCCCCTTGGCGACGGAAGCGGCTTCCACGCCGTACGAGCCGAGCTCCGACATCCCGCACGCGTAGAGGGACTCGGACAGCGGCTCGTCGGGCCACTGCGCGAGGCTGCCCAGCAGTCCGGTGTCCTTGCCCTTCGGCAGGGTGCGCAGATAGCGCAGCGGCTCCAGCGCCCCGCAGTAGTCCTTCTCGGTGTACGGGGCCGAGACCGCCGCGTAGTAGGACTTCAGCCGGTCCGGCACCAGCTTTCCGGCCCGCGAGTCCGGGTGCTCCCGGCCGAGGTCGCGGTAGACGGCGAACGCCGAGGTGTACTTCGCCTTCGCCGTGGTGAAGGACTGGCCGTCCGCCGCGGCGACCGCCCGGTCGGCGGTCTCCAGTCGGTCGAGCAGCATCTCCTGTACGGCCTCGTCGCGCGCGGAGCCGTAGAGCGCCACCCCGCCCACCGGGACGGCCAGCAGCACCAGGCCGAGCGCGGCGGCCACCACCGGCCGCCACGAGCCGGCGACCGCCGTGCGCCGCGCGATCCTCGCCGCGTCGGCGGCGGCCACGACGAGCACCACGAGGTAGGCGACGAGCACGCCGCCCGACACCCCCTCGGGCTCGGCGGGCAGGACCGCGAGCAGCAGCAGCCCCGTCGCGGCGAGGCAGAGGGCGGCGCGGATCCAGCGGCGGGTGAGGAGATGGCCGAGCCCGAGGCCGCTGAGATTGAGCAGCCCGGCCGCGGCGGCGCGCAGCCCGGCACCCGGCGGGGGAGGCCCGACGGGCCCGGTCGGCGACGGCTGCCCGGCGAACGGCGGCAGTGGCGGGGGAGGCGGCGGGGACGAGGGAGGCAGCGGTGGGGGTGGCGGTACGTGCGGCGGCCCCGGCGGAGGCGGCGGTACGTCCGCCGGCGCGCCCTGTCCGCCCGGTCTGTCCGGACCGCCCGGTCTGTCCGTTCCGGAGGCCCAGGGCGTCGGCCCCGGCCCCGATCCCGGCCCGGACCCCGGGCTCGGATCCGGCCCCGGAGCGCCTTCGTACGGGTGCGCGCGTCCCTCGTCCGACTCCATACGGTCCCCCCACCGTCGAGCCATTGCGGTCACCTTCTCTCTTTCCCTTTTCGCCCTCATCCACGCACGAACCGGACGGTTCGTGCGTGGTCCGGGCGGCGCTGCCCGGACCACGACGAACGCGTCAACTGCCGTGCGTCAGAACTGATTCGGTGCCGATGCAACGCCGCATCGGCACCGCATCGGCCCCGAATCGGCCCCGAATCAGCGCTTCATCAGGGCGAAGACTCCCCAGCCGAGGTACTCGCGCTCGTACCGGGCGTAGCGGACGGGGTCGGTGGTGAGCTCCGCGCGTACCTGGGGCGCCAGTTCGTCGTCCGGGTTCCGGTCCAGCCAGCTGCGGAGGTTGAGCCACTGCGCCGCCCGGTACCGGTCCCAGCTGTTCTGGTCCGCCAGCACCATCTCCACGACGTCGTACCCGAGGTCGCCGAACCGCCCGAGGAGCTCGGGCAGCGCCAGGAAGTCGGCCGGGCTGCTCGCGTGGCAGCCCTCGGCGGTCTCCTGGTCCGTGGGTTCCCGGCGCCAGAACGGCTCGCCGATCAGCATCAGGCCGCCCGGCCGCAAGCTGCGGGCCAGCAGCTCCACCGTCCCGTCCAGACCCCCGCCGATCCAGGTCGCCCCAATGCAGGCGGCGAGGTCGACGGGCACGTCCGCGACATGCCCGGAGGCGTCGCCGTGCACGAACTCCACCCGGTCCGCCACCCCGAGTTCCGCCGCGCGGGCGCGTGCCCCGGCGGTGAAGACGGTGCTGATGTCGACGCCCGTACCGGTGATCCCGTGGTCACGCGCCCAGGTGCACAGCAACTCGCCGGAGCCGCTGGCGAGATCGAGCGCACGGATCCCCGGCTCCAGGTGCAGGGCCCGACCCAGGGTCGCCAACTTGTCGGCCGTGAACGGGTTGTGGATGCGGTGGCTGCTCTCGCGGATGGTGAAGATGCGGGGAAGGTCCACGGGCGGGCTCCTCTCTTCTCGGGTGACGCGGGTGACGCGGGTGAAGCCGGTACGGAGGTGGCGGGGCCGCTTCTTCCCGGGGGAAGCGGGTACGGAGGCGGCGGCCCGCCGGGGCGGGGACAGTCCTACGGGCGGCACGCGCCGCGTGTCCACCGGATTTCGGCCCCCGCGCCGTCCGTGTTTTCCCGCGCGCGCTCCGGCCCGAGCCGGTAACGTCCTGCGTGCCGCGACTGGCGTGCGCCTCACGGGGCGTTGCGTGGAAACGACCACGAGGGAGCGGCGCGCTCCGGCCCGTCCGGAGGACCACCGCCGGAGGGCCGTCCGCCTGGGCATCCGGGTCCATGCCGCACGACGCGGCCGACCCGGGAGAGTCCCGTGACCGTACCCGCCCTCGCATCCGTGACCGACGTATCCGCACCGCCGCACGACGGGGCGCCGACCGCGGCGCCCTCCACCGCCCGTCCGGCGCTCGCCGCCACCGATCCCGTACTCGCCGGGCTGATCGACGCGGAGGAGCGGCTCCAGGCCGACACCCTGCGGCTGATCCCCAGCGAGAACTACGTCTCGGCCGCCGTGCTGGAAGCGTCCGGCACCGTCCTCCAGAACAAGTACTCCGAGGGCTACCCCGGCCGCCGCTACTACGAGGGCCAGCAGGTCGTCGACCAGGTCGAGAGGCTGGCCGTCGAGCGCGCCAAGGCCGTCTTCGGCATGGAGCACGCCAATGTGCAGCCGTACTCGGGCTCCCCGGCCAACCTCGCCGTCTACCTCGCGTTCTGCGCCCCCGGCGACACCGTCCTCGGCATGGGCCTGCCGATGGGCGGTCACCTCACCCACGGCTGGGGCGTCTCCGCCACCGGCACCTGGTTCCGGGGCGTGGGCTACGGCGTGCGCCGCGACACCGGGCGGGTCGATCTGGACGAGGTGCGCGACCTGGCCCTCGCCGAGCGCCCCAAGGTGATCTTCTGCGGGGGCACGGCCGTGCCCCGCACCATCGACTTCGCGGCCTTCGCCGAGATCGCCCGCGAGACCGGCGCGGTGCTGGTCGCCGACATCGCCCACATCGCGGGGCTGATCGCCGGTGGCGCGCACCCCTCGCCCGCCCCGTACGCCGACATCGTCTCCACCACCACGCACAAGACGCTGCGCGGGCCGCGCGGCGCGATGCTGCTCAGCACGGCCGAGCACGCCCGCGCCATCGACCGGGCGGTGTTCCCGGGGCTCCAGGGCGGTCCGCACAACCACACCACCGCCGCCATCGCGGTCGCGCTCGGGGAAGCCGCGCAGCCGGACTTCGCCGGATACGCCCACCAGGTGGTCGCCAACGCCCGTCTCCTCGGCGAGGAACTGGCCGGGCGGGGCTTCGACCTCGTCTCCGGCGGCACCGACAACCACCTGCTGCTGATCGACCTCACCGGCAAGGACGTGCCGGGCAAGGTCGCGGCCAAGGCGCTGGACCGCGCGGGCATCGTGGTGAACCACAACTCCGTGCCGTACGACACCCGTAAGCCCTTCGACCCGTCCGGCATCCGCATCGGCACTCCCGCGCTCACCACGCGCGGCGTTCCGGCCTCCGCGATGGCGGACGTGGCGGCCTGGATCGACACCGTGGTCGACGCGGCACGCACCGGCGACGAGAGCGTGGTCGCCCGGGTCCGCGGCGAGGTCAAGGAGCTGATGGACGCCCACCCGGCACCGGGCCTGCCGCTCGCCTGACCCGCGGTGCGCGGAGGCGGTGCGAAGGTCCCCGACGGGTCCTCGTACCGCCTTCGTGCCATCGCCCGGAAAAATCGGTTCGCCCCTCCGCTTGCCGAAGAACCGTCTCTGCGGCCAATGTCCTCGCAGGCACGAGCCGTCCAGGAAAGAGACACATCATGCACACCAAACCCCCCGCCGACACTTCTCCCTCCCAGCACGCCCCCGGCACCGCCGCGCGCTGCCCGTTCCGGCTCGACCCCTCCGGTAGGGACATCCAGGGCGAGGCCGCCCGTATCCGCGCGGGCGGATCGGCCACCCGGATCGAACTGCCGGAAGGCGTCCCCGCCTGGGCCGTCGCCGACCCTGCCGTCATCACCCGGCTGCTCACCTCCCCGGACGTCTCCAAGGACGCCGCCCAGCACTGGCCCGCCTGGATCGACGGCGAGGTCGGGCCCGACTGGTCGATGGCCCTGTGGGTCTCCATACGCAGCATGTTCACGGCGTACGGCCCCGCCCACACCCGCCTGCGGAAGCTCGTCTCCGGCGCCTTCACCGCCCACCGCACCAAGGCCCTGGCCCCCGTCGTCACCCGCATCGCGGAGGAACTGCTCGACGAGATCGAGGCGTTGCCCGCGGGCGAACCGGTGGACCTGCGCGCCCGGTACGCCGGACCGCTGCCCGCCCGCGTCATCTGCGAGCTGTTCGGCGTACCGCTGGCCAGCCGCGACCGGCTCTGCACCCTGTTCGACGCCCTGTTCAGCACCGCCACCCCGGCCGAGGAAGTGCGCCTCCACGCCGGGGAGCTGTACGGCATCCTCCACGGACTCGTCGCCCTCAAGCGGGAGACCCCCGGCGACGACCTCACCAGCGCGCTGGTCGCCATCCAGCGCGACGGACTCGCCTCCGGTGAGTCGAACCCCCTGGAGGACCAGGAGCTGCTCGACACCCTCGTCCACTTCCTGTCCGCCGGGTACGAGACCACCATCAACCTGATCGACCACGCCACGCACGCCCTGCTCACCCACCCCGACCAGCTCGAACTGATCCGCACCGGCAAGGCCGAGTGGTCCGACGCGATCGAGGAGACCCTGCGCTGGGAACCGGCCGCGGCCAACCTCATGCTCCGGTACGCCGTCGAGGACCTCGACCTCGGCGACGTGGTCGTCCCCAAGGGCGACGCCCTCGTCATGGCCGTCGCCGGCGCGGGCCGCGACGAGGGCCTGCACGGACCGGACGCGGACCGGTTCGACCTCACCCGGGCGACCCGCCGCGACCATCTCGCCTTCGGACACGGCGTCCACCACTGCCTCGGGGCGCCCCTCGCCCGGATGGAGGGGGTCACCGCCCTCTCCGCGCTCTTCGCCCGGTTCCCCGGACTGACGCTCGCCGTCCCGTCGTCCTCGCTGCGCCCGGTGAAGTCCTTCATCTCCAACGGCCACCAGGAACTCCCCGTCCTGCGACACGGGCGCGCCTGACCACGCGCGCCTGACCACGCGCGGCGGACCGGCGGGCGCCGCCCGCCCGACGGGAGTGGCCGGAGAGGGCCCGGGCCTCTCGTCCGGATCGGGCCGGGCTCGCCGACCAGCCTGATCCGACGGAAGACCCTGGGCCCGACCGGCCCCGGAAGCCGGTGGCGTACGGGCCGCGGGATCCCCCCCCGTCCCCGTCCGCCACCGGCCCCGGAGCCTCACCCGACCGTCACTCCGGTACGGCGACGGGCGCTGCCAGCCCTTCCACCAGGCTGCGGAACGCCACCTTCCCGTGCTGCGTCCCGGTCACCTCCACCGCGATCCTCTCCACAGCACGGCCCGAGCCCGCAGCACGGCCCGAGCCCGGAGCACGGCCCGAGCGGGCAGCGCTGCCCGCGCCGGGAGCGCTGCCCAAGGGCGCGTCGGGCAGTGGAACTTCACGGGCGTCGACCCAGCACGGCGCGTCGAACTCCACGTACCGGGACGTACGCATGTCGGTGGTGAGCGGGCACCACGACCGGGCTCCCGCACCCGCGACGACGGCGTGCGCGGCCTGCTGGCTCGCCTCCATGATCACGAGCCCCGGCACATGGTCGACCGGGTGGTCCATCAGCGCCGGATTGCCGGTGTCGGCGATCAACTCCCAGCGGCGCGGGCGGTCCGAGGCGCCGAGCACCACCTCGTCCGCCGCCCGCCGCCCGGCCGCCGCCGCCCCGACCGGCGCCGGCATGGCCCCGGGCCGCGCGGTCAGGTGCGAGCCGCGCAGCCGCCGGTAGACCCGGTCGGACACCCAGGAGAACCCGGACTCGCTCCTGACGAAGACCGTCCCGTGCTGCTCCAGGGTGATGGCTATGCGGATACCGTTGCGCCCCGTCCAGGTGCAGACCGCCTCCGCGCGGACCGGTGACAGGTCCGTCGGCAGGAGCGGATCGGTGGAGTAGGACATCCCGCCCATCAGGAACTGGTGCGCGGAGCTGATCTTGAACTCTGTGTGTGCGAGGCTGAGTCCGATCTGTCTCAGTGTCTGCGCGATCAGCATGTGGTGGTGCACACTGCCGAGTGCGGGTTCGAAGAAGACGTGCCGGCCGGCCCAGTCGATGTCGAGTGCGTAACTGTTCTCGGCGATCCGGTGGTAGTCGCGGATCAGTACGTCGTCCGGCTGGACGCGATGGGCGTCCGCCGGGCGGACCGCGGGCGTGGTGTCCGGTACGCCCCCTGCGGGCGCCGGGACCGAGGCGGTGCGGTCCGTCCTGAACTCGGGGACGGACGGGGTGTGGTGGTGCTTCACGGTGTGGTGCATGTGCTCCCCCCAGGGATGAATGCGCACGTGATCAGTGGTGTTCGAGCGCGAAAACGGAGCAGTTCGGTCCGTCCTCAAAGAGGCGGATCGCACGGGCCGTTGAGGGCGGGGAGCGCGCCCGGGCACACGGCCGCCGGTGCCGCCTCAACTGGAGGCCGCCGGGAACGGTGCCATAGAATACGGACCAGCCGGTTTCTTGAGGGGAACGTGCCGGAGACACTGAGCCCCGTCAGGCGCATCGTCAGGAGATCTCGAATGGCACGGCAGGAGCGCGCGATCAGGACGCGCAACGCAGTACTGACAGCCGCCGCAGCGGTCTTCGCCGAGCGCGGCTACGAGGCCGCGACGATCCAGGAGATTCTGGAGCGGGCCGCGGTGACCAAGGGCGCGCTGTACTTCCACTTCCCCTCCAAGGAGGACCTGGCGCGAGGCGTTCTGGATCATGCGGTGACCGAGCCGCCCCCCGAACAACCTCTGAAGATGCAGTCGTTCGTCGACATGGGGCTGATCCTCGCGCACCGGCTGCCGAGAGAGCCACTGTTGCGGGGTGCCGCGCGCATTGCAGCCGATCAGAGCAACCAGCGCTTCTTCGGCAAGCCGTGGCACGACTGGGTGCAGTTGACCAGCCAGCAGATCACCGCAGCTCAGGGGCAGGGTGAGGTACTTCCGCACGTCGATCCCGAGCGGACCGCCCAGACGATGGTCGGCTCCTTCACCGGCATCCAGCTGATGTCGCAGGCGGCCACCGAGATGGCCGATTTCGAGGAGCGCATCTCTCTTCTGTACGACCTGGTGCTGCCCAGCATCGCGGTGCCCGGCGTCCTCGGACGGCTGGACACCTCGCCCGAGCGCGGCGCCCGCGCCTTCGCGGAGGCCCGCGCGTCGGCCGAGGGCCACGACCCCGCGGATTCCGGACAGCCGGACGCCTTCGACGCGAGCCGGCCGGTGGCCCGGACGGCCTGACCCCGGCGCCCTCCTGCCCGTACGCCCGGGGTTCGTCCGGCACGTCCCGGGTACCCGGAGTGGCGGCACACCCGCGCCCCGGCAACCATGGGCAGGTCGAACGGAGAACGCAGATGACCGACCGCAGGCCAGAAGGACCCGCGTACACCGGCGCCTCGGGAAGCCCGCCGCCCGTCCCCGCCGACATGCCCGACCAGCAGGTGCAGGAGGGCGAGGACGCCCTTGACGTCCCCCCGCCGCCGTGGGCGGACCAGTACCGGGACGACGCCGGCGCCGACGGGGCCGACCCCGACGAGGCCGGTGCGGGTGCCCGTGCCGCCCGCAACGCGGGCGTCCACCCGGACCAGCCGACCCCGGACGAGTCGACGGGCTGAGAAGCCCGCGTCCGCCGGCGGCAGCGCGGGCGGGCCGGCGGCCCTGACGGCAGCTACCGGAAAACGAGACGCGACGAGGGGGCAACGAGAAAGGGTCCGATCGGCGTTTCCGCTGATCGGACCCTCTGTCCGGAAGTGCCCCCGGCAGGATTCGAACCTGCGCACCCGGCTCCGGAGGCCGATGCTCTATCCCCTGAGCTACGGGGGCGTATCGCGGTGTTGCTCTGCGACGGGTGAAACACTACCAGCTCCGGAGGGGTGTCCGTGAACGGGTATTTCCGCGGTGCTGGGCGATTCGCGTGGGCGGGGGAACGGGGCCGGCGCGGCCCCCGGGGGCGGAAGTGGGCAAAACCCGGACGCAGCCCCTGGGGCGCACCTACTCTCGAAACGTGTCAGGGGCGTACGGCCGCGTGCTTGTTGTGGACGACAACAAGGTCATCCGGCATCTGATCAGGGTCAACCTTGAGCTTGAGGGCTTCGAGGTCGTGACCGCGGCCGACGGTGTCGAGTGCCTGGACGTCGTGCACCGCGTGCGGCCCGACGTGATCACCCTCGACGTCATGATGCCCCGGCTCGACGGCCCCCGGACCGCCGCACGGCTCCGCGAGGACCCCCGTACCAGCGCCATTCCGGTCGCGATCATCAGCGCCTGCACCCCGCACGAGACGGATCGGGGCGTCGCCGCCGGGGTGGAGGCGTTCCTGGCGAAGCCGTTCGAGCCCAGTGAGCTGGTGCGGCTGGTGCGCCGCCTCGCCCTCCCGGAGCCGCCCTCCGCGGCGGAGGGCGGCTCCGGCGCCGGCCGGGCGGGCAGCGCCGCGCGCTGAGTACCCGCGCTCATCCCGCCCCGGCGGCCCCGGCTGCTGCCCGTATGGCGAAACGCGGTCGCGGAAGGCCCCCCTTCCTCCCCTAGGCTGGTCCCCGTGACCCCCGCCGACCTCTCCAGGACCGTGCTGCACGCCGTGCGCCGCGCGGTGGACGAGGACGCCCTGCGCGTGGCCGTGCCCGCGCGCGTACGGGTGGAGCGGACGCGCCCCGGCGGCAGCGGGGACTACGCCTGCGCCGTCGCGCTGCAGCTCGCCCGTCCGGCGGCGCTGCCCGCGCACGAGGTCGCCCGCATCCTCAAGGACCGCATCGCGGCCGAGCCCGGGATCGGGCGGGTCGAGATCACCGGGCCCGGGTTCCTCAACCTCACGCTCGACGCCTCCGCCGACGGAGCCGCCCGGGTCGCCCTCGTGCGCGAGGTGGCGGCGCGCGGCGCGGCGTACGGCCACGGGACGGCGCTGAGCGGCCGGGCGCCCCTGCTGCCGTACGCGGCCGAGGTCCGGGCCGCCGTCACCGCCGACGCCGTCGCCGCGCTGCTGCGGTCCCAGGGCGCCGCCCCGCGCACGGTCCCGACCGGACCGGCCGACCCGGCGTGGAGCGGCCTCGGGGTCGCCGCCGGTACGGAGGCCGGTACGGGCTCCGGGGCCGAAGCCGGGGCGGCCGGAACGATGCGGCCCGTGCCCGCCGGGGTGCCCGCCGCCGACCTCCTCGTACGCCTCGGGTCCGACGCCGCCCGCTGGGGGCTGCTGCGGGCCGCCGGACACGACCGGGCCGCGCTCGACGACGGGCTGCTCGTCCAGACCGCCGCCAACCCGCTCTTCCTGGTCCGCTACGCCCACTCCCGCGCCCACGCCGTCACCCGGGCCGCCCGCGCCCTCGGCCTCCGGGCCACCCCGGACGCGTACGACGACGGCGCCCGGGACGACGCGGCCCGGGACCACGGCGCCCCGGACCACACCGCCACGCGGCACCCGGCCGCCCCGGACCACGGCGCCCCCTTCGGCGAGCCCGCCGCCCTCGCGCTGGCCGCCCTCCTCGCCGACCACCCGGCGGTCCTGCTCGCCGCCGCCCGGCACCGCGCGCCCGACCGGCTCGCCCGCCACCTCGAAGCCGTCGCGCACGCCTTCTTCGACTTCCACGACGCCTGCCCCCCGCTCCCCGCCGGCGACGAGAAACCCTCGGCCGCCCACCGCTCCCGGCCGGCCCTCGCCGAAGCCACCGGGACGGTGCTGGCCGGCGGCCTGTCCCTGCTCGGTATCAGTGCGCCCGAACACCTTTGAGAGACCCGAGAGAGCAATACGATGAGCCGTTCCGCCCACCCCGCCGGACCCCGTCACGCCGACGTCGTCCCCGAGGGCCACTACGCCGCCCCGCCCGCCGACCTGAACCTCCTCGACGAGAAGGTCTGGTCGCGCACCGTCACCCGTGACGCGGACGGCGCCCTCACCGTCGGCGGCATCGGAGTCGCCCGGCTCGCCGAGGAGTTCGGCACCCCGGCGTACTTCCTCGACGAGGCCGACTTCCGGGCCCGCTGCCGCGCCTGGTCCGACGCCTTCGGGCCCGGCGCCGACGTCTACTACGCGGGCAAGGCGTTCCTCTCCCGCGCCGTCGTGCGCTGGCTCCGCGAGGAGGGGCTCAACCTCGACGTCTGCTCCGGCGGCGAGCTGACCACCGCGCTCGACGCCGGGATGCCCGCCGAGCGCATCGCCTTCCACGGCAACAACAAGACGGTCGCCGAGATCGAGCGGGCCGTGGAGGCCGGTGTCGGCCGGATCGTCCTCGACTCCTTCCAGGAGATCGTCCGCGTCGCCCACGTCGCCCAGCGGCTCGGCAAGCGCCAGCAGGTGCAGATCCGGGTCACCGTGGGCGTGGAGGCACACACCCACGAGTTCATCGCCACCGCGCACGAGGACCAGAAGTTCGGCATCGCGCTCGCCGGCGGCCTGGCCGCCGAGGCGGTCCGCCGCGCCCTCACCCTGGACGGCCTGGAGCTCACCGGCATCCACTCGCACATCGGCTCGCAGATCTTCGACATGGCCGGTTTCGAGGTCTCCGCCCGCCGCGTGGTCCAGCTCCTCGCCGAGGTGCGCGACGAGCACGGCGTCGAGCTCGCGGAGATCGACCTCGGCGGCGGCCTGGGCATCGCCTACACCTCCGACGACGACCCGCGCGAGCCGCACGAGATCGCCAAGGCGCTCGGCGACATCGTCACCCGCGAGTGCGAGGCGTCCGGCCTCGCCACCCCCCGGATCTCCGTCGAGCCGGGCCGCGCCATCGTCGGCCCTACCGCCTTCACCCTGTACGAGGTCGGCACCATCAAGCCGCTCGAAGGGCTCCGTACGTACGTCAGCGTCGACGGCGGGATGTCCGACAACATCCGCACCGCCCTCTACGACGCCGAGTACAGCGTCGCGCTCGTCTCGCGCAGCTCGGACGCCGAACCGATGCTGGTCCGGGTCGTCGGCAAGCACTGCGAGAGCGGTGACATCGTGGTGAAGGACGCGTTCCTTCCCGCCGACCTCGCGCCGGGCGACCTGATCGCCGTACCGGCCACCGGGGCGTACTGCCGCTCGATGGCGAGCAACTACAACCACGCGCTCCGCCCGCCCGTCGTCGCCGTGCGCGACGGAGAGGCGCGCGTCATCGTCAGGCGCGAGACGGAGGAAGATCTCCTGCGTCTCGATGTCGGCTGATGAAATAGATGTCTCAGAATCCGGACGGGTGACAGAATCGCCCGTCCGGTGAGTGAGACTGTTCCATACATCGGATGTAGGAGAAACGAGGTCGGATGATGCGTACGCGTCCGCTGAAGGTGGCGCTGCTGGGCTGTGGTGTGGTCGGCTCAGAGGTGGCGCGCATCATGACGACGCACGCCGACGACCTCGCCGCGCGCATCGGCGCGCCGGTCGAGCTCGCCGGCGTCGCCGTCCGCCGCCCGTCGAAGGTCCGCGAGGGCATCGACCCCGCGCTCATCACCACCGACGCCACGGCCCTGGTCAAGCGCGGCGACATCGACGTGGTCATCGAGGTCATCGGCGGCATCGAGCCCGCCCGCACCCTCATCACCACCGCCTTCGAGCACGGCGCGAGCGTCGTCTCCGCCAACAAGGCGCTCCTGGCCGAGGACGGCTCGGCCCTGCACGCCGCCGCCGGGGAGCACGGCCGCGACCTCTACTACGAGGCCGCCGTCGCCGGGGCCATCCCGCTGGTCCGCCCGCTGCGCGAGTCCCTCGCCGGCGACAAGGTCAACCGGGTGCTCGGCATCGTCAACGGCACGACCAACTTCATCCTCGACAAGATGGACACCAGCGGCGCCGGCTACTCCGAGGCGCTCGACGAGGCCACCGCCCTCGGGTACGCCGAAGCCGACCCGACCGCCGACGTCGAGGGCTTCGACGCCGCCGCGAAGGCCGCGATCCTCGCCGGGATCGCCTTCCACACCCGGGTGCGGATCGGCGAGGTGCACCGCGAGGGCATCACCGAGGTCACCGCCGCCGACATCGCCTCCGCCCGCCGCATGGGCTGCACCGTCAAGCTCCTCGCCATCTGCGAGCGGGCCGCGGACGGGCAGTCGGTCACCGCGCGCGTCCACCCCGCGATGATCCCGCTCAGCCACCCGCTGGCCTCCGTCCGCGAGGCGTACAACGCCGTCTTCGTCGAGGCCGAGGCGGCCGGGCAGCTGATGTTCTACGGCCCCGGCGCCGGCGGTTCGCCGACCGCCTCCGCGGTCCTCGGCGACCTCGTGGCCGTCTGCCGGAACAAGCTCAACGGGGCCACCGGCCCCGGCGAGTCGGCCTACACGCGCCTGCCCGTCAGCCCGATGGGCGAGGTCGTGACGCGCTACCACATCAGCCTCGACGTCGCCGACAAACCGGGCGTTCTCGCCCAGGTCGCCACGGTCTTCGCCGAGCAGGGTGTGTCGATCGATACCGTTCGTCAGCAAGGCCGTCAGGACTCGAGCGGCGAGGCTTCTCTCGTCGTCGTCACCCACCGCGCGCCCGACGCCGCCCTCTCGGCGACCGTCGAAGCGCTGCGCAAGCTCGACACCGTGCGCGGTGTCGCCAGCATCATGCGTGTTGAAGGGGAGTAAGGACCCATGACCAGCAAGGGCACCCACCAGTGGCGCGGCATCATCGAGGAGTACCGGGACCGTCTCCCGGTCACGAGCACGACGCCGGTCGTCTCGCTCCGTGAGGGCGGTACGCCGCTCGTCCCGGCGCAGGTCCTGTCCGAGCGCACGGGTTGCGAGGTGCACCTCAAGGTCGAGGGCGCCAACCCCACCGGTTCGTTCAAGGACCGCGGCATGACCATGGCCATCACCCGGGCCAAGGAGGAGGGTGCGCAGGCCGTCATCTGCGCCTCCACCGGCAACACCTCCGCCTCCGCCGCCGCGTACGCGGTGCGTGCCGGAATGGTCTGCGCCGTCCTCGTACCGCGCGGCAAGATCGCGCTCGGCAAGATGGGCCAGGCGCTCGTGCACGGCGCCAAGATCCTCCAGGTCGACGGCAACTTCGACGACTGCCTGACGCTGGCCCGCTCGCTCTCCGACAACTACCCGGTGGCGCTGGTCAATTCGGTCAACCCGGTCCGTATCGAGGGCCAGAAGACCGCCGCGTTCGAGATCGTCGACGCGCTCGGCGACGCCCCGGACATCCACGTCCTGCCGGTCGGCAACGCGGGCAACATCACGGCCTACTGGAAGGGCTACACCGAGTACGCCGGTGACGCCATGGCCACCCACCGGCCGCGCATGTGGGGCTTCCAGGCCTCCGGTTCCGCGCCCATCGTGCGCGGCGAGATCGTCAAGGACCCGGCGACGATCGCCACCGCGATCCGGATCGGCAACCCGGCCTCCTGGGACTACGCCCTGGCCGCCCGGGACGAGTCCGGCGGCTTCATCGACGAGGTGACGGACCGTCAGATCCTGTCCGCCTACCGCCTGTTGGCCGCGCAGGAGGGCGTCTTCGTGGAGCCCGCCTCGGCCGCCTCCGTCGCCGGTCTGCTCAAGGCCGCCGAAGAGGGCAAGGTCGACCCCGGCCAGCGGATCGTCTGCACCGTCACCGGCAACGGCCTCAAGGACCCCGACTGGGCCGTCGCGGGCGCACCGCAGCCCGTCACCGTCCCGGTCGACGCCGCCACCGCCGCGGAGAAGCTCGGCCTCGCCTGAGCCTCCGGGCCCAAGGGCCCCGGCGCTCCTCCCGGTTCGGCCGCGCACACCGCGCCGTTCCCGCGACACCACCGCACCGCCCGGCAGGCGAAACGCCTCCGGGCGGTGCGGTGCGGATCGGGCGGATCGGGCTCAACCCCCTTTTCCGGGGCGGAGAGCGCAAGGGACGCGTGCGACACGCATCGTGCGCCTCCCATGCGCCCTATGTCGCCACAGAACCTTCCTTCGATAAGCTGTACGTGATCGGCAGCGTCGTCACACGACCCTGTCCCGGTCGCCGTGCGGTGGCCGTGGGGTCCACCACCGGAGCACCGCCTCCCGGAAGTCGCGTTCCGGCCGACCGGACTCCCGTGTCACCACCCCGCCGCCGCAGAGTCACCCGCACGCACCGCATCCCCGCCCCAAGGAGTCCACCAGCCGATGGCCGGTCCCGCGTTCCGAGCCGCCGCCGTCAGGGTGCGCGTCCCCGCCACCAGCGCCAACCTGGGCCCGGGCTTCGACGCCCTCGGCCTGTCGCTGGGCCTCTACGACGACGTGGTCGTCCGGGTCGCCGACTCCGGCCTGCACATCGACATCGCCGGTGAGGGCGCCGACACCCTGCCCCGCGACGAGTCGCACCTGCTCGTCCGCGCCATGCGCACCGCCTTCGACCTGCTCGGCGGGCAGCCGCGCGGGCTGGAGATCGTCTGCGCCAACCGCATCCCGCACGGCCGCGGCCTCGGCTCCTCCTCCGCCGCCATCTGCGCCGGCATCGTCGCCGCCCGCGCCGTGACCACCGGCGGCGAGGCCCGCCTCGACGACGCCGCGCTGCTGGAGCTGGCCACCGAGATCGAGGGCCACCCCGACAACGTCGCCGCCTGCCTCCTCGGCGGATTCACCCTCGCGTGGATGGACGGCGGCGCGGCCCGCGCGATCCGGATGGACCCGGCCGCCCCGGTCGTGCCGGTGGTCTTCGTACCGGGCAAGCCGGTGCTCACCGAGACCGCCCGCGGACTGCTGCCCCGCCAGGTCCCGCACGTCGACGCCGCCGCCAACGCCGGCCGCGCCGCGCTGCTCGTCGAGGCGCTGACCCGGCGCCCCGAGCTGCTGCTGGCCGCCACCGAGGACCGGCTCCACCAGGAATACCGGGGCCCGGCGATGCCGGAGAGCCTCGAACTGGTGCACCGGCTGCGCGCCGACGGCGTCCCCGCCGTCATCTCCGGCGCCGGGCCCACGGTTCTCGCTCTCACGGAGGAAGGCGCCGCCGACAAGGTGGCCCGCCTCGCGGGTGAGGGATGGGCCGCGAACCGGCTCGCGCTCGACGGTCCCGGCGCGTGCGTGCTGCCGCTCGCGCCGTAAGCAGAGGGATTGCCGGTGACAGAGAGGGGGAATATTTGTTGGAGCCGGTAGTGTTAATCTCAAGTCGGCAATCGACGTCCCAGCGACGCGTTGCTTCGTGTCCCCTTCAGGGACCACCTTTCTTCCGGGAGCCTCCCCAACTGCCTGATCAGCCTGTCTGAGCAGTTTCGAGCACGCTCCGGAACCGGCACGACACCCCACGTTCGTCCATCAGTGGGCCGAGCAGGGGGAGCTCGCGTCGGACCCCGCACGTTCATCTCTCCGCCGCACCCGGCGGACCACCGCCCCGGCCCGGTCCGCGATCGAAAAGATCACCAACCGAATGCCGGACAGCACAACCGGTCGCCGAGCCAGAAGGCCGACGTCCGCTCCAGGGAAGGACCCTTCGTGAGCGACACCACCGATCTGATGGGCGTGACTGCCGACAAGAGCGTCGACAGCGCCGCGCCCGCCGAAGGTGCTGCCACTGGCACCACCGCACGGCGCCGCCGCTCCGGCACCGGCCTTGACGGCATGGTCCTGGCCGAGCTGCAGCAGGTCGCGTCCGGCCTCGGCATCAGGGGCACCGCGCGCATGCGCAAGAGCCAGCTGATCGAGGTCATCAAGGAGGCGCAGGCCGGCAAGGCCCCCGCCGCCAAGGCCGCCGCCAAGGCGCCCGCCGCCGGGACGGACGCGGAGAGCAAGCCCAAGCGCCGCGCCACCTCCAAGGCGCGCACGGGCGACGAGGCCGCCGCCCCGGCCGAGAAGCCGGCTGCCCAGCAGCAGATCGACATCCCCGGCCAGCCCGCCAGCGACGACCAGCCCGCGGGCGAGCGCCGCCGGCGCCGCGCCACCGCGCAGGCCGGTGCCCCCGAGGCCAAGGCCGAGCCGAAACAGGACGACCGCGCCGCCGAGGCCAAGCAGGACGACCGCGCCGAGGCGAAGGGCGACGCCCGCGCCGAGTCGGCCGCCGACACCGCCGAGGGCCGTCGCGGCGACCGCCAGGACCGTCAGCGCGGCGACCGCGGTGACCGCCGCGACCGCCAGCGCGACCGCCGGGGCAAGGGCGACGACCAGGGCCAGCAGCGCCAGGGTCAGGGCCAGTCGCAGCGTCAGGGCCAGGGCCAGACCCAGGGTCAGGGCCAGGGCCAGGGCGGCGGCCAGGGCCAGCAGCACCGCGACAACGGTCCGCAGGACGACTTCGACGACGAGGGCGGCCGCCGCGGCCGTCGTGGCCGCTACCGCGACCGCCGCGGCCGTCGCGGCCGCGAGGACTTCCAGAGCGACGTGCAGGTGGCCGACGACGACGTCCTGATCCCCGTCGCGGGCATCCTGGACATCCTCGACAACTACGCGTTCATCCGGACCTCCGGCTACCTCCCGGGCCCGAACGACGTGTACGTCTCGCTCGCCCAGGTCCGCAAGAACGGCCTGCGCAAGGGTGACCACGTCACCGGCGCCGTGCGCCAGCCCAAGGACGGCGAGCGCCGCGAGAAGTTCAACGCCCTCGTGCGCCTCGACACCGTCAACGGCATGGCGCCCGAATCCGGCCGTGGACGCCCGGAGTTCCAGAAGCTGACTCCGCTGTACCCGCAGGACCGGCTCCGCCTGGAGACCGACTCCAACGTCCTGACGACGCGGATCATCGACCTGGTCGCCCCGATCGGCAAGGGCCAGCGCGGACTGATCGTGGCCCCGCCGAAGACCGGTAAGACCATGATCCTCCAGGCCATCGCCAACGCGATCACGGTCAACAGCCCCGAGTGCCACCTGATGGTCGTCCTCGTGGACGAGCGTCCGGAAGAGGTCACCGACATGCAGCGGTCGGTGAAGGGCGAGGTCATCTCCTCGACCTTCGACCGTCCCGCCGAGGACCACACCACCGTCGCCGAACTGGCCATCGAGCGGGCCAAGCGCCTGGTCGAGCTGGGTCACGACGTGGTCGTCCTGCTCGACTCGATCACCCGCCTGGGCCGCGCGTACAACCTCGCGGCGCCGGCCTCCGGCCGCATCCTGTCCGGTGGTGTCGACTCGACCGCGCTGTACCCGCCGAAGCGCTTCTTCGGTGCCGCGCGCAACATCGAGGACGGCGGCTCGCTGACCATCCTGGCCACCGCGCTCGTCGAGACCGGCTCGCGCATGGACGAGGTGATCTTCGAGGAGTTCAAGGGCACCGGCAACATGGAGCTCAAGCTCGACCGGAAGCTCTCGGACAAGCGCATCTTCCCGGCCGTCGACGTCGACGCGTCCAGTACCCGCAAGGAAGAGATCCTGCTGGGCAGCGACGAGCTGGCCATCACCTGGAAGCTGCGCCGCGTGCTCCACGCGCTCGACCAGCAGCAGGCGATCGAGCTCCTGCTGGACCGGATGAAGAAGACCCAGTCCAACGCGGAGTTCCTGCTCCAGATCCAGAAGACGACGCCGTCGCCGGGCAACAACAACGACTGACGTCCGCACCGCAGTTGACCGAAGCCGCCCCCGTCGCACCCGCGACGGGGGCGGCTTCGTCGTGCGTGGGGGACATACGGGGCGTATCCGAGACCTTCACCACACCCAGGGTGACCGCCCCGGGGGTGCCCCGAAGCGTGCATGGGGAAGGAAACCGCAGGTGAGCGCGGTGTCACCGGTAGTTCTCCAGGTCCGCCCCCCACCCGTTCGGCCGTACGGTGGTCACAGGGCGTTGTGACACCCTTCTTGGTGCTTCGGCGTCCATCCGAGAGACGACCCGACCGTGCCGGGACCACACCGGCAGGGGGGAGCAGGGAGCAGCGGGGAACCTGGAACGAGGGAACACCATGAGCGAGCAGAGCAGAGGTACGGGCCGCATACGCGGCACCGGCAGCCGGCGCAGAAAGCCCTCGCGCCGGCGCCGGGTGAAGACGGTGGTGGCCTGGACGGCGGCGGGGGTCGTGGTCCTCGGCGGATCGGGCCTCGCCTACGCGTACTTCGCGCTCGACGGCAACCTCAAGGGCGTCGACATCAACGCCGCCCTCGGCACGGACCGCCCGGACGACGTCGACGACGGCTCCGAGGACATCCTGGTGCTCGGCTCGGACTCCCGCTCCGGCGCCAACGCCGAGTACGGCAAGGACCAGGGCGGCGCCCGTTCGGACACCGCGATGGTCGTGCACGTCAACAAGGGCCACACGTCGGCCAGCATCGTCTCGATCCCGCGCGACACGATCGTCGACCGGCCCGCCTGCACCGACCCCGACACCGGGCAGCAGGCCCCCGCGGCCACCGGCCAGATGTTCAACTCGGCCTACCAGGTGGGCGGTCCGGCCTGCACGGTGAAGACCGTCGAGGCGATGTCCGGCATCCGCATGGACCACTACGTCGAGGTCGACTTCACCGGCTTCAAGAAGCTCGTCGACCAGCTGGGCGGTGTCGAGATCACCACCGGCGAGGCGATCGACGACCCCGGCAGCCACCTCGACCTCGCCCCCGGCACGCACACCCTCGACGGCGAACAGGCCCTCGGCCTCGTCCGTACCCGCAAGAGCGTCGGCGACGGCAGCGACCTCGGCCGCATCCAGCTCCAGCAGGCGTTCGTCAAGGCGTTGATGAAGCAGGTCAAGTCGGTGGGCGTGTTCACCAACCCCGCCAAGCTGTTCGGGCTGGCGAACACCGCCACCAAGGCCATCACCACCGACTCCGACCTCGCCTCGGTCACCAAGCTCACCGGATTCGCGAACGGGCTCAAGGGCCTCGACGCCAACGACGTCGACATGGTCACCCTGCCCGTCCAGTACGACCCGGCGGACCCCAACCGGGTCGTCCCGCTGGAGAAGGGCGCGCAGGAGGTCTGGAAGGCGCTGCGCGCCGACACCGCGATCCCCGCCTCCGCCACCGCGGACTCGGCCGGCGACAAGGGTTCCGCGAGCACCGTCGTGCACTGACCGTCGTGCACTGACGGCTCCCCCGGGACACCGCCGCCGCACCCCGGCCGGTCCGGCCGGGAATAGACCGGCCCGTACCCCCGTTTTGGGAGATACGGCCGGTCCTGGCAGACTGGTACGTCGGCCCCGGTTCACGGACGCGCAATCCGCGCGGACGACCCGGAGCCCTCCCGAAACTAGGAGACACCTTGAAGCGCGACATTCACCCCACGTACGTCGAGACGCAGGTCAGCTGCACCTGTGGCGCGTCGTTCACCACCCGGAGCACCATCGACAACGGCACCATCCGTGCCGACGTCTGCTCCGAGTGCCACCCGTTCTACACGGGCAAGCAGAAGATCCTCGACACCGGCGGCCGTGTGGCCCGCTTCGAGGCCCGCTTCGGCAAGGGTGCAGGCTCCGCCGCCAAGTAGCGAGCCACAGCGCCGGTTCTCGGGCGCCCTCTCGGGGGCGGCGGGAACCGGCGTTTTTTCCGGTCGGGTCCTGGGGCGACCCGGGGCCCGACCGGCACCTTCCTCCAGCAGGCCCGTAGGGCGTGTGTCGAAAGTGGCGCCTGTCCGGCGACGCCCGGCACGCACGCTCGCCGCGTTGTCGGGAGCACCCCGATACATCCAGTATCGGGGCGACCCTCCGCCTTGCGATCGCACGCACCGGACGCCGCCGGACCCGCCCTCCGGGCGGACGGCGCCACTTTCGACACACGCCCCAGTCACCCCCACCCAGGAGCCCGAAGATGTTCGAGGCGGTCGAGGAACTGATCGGTGAACACGCCGATCTCGAGAAGAAGCTCGCCGACCCGTCGGTCCACGCGGATCAGGCCAACGCGCGCAAGCTCAACAAGCGCTACGCGGAGCTGACCCCGATCGTCTCCACGTACCGGTCCTGGAAGCGGACCGGTGACGACATCGTGACCGCACGCGAGTTCGCCGCCGACGACCCCGACTTCGCCGCCGAGGTCAAGGAGCTGGAGAAGCAGCGCGAGGAGCTCACCGAGCGCCTGCGCCTCCTTCTCGTTCCGCGCGACCCGAGCGACGACAAGGACGTGCTCCTGGAGATCAAGGCGGGTGCGGGCGGCGACGAGTCGGCCCTGTTCGCCGGTGACCTGCTCCGCATGTACCTCCGCTACGCCGAGCGCATCGGGTGGAAGACCGAGATCATCGACTCCACCGAGTCCGAGCTCGGCGGCTACAAGGACGTCCAGGTCGCCGTGAAGACCAAGGGCGGCAACGGCGCCACCGAGCCCGGCCAGGGCGTCTGGGCCCGGATGAAGTACGAGGGCGGCGTGCACCGCGTGCAGCGCGTGCCCTCCACCGAGTCCCAGGGCCGCATCCACACCTCCGCCGCCGGCGTCCTCGTGACCCCCGAGGCCGAGGAGGTCGAGGTCGAGATCCACGCCAACGACCTGCGCATCGACGTCTACCGGTCCTCCGGCCCCGGCGGCCAGTCCGTCAACACGACCGACTCCGCCGTCCGCATCACGCACCTGCCGACCGGCGTCGTCGCCTCCTGCCAGAACGAGAAGAGCCAGCTCCAGAACAAGGAGCAGGCCATGCGCATCCTGCGGTCCCGGCTGCTCGCCGCCGCCCAGGAGGCCGCCGAGCAGGAAGCCTCCGACGTACGCCGCAGCCAGGTGCGCACCGTCGACCGCTCCGAGAAGATCCGCACGTACAACTTCCCGGAAAACCGGATCTCGGACCACCGCGTCGGCTTCAAGGCGTACAACTTGGACCAGGTCCTCGACGGGGACCTCGACGCGGTGATCCAGGCGTGCGTCGACGCCGACTCCGCCGCCAAGCTCGCCAACGCCTGATTCCGCCCGCCCCGCCCGTGAACCCGTACGGAGATCCGCGATGAACCTGCTGCTCGCCGAGGTGGCCCAGGCCACCCAGCGGCTGGCCGACGCCGGTGTCCCTTCGCCGCGATTCGATGCCGAGGAGCTCGCGGCCTTCGTCCACGGAGTCAAGCGGGGCGAGCTGCACCGGGTGCCGGACGCGGACTTCGACGCGCGCTACTGGGAGACCATCGCGCGCCGCGAGAACCGCGAACCCCTCCAGCACATCACCGGCCGCGCCTTCTTCCGCTACCTGGAGCTCCAGGTCGGCCCCGGGGTGTTCGTGCCGCGCCCGGAGACCGAGTCGGTCGTCGGCTGGGCCATAGACGCGGTCCGCGCGATGGACGTCGTCGAGCCGCTCATCGTCGACCTCTGCACCGGCTCCGGCGCCATCGCCCTCGCCATGGCCCAGGAGGTGCCGCGCTCGCGCGTGCACGCCGTGGAGCTGTCCGAGGACGCCCTCACGTGGACCAGGAAGAACGCCGAGGGGTCCAGGGTCACCGTGCACCGCGGAGACGCCCTGAGCGCCCTTCCCGAGCTCGACGGCCAGGTCGACCTGGTGATCTCCAACCCGCCGTACATCCCGCTCACCGAGTGGGAGTACGTCGCGCCCGAGGCCCGCGACCACGACCCGCAGATGGCGCTGTTCTCCGGCGAGGACGGCCTCGACACCATCCGCGGCATCGAGCGCACCGCGCACCGCCTGCTCCGCCCCGGCGGCCTCGTCGTCATCGAGCACGCCGACACCCAGGGCGGCCAGGTCCCCTGGATCTTCACCGAGGAACGCGGCTGGGCCGACGCGGCCGACCACCCGGACCTCAACAACCGGCCGCGGTTCGCGACCGCCCGCAAGGCCATGCCGTGACCCGCGCAGCGGCCCCGTGCCCGCACTGCCCGCACTGCCCGCACCACCTTTACCCGTACCCGCTTGAGGAGGCCGGCTGATGGCACGGCGATACGACTGCAACGACGCGACCGACCGTACGACCGGGCTGCGTGAAGCCGCCTCGGCGGTCCGTCGTGGCGAACTGGTCGTGCTGCCCACCGACACCGTGTACGGCATCGGTGCGGACGCCTTCTCCTCGGAGGCCGTCGCGGACCTGCTGGACGCCAAGGGCCGCGGGCGCAACATGCCCACCCCGGTCCTCATCGGCTCCCCGAACACGCTGCACGGCCTGGTCACCGACTTCTCCGAGCAGGCGTGGGAGCTCGTCGACGCCTTCTGGCCCGGCGCCCTCACCCTCGTCGCCAAGCACCAGCCGTCGCTCCAGTGGGACCTCGGCGACACCCGCGGCACCGTCGCCGTCCGGATGCCGCTGCACCCGGTCGCCATCGAGCTCCTCACCGAGGTCGGCCCGATGGGCGTCTCCAGCGCCAACCTCACCGGCCACCCGTCCCCGGAGACCTGCGACGCCGCCCAGGAGATGCTCGGGGACTCCGTCTCCGTCTACCTCGACGGCGGCCCCACCCCGGGCAACGTCCCGTCCTCCATCGTCGACGTCACCGGCAAGGTCCCGGTCCTGCTGCGCGCCGGCGCCCTGTCCGTCGAGGAACTGCGCAAGGTGGTACCCGACCTCGAGGTGGCCAATTGACCGCCCCTGAGGGGCGTGGCATAGCGGGGCAGACCGACCACTTCCGCATTCTCCACGTCAGCACCGGCAACGTCTGCCGCTCGCCCATCACCGAGCGGCTGACCCGCCATGCCCTCGTGGACCGCCTCGGCGATCCGCTCCAGGGCGGCCTCATCGTGGAGAGCGCAGGCACCTGGGGGCACGAAGGCGCCCCCATGGAGGCGAACGCCGAGATCGTCCTCGCCGATTTCGGCGCGGACGCCACCGGCTTCGTCGGCCGCGAGCTCCTCGACGAGCACGTGATCCGCGCCGACCTGGTGCTGACCGCGACCCGCGACCACCGCGCGCAGGTCATCTCGATGGGCCACTCCGCCGGCCTGCGCACCTTCACCCTGAAGGAGTTCACCCGGCTCGTGCGGGCCATAGACCCCGCCACCCTGCCGGACGCCCACGACGAGGGCGTGGTCGAGCGTGCCCGCGCCCTGGTGCGCGCCGCCGCCGCGCTGCGCGGCTGGCTGCTGGCCCCGAACGCCGACGCCGACGAGGTGTACGACCCGTACGGCGCCCCGATCACCTTCTTCCGTTCGATCGGCGACGAGATCAACCAGGCGCTCGACCCGGTCGTCACCGCGCTCACCGGCGTGCCCGCGCACCACTGAGACGCACCCCGGGACGCACCACCGGGACGTACTCCGGCCGGGGGCGTCCGCCCTTGCGCCGACCGGCCCCACCGGCCCTTTCGCGGCGGGCGTACGGGCGTCCACCGGCCTACATTGGATGCGAAGCCCCCCACCGCACTCCTCCAGGCCCGGAGCCGTCAGATGCCGGTCAGCACCCCCACCGCACCCCTGCCGCCCGCCGCTCCGCAGGGGGACCTCGGCCCGCTGCCGCGGACCGACCCGGAGATCGCCGAGGTGCTCCGGGACGAGGCCTTCCGACAGGCCGGTTCGCTCCAGCTGATCGCCGCCGAGAATTTCAGCTCCCCCGCCGTCCTCGCCGCGCTCGCCTCGCCGCTCGCCAACAAGTACGCCGAGGGCTACCCGGGCGCCCGCCACCACGGCGGCTGCGACCACGCGGACGCCGCCGAACGCATCGCGGTCTCCCGCGCCACCGCCCTCTTCGGCGCCGAGCACGCCAACGTCCAGCCGCACTCCGGCTCCTCCGCCGTGCTCGCCGCCTACGCCGCCCTGCTGCGCCCCGGCGACGCAGTGCTGGCCATGGGCCTGACCTCCGGCGGCCACCTCACGCACGGGTCGCCGGGCAACTTCTCCGGACGCTGGTTCGACTTCACCGGATACGGCGTCGACCCGGACACCGGCCTGATCGACTACGACCGGGTACGCGCCCTGGCCCGCGCCCGCCGGCCCAAGGCGATCGTCTGCGGCTCGATCTCCTACCCCCGCCACCCCGACTACGCCCTCTTCCGCGAGATCGCCGACGAGGTCGGCGCCCGCCTGATCGTCGACGCCGCGCACCCGATGGGGCTGATCGCCGGGGGAGCGGCGCCCAACCCGGTGCGTCACGCCGACGTGGTCTGCGCCACCACGCACAAGGTGCTGCGCGGGCCGCGCGGCGGGATGCTGCTCTGCCGGGCGGAGCTGGCCGGACGGATCGACCGCGCGGTCTTCCCGTTCACCCAGGGCGGGGCGCAGATGCACACCATCGCCGCGAAGGCCGTCGCGTTCGGGGAGGCGGCGACGCCCGCGTACGCGATGTACGCGCACCGGGTCGTCGCCAACGCCCGGGTGCTCGCCGCCGCGCTGGAGGCGGAGGGGTTCGAGGTGGCGACCGGCGGCACCGACACCCACCTGGTGCTGGCCGACCCGGCGCCGCTCGGCGTCGACGCACGGACCGCCCGCGACCGCCTCGCCGCCGCCGGCATGGTCCTGGACACGTGCGCGCTGCCGCACGCCGGAGCCGCCGCCCTCACGGACGGCCACGGCCGGGGCATCCGGCTGGGCACGGCCGCGGTCACCACCCAGGGCATGGACGAGGCGGACATGGCCCGGATCGCCGTCCTGCTCGCCGACGCGGTCCGGGACGGGGCCGACCATGATCGTATCCGGGCCGAAGTGCGGGGATTCACCGAGCGGTATCCGCTCCATCAGGGGTAGCCGGAAACTGTGGAACCGTCACCCGTTCCCTGATGTCCTTGCTCGTGGGGCTAGGGTGTGGGGCTGAGATGGCCGGCGAAATCTGTGGGGCAGCCCGTGCGTGATTACCTGCTGACGCTGTGTGTCGCGGCCGCAGTGACCTATCTGCTGACCGGACCGGTGCGGAAGTTCGCCATCGCGATCGGGGCCATGCCCGCGATCCGCGCGCGCGACGTCCACCGGGAACCGACACCGCGGCTCGGTGGCATCGCCATGTTCGGCGGACTGTGCGCGGGGCTGATCGTCGCCTCGCACCTGTTCAACCTCGGCGGGGTCTTCGAACTCTCCAACGAACCGAGGGCGTTGCTCTCGGGTGCGGCGCTGATCTGGCTGATCGGCGTCCTGGACGACAAGTTCGAGATCGACGCCCTGATCAAGCTCGGCGGCCAGATGATCGCCGCGGCCGTCATGGTCATCCAGGGCCTGACGATCCTCTGGCTGCCGATCCCCGGCGTCGGGACGGTGGCGCTCACCCCCTGGCAGGGCACCCTGCTCACGGTCGCCCTGGTCGTCATCACGATCAACGCGGTGAACTTCGTCGACGGCCTCGACGGCCTCGCCGCCGGCATGGTCTGCATCGCCGCCGCCGCGTTCTTCCTGTACACCTACCGCCTCTGGTACGGCTACGGCATCGAGGCCGCCGCCCCCGCCACGCTCTTCGCCGCGATCCTCATGGGCATGTGCCTGGGCTTCCTGCCGCACAACATGCACCCCGCCCGGATCTTCATGGGCGACTCCGGTTCGATGCTGATCGGTCTGGTGCTCGCCGCCGGCGCGATCTCGGTGACCGGCCAGGTCGACCCGGACGCGATGAAGCTCTTCGAGGGGAGCGAGCGGCAGGCCACCCACGCGATGCTGCCGGTCTTCATCCCGCTGCTGCTGCCGCTGACGATCATCGCGATCCCCGCCGCCGACCTCGTGCTCGCGATCGTGCGGCGCACCTGGAACGGCCAGTCGCCGTTCGCCGCCGACCGCGGCCACCTGCACCACCGGCTGCTGGAGATCGGCCACTCGCACAGCCGGTCCGTGCTGATCATGTACTTCTGGTCGGCGCTGATCGCCTTCGGCGCCGTCGGGTACTCGGTGCACTCGGCGTCGATGTGGATCGTGCTGGTGATCGTCTTCCTCAGCGCCGTCGGGCTGGTGCTGCTCCTGCTGCCGCGCTTCACGCCGCGCGCGCCGCGCTGGGCGAACTCCCTGGTGCCGCCCCGCTATCGGCGCCGGCGGCGGGTCGTCCTGCCCGAGGGGCCCCACGAGGAGTTGCCCGACGAGGGAGCGGCCGCTCCGGAAGTCCACGGCTCGCACCTCGCGGACGAGGACTCCGAGGGCGTACGGGTCGCGGTGGGCGTCTCCGGCGTCAACGGAGCGACCGCGATCGGCACTCGTTCGCGGTTCTCCGATCGACGCAAAGCCGATTCCTCGCGTTGACCTTTCGGACGCGGTAGCCGTTACCAGACAAGTCGTCAGGTTGTCGCGCGCCACGCAGGCAACTAGTCCTCACGTGTGACAGTTGGCACACGTTTGAGGTAAAGACCTCATCAAATAGTTTGTGATACCGTTCACGAGACCCGGTGACAGAGCCGAAGGACCCGAGTACGTCGGTCCATTGGCCTCAGGCATCGACTCGGACCGGGCCTACGCTCGTCCATGACGACACCATTTGCCCACCCCAAGCAAGCGGAGCTGCCGCCATGCCGACCAACGACGCCCGGATCCTCCTCCACACCGCCCTGCCCACCGCTGCCGCCGGCGTGATCGCCGTAGCCGTGAGTGCGGGCGTGGCGGGCGGCAAGGGAGCCCTCGGCGCGCTCGTCGGGGCGGTGGTCTCGCTCTTCTTCATGGGGCTCGGACTCGTCGTCCTGCAGCGGACCGCCCGGTCGCTCCCGCATCTGTTCCAGATGATGGGGCTGATGCTGTACACCGCTCAGCTCCTGCTGATGGTGATCTTCGTAGCCCTGTTCAAGGACACGACCGCGTTCAACCCGAAGGCGTTCGCGATCTCGCTGGTCGTGCTCACCCTCGTATGGATCGGTGCCCAGGCGCGTGCGTACATGAAGGCCAAGATCCTCTACGTCGAACCCGAGTCCAGCAAGGCCGAAAAGCCCGAAAAGACCGGCTCCCCGACGTGAAGGGTAGGGGCGGAATAAATGCCCGATCCGGACCCTGCTATCGTCCGGTTCCAACTGCGGCACTGCGGGCGCGGGCATGTGAGCTGACGCCTGCCCGATCGCGAGGCTCACATGCCTGACTGCCGCTCTCACATCCGAAACACCAGTCCAGTGCCGAACCGCGGCTGCACGCCGCGCCGACACAACGAGGTTGCCGTACCTATGCGCCACGCTGAAGGAGCCCGCGGTGAGTGCTGACCCGACACAGGTGCTCGCCTTCGAGACCGATTGCCACATCTTTGACGGTTGTGGTTTCCCGGCACCCGGCCTGCACTCGTTCCTGTTCGAGCCCCTCTGGGGCGACGCGGACAGCAACCTGTACTTCAACAAGCCGATGCTGCTGGCCCTGCTGGGCTCGGTCATCATCGTCGGTTTCTTCTGGGCCGCGTTCGCCAAGCCCAAGATCGTCCCCGGCAAGCTGCAGTCCGTCGCCGAGATGGGTTACGACTTCATCCGCCGCGGTGTCGTGCACGAGACCATCGGCAAGCGCGAGGGCGAGAAGTACGTCCCGCTCGTCGTCTCCCTGTTCTTCTTCGTGTGGATGATGAACCTCTGGTCGATCATCCCGGTCGCCCAGTTCCCGGTGACGTCGATCATCTCGTACCCGATCGTCCTCGCCGTGATCGTCTACGTGCTCTGGGTGAGCCTGACGTTCAAGAAGCACGGGTTCGTCGGCGGCTGGAAGAACATCACCGGCTTCGACAAGTCGCTCGGCCCGGTCGCTTACCTCGCCGCCTTCATCGAGCTCTTCTCGAACCTGCTCGTCCGGCCGTTCACGCACGCGGTGCGTCTGTTCGCGAACATGTTCGCGGGCCACACGCTGCTGCTGCTGTTCACGATCGCCAGCTGGTACCTGCTCAACGGCATCGGTATCGCCTACGCCGGCGTCTCGTTCGTGATGGTCATCGTGATGACCGCGTTCGAGCTCTTTGTCCAGGCGCTGCAGGCGTACGTCTTCGTACTCCTGACCTGCACCTTCATCCAGGGCGCGCTCGCCAAGCACCACTGAGCCCCACGCACCCGACCCTTATTCGTCCGATGGCCAACCCCCATCGGTCCTTGAAAGAGAAGGAAGACTGGCATGTCCCAGACCCTCGCCGCTGTCACTGGCGACCTGAAGGCTCTCGGCTCCATCGGTTACGGCCTCGCCGCGATCGGTCCCGGCGTCGGCGTCGGCATCATCTTCGGTAACGGCACCCAGGCCCTCGCCCGCCAGCCCGAGGCCGCCGGCCTCATCCGCGCCAACCAGATCCTCGGCTTCGCCTTCTGTGAGGCGCTCGCCCTCATCGGTCTGGTCATGCCGTTCGTCTACGGTTCCTGATCTTCAGGCCTGACGACCAGCAACCGAGACGAAAGGCACTGATGTGAACCCCCTGGTTCAGCTCGCGGCCGAAGAGGCGGAAAACCCCCTCATCCCGCCGATTCCCGAGCTCGTCATCGGCCTCATCGCCTTCCTCATCGTCTTCGGTCTCCTCGCCAAGAAGCTCCTCCCGAACATCAACAAGGTTCTGGACGAGCGCCGCGAGGCCATCGAAGGCGGTATCGAAAAGGCCGATGCGGCCCAGACCGAGGCGCAGAGCGTTCTTGAGCAGTACAAGGCTCAGCTCGCCGAGGCGCGTCACGAGGCCGCTCGACTGCGCCAGGAGGCGCAGGAGCAGGGCGCCGTCATCATCCAGGAGATGAAGGCGGAAGGCCAGCGGCAGCGTGAGGAGATCATCGCTGCCGGTCACGCCCAGATCGAGGCCGACCGCAAGTCCGCGGCCGCCGCGCTGCGTCAGGACGTGGGCAAGCTCGCCACCGACCTGGCCGGCAAGCTCGTCGGCGAGTCCCTCGAGGACCACGCCCGGCAGAGCGGCACCGTCGACCGGTTCCTCGACGAGCTCGAGGCGAAGGCCGAGGCCGTCCGATGAACCACGCGAGCCGCGAGGCACTGGCTGCCGCGCGTGAGCGACTCGACGCGCTGACCGACAACACGTCGGTCGACGCCGAGAAGCTCGCCGAGGAGCTGGCATCCGTCACCGCGCTGCTCGACCGTGAGGTCTCGCTGCGTCGGGTCCTCACCGACCCGGCGCAGAGCGGCGAGGGCAAGGCCGAGCTCGCGGGCCGGCTGCTCCGCGGTCAGGTGAGCGGCGAAGCCGTCGACCTGGTCTCGGGCATGGTCCGCTCGCGCTGGTCCTCCTCGCGCGACCTGGTGGACGCGACCGAGGAGCTGGCGGCCACCGCCGACCTCACCGCGGCCCAGCGTGCGGGTGCGCTCGACGACGTCGAGGACGAGGTGTTCCGGTTCGGCCGGATCGTCTCCTCCGACACGGCGCTGCGCTCCGCGCTCACCAGCCGTACGGCCACCTCCGCCGCGAAGAGCACGCTGCTGCGCAGCCTGCTCGGCGGGAAGAGCCGCCCGGCGACCGAGCGCCTCGTCACGCGCCTGGTCACGCACCCCCGTGGACGTAGCCTGGAGGCGGGACTCGACTCCCTGTCCAAGCTCGCCGCGGCCCGTCGGGAACGCACCGTCGCCGTGGTCACCTCCGCGGTGCCGCTGACCGACGTGCAGAAGCAGCGCCTCGGCGCGGCGCTGGCGAAGATCTACGGCCGGCAGATGCACCTGAACCTGGACGTGGACCCCGAGGTCCTCGGCGGAGTTTCGGTGCGCGTCGGTGACGAGGTCATCAACGGCACCATCGCGGACCGCCTCGACGAGGCGACCCGTCGCATGGCCGGCTGACGCCAGCCTTCGCCACAAACTGAACGAGCAACACCTGCGGCCCGGTTGGGCCGTGCAGAAACTGCAGAAGATTCCTGGGGGTCGGCCCCCAGACCCCCTTAAGAAACTTCGGGCCCAACAAGGAGAGCAGGGAACCCAGATGGCGGAGCTCACGATCCGGCCGGAGGAGATCCGGGACGCACTGGAGAACTTTGTCCAGTCGTACCAGCCGGACGCGGCCTCGCGCGAGGAGGTCGGTACGGTCAGCGTTGCCGGCGACGGCATCGCGAAGGTGGAGGGCCTGCCCTCCGCCATGGCGAACGAGCTGCTGAAGTTCGAGGACGGCACCCTCGGTCTCGCCCTCAACCTCGAGGAGCGCGAGATCGGTGCGATCGTCCTCGGCGAGTTCAGCGGAATCGAGGAGGGCCAGCCGGTGCAGCGCACCGGTGAGGTGCTCTCCGTCGGCGTCGGCGAGGGCTACCTCGGCCGCGTCGTCGACCCGCTCGGCAACCCGATCGACGGTCTCGGCGAGATCGCGACCGACGGCCGACGCGCCCTCGAGCTGCAGGCCCCGGGCGTCATGGTCCGCAAGTCGGTCCACGAGCCCATGCAGACCGGCTACAAGGCCGTCGACGCGATGGTGCCGATCGGCCGCGGCCAGCGTCAGCTGATCATCGGCGACCGTCAGACGGGTAAGACCGCTCTGGCCGTCGACACGATCATCAACCAGCGCGACAACTGGCGCTCGGGCGACGTGAACAAGCAGGTGCGCTGCATCTACGTCGCCATCGGTCAGAAGGGCTCCACCATCGCCTCGGTGCGCGGTGCCCTCGAAGAGGCCGGCGCGCTGGAGTACACGACCATCGTCGCCGCCCCGGCGTCCGACCCGGCCGGCTTCAAGTACCTGGCGCCGTACACCGGTTCGGCCATCGGCCAGCACTGGATGTACCAGGGCAAGCACGTCCTGATCATCTTCGACGACCTTTCGAAGCAGGCCGACGCCTACCGCGCCGTGTCGCTTCTGCTGCGCCGTCCGCCGGGCCGCGAGGCCTACCCGGGCGACGTCTTCTACCTGCACTCGCGTCTGCTGGAGCGCTGCGCCAAGCTCTCCGACGAGATGGGTTCCGGTTCGATGACCGGTCTGCCGATCGTCGAGACCAAGGCGAACGACGTGTCGGCGTTCATCCCGACCAACGTCATCTCCATCACCGACGGCCAGTGCTTCCTGGAGTCCGACCTGTTCAACGCGGGTCAGCGTCCGGCGCTCAACGTCGGTATCTCGGTCTCCCGAGTCGGTGGCTCCGCCCAGCACAAGGCCATGAAGCAGGTCTCCGGCCGACTGCGCGTGGACCTCGCCCAGTACCGCGAGCTGGAGGCGTTCGCCGCCTTCGGTTCCGACCTGGACGCGGCCTCCAAGGCGTCGCTGGAGCGCGGTAAGCGCATGGTCGAGCTGCTGAAGCAGCCGCAGTACGCCCCGTACCCCGTCGAGGAGCAGGTCGTCTCCGTCTGGGCCGGCACCACCGGCAAGATGGACGACGTCCCGGTCGAGGACATCCGTCGCTTCGAGAGCGAGCTGCTGGACTACCTGCGCCGCGAGCGCAAGGACCTCCTGACCAGCATCGTCGAGGGCGGCAAGATGTCGGACGACACGCTGCAGTCGATCGCTGACGCCATTGCCGCGTTCAAGCAGCAGTTCGAGACCTCGGACGGCAAGCTTCTGGGCGAGGGCTGATCGATGGGCGCTCAGCTTCGCGTTTACAAGCGCCGCATCCAAGCCGTCACCGCGACCAAGAAGATCACCAAGGCGATGGAGATGATCGCCGCCTCGCGCATCGTCAAGGCGCAGCGCAAGGTGGCGGCGTCGCTGCCGTACGCCACCGAGCTCACCCGCGCGGTGACCGCGGTGGCGACCGGCTCCACCACCAAGCACCCGCTCACCACCGAGGTCGAGGCTCCGACCCGGGCCGCGGTCCTGCTCCTCACGAGCGACCGCGGTCTGGCCGGCGGCTACTCCTCCAACGCCATCAAGGCGGCGGAGCGCCTCCGGGAGCGTCTTGGCGCGGAGGGCAAGGAGGTCGACACGTACATCGTCGGCCGCAAGGGTGTCGCCTACTACGGCTTCCGTGAGCGGACCGTCGCGGAGTCCTGGACGGGCTTCACCGACAACCCGTCGTACGCGGACGCCAAGGCGGTCGCCGCCCCCCTCATCGAGGCCATCTCCAAGGACTCGGCCGAGGGTGGCGTCGACGAACTGCACATCGTCTTCACGGAATTCGTGTCGATGATGACGCAGAACGCCATCGAGGACCGGATGCTGCCGCTCTCCCTCGACAAGGTCGTGGAAGAGAACGGTACGAAGGGGGAGATCCTTCCCCTGTTCGACTTCGAGCCGTCGGCTGAGGACGTCCTCGACGCCCTTCTGCCGCGCTACGTCGAGAGCCGCATCTACAACGCGCTGCTGCAGGCCGCTGCTTCCGAGCACGCTGCCCGCCGCCGCGCGATGAAGTCGGCCACCGACAACGCCGGGGATCTCATCAAGAGCCTCTCCCGGCTTGCCAACGCGGCCCGCCAGGCCGAAATCACCCAGGAAATCAGCGAGATCGTCGGTGGAGCCAGCGCGCTGGCCGACGCGACCGCGGGGAGTGACAAGTAATGACGACCACAGTTGAGACGGCCGTTGCCACGGGCCGCGTCGCCCGGGTGATCGGCCCGGTCGTCGACGTGGAGTTCCCCGTCGACGCGATGCCGGACATCTACAACGCGCTGCACGTCCAGGTCGACGACCCGGCCGAGGCCGGCGCCCGTAAGACGCTGACCCTCGAGGTCGCCCAGCACCTGGGCGACGGCGTGGTCCGCGCGATCTCGATGCAGCCGACCGACGGTCTGGTCCGCCAGGCTCCGGTGACCGACACGGGCGCGGGCATCACCGTCCCCGTCGGTGACATCACCAAGGGCAAGGTCTTCAACACCCTTGGCCAGATCCTGAACCAGCCGGAGGCCGAGGCTCAGATCACCGAGCGCTGGCCGATCCACCGCAAGGCCCCGGCCTTCGACCAGCTCGAGTCGAAGACCGAGATGTTCGAGACCGGCCTGAAGGTCGTCGACCTGCTGACCCCGTACGTCAAGGGCGGCAAGATCGGTCTGTTCGGTGGTGCGGGCGTCGGCAAGACGGTCCTCATCCAGGAAATGATCATGCGTGTGGCGAAGCTGCACGACGGTGTGTCGGTGTTCGCCGGTGTCGGCGAGCGCACCCGTGAGGGCAACGACCTCATCGACGAGATGACCGACTCGGGCGTCCTGGACAAGACCGCGCTGGTCTTCGGCCAGATGGACGAGCCGCCGGGCACCCGTCTGCGGGTCGCACTGTCCGCCCTGACCATGGCGGAGTACTTCCGCGATGTGCAGAAGCAGGACGTGCTGCTCTTCATCGACAACATCTTCCGCTTCACGCAGGCCGGTTCCGAGGTCTCCACGCTGCTCGGCCGCATGCCGTCCGCAGTGGGTTACCAGCCGACCCTGGCCGACGAGATGGGTGTGCTCCAGGAGCGCATCACCTCGACGCGTGGTCACTCGATCACCTCGATGCAGGCGATCTACGTCCCCGCGGACGACCTGACCGACCCGGCCCCGGCCACCACGTTCGCCCACCTCGACGCGACGACGGTTCTCTCCCGTCCGATCTCCGAGAAGGGCATCTACCCGGCCGTGGACCCGCTGGACTCCACGTCCCGCATCCTGGACCCGCGCTACATCGCGCAGGACCACTACGACACGGCCAGCCGCGTCAAGGGGATCCTGCAGAAGTACAAGGACCTCCAGGACATCATCGCGATCCTCGGTATCGACGAGCTGGGCGAAGAGGACAAGCTCGTCGTCCACCGTGCCCGTCGCGTCGAGCGCTTCCTGTCGCAGAACACCCACGCCGCCAAGCAGTTCACCGGCCTGGACGGTTCGGACGTTCCGCTCGACGAGTCGATCGCGGCGTTCAACTCCATCTGTGACGGGGAGTACGACCACTTCCCCGAGCAGGCGTTCTTCATGTGCGGTGGCATTGAGGACCTCAAGGCCAACGCCAAGGAGCTCGGCGTCTCCTGAGCCTCCGGCTCACCGAGGGGGGTGGGTGTGTCCCACCCCCCTCACCACGCCCCGTAGAATTGACCCGACACCCGGCAACTACCGCCGGGTGGTGACCCGAGGAGCCACCCTTGGCTGCTGAGCTGCATGTCGAGCTGGTCGCCGCGGACCGCAGTGTCTGGTCCGGCGAGGCCACCCTGGTCGTCGCGCGCACCACGTCCGGCGACATCGGCGTCATGCCCGGTCACCAGCCGCTTCTGGGTGTGCTGGAATCGGGCCCGGTGACCGTCCGTACGAGCGACGGCGGCACCGTCGTCGCCGCCGTGCACGGTGGATTCATCTCGTTCGCGGACGACAAGCTGTCGCTGCTGGCCGAGATCGCCGAGCTTGCCGACGAGATCGACGTCCAGCGTGCCGAGCGCGCGCTGGAGCGGGCGAAGTCGGACACGGACGCCGCCGCCGAGCGACGCGCGGACGTACGACTGCGTGCGGTGTCGGCGCACTAGTGCTGTGACCGGCAGTGTTGCCCGAGAGGGGCGTTAGCGCCTTTCGGGGAGAAGTTTTTACTCAGCCGCGGCCCGAGCTGGAATTATCCAGACCGTGTCGCGGCTGAGGCGATGCGGGTGCGGTTCGATTTCTGGTTACTCGACGATGCGAGGAGGTCGGTGGAGATGGTCCTCGCGTTGTGGGTGGGCGGAGTCGTCCTCGTCCTGATCCTGGTGGGACTCTTCGTCTTCGGACTGCGCCGGCGGCTCATCCAGCGCTCGGGCGGGACCTTCGACTGCAGTCTGCGCTGGGACGTGTCCACGGAACCGGACCCCACCGGCAAGGGCTGGGTCTACGGAGTCGCCCGCTACAGCGGCGACCGGGTCGACTGGTTCCGGGTGTTCTCCTACTCCCCGCGTCCGCGCCGCGGCCTGGAGCGCAGTGCCATCGAGGTGGTCGACCGCCGGCTCCCCGAGGGCGAGGAGGAGTTGGCGCTGCTCTCCGACTCCGTCGTGCTCGGCTGTCTCCTGCGGGGGACCCGCCTGGAGCTGGCGATGAGCGAGGACGCGCTGACGGGTTTCCTCGCGTGGCTGGAGGCGGCGCCGCCCGGCCAGCGGGTGAACGTGGCGTAGTGGGCACGCCCGCGGGAGCCGTCCCGCGGTGAACGTTTCTCCGGGACCGGTTGTCCCGGGCAGGGCCGGGTGATCACTCCCCGGCCTTCTCCGTTGTCCGGGCGTCGTCGCGGGGCGCTCTTCCGGGGTCCTGTGGCGCCCGCCGTCCGCGCTCGTACGCGTACGGGCTGCGGCGACCCGTAAGACACTGGCGTAACGCCCCGCGTCATGACCCGCGTACCGCGCCCTCCGGGAACGACGAAAGACCGGGGAGACAGGGGGCGGACCTGTCTCCCCGGCGCTTTCGGGGGTGGTGCTCTTCAGGGCAGAAGCCCTGGGGGAGGGCTACTTGAGGTTGGTGCCCATCGCCTTCACGAGCTCACCGTTGCTGGTGTCACCGCTGAACTCCCAGAAGAACGCGCCGCCCAGGCCCTGGTTCTTCGCCCACGCCATCTTCGAGGCGATGGTGGCCGGGGTGTCGTAGCTCCACCAGTTGGTGCCGCAGTGGGCGTAGGCCGTACCGGCGATGGTGCCGGTGGCCGGGCAACTGGTCTTCAGGACCTTGTAGTCCTCGATGCCCGCCTCGTAGGTGCCGGCCGCCGCGCCGGTGGCGGTGCCGCCGGGCGCGTCCTGGGTGACGCCGGTCCAGCCGCGTCCGTAGAAGCCGATGCCGAGGAGCAGCTTGGCCGCCGGGACGCCCTGGGCCTTGAGCTTGGCGATGGCGTCGGCGCTGGTGAAGCCGGCCTGCGGGATGCCGGTGTACGAGGTCAGCGGCGAGTGCGGGGCCGTCGGGCCGGTGGTCGCCCAGGCGCCGAAGAAGTCGTACGTCATGACGTTGTACCAGTTGAGGTTCGCCGAGGCGCCCGCGTAGTCGGCCGCGTCGATCTTGCCGCCGGCGGAGCCGTCCGCCGTGATGGCGGCGGTGACCAGGGCGGAGGAGCCGAACTTGCTGCGGAGCGCCGAGGTGAGGTTCTTCAGGGCCGCCGGGCCGCTGGTGTCACAGGTCAGACCGCAGGCGTTCGGGTACTCCCAGTCGATGTCGATGCCGTCGAAGACATCGGCCCAACGCGGGTCCTCGACCAGGTTGTAGCAGGACTGGGCGAACGCGGCCGGGTTCTGCGCGGCCTGGGCGAAGCCGCCGGACCAGGTCCAGCCGCCGAAGGACCAGAGGATCTTGATGTTCGGGTACTTGGCCTTCAGCTTGCGGAGCTGGTTGAAGTTGCCGCGCAGCGGCTGGTCCCAGGTGTCGGCGACCCCGTCGACGGCCTGGTCGGCGGTGTACGCCTTGTCGTAGTCGGCGTAGGAGTCACCGATGGCGCACTGGCCGTTGGTGACGTTGCCGAAGGCGTAGTTGATGTGCGTGATCTGCTCGGCGGAGCCCGAGGTGACCAGGTTCTTCACGTGGTAGTTGCGGCCGTAGACGCCCCACTCGGTGAAGTAGCCGAGGTTGATCTTGCTGCCGGTGCCGGGGGTGCCGGGATCGGTCGTGCCGCCGCCGGTGGTCTTGACGCTCACCGCGCCGGAGACCGGGCCCGTCACGTCGGAGGTGTCCCGCGCCTGCACGGTGTACGAGTAGCTCGTGCCGGCGGTCAGGGCGCTGTCGGTGTACGTCGTGGTGGTGACGGTGGCGACCTTCGCCCCGTCGCGCAGCACGTCGTAGTTCTTGATGCCCGCGTCGTCGGTCGCGGCGGTCCAGGTGAGCTTCGCCGAGGTGTTGGTGATGGCGCTCGCGGTGGGGGTGCCGGGGGCGGACGGGGCGCTGTTGCCGGGCACGGTGGTGCCGCCGTCACAGGAGGCGCCGTTCAGCTTGCAGCTGCTGGGGGAGCCGGTTCCCGCGCCGTTGAAGCCGAAGCTGATGCTCGCGCCGGCGGCGAGGGAGCCGTTCCAGCCGAGGTTCTTGGCGGTCCAGTGGGTGCCGGAGCTGGTGACGGTCGCGTCCCAGGCCGAGGTGACCGAGGTGCCGGAGGGGAAGTCCCACTCGATGGTCCACGAGGAGAGCGCGGTGGTGCCGGTGTTCTTCACCGTCCACTGGCCCTCGAAGCCGGTGCCCCAGTCGGACTTCTTGACGTACGTGGCGGTGGCCGAGGTGGCCGCCGCAGCGGGAGTGGCGAGGCCGACCATCGCGGCGATCGGCAGCAACAGCGCGGAGAAGCCCGCTATCGCCTTGGTCCTGGCGCTTCTTCTGAGCGCCCAGCCGAATCTGGTCCGGCGTTCGGGGGTTGCGGTGCTCAACGGTGCTCCTCGGGTGAGGTCCGACAAACGGGGGGTGGTTCGTGGACTGCAGACCCTGCGCCGCCCTGAGTACGCGTTGTCATGTGCGCGCTCATCGCAGTGTGTTGCGGTGAGACTAGGAAGGTCTGGACCAATCGTCAAGAGGTCTGGACCAGGGGAAGGGCTGGGCGGTATGGGGCCTGATCACCGGGCCAACTCCCGTGTGCACAGCATCTTCTGAGACCGATTCGGCAGGCCGGGCCGTGGTCGGCACCCTGTTGACGTGCGCGTTCGCCGCCGTCCGGGCAGCCCGAAGCGGCCCCGCGATCTCCGGGCCCGACCGACTTCGTGACAGGCCGGGCCCGCGGGGCCGGATGCCGCACCTCACGCGGCGTCCGCCGGCCGTCGCCGACTCTGCGGGAGGGAACCTCAGCGGTCCCCGCCCGGCACCCAGAGCACGTCCCCGACCTCCTTGTTCGCCGTCCTCGCCAGGATGAACAGCAGGTCGGAGAGGCGATTGAGGTAGGTGGCCGTCAGTGGGTTCATCGCCTCGCCGTGCACCTCCAGCGCCGCCCACGTGGAGCGCTCCGCGCGCCGGACCACCGTGCACGCCTGGTGGAGCAGCGCCGCCCCCGGCGTACCACCCGGAAGGATGAAGCTCCTCAGCTTCTCCAGGTCCTCCAGGAAGTGGTCGCAGTCCGCCTCCAGCTTGTCGACGTAAGCCTGTTCCACCCGCAGCGGCGGGTACTTCGGGTTCTCCACCACCGGCGTCGACAGGTCGGCGCCCACGTCGAAGAGGTCGTTCTGCACCCGGACGAGGACCTTCACCACGTCCTCGGAGAGCTGCCCGAGCGCCACCGCCGTCCCGATGACCGCGTTGGCCTCGTTGGCGTCCGCGTACGCCGAGATCCGCAGATCGGTCTTGGCGGTACGGCTCATGTCGCCGAGGGCGGTCGTGCCCGTGTCGCCGGTACGGGTGTAGATGCGCGTCAGATTGACCATGCGACCAGGCTATGCGGAGCACGGGGGCGCTTCCGCGCCTTCCCCACGTGGCCGTGGTCACGGCAACTGCCCCCGGAGCGCCACCGGCTGACGCCGGCCGGTGTGATGTCCGTCATGTGAGACGTGACGCGCATCTCTAAGCGGTCACACCGCCCCTCACGGGTACTAATCTCCGCCGAGGAGCACATGAAGGACAGTCGGAGAGAGTGCGTCAGAAACTGCCGCACGGGTGACAAGACCAAAGGGGTGTGACGTGGCCGGGAAGCTCGCCGTCATCGGGGCCGGACTCATGGGGTCCGGTATCGCACAGGTCTCCGCCCAGGCCGGCTGGGACGTCGTGCTGAGGGACGTCACCGATCAGGCCCTGAGCCGTGGGCTCGACTCGGTGAAGGCGTCGTACGAGAGGTTCGTCGCCAAGGGCAGGCTGACGGCGGACGACGCCGAGGCCGCGCTCGCCCGCATCACCACGACCACCGACCTCGACGCCGTCACCGACGTCGACGTCGTGGTCGAGGCCGTGTTCGAGAAGCTGGAGGTCAAGCACGAGATCTTCCGCACCCTCGACAAGGTCGTGCGGGAGGACACCGTCCTCGCCTCCAACACCTCCGCCATCCCGATCACCAAGATCGCGGCCGTGACGGAGCGCCCGGAGCGGGTGGTCGGGGTGCACTTCTTCTCGCCGGTGCCGATGATGCAGCTCTGCGAACTCGTCCGGGGCTACAAGACGAGCGACGAAACCCTGGCCACGGCACGGCAGTTCGCCGAGTCGGTCGGCAAGACCTGCATCGTCGTCAACCGGGACGTGGCGGGATTCGTCACCACCCGCCTCATCTCCGCGCTCGTGGTCGAGGCCGCGAAGCTCTACGAGTCGGGCGTCGCCACCGCAGAGGACATCGACACCGCCTGCAAGCTCGGCTTCGGCCACGCCATGGGCCCCCTCGCGACCGCCGACCTGACCGGCGTCGACATCCTCCTGCACGCGACGTCCAACATCTACACGGAGTCGCAGGACGAGAAGTTCGCCGCCCCGGAGCTGATGCGCCGGATGGTCGACGCGGGTGACATCGGCCGCAAGAGCGGGCAGGGCTTCTACACCTACTGAGCACCACCCCGGTCCCCCCGGGGGTCCTCGCGCCGCGCGCCGCGCCGTCGCCCGGGCCCCGGGGCGCCCGGGACACGCGGGGGCGGACCTGTCCGGCCCCGGGGGAAGTCGCACCGGAAACGGTGCGGGACCAGCGGGCCGACATCACCCCACAGGGTGAATTCGGTATCGGTTCGCTCACAGGCGGCAACCTCCCCGCTCCAGCCACAGTCAGTTGTGGCAGAAGCGGGGCGGCCACACGGACTCTTGTACGAAGCGATACCGGGGAGCGCATATGCACATCAGGGGCGACCACGCCGAGCTGGTCGTCGGGGGCCGCCTCGACGTCCGAAGCGCGGCGGACGCCCGTACGGTTCTGCACGCCGCCGTCGACGACGGCGTCGGCGACCTCGTGCTCGACCTGACCGAGCTGGACTCCTGGGACGCCACCGGACTCGGCGTCATCATGGGAGCGCACCGCAGGGCGGGCCGTGCCGGACGCCGCCTCGTGCTGCGCGGCGTCCCCCCGCAGATGCAGCGCCTGCTGGTGGCGACCCGGCTGCACCGCATCCTGGCCATCGAGGGCGGGATCGTCGCGGAATCGCTGCCGCGCGTCTGACGGGCCGTCGAGGGCCGTCGGGTGCCGCCGGGGGGACCATCGGGTGTCCGCCGGGGGCCGACGGGGTGGCGCCGGGGCGGGGCCGTCCGGGCCGTGTCCACCTCGCCCGCCGAACCGTCGGCGGTCCGGCATGACCGGCCGTCGAACCGGGCAATACACATGAGACCGTGACGTCCCGGGCGGCGTCCACCCCCGCCGACGCGGCGGAGCGGACGAAGGATTAGGGTTCGGCCGTCCGCCGGTCGACCGAACCCACGGGCGGACACCACGAGCAACAGCGGTACGTGCGCGCCGGACGGGCAGCAGCGCGACGCGTCTGGGGGACTTGGACGATGCATCCGACACCACGGGACCCGGAGCAGTACGGCGGTCGCGACACCGACGGGAACGGCGAGGCACCCGCCCGGCGCCGGCCGTCCCGTGACGTCCTGCCGACCGAACTCGTCCCCCAGACGGGGGCCAAGGCCCGCGTCGTCCAGCTCATATCCGGCGACCTCCTGATCACGGTCAACCCCGTGGACGGCAGCGAGGCCGAACCCTGCCCGCCCGGCGTGCGGCCGGCCACACCGGTGAGGCGCACCGCCGAGGACCGCGCCGCCCGCGAGCGGGCCGCGGAACCCCCCGTACCGCCGGGCCCGCCCGCCCCGCAGCTGCCGCTGCTGGAGCGTCAGGAGGAGCGCGGACGGCTCGTACGGCTCCTCACCCGGGGCCGCTCGGCCCGCCTCAGCGGCCCGTCCGGCTCCGGCCGCACGGCCCTGCTGGACGCCGTCGCCGCCGACTGCGCGGAACTCGCGCCCGACGGCGTCGTCCGGCTCTCCGGCCACCGGCGCACCGCCCCCGACCTGCTCCAGGCGCTCTACGAGGCCGTGTACGACGCCCCGCTGCACCGGCCGGGACGCGACGAACTGTTGACCGCCCTCTCCGGGATCGGCGCGGTCGTCGTCGTGGACGACCTGGAGATCGACGGCGCAGCCCTGGACGAACTCCTCGACGCCACACCCGAGTGCGCCTTCCTCTTCGGTACGACCCCCGACGTCGCCACCGACGCCGAACTCGACGAGGTCGCGCTCGCCGGACTGAGCCGCGCCGCCGCGACCGACCTGCTCGGCCGGGTGGCCGGACGGCCGCTCACCGACGAGGAGGCGAACTGGTCGGGCGACCTCTGGTTCGAGTCCGAGGGACTGCCGCTCCGGTTCGTCCAGGCGGGCGCCCTGCTGCGCCAGCGCGACCAGATCCGGGAGATCCCGGAGGACTTCGACGAGTACGGCGCGTTCGAGGAGCGCCCCGCCGGGACCCTGCCCGTCCCCTTCGTCCCGGCCCTCGACGACGTGCCGCTGCCCAGCATCGGCGAGGCCGCCGCGCCCGCCCCGCTGCTCGCCTCCCGCCTCAGCGAGGCCGCCCGCGAAGCCCTGCGGTTCGCCGTGGCGCTCGGCGGCGAAGTGCCGCACCAGGCGCACCTTCCGGCGCTGATCGGGCACACCCACGCCGATGCCGCGCTCGGCGAGCTCGCCGGCTGCGGGCTCCTCTCCCCGGCCGGCTCCCGCTACCGGCTGGCCGCCGGAGTGCTGACCCAGCTGGAGCTGGGCGGTTACGCCGAGGACGCCGAGAGCCGCGCCCGTACCGCCGCCGACCACTACGCCTGGTGGACCAAGCACCCCTCGGTCACCCCGGCCCGCGCGGTCGCCGAGGCCGACGCCGTGCTCGCGGCGATGGCCGCCCTGCTCCCCGGCGGCGGCCCGGAGGCGGCCCCGACCGTCGTGCGGCTCGCCCGGAGCGCCGGGCCCGCCTTCGCCGCCGCCCTCCAGTGGGGTGCCTGGGAGAAGGTGCTGCGGGTCGGCCAGGAGGCGTCCCGGCTGGCCGGCGAGGTCGCCGAAGAGGCCTACTTCCACCACGAACTGGGCGTCCTCGCGCTCTGCGCAGGGCACCTGGACCGGGCGCGGGCCGAGCTGGAGGCGTCGATCGGGCTGCGCGGCGCGCTCGCCGACCGGTCCGGCACCGTCGCCGGCCGCCGCGCGCTCGCCCTCGTCACGGACCGGTCCGGCGCCCTGCCGTCCGGGGCCGTACCCGCCGCGCTCCTCCCCGGGACGGGCGGGGACACCGCCGCGGGCGCCCGGCGCGACAACGCGGTGACGGAGATCCTGCCGGCCCTGCCCCCGCTGCCCGCCCTGCCGCGGCAGACGCTGGTGGTGGAGGAGCCGCCGACGGTGGTGACGCACGCGGCGCCGGCCCCGGGCAAGGGCGGACGCCCGACCGGGGTGAAGGCCCTGGGCCGGAACGTCGTCGCGGGGGCCCGGCGCAACCTGGTGGCCGTGGGCGCGGGCACCCTGCTGGTCGCGGTGCTCGGTACCGTCGTGACGCTCGGCGCCACCGCGGGCAGCGAGGACACGGGCAACCGGAGCGTCACCCCGGGGCACTCCGCCGAGGACGGCGACCAGGAGAGCACGGCCCCGGACGAGGACACCCCGGCCCAGGACGAGGGCACGGGCGGCTCCGCACCGAGCACCGGCACCTCCACCCCGCCCGGCCCGTCCGGTTCGCCCACCCCGGACAGCACCGGCACACCCACCCCCGGCAGCAGCGGTACGGCCGCGAGCCCGTCCCCGGACGCGACCTCGCCCACCACCGGCGACTCCGACAGCTCGGTGCCGACCCCGCCGGCCGGCGGGTCCGCCTCGACCTCGCCCACGGGTTCCACGAGCACCAGCCCCGCCCCCACGGCCACCGGCGACGGCAGTGCGTCACCCTCCACGTCGCCCTCCAACACGCCGACCGGCGACACGACTCCCGGGGGCGACGACGGCGGAGACGGGACCGGGACCGGTGACGGCGGCGACGCCACGGCCACCGCGTCCGGCACCGCCGAGGCGAGCCCCTGGGGGAGCCCCGGCACCGGGACGGCCACACCGGCCGGTGCCTGAGCCTCACGTCGCACGGTCCTACCGGCTGTCGGGGCGCGCCCCGTTCCGGCAGCCGGGAACCCGAACCGTCCCCGGCGGTGCCGCGCTGAACATTTCCCGGGCGGTCCGAACCCGAACCGCCCCGCCCGGAAACCGAGATGTCGAATTCCGGACGACATGGCGCTTTCCGGTCAGTCGACGCCGCCCGAAACATCGATAACCGGACGGCTTGTCGATCAAGCCGTCCGGTCGTCCGCGCTCGGCACGGGAGGGTGGAAAATCAGAACAGTCGCAGTTTGTCGTCCTCGATGCCGCGCATCGCGTCGTAGTCCAGGACCACGCAGCCGATCTTGCGGTCGGTGGCGAGAACCCGCGCCTGTGGCTTGATCTCCTGCGCCGCGAAGACCCCGCGCACCGGAGCCAGGTGGGGATCGCGGTTGAGCAGTTCCAGATAACGGGTGAGCTGTTCCACGCCGTCGATGTCACCGCGCCGCTTCAGTTCCACGGCCACGGTCGCGCCCTCGGCGTCCCGGCAGAGGATGTCCACGGGGCCGATGGCGGTGGGGTATTCGCGGCGGATCAGGGTGTAGCCCTCGCCCAGGATCTCGATCCGGTCGGCGAGCAGCTCCTGGAGGTGCGCTTCCACACCGTCCTTGATCAGGCCGGGATCGACACCGAGCTCGTGCGAGGAGTCGTGGAGGATCTCCTCCATCGTGATGATCAACTTCTCGCCCGCCTTGTTCACCACGGTCCAGACGTCCTGGTCGTCGCCGGAGCCCTCCTTCAGAGTGCACGGCGGGGACATCCAGTTGAGCGGTTTGTACGCCCGGTCGTCGGCGTGGATCGAAACGCTGCCGTCCGCCTTCACCAGGATCAGACGGGGAGCGGAGGGCAGGTGGGCGGTGAGCCGGCCCGCGTAGTCGACGGAGCAACGGGCGATGACGAGACGCATGGTCGGCAACGCTACTCGACAACGGGCGGTCGGCGCGATTCGCACCCCTTGAGCCACTCCAGCCCCTGCCGGAGCGCACAGGGTCTTGCCCCTCTTTGCTCGGGTTCGTTGTTGGCCGGTTGTGTTCCCATTCTCCTGGTGCGACCCGGACCGCGCCCTTACCGTGGAAGCAGGAGGTCGCCGGGTGTGCACGCTGCGTCGCCGTCCTTCTGCCGTGCCCGTAAGGCCCCGGTCACCCGCCGGGGTCGCGAGAGGAGAACCCATGTCGCTCGACGTCTCACCGGCCCTCTTGGAACAGGCCGAGCGAGGCGAGGTCGACGAAGCCGACTTCGTCGACTGCGTCCGGACCTCCCTGCCCTACGCATGGGAGATGATCAGCTCACTGGTGGCCCAGCTGAAGGTGGACGGCGGACAGTTCGCCGACAACCAGACGCCGCCGCCCAACGAGCAGGCACGTGGTCAGCTGCTGCGCGCGCTCGCGAGTGACGCGATACGCGGTGCCCTGCAGCGGCACTTCGGAGTGCGACTGGCATTCCAGAACTGCCACCGTGTCGCGGTCTTCCCGCTCGACCCGTCGGTCGACGACCGGCTGGCCAAGTTCACCTCGGTGAGAGGCCAGTTGCTCAACCAGTCGCCCGAACTCCGGGACTGCTGACCATCTCCGCCGCCGCTCCGGGCCGGGTCCGGCGCCCCCGGGAGACGGTCCCGCTCCGGAGCGGCGGCGTTCCGTGCCACCGCACCGACAGGTCCTCGCCGCGCCCCTCACGCCAGCAGCGGCAGCACCTCGGTGCCCAGCCGGCGCAGGTTCTCCTCCGTCGCCGCGAGGTCGCCGGACCCCTCGGAGAGGAGCGCGAAGCGGGTGATGCCCGTACGCTCGGCCGTGGCCGCGAGCCGGTCGGCGGCGAACCGGGGCGGCCCCACCGGGTGCAGCCCGCAGAGCAGTTCGGTGTACTCCACCGGGTCGCGCATCGCGCGGTAGCGGCCGTCGACGGTCACATGCTTGCCCAGGCCGTCCCGCAGCCACTCCGGCATCGCCTTCACCAGCGTCTGCACGGCGTCCTCCTGGCAGTCCCCGATCTGGGCCACGCCCGCCGAGACGTGTTCCGCCCCCGCGACGACCTCCGGCGGATGACCGGCCTCCCGGGCGATGCGGCGCCACAACGCGACCATGTCCGCCTTCTCCTCGTCGCCGCAGTGCATCCCGAGCAGCATCGGCAGGGCCTTCTCCGCGGCGAGGCGCACCGTCTTCGGCGAGGTGCACGCCACGATCACCTCGGGGCCGGGCTTCGGCGCCCCGTCCGCGTCGAGCAGTTCGTCCGCGCGCGGCACCACCGCCACCTCGCGGAAGGGGTAGCGGCTTCCGCGCCCGGCCACCCGGGGCTCGCGCAGCCAGTCGAGCAGCAGGTCCAGGGATTCGGGGAAGCCGCTGTCGTACGCCTCCAGGCCCGCGCCGAAGACCTCCAGGTCCACCCACGGCCCGCCCCGGCCCACCCCGAGGCTGAACCGGCCGCCGGTCGTCAGGTGGAGCAGCGCCGCCTGTTCGCCGAGCGCGACGGGGTGCTGGGTCGGCAGCACGCTCACCGCCGTGCCGACATGGATTCTGCGGGTGCGGCCGAGCAGCAGCGCGGCCAGCGTCACGGCCGAGGGGCAGACCCCGTACGGCACGAAATGGTGCTCCGCCAGCCACACGGAGTCGAGCCCCGACTCCTCCGCCACCTCGGCGGACCGGATCGCCCGGTGCAGGGCCTCGCCCTGTCCCTGACCCGGGAACTGTGCTGCCAGTACGAACGTTCCCACGCGCATCGCCTTCTGCCTCCTTGCGGCCGACGCGGTTTTCCCCTACTGGCAACAACGCCTGACACGTGCCAAAGGCACGGGCCACGGGAGAAATTGTTGCGATTTTCCGGTAACCACCTCCGGTGCCCGCGTCCGGGCCGGTCATGCGCGGGTGCGCGTACGTCCCGGACGGGTGCGCGTCCGTATCGCGGCGCCGCCCGGTCCGCACAGGGTCCGCGTGCGACCCCCGCACACCGCGTGCGACCCCTCGGCCCCCTTAGGCTGGAAGTCCCTGTCCCCGCACACCCCCGTGAGGTGTCCCGTGTCACCGCGCCGAAACCGCCCCAAGGGCGGCGAGAGCCCGTCCACCGACGCGAGCGTGACGGGGGACCGGTACGGCGGCGGCGCGGCCACCGAGGAGTGGCAGGGCGAGGAGTGGTCGGTGCGCCCGGTGGCCGGCGCGAGCGCGCAGGGCAAGCGGTACCGCTGCCCCGGCTGCGACCAGGAGATCCCGTCCGGCGTCCCGCATCTGGTGGCGTGGCCCGAGTACGGCGGCATCGACGACCGGCGCCACTGGCACAAGGCGTGCTGGAACGCGAAGGACCGCCGCACCACACGGGTGCAGCGGTCCCGGAACGCCCCGCGCCACTGACTCTCCAGGAGCGCCCGGCGGCGGCGCGTCAGACGTCGCGGCGGTTCAGCGCCAGGTGGGCGCCGCCGAACACGACGGCGGTCAGCAGGAACATGATCGCCACCGAGTCCCAGCCGGACGGGCCGGAACCGGAGACCGAGGAGTCGTAGAGCGCGGCGATCTGGCTGGGGATGGAGTACTCGAAGAGGAACTCCCGGAGCCGGTTCAGCTGCTCCACGGCCATGAAGAGGGCCAGCACCAGCGGCAGCAGCACCACACCGATCATGATGGTGATCGCTCCCGCCGAGTGCCGGACGATCGTGCCGACCCCGAGCGAGAGCAGCCCCAGCAGCCCGGTGTAGAGCCCGACCCCGACCGTGGCCCGCAGCCAGTCGGCGCCCGAGGCGGCGGAGCCCCCGCCGAGGACGGCCGTCTGGAGCATGGCGACGACGGTCGTCGTCACCGTGGTGAGGACGAAGACCAGCAGGAAGAAGACGACCGCCTTCGCCGTGAGCACCCGGCTCCGGCTCGGGCACGCCGTCAGCGTCGTACGGATCATGCCGGTGCCGAACTCCGACGCGATGGTCAGCACGCCGAGCGTGATCACGCAGATCGAGCCGAGCAGCACCCCGAAGAAGCCGAGAGCCAGCACGTCCGAGTCGGCCTCGGCACCGGTGTCGCTCGCCGCGTTCACCCCGAAGGCGACGAGCATCCCGATGCCCATCAGCAGCGCGACCATGGTGCCGAGCGTCCACATCGTGGAGCGCACCGAGCGGATCTTCGTCCACTCGGAGGCGAGCGCGTCGCCGAAGGTGGCCGGGCGGACCGGGATCGGCGAGACGTAGAAGCTGAGCTGCGGAGCCCCACCGGGGGCGGGCGCCCCGTGGAAGGCCGGTCCCGGCTCGGGCTGCGGGTGGGCCTGGGGGAGCGGCGGTGTGGCCGGCGTCGTCATCGGGGGTCCTCGCTGGTCTTCTGCTCGGCGGAGGCGGGCGCGGGCTGCGCCGGCGCGGGCTGCGCCGGCGCGGCGGTGGCCGGGGCGGGAGAGGCCGGCGCCGGCACGGCCTGTACGGGTGCGGCGACCGGGGCGACCGCGGCGTGGGCGACCGGGCCGGGCGCGGCCGCTTGAGCGGAGGCGTACGGGTTCTGGCCGGGCGGCGCCGGTGCGTACCACTGCTGCGCCCACCCCTGCGGCTGCTGTCCGTACGGGGCGGCGCCCTGGTCGGGCTGGGGGACGGTGTACGGGGGCGTGGGCGGCCGGAGCCCCGCCTTCGCGTCATCCGTCGAACGGTAGTCCACGACGTGCTGCGTCATCCGCATGTACGCCTCCTCCAGGGACGCCTGGTGCGGCGACAGCTCCCAGAGCCGCACGTCCGCCCCGTGCGCGAGATCGCTGATCCTCGGCAGCGGCAGCCCGGTCACCCGCAGCGCCCCGTCCGGCTCCGAGAGGACCCGCCCGCCCGCCTCCGCCAGCGCGGCGGTCAGCTTCTCGCGCGGCTCCGGCGCGTCCTCGGCCACCCTGATCCGCGCGAAGTCCGCGGAGTTGACGGAGATGAACTCCTTGACGCTCATGTCGGAGAGGAGCCTGCCCCGCCCGATCACGATCAGATGGTCCGCCGTCAGCGCCATCTCGCTCATCAGGTGGCTGGAGACGAAGACCGTACGGCCTTCGGCCGCGAGCGACTTCATCAGGTTGCGGACCCAGAGGATGCCCTCGGGGTCGAGGCCGTTGACCGGCTCGTCGAAGAGCAGCACCTGCGGATCGCCCAGCAGCGCCGCCGCGATGCCGAGCCGCTGCCCCATCCCCAGCGAGTAGCCCCTGGAGCGCCGGCCGGCCACCTCCCGCAGACCCACCACGCCGAGCACCTCGTCGACCCGCGCGGCCGGGATGCCCGCCAGCTGGGCCAGCGACAGCAGGTGGTTGCGGGCGCTGCGCCCGCCGTGCACCGCCTTCGCGTCCAGCAGCGCGCCCACCTGGCGCGGCGCGTTCGGCAGGCTCGGGTAGGGGTGGCCGCCGATCGTCACATGGCCGGCGGTCGGCCGGTCGAGCCCGAGCATCATCCGCATGGTGGTGGACTTGCCCGATCCGTTCGGGCCGAGGAAGCCCGTGACCATCCCCGGCCTGATCCGGAAGGAGAGGTCCTCCACGGCCGTCTGTGCGCCGTAACGCTTGGTCAGGCCGACTGCCTCGATCATTCCCAGCCCCATCGACTCATCCGTCGTCGGGGCCCGGCCCGCTCGGCCGCACGCCCCCGTATGAGTGAGGAGGATAACCAGGCCCGGACGGTTCCGGCGAAGGGACCGCAGATCCGCGCCACCCCGGGGACGATCCGGACGAAAGCGCTACGCGTCCCGCTCCCGGAGCACGAGGTAGCCGCCCACCAGCGCCGCGACCACCCAGATCACCATGATGCCGAGCCCGCCCCAGGGCCCGTAAGGCGCCTCGTCGCTGCCCATCGCGTCCGGCACCACCTGCATGATCTTGGAGCCCGCCTGGTCCGGGAAGTACCGGGCCACCGTCTTGGCGCCCGGCACCGAGGAGAGGATCTGCGACACGAGGAAGAAGAAGGGCATCAGGATGCCCAGCGAGAGCATCGAGCTCCGCAGCATCGCGGCCACGCCCATCGAGAAGACCGCGATGAGCCCCATGTAGAGGCCGCCGCCGACCACCGCGCGCAGCACGTTGTCCGCGCCGAGGTCCGTGCCGTGGTCACCGAGGAGCGCCTGCCCGAGGAGGAAGGTGAGGAAGCTGGTGATCAGCCCGACGACCAGGGCCAGCGCCCCGGCCACGGCGATCTTGCTGAAGAGGAGCGTGCCGCGCCGGGGCACGGCCGCCAGCGAGGTGCGGATCATCCCGGAGCTGTACTCCGTACCGACCACCAGCACGCCGAAGACGACCATCGCGAGCTGACCGAGGATCATCCCGGAGAAGCTGACGAAGGTCGGGTCGAAGGTGGCCCGTTCGGTGGCCGAGAGGTCGTCGAACCGCGACTTGAACAGCGCGCTCAGGGCGGCCCCCATGGCCACCGTGACGACGAACGCCGCGATGAGCGTCCAGGTGGTGGAGGAGACCGTACGGATCTTCGTCCACTCGGAGGTCAGGACCGCGGGTACCGATGCCATCGGTCACACCCCCTTGCCGTCGGTACGGGAACCGGCGCCGCCGGCGGGGTCGTTCCAGCCGGCGCCCCAGCCCCCCGGCGCCTGCCCGGGCCCGCCGGCCGCCGCCGGGGGAACCGCGCCCCCGCCGAGCGCGCCGTCGACGTCGCCGTGCGCGTGGTACTCCACCGAGCCCGCCGTCATCTGCATGAACGCCTCCTCCAACGAGGCCCGTTGCGGGCTCAGTTCGTGGAGGACGAGCTGATGGCGGGCGGCCAGCTCACCGAGCTGCTCGCTGGTCGCGCCGTCGACCTCCAGGGTGCCGTTCCCCGCCTCCACGGGGGTGAAGCCCCCGGCGGCGAGCACGTCGCGCAGCCGTTCCTGCTCCGGGGAGCGCAGCCGGACGAAACTCCGTGAGTTCTGGTGGATGAAGTCCGCCATCGAGGTGTCGGCGAGCAGCCGCCCCTGGCCGATCACGATCAGATGGTCCGCCGTCAGCGCCATCTCGCTCATCAGGTGCGAGGAGACGAAGATCGTCCGGCCCTCGGCGGCGAGCGACCGCATCAGGTTCCGGATCCAGTGGATGCCCTCGGGGTCGAGACCGTTCACCGGCTCGTCGAACATCAGGATCTGCGGATCGCCCAGCAGCGCCGAGGCGATCCCGAGCCGCTGGCCCATGCCGAGGGAGAAGCCCTTCGACTTCTTCTTCGCCACCGCGCTCAGCCCGACCGTGTCCAGCACCTCCGCCACCCGCGACGAGGGGATGCGGTTGCTCTGGGCCAGACAGAGCAGGTTGTTGTACGCGCTCCGGCCGCCGTGCATCGACTTCGCGTCGAGCAGCGCCCCGATGTACTTCAGCGGCTCGTCCAGCTCCCGGTACCGCCGGCCGTCGATGCGCACCGAACCGCTGGTCGGGTTGTCCAGATCGAGCATCATCCGCATCGTGGTGGATTTGCCCGCGCCGTTCGGGCCGAGGAAGCCGGTGACCATCCCCGGTCTGATCCGGCAGGACAACGCGTCGACGGCGACCTTCTGGCCGTAGCGCTTGGTCAGTCCTTCGAGCTCGATCATGCGGTTCACGCTAGAACGGCCGCGCGCCCGGCGCCACCACAAGGGCGGAACCGGGCGCACGGAGGTGGGCCGGAGGGTGAGAGGGCGTCAGCGGGTCTGCTGGGCCGGGACACCACGGGTGGCGGGCTCGTCGTCCACCGGGGAGGAGGCGGCGGCCACGGCCGCACCGGTCAGCGTCGCCAGCATCTCGCGGACGTTGGTCAGCTGGGCGTTGATCGAGTCGCGGCGGTTGGTGAGCGCCGCCAGCTCGCGCTCCGACTCGCTGCGGATGCGGTCGGCCTTGGCGTTCGCGTCGGCCACGATGTCCTCGGACTGGCGCTGCGCGGTCTCCACCGTCTGGCGGGCCCGGCGCTCGGCGTCCGTACGGAGCTTCTCGGCCTCCAGGCGGAGCTGCTCGGCGCGGTGCTCGATCTCCGCCAGACGCTTCTCGGCCTTGGCCTGACGGGACGCGAGGTCGCGCTCCGACTGGTCGCGGCGCTTCGCCAGGTTGGTCTCGAAGTCCGCGGCGGCCTGGGCGGCCTTGGCGCGGGTCTCCTCGAAGAGGGCGTCCGCCTCCTCGCGCTTCTGCTGCGCGTCCTTCTGCGCCTCGGTGCGCAGCGTGGTCGCCTCGCCCTTGGCCTTGTCGACGATGCGGACCCCGTCGTCCTCCGCCTTCGCCTTCCGCTCGGCGGCGAAGTTCTCCGCGTCGTTGCGCACCTGCTGGGCGGCCGACTCGGCCAGCTCGCGGTGCTGCTCGGCCGCGCGGCGGGCCTCTTCACGCAGGTCCTTGGCCTCCTCCTCGGCGAGGCGGAGGATCTTCTCGACGCGGGCACCGAGGCCGGCGTACGAGGGCTCGGCGTCGCTCACCTGGGCCTGGGCGTTCTGCGTCTCGAGGTGGAGCTCCTCGATGCGCTTCTCCAGGGAGGTGATGCGCGCCAGCGCACTGTCACGGTCGGCGACGAGCTTGGTGATGCGGTCGTCCACCTGACCGCGGTCGTAACCACGTCGCACGAGCTCGAAGCCGAAGGGGGAAGAGGGGTCGCTCATGGGTTTCCTGTCGAATGAGACCGGTGAGGTGATAGAGGGAATCCTAGGGGCCAAAGCGGCGTGTCAGCGTGGAGATACCAGTTTGATCTGGAGAATGACACCTCTTTCGGGTGGCCGGTCCGTGGAGCGATGATCACTCCCCGGTACGGCGGGACCACTGTCCGGGCGTGAGCGCCCGACCCGACTCCCTCCTCCCGCGACCGTCCCCGTCGCCCCCGGCGCGTGCCGCCGGGAACGCCCCTCAGCCCTCCGTCTGCTTGCCGCCCGCCCGGGTGCCCGCGCCGGCCGCGGCCTTGATGCCGGCCCCCAGGGTGCCTCCGCCGGAGGTCTTCCCGCCCCCTGCCGGGACCTCGAAAGACTCCAACGCCTCCAGCACGTCCTGGACACGGGAGATCTCCGTATTGATGTCCGCGCGCCTGCGCACGAGGACGTCGAGTTCGCGCTGTCCCTCGTCCACCGTACGCTTCGCCTCGGCCTCCGCCTCGGCCCGCAGCTTCTCCGCCTCGCGGATGAGCTCGGCCTTCTTGGCCTCCGCCTCCTTGAGCAGGGACTCCGCGCGCTTGACCGCCGCGATCCGGACCTTGCCGGCCTCCGAATTCGCGTCCGACAGCAGCTCCTTGGCCTTCTTCTCGGCCTCGTCGCGCTGCTCGGTCGCGACCTTCATCAGATGGTCGACCCGCTCGCCGGCCGTCTTCATCTGCTCGGAGGTCTCCCGGCGGGCCCGCTCGTGCAGCTCCTCGACCTCGGCCTCCGTCCGGGTGCGGTGCTCCTCCGCGCGCTCCCGGGTGGCGGTCGCGTCGCGCCGCGCGCCGACCAGCAGCTCGTCGGCGTCCGTACGCGCCCGCTCCACCAGGGTGTTGCCCTCGACGGTGGCCTCCGAGGTGATCCGGACGGCCTCCTTGCGGGCGGCGTCGACCATGGTGTCGGCCTGCGCCTCCGACTCGGTGGCCGTCCGCAGAGCCTCCTCGCGCGCCTTGTTGATCAGCTGGTCCGCCTGCTCGGCCGCGTCCGCCCGGCGCTTGGCCGCCGCCTGGCGCGCCTCGTCCAGCGCGCGGTCGGCCTCCTCGCGGGCGTCGGCCAGCAGCTTCTCGGACGCCTCCTCCGCGTCGGTCCGCAGCTGGGCCGCCTCCTCGCGGGTGCGGGCCGCGTGCTCCTGCGCCGAGGCCAGGGTCTGCGCCGCCTCCGACCGCCGCCGCTCGGCCTCCGTCGTGGCCTCGCCGACGAGCTGGTTCGACGAGTCGGTCGCCTCCTGGAAGATCCGCTCGCCCTCGGACGTCGCCTCCGCGACCAGCCGGTCGGCCTGCGTCGCCGCGTCCGACCGCATGCGGTTGGCGTCCTCGCGGGCCTCCGCCCGCGACCGCGCGGCGTCGCGCTCGGCGGCGGCGAGGGCGTCGGACGCCTCGGTACGCACCCGCTGGCTGTACTCCGAGGCCTCCGCGCGCAGCCGCTCGGCCTCCGCGATCGCGTCGGTGACGGTCCGTTCGGCGAGCGCCTTCGCCGCGTCCGACTCCTCGGCCGCGACCCGGCGGACGCGGTTGGCGTCCTCGCCGGCCCGCTCCCGCTCGGCGGCGGCGTCGGCGCGCAGCCGGTCCGCCTCCTCGCTCGCCTCGGTCCGCGTCCGCGCGGCCTCCTGCTCGGCGGCCGTGCGCTGCGCGGCGATCTCCGTCTCGGCCTGCTCGTGCAGCCCGGCGACCGCGTCGCGCACCTGCTGGGCGGTCTGCTCGGCGGCGGCGACCATCTCCGCCGACCGGCTCTCCGCCTCCCCGACGAGCCGCTGCGCCTCGCTCTGCGCCTCCTCGACCCGCGTACGGGCGGACGCGAGGAGCTCCTCGCTCTGCTCCCGGGCCCGCTCGCGCTCCTGCCCGGCCTCGGACCGTGCGGCCTCCAGGGTCTCCTCGGCCGCGCGGCGGCGCCGGTTGGCCTCCTCCTGGGCGGCCTCCAGCGCCTCGGCCGCCTCGGTGGCGACGCGCTCGGCGGCGGCAGCCGCCTCGGCCCGCACCCGGTCGGCCGTCTCCTGCGCCTCGGACTTGAGGCGCTCCGCCTCGGCGGCCGCCTCGCCGCGCAGCCGTACGGCGACGGTCTCGCCCTCCGCACGCGACTGCGCCGCGTCGGCCGCGGCCTCGTCGCGCAGCCGCTGCGCCTCCGCCTCGGCCTGCTCCTGGAGGGTGCGCAGCCGCTCGGCGGCCTCGCCGCGCAGCCGCTCGGACTCCTCGGCCGTCTCGCGGCGGATGCGCTCCGCCTCCGTACGCGCCGTGCCGAGGGCCACCTCGGCGTTGGCGACCCGGGTCTCGGCGTCGGTGCGCAGCCGGTCCAGCTCGGCCGCGGCCTCCTCGGCGCGGGCGGCCACCTGGCGCTCGGTCTCGGCGCGGAGCTCGGCGGCGGCCTCCTCGGCCGCCGTCTTCGTGGACTCCGCCTGCTCCTCGGCCTCGGTGCGCGCGGTCTCGGCCTCGGCGCGGGCGCGCTCCAGCGACTCCTCGGCCTGCTTGCGCACGGCCGTCGCGCGCTCGCCCGCCTCGGTGCGGACCCGGTCGCTCTCGGTGGTGGCGGAGGCGCGCAGCTCCTCGGCGTCCGTCCTCGCCTTGGTCAGCAGCTCCTCGGCGGTGCGGGCCCCCTCCTCGATCTGCTGGACGGCCTCCCGGCGGGCCTCGCCCCGGATGCGCTCGCCCTCGGCGACCGCCTCGGAACGCAGCTGCTCGGCCTCGCCGCGCAGCCGGCGGGCCTCCTCCTGGAGCTCGACCGTCTTGGCCCGGTACTCCTTGGTGCCCTCCTCGGCGGCGCCCTTGAGCTGGTCGGCCTGCTCGGCGGCCTCGCTGCGCAGCCGGTCCGCCTCGGCCTCCGCCTCGCGGCGGACGCGCTCGGCCTCCTCGGCCGCGGCGCGGGTGGTGGACGACGCGTCCTCGGACGCCTTGGTCAGCACCTCCTCGGCGCTGCGGGCGGCCTTCGCGAGCTGGGCGGCGGTGTCCTCGGCAGCCGCCGTACGCGCCTTCTCGGCCGCCTCCGCGAGGAGCCGCTCGGCCTCGGCGCGGGCGTCGGCCAGGGACCGCTCGGCCTCTTCCTTCAGCGTCTCGGCGTTCTTGGTGGCCTCGCCGACGAGGCGGGCGATCTCCGACTTGGCGGTGCGGGTGCGCTGTTCGTTCTGCGACTCGGCGCCGGCCAGCGTCTTCGACGCGGACTCCTTCGCCTCGGAGAGCAGCTTCTCCGCCTCCAGCCGCGCCTCGCGCAGCCGGGTCTCGGCCTCCTGGGCGTGCTGCTCGGCGGCGCGCTGGAGTTCGGTGGCCTGCCGACGGGCCCGGTCGGCCTCGGCGGTGGTGGTGGACCGCAGGTTCTCGGCGTGCTGGGTGGCCTCCTGCGCCTGGCCCGCGGCGGTGCTCAGCATCCGCTCGGCGTCCCGGCGGGCGCGCAGCAGGATCGCCTCGGCCTCGGCGCGGGAGGTCTCGGCCTCGGAGCCGAGCCGCTGGCGGGTCTCCTCGGCGACCCGGGCGGCCTCGCTGCGGGCGGCGTTCACGGACTGCTCGGCCTCGGCGCGCGACTCCTCCATGAGCCGGCGGGCCTGGGACTCCGTACGGGCGCGCAACTGCTCGGCCCAGGCGACGTTCTCGTTGACGTGGGCCTCGACGGTCTGCCGGCGCTCGGCCAGCTCCTGGTCGAGGCGCTGGCGGCGCTGGACCGCCTCGTTGTGGAGTTCGGCCTGGAGCCGGGCCTGGTGCTCCGCGTGCTCCTGGAGGATGCGCTGGGTCTGCGCCCGGGCGTCGCGGAGTTCGCGTTCGGCGTCGGCGCGCAGTTGCTCGGCCTGGGCCTGGGCGTCGCGGAGCACTTGCTCGGCCTGGTATCCCAGGTCGGCGCCGCCGTAGGCGGGACGCGTCGCGAGACTGCGCCGCGCCTCGTGCAGCTTGGCTCGCAAGACCTCGACCTGGTAACCGAGGTCCTCGGCGTGCTGGACGGCCTTCTCCCGGTCGGTCTTCAGCCGGTCCATCTCGGCTTCGAACCGCGAGAGGTGGTCGTCTTCAGCTCGGTGGCTCTCCTGGCGTTCGTAGCCCCGCACTGCGCGGTCCCATCCGTCCCCTGGTCGCAACTCTCCATACAGGACCGCCCGCCGGCGAGCGGTCCCCCGGGGAATGGTGACAGACAATCGACAGGGACGTCATGACGGCCCCGACCCGGCCCCGGCCCGGAACGGCCCACTCTACCGGGCCGGGTATCCGGCGGTCAGTGCTCCGTCCGGGACGTGACCAGTTCGGTGAGGACCCCGTGGCAGTCCTTCGGGTGGAGGAAGGTGATCCGGGAGCCCATGGAGCCGGTGCGGGGCTCGTCGTAGAGGACCCGGACCCCCTTCTCGCGGATGTCCGAGGAGTCCTGGTCCACGTCCTCGGTGCCGAAGGCGATGTGGTGGACGCCCTCGCCGTTCTTCGCCAGCCACTTGCCGACCGCCGAGTCGGGCCGGGTCGGTTCCAGCAGCTGGAGGTAGGAGGCCCCGCCGTCGGAGGTGCCGTTGATCCTCAGCATGGCCTCGCGTACGCCCTGCTCTTCGTTGACCTCGGTGTGGTGGACTTCGAAGCCGTAGGTGGAGCGGTAGAACTCCACCGTCCTGTCCAGGTCGAAACAGGCGATCCCGATGTGGTCGATTCGCGTCAGCATGGGACCAGTGCAGCGCCCGGGCGGGGTATTGGCAAGGTGCGCGCGATCACACACGCTGCCGGATGACGGGGCGTGGGGTGCTCAGTACATTCGGGTTAACCCTCGTAAACAAACCCTCACCTCTTAGGGGCCGTGCCCATGTCAGGAACGACAGGTACCACCACCTCAGTGATCGTCGCGGGCGCCCGGACGCCCATGGGCCGGCTGCTCGGCTCCCTGAAGACCTTCTCCGGCGCGGACCTCGGCGGCTTCGCCATCAAGGCGGCGCTGGACCGGGCCGGCATCGGCGGCGACCAGGTCGAGTACGTGATCATGGGCCAGGTGCTCCAGGCCGGCGCGGGCCAGATCCCGGCCCGGCAGGCGGCCGTCAAGGCGGGCATCCCGATGAACGTCCCCGCGCTCACCGTCAACAAGGTGTGCCTCTCCGGGCTCGACGCCATCGCGCTGGCGGACCAGCTGATCCGCGCCGGTGAGTTCGACGTGGTGGTGGCCGGCGGCCAGGAGTCGATGACCAACGCCCCGCACCTGCTGCCGAAGTCCCGCGAGGGGTACAAGTACGGCGCGATCGAGATGCTCGACGCGATGGCGTACGACGGCCTGACCGACGCCTTCGAGAACATCGCGATGGGGGAGTCGACCGAGAAGCACAACACCCGCCTCGGCCTGGAGCGCGCCGAGCAGGACGTGGTCGCCGCCCTCTCCCACCAGCGCGCCGCCGCCGCCCGCGAGAACGGTCTCTTCGAGGCCGAGATCACCCCGGTCGAGATCCCGCAGCGCAAGGGCGACCCGGTGCTCTTCTCCGAGGACGAGGGCATCCGCCCCGGGACGACCGCCGAGTCGCTCGGCAGGCTCCGCCCCGCCTTCGCCAAGGACGGCACGATCACCGCCGGTTCCTCCTCGCAGATCTCGGACGGCGCCGCCGCGGTCGTGGTGATGAGCAAGGCGAAGGCCCAGGAGCTGGGGCTCGACTGGCTCGCCGAGATCGGCGCCCACGGCAATGTGGCCGGCCCGGACAACTCGCTCCAGTCCCAGCCGTCCAACGCCATCCGGCACGCCCTGAAGAAGGACGGGCTCACCGTCGACGACCTGGACCTGGTGGAGATCAACGAGGCGTTCGCGGCGGTCGCCGTGCAGTCCATGAAGGACCTCGGCATCACCTCGGAGAAGGTCAACGTCAACGGCGGGGCCATCGCGCTCGGCCACCCGATCGGGATGTCCGGCGCCCGCGTGGTGCTCCACCTGGCGCTGGAGCTGAAGCGGCGCGGCGGCGGTACCGGTGCGGCGGCGCTCTGCGGCGGCGGCGGTCAGGGCGACGCGCTGATCATCCGCGTACCGGGCAAGTAGAAGGGGTGCCCCGCACGGCGGCACGGCACGCGCGGTGGGAAGGAACGGAGCGGTGATGGTGGACGTCCCCACCCTGGTCGAACAGGCACGGCAGGGCAGGCCCCGAGCCGTCGCCCGGCTCATCTCGCTGGTGGAGGGGGCCTCGCCGCAGCTGCGCGAGGTGATGGCCGCGCTGGCCCCGCTGGCGGGGCACGCGTACGTCGTCGGGCTGACCGGCTCGCCGGGGGTCGGCAAGTCCACCTCCACCTCGGCGCTGGTCGCCGCGTACCGGAAGGCCGGGAAGCGGGTCGGGGTGCTCGCGGTCGACCCGTCGTCGCCGTTCTCCGGCGGGGCGCTGCTGGGGGACCGGGTGCGGATGTCGGACCACGCCTCGGACCCCGGCGTCTACATCCGGTCCATGGCGACCCGGGGCCATCTGGGCGGCCTCGCCCGCTCGGCGCCGCAGGCCGTCCGGGTACTGGACGCGGCCGGGTGCGACGTGGTGCTGGTGGAGACGGTCGGGGTGGGCCAGTCCGAGGTGGAGATCGCCTCGCAGGCCGACACCTCGGTGGTGATGCTCGCGCCGGGCATGGGCGACGGCATCCAGGCGGCGAAGGCCGGAATCCTGGAGATCGGCGACGTGTACGTGGTCAACAAGGCGGACCGGGACGGCGCGGACGCCACCGCCAGGGAGCTGAACCACATGCTCGGCCTCGGGGAGTCCCGGGGGCCGGGCGACTGGCGGCCCCCGATCGTGAAGACCGTGGCGGCCCGGGGGCAGGGCGTCGACGAGCTGGTCGAGGCGCTGGAGAGGCACCGGGCGTGGATGGAGGAGCACGGGGTGCTGGCGGCCCGGCGCACCGCGCGGGCGGCCCGGGAGGTGGAGACGATCGCGGTGACCGCCCTGCGCGAGCGGATCGCCGACCTGCACGGCGACCGGCGGCTCGAAGCGCTGGCGGAGCGCATCGTGGCGGGCCGGCTCGACCCGTACGGCGCGGCCGACGAACTGGTCGCGGGGGTCACCGCGGCCGCGCGCTGAGGGGTTCGTGCCGGGGCGGCGTGCGGGCCGCCCCGGCACACACGGCCTACGGCCTGCCGCGCCGTCCGCGCAGATGGTCCGCGATCGGGGTGAGGGCCGCGTGCAGCTCGGCCAGCGCCTCGGGGGACAGCAGGTCCATGAAGTGCTTGCGGACGGAGGCGACGTGGTACGGCGCCACCTTCCGCATCGTCTCCCCGCCGAGGTCGGTGAGGACCGCGAAGAGCCCGCGCCGGTCCGACTCGCAGTTCTCGCGCTTGACCAGCCCGGCGGTCTCCATTCGGGTGATCTGGTGCGAGAGCCTGCTCTTGGACTGCAGGGTGAGCGACGCGAGGTCACTCATCCGCAGGCGCTGCTCCTCGGCCTCGGAGAGGTTGACGAGGATCTCGTAGTCGTTCATGGTCAGGCCGAACGGCTGGAGGTCTCTCTCCAGCTGGTGCGTGAGCAGTCTGCTGACGTCCAGGTGGGTGCGCCAGGCACGCTGCTCCGCGTCGCTCAGCCAGCGGGTGGCCGTCTCGGTCTCCATATATGGATTCTACCTAAGAAGTTGAAAGCCGGACGAAGTGGGAGTGTGACCCCGGGCACTCCCCGCCGGTACTCCCGTCGGCGCTCACCGCCGACGGCCGGGCCGCGCGCGGCCCGCGCGGCGTTCCGGGCGCGCGTTCCGGGTGCGCGGAGAACCGGCCCCGGGCGTACCCCTGGGAATCACGCTCCGCAGAGTACCGCTCACAAACCGAACCGACGCTGGAGATCCCCCAGCTGGCCGGGGAGGCGGGGTGCGGACCCAGGTTGACCCCCGCCGTGGACACCCGGGCGGCCCCCGCCCGGAACCCCCGCCTCCACCGGAACCGCGCCCACTGGCTGCTCCGCCATCAGCACCTCGGTCGACTGCAGCAGCACCGTCCCCGCGCCGACGAACTCGAACTGGTGCTCCTCGCCGGACGTCCCGCCGATCCCCGTCAGCGACCGCAGCCCGCCCATCACGCCCCGCATGTACCCGTGGTCGTAGTGGTGGCACGGGGACGGGCAGTCGGCCCAGCCGACCAGCGCCTGCGGGTCCACCCGCAGCGGCGGCTCCATGAAGACCACCGGCCCGTTCGAGGCCGCCACGAACTTCCCCGTACCGATCAGCGTGAGGAACCCCGGCACGATCGACTGCTTCAGCGCCAGCGACGGCTGGAAGGCCAGCAGGTTGCCGGAGCGGATCGTCAGGTTGCCGTTGTCGAGGTCGTAGGAGTTGACGTCGAAGGCCCGGTCCGCGAGGAGCATCTTGCCGCTGCCCTCGGCCACCACCCAGTCGCTCGCGTGCATCGGCGAGTGGAAGCTCGTCCGCAGCAGCCGGTCGAAGCGGCCGTTGCCCACCCCGTCGAAGTCGATGCGCCCGTAGTAGGCGATCATCTTCCCCTTCTGGAGGAACCACTGACCGCCCTTCAGCTCCACGCAGAAGGTGTAGGCGTTGACGTTGTCGTCCGACGGCAGCGTCATCGGATCGAAGATCACGGGCGTGCTCACAGCTTCTCCTCCGACGCCTGGACGTACACCGCACCACTGCCGCTCAGCTCCAGCTGGAACGCCTCGCCCGAGCCGCGCCCCACCATGTCGCGCCAGCCGAGCGCGGTGGAGAGCTTGTTCCGCACGTCCCCGTGGTGCGCGACGTACGCCTGCGGGTCCACGTGCACCTCGCGGCCGGGCGTGATCGGCAGCTCGATCACCCCGCCGTGGGCCATCACCGCCACCGCGCCGTGGCCCTTGAGGGTCGTGGTGAACAGGCCCTGCCCGGTCACCTGGCCGCGCACCATCCCCATGACCCCGCCCTGCGAGCCCATGAACATCGTGCCCTGCTGGAGCGTCCCGTCGAACGCCAGCAGCCGGTCGGCCTCGACGTAGAGGGTGTCGCCCGCGAGGTTGATCACCTGGATGTGGTGGCCGCCGTGGCCGAACATCACGGTGCCGCTGCCCTCCACCGTCATCAGCGGGGTCGCCTCGTTCGCCACCCGCCGGCCGATCATCGACATCAGCCCGCCCTGGCCGCCCTGGATGTTCGGGGTGAAGGAGACCTCGCCCCGGTAGGCGAGCATCGCGCCGCGCTGGCTGTACATCTTCTGGCCGGGGACGACCGTCGCCTCGACCATCTTCGAGTTGATCTCACGGAACGGCATCAGACGTCGCCCCCGACCGTGTTCCGCTCGCTGGGCTGCACGTACACGAGTCCCTCGCCCTCGAAGCGGATCTGGAACGACTCCCCGGAGCCCTCGCCCATGAAGGTGCGGAAGCTCACCCCGGACTGGAAGTGCTGCTGGAGGTTGCCCTGGTGGGCGATGTAGGCGCCGGGGTCGACGTTCAGCGGGTACTGCGGGGTCACCCGGAGCACCACCGCCGAACCGTCCGACATGATCGCCGCCTGCCCGGTGCCCTCCACGGTGGTGGTGAACAGGCCGTTGCCCGTGGCCCCGCCGCGCAGCCCGGTGAAGGTGGTGCCGGTACGCAGGGCGGCGTCCGTGCAGAGCAGGTTGCTCGCCTCCACCCAGAGCTTCTCGCCCCGCAGTGAGACGAGGTTGATCTCGCTCGCGCGGTCGGCGAAATAGCAGGTGCCCTGCCCCTGGACCTCCATCACCGTCATCTGTTCGCCGGTCAGCCGGCGGGTCACCATGCCGCGCAGACCCTCACCGCCGCCGGAGAGTTTCTTGAACGCCATCCGGCCGTCGTACGCGACCATCGAGCCGTTCTTCGCCTTGACGGCATCGCCCGTCAGATCGACGGCGAGCGTCTTGCTGCCTTGGAGTCGGAACATCGCCACGGACCGACGGTAGCCGCCCGCGAGCCGCCCGGGCCAGTGTCCGGGGAAGGATCACGGACCACCACCGGGACCCGTGCCGACCCTCCCGCCCCGTCCGTCCCCCGCGCCCCCGGGGCAGGAGGGGTGGGCGGGCGGTGCCACAATGGGGGCGGCTTGTGCTCGCGTTCACAAGCCGTGACGACCCTCCCACCGAAGGTGCCCTCGTGGACATCAAGACCGCTACCGCCCTGCACCGGCTGCGCCTCATCTCGATCCCCGAGGCGCTCTCCTTCCCGGCCCTGATCATCTTCGGATCGATCCTCAGCCGCGTCTCCGACATCGACTTCCTGATGATGCCGCTGGGTGCCCTGCACGGCATCCTCTTCGTGATCTACGTCCTCTTCCTGCTCGACGTGTGGATCAAGGCGAAGTGGCCCGTCAAGCGCGTCGCCCTCTTCTTCGTGCTCTGCCTCCTGCCGTTCGGCGGGCTCTACGGCGACAAGCTCCTCAAGCGGTACGAGACGGACGGCGTCATCGCCGCCCGCGCCCGCCGGGAAGGCACGGTGAACGCATGATCGTCGCCTTCTCGGTCTCCCCGCTGGGTGTCGGCGAGGACGTCGGCAGTCACGTCGCCGACGCCGTCCGCGTCGTCCGCGAGTCCGGACTGCCCAACCGCACCGACGCCATGTTCACCTCGATCGAAGGCGAATGGGACGAGGTGATGGACGTCGTCAAGCGAGCCGTCGCCGCCGTCGAGGCCCGCGCCGGACGCGTCTCCCTCGTGCTGAAGGCCGACATCCGACCCGGCGTCACCGACGGACTCACCTCCAAGGTCGAGACCGTGGAACGGTACTTGGCCACCTGACGCCCCGTCCGCTAGTCGCGCCACCCCGCACTCCCGAGGAGCCCCCCGCCACAACACGGCGGGGGGCTCCTCGCGTTCCGGCCCCGGACGCCCGCGACTCGCCGGTGTTCCCGGTCCGCGACCGCTCACTCGGCCCTGCCGAGTCGCCCCGTTCCGGAAGATCCATTTATGTGGGGAGACACACCGGTTCGACATAGGAGGCAGGGTGCGGTCGGAGGTCTACGACTACGACTCCCACAGCCGGCTCGCGGGTCCGCTCACCGAACCGGAGGGACCCGAGTACCGGGTGCGGTACCGGAGCCTCCTCGCGGCGGAGAAGCGGCGCACCCGGGCCGTCCTCCTGATGACCCTCGCCCCGGTGCTCACCGGGGCGCTGCTGCTCTACCTCGTCTGGCCGACGCACTGGACCCGCCGCGAGAACGGCGAGCCGTGGCTCGTCGCCGCCGACACCGCGATGCTCGTCTCCATCGCGCTGATCGAACTCTTCATGCTCGTCAACGTCGTCTCCATCGCGCACGCCACGATGGTCGCCAGGGACCCGGTGCCCGTCGTCCCCGAGCCCGGCACCCGGGTCGCCTTCGTCACCACGTACGTACCGGGCAAGGAACCCCTCTCCATGGTCCGCGCCACCCTCCGGGGCGCCGTACGGATCCGGCACGACGGACCGCTGGACGTCTGGCTGCTCGACGAGGGCGACGACCCGGCGGCCCGGGCGCTCTGCGCGGAGCTCGGCGTCCGCCACTTCACCCGGCGCGGCGTCCCCGAGTGGAACCGCCCGAAGGGGACCCACCGGGCCAAGACCAAGCACGGCAACTACAACGCCTGGCTCGACGCGCACGGCGACGCCTACGCGTTCTTCGCCTCCGTCGACACCGACCACGTCCCGCTGCCCGACTTCCTGGAACGGATGCTGGGCTGGTTCCGCGACCCCGACACCGCCTTCGTCGTGGGCCCGCAGGTCTACGGGAACTACGACGCGGCCGTCACCAAGGCCGCCGAATCGCAGCAGTTCCTCTTCCACGCCCTGATCCAGCGCGCCGGGAATCGCTACGGGGCGCCCATGTTCGTCGGCACCAACAACGTCGTCCGCGTCGCCGCGCTGCGACAGGCCGGCGGTCTGTACGACTCGATCACCGAGGACATGGCGACCGGCTTCGAGATCCACCGCCGCCGCAACCCCCTCACCGGACGCCACTGGCGGTCCGTCTACACCCCGGACGTGCTGGCCGTCGGCGAGGGCCCGTCCTCCTGGACCGACTTCTTCACCCAGCAGCTGCGCTGGTCGCGCGGGACGTACGAGACGCTGCTGCGGCAGTACCCCGGGGGGCTGTTCCGGCTCCCGCCGGGCCGGCTCCTCAGCTACACCCTGATGCTCGTCTACTACCCGATGACCGCCGTCAACTGGCTGCTCGGGATCTTCAGCTGCGTGCTCTTCCTCTGGCTCGGCGCCTCCGGCACCGAGGTCTCCGCCTCCCTCTGGCTGATGCTCTACAGCGACGCGGCGGCCCTCCAGATCGGCCTCTACCTCTGGAACCGGCGCCACAACGTCTCCCCGCACGAACCCGAGGGCTCGGGCGGCATCGCCGGCATGGCCATGTCCGCCCTCTGCGCGCCGATCTACCTGAAGTCGCTCGGCGCCGCCGTGCTGCGGACCGACGGGCGCTTCGTCGTCACGCCCAAGGGGGGCGCCACCAGCCCCGACCGGCTCCTCACCTTCCGCGTCCACCTCTTCTGGGCCGCCGTACTGCTGGTCTCGCTCGCCGCGTCCGTACCCCTGCACCACACGCACGCGGCGATGCGCACCTGGGCCGTGCTGGCGCTGGCCGTCGCGCTCTCCCCGGTCGCGGTGTGGTCGTACACCCGGCGGCGCCCCGCGCGGCCCCGGGCCGACCGGCGCCCGGCCCGGTACCCCGCCCCGCACCCGCTGCCCGACGGGACGACCTTCATCACCACGACCACCACCGAGGCCCCGGCCCCCACCCCGGCCGAACCCGTCCACAGCGCCGCCGGGACGACGGCGCGCAGCACCGCAGGAGGGAACTGACCCATGGCCCACCGGCCCACCGGACGCATCAGGAGGGCGGTCCTCGGCAGCGGGGCCGTCGTGGTGCTCGCGGGGCTCAACGCCCCCGCGGCGCTCTCGTTCGCCCAGGACCACTACCACGCGTACAAGATCGCCCAGCCCGGCTACCAGGCGCGGTACGGCTCCTGGCAGCGGGTCGAGATCCCGCAGGAGTACCGGACCAACGCCATCCACGCGGCGCTGCTCCACACCGGCAAGGTGCTGATCATCGCGGGCTCGGGCAACAACCAGCAGCACTTCGACGCGGGCACGTTCGACACGGTCCTGTGGGACCCGGTGGCCGACACCTTCGAGAAGGTCCCCACCCCGGTGGACTTCTTCTGCGGCGGCCACGCCCAGCTCCCCGACGGCCGCCTGCTGGTGGCCGGCGGCACCGCCCGCTACGAGGTGCTCGACGGCGAGGTGAGCCGGGCCGGCGGCGGGATGCGGGTGAAGAACGAGAACCCGGACAAGGCGCTGTTCCTGAGGAAGGGCACGGTCTTCCGCTCTCCCTCGGGCGTCGAGTACCGCTCCCTCTTCGACGTGACCGTGCCCCGGGCCGCCAAGCGCGGCTTCGCCGTCACGTACTGGGCGGACGGCGGGATGAAGCCGTGGAAGAGCAAGGTGACCGCCGGCGAGGAGCGGGTCTTCGTGGAGGCGGTGGAGACGGGCCCCGACTCGGTCACCGCCGAGTCCGCCCAGTACGAGATCGAGGGGCTCACCGGCAGGGACGCCGACAACGCCTACGGCCTCGCCGAGAAGATCACCACGCAGAAGCAGGACTTCCAGGGCATCCGGTCGGCGTACGAGTTCGACGCGGTGGCCGAGAAGTACATCAGGGTCGACCCGATGAAGCAGGCCCGCTGGTACCCGACGCTCGTCGGGCTCGGCGACGGAAGGGTGCTCGCCGTCTCGGGGCTCGACGACGTCGGCGAGATCATCTCCGGCGACACCGAGATCTACGACCAGGGGGCCAGGAAGTGGTCCAAGGGCCCGTTCCGCTACTTCCCGACCTACCCCGCCCTCTTCCTCACCAAGGGCGGCAGGCTCTTCTACCCGGGCGCCAACGCCGGTTACGGCCCCGCGGACAAGGGACGCGCCGCCGGGCTCTGGGACCTGCGGAAGAACACCTTCAAGGCGGTCGGCGGGCTGAAGGACTTCGACGCCACGGAGACCGCATCCTCGCTGATGCTGCCCCCGGTCCAGGACCAGAAGGTGATGATCCTCGGCGGCGGCGGGGTGGGGGAGTCCTCGGTGTCGACCGCCCGCACCGCGGTCGTCGACCTCAAGGCGAAGAGCCCGGTCTTCGAGCCGGGACCCGACCTGCCGCAGGGCACCCGCTACCTCAACAGCGTGATCATGCCGGACGACACCGTCTTCACCACCGGCGGTTCGAGCGACTACCGGGGGCGCGGCGACAGCAACATCCTCAAGGCGCAGACGTACGACCCGAAGACCGGCGAGTTCACCGAGGCGGCGGCTCCCACCATCGGCCGGAACTACCACTCGGAGGCGCTGCTGCTGCCCGACGGACGGGTGGCGACCTTCGGCTCCGACTCGCTCTACGGCGACAAGGCCAACACCAAGCTGGGCACGTTCGAGCAGCGGATGGAGGTCTTCACCCCGGCCGTGCTGCACCGCGCGGCCGGCGACCGTCCGGTGATCGGAGCCGGGCCGGAGGAGGTGGCACGCGGGGGGACCGCCACCTACGCGCTGACCGGCGGCGGCCGTCCGGCGACGGCCCGGCTGATGCGGCCGAGCGCCGTCACCCACACCACCGACGTCGAGCAGCGCTCGATCGCCCTGGAACTGCGCAGGGAGGAGGGCCGGATCACCGTGACGGTGCCGGGGGACAGCACCCTGGTGCCGCCGGGCTGGTACATGCTCTTCGTCACGGACTCCGACGGCATCTCGTCGGTGGCGAAGTGGGTCAAGGTCGGCTGAGAGTCCTGCTCGCGCCCGCGCCTCCCGTACGACCGGGGCTTTCGGGTCGTACGGGAGGCGCGGGCGCGTTCGGGACCGTCAAGGGATCCGGCGGTGTCCGTTCAGGATCCGGCGGCGCGGGCGAGGCCGAGGGCGTAACCCGGCCACCAGGCGCCGGCCGCCGGGCCGCCCCGGCAGGGGCCGTCGGAGTCGCCCGGCCGCTTGATCCAGAGGTACGCGTCCAGCCGCTCGTCCCCGGTGTCGGTGGTCGGGGGAGTGCCCAGGGCCCGGCCCGGCGGGTTGCACCAGGCCTCCGACCGGCCGCCGGAGAGCGGGCCGCGGCCGTTGCGGCTGCTGTCGATCACGTAGTGCGCGCCGCCGAGGAGGGCGGAGAGCCGCGCCCCGTACGCCTTCACCGTCTCGTCGGTCTGGAAGTTGGAGACGTTGAGCGAGAAGCCGTCGGCCCGGTCGATGCCCGCCCGGTGGAGCGGCTCCACCAGCTTGGCGGGGTCGGCGAGCCAGTCCGGGTTCCCGGCGTCCAGGTAGACCTTGGTCCCCGGCCGGGCCTTGAGGGTGTCCACCGCGCCGGAGAGCAGGTCGAACCGCTCGGCGTGGTTCTCCGGCGGGGTGCACCCGTCCACGACGTGCGCGACGGCGTCGGGCTCCAGGACCACCGTGGCGGGGGCGTCCCCGATCGCCCCCGCGAACCGCTCCGTCCACGCCCGGTAGGAGTTCGCGTCGGGCGCCCCGCCCGCCGAGTAGGCGCCGCAGTCGCGGTGCGGGATGTTGTACGCGACGAGCAGCACGCTCCGGTGCGAGGCCGAGGCGCCCTCGACGGCGGTGCGGATGTCCGGTTCCGGGTCGTCGCCCGCGGGCCAGTCGGCCACCGGGTGGGTGGAGATCCGCTCCAGCAGCTTCGCGTCCGCCAGGCGACCCGCCTCCTTCCAGGCGCGGACCTGACGGGCGGCGTCGCTCTCCGGGTCCACCCAGTAGGGGGAGGACCCGGTGCCGGGCGCCGATCCGCCCCGGACGGCGTCTACCGCGCTCGCGGTGGGGTCCCCGCCGCCCCCGGACGGTGTCCCCGGGGACGAGCAGCCCACCGCGAGGGCGGCCGACACGGCCACGGCGGCGGAGACGACGGGCAAGATCCTGCGGCCGGACATCCAGCCCCCTCGGACGGTGGCTCAACGGGTACGGGCACGAAGCGGTACACATGGGCGAGGCGCGCCCGTGCGGCGGCCTCGCGCGGTACAGAGATACGGTCGATCCTGGCATATCGGTCACGGAGCGTGGTGCTGCGACACCGGCCGCCCCCGTGCGTCAACCGCGTGCCCCGCAAACCATCCCCGTTCGGGCGTTCGCGGGCGGCCGGATCTTTCCGTACGCATATTCGGTACCGAACTCCGAGACGGCACCCGCCGCGATGTGACCAGTGGGTAAGGTCGGGGCTGTGCCGAAGCCGCTCAGCCTTCCCTTCGACCCCATCGCCCGCGCCGACGAGCTCTGGCAGCAGCGCTGGGGACCCGTGCCGTCCATGCAGGCGATCACCTCGATCATGAGGGCGCAGCAGATCCTCCTCGCGGAGGTCGACGCGGTGGTGAAACCGTACGGGCTGACGTTCGCCCGCTACGAGGCGCTGGTGCTGCTCACCTTCTCCAAGGAGGGTGAGCTGCCGATGTCGAAGATCGGCGAGCGCCTGATGGTGCACCCGACCTCCGTCACCAACACCGTGGACCGGCTGGTGAAGTCGGGCCTGGTCGACAAGCGCCCCAACCCCAACGACGGCCGCGGCACGCTCGCCTCCATCACGGACAAGGGCCGCGATGTGGTCGAGGCGGCCACCGAGGAGCTGATGGCGATGGACTTCGGGCTGGGCGCGTACGACGCCGAGGAGTGCGGGGAGATCTTCGCGATGCTCCGGCCGCTGCGGGTCGCCGCGCGGGACTTCGAGGACGCCTGAGCGACACCCGGGCCGTGTGCCCGGGGTCCGCGCGGTCCGCTCGGCGAGTGGGGTGCCCGCCGCAAGATCGCCCTCGGGCTGCGGCTAACCTCGATGTCATGAAACGCAGCGTGCTGACCCGCTATCGGGTGATGGCCTACGTCACCGCCGTCATGTTGTTGATCCTCTGCCTCTGCATGGTCTTCAAGTACGGATTCGACAAGGGTGAGGGCCTGACGCTCGTCGTCTCCCAGATCCACGGCGTGCTCTACATCATCTATCTGCTCTTCGCCTTCGACCTCGGCTCCAAGGCGAAGTGGCCGATCGGCAAGCTCCTCTGGGTGCTGATCGCCGGCACCATCCCGACCGCCGCGTTCTTCGTGGAGCGCGCTGTCGTCCGGGAGGTCGAGCCGCTGATCGCGGGCGCCGCACCGGCCGCCGCGAGCCGCTCCGAGCAGGTCGCCCCGGTCAAGAACGGCTGACCTCAGGCCGTACGTCCCGCAGGACCCGTGAACCGCCCCGCACCGGACTCCGTCCGAGTGCCGGGCGGTTTGTCATCGACAGGTAGTAGGACGTCCTAGTAAATTCGACACCATGGACGCTGACGCGATCGAGGAGGGCCGCCGACGCTGGCAGGCCCGTTACGACAAGGCCCGCACGCGCGACGCGGACTTCACCACCCTGTCCGGCGACCCGGTGGACCCGGTCTACGGGCCCCGGCCCGGCGACACGTACGACGGGTTCGAGCGGATCGGCTGGCCCGGCGAGTACCCGTTCACCCGGGGCCTCCACCCGACCGGCTACCGGGGCCGTACCTGGACCATCCGCCAGTTCGCCGGCTTCGGCAACGCCGAGCAGACCAACGAGCGGTACAAGATGATCCTCGCCGCGGGCGGCGGCGGGCTCAGTGTGGCCTTCGACATGCCGACCCTGATGGGCCGCGACTCCGACGAACCCCGTTCGCTCGGCGAGGTCGGCCACTGCGGCGTCGCCATCGACTCCGCCGCCGACATGGAGGTCCTCTTCCGGGACATCCCGCTCGGCGAGGTCACCACCTCCATGACGATCAGCGGACCCGCCGTCCCCGTCTTCTGCATGTACCTCGTCGCCGCCGAACGCCAGGGCGTCGACCCCGCCGTGCTCAACGGCACCCTGCAGACCGACATCTTCAAGGAGTACATCGCCCAGAAGGAGTGGCTCTTCCAGCCCGAACCGCACCTGCGGCTCATCGGCGACCTGATGGAGCACTGCGCCCGCGCCATCCCCGCGTACAAGCCGCTCTCCGTCTCCGGCTACCACATCCGCGAGGCCGGGGCCACGGCCTCGCAGGAGCTCGCCTACACGCTCGCCGACGGCTTCGGATACGTGGAGCTGGGCCTCTCCCGGGGGCTCGACGTGGACACCTTCGCGCCCGGACTCTCCTTCTTCTTCGACGCCCACCTCGACTTCTTCGAGGAGATCGCCAAGTTCCGCGCCGCCCGCCGCATCTGGGCCCGCTGGATGAAGGAGACGTACGGCGCGAAGACCGACAAGGCCCAGTGGCTCCGCTTCCACACCCAGACCGCCGGGGTCTCCCTCACCGCCCAGCAGCCGTACAACAACGTCGTGCGCACCGCCGTCGAGGCGCTCTCCGCCGTCCTCGGCGGCACCAGCTCGCTGCACACCAACGCCCTCGACGAGACCCTGGCCCTCCCCTCCGAACAGGCCGCCGAGATCGCGCTCCGCACCCAGCAGGTGCTGATGGAGGAGACCGGCGTCGCCAACGTGGCCGACCCGCTGGGCGGCTCCTGGTACGTCGAACAGCTCACCGACCGGATCGAGGCCGACGCCGAGAAGATCTTCGAGCAGATCCGCGAGCGCGGCACCCGCGCCCACCCCGACGGGCGTCACCCCATCGGCCCCCTCACCTCGGGCATCCTGCGCGGCATCGAGGACGGCTGGTTCACCGGGGAGATCGCCGACTCCGCGTTCCAGTACCAGCGCTCCCTGGAGAAGGGCGACAAGCGGGTCGTCGGGGTCAACGTCCACCACGGCTCGGTGACCGGCGACCTGGAGATCCTGCGGGTCAGCCACGAGGTCGAGCGCGAGCAGGTCCGCGCCCTCGGCGCCCGCCGGGCGGCCCGCGACGAGGCGCGGGTGCGCGGGGCGCTGGACGCGATGCTCGCCGCCGCCCGGGACGGCTCCAACATGATCGCCCCGATGCTGGAGGCGGTACGCGCGGAGGCGACCCTCGGCGAGATCTGCGGGGTGCTGCGCGACGAGTGGGGCGTCTACACGGAACCGCCGGGGTTCTGAGCCGGATCGTTTCGGGGCTGGTGGCTACGGGGCTCGTTCGGGGCCGGCGGGTTACGGGTCAGCAGCCAGGGGGCCGGTGCTGCGCCCACCGCGCCGAGTCCGGAGAGCAGCAGGGCGGTGAAGCGCCGGGCCCAGTCCGCGTCGACGGGCTCGGCGCTGACCAGCGCCCGGTGCACCACCGCGCCCGCGATCACGTCGAAGATCAGGTCCGCCGTCGGCCCGGCCGCCCGGCCGTCCGGCTCGGGCGGCAGCTCGCCGCGCTCCTGGGCCCGTCGGCGGCCCAGGACCACCAGCCGCTTCTGGCGGTTGACGATCGAGTCCTGGATGCGCGTGCGCAGCGCCGCGTCGCGCGTCGACTCGGCGACCACCGCCATCAGCGCCGTCCGGGTCTCCGGCCGCTCCAGCAGCTCGGCGAACTGGAGCACCACGCCCTGCACGTCGGCGGCGAGGCTGCCGAGGTCGGGGAGTTCGAGCTCGTCGAAGAGGACGGCGACGGCGTCCACGACCAGCTCGTTCTTGCCGGCCCACCGCCGGTAGAGCGTCGTCTTGGCGACCCCGGCGCGCGTCGCCACGTCCCCCATCGTCAGCTTCGACCAGCCGAGTTCGACCAGGGACGCCCGGGTCGCCTCCAGGATCGCCGCGTCGGCATCGACGCTGCGCGGGCGGCCGGGGCGGGCGGACGGGGGGTCGTTGCGGCTCGGCATGGAGCGACCTTACCCGCGAGTAGGTACGAGGGTACGCCCCTGGTGCGGGTGAGACAGATCACCGAGGTGTCCTGTTCAGGAGGGCTACTCGCCAGTTACGCTACGGGTCGTAGCGTAAGGACCCCCGGGCAGTGGCCCGTTGGCCCGCGCCACGAACGAGCGACAGCCACGTGGGGGCGCCGGATGGGGATCCGGTGCCGACCGGGCGGAACCGGGTGGGGATCCGGTGCCGCGACCGGGGGGTTCAGGCCTCCCGAACCGTGTCCGTCCGCCCGCCCCGCACACCGGCCGGGGCTGCGGCAGGACCCGGTTGAACGATCGCTTTCCGGAACGGCGGGCACAGGGGGGAGGATGTACGTATGCAGCCTAGGAACATGTCCATGAGCGGCGTCGTCGACCTCGCCGCTGTCAAGGCGGCCGGAGAGGCGAAGGCCAAGGCGGAGCAGGCCCGTGCCGAGGCCGCCCGCAAGGGGGGCGCCGACGCCGTCGCGCCCTCCGCCCTGGTGATCGACGTCGACGAAGCCGGATTCGAGCGCGACGTCCTCCAGCGCTCCGCCGAAGTACCCGTCGTCATCGACTTCTGGGCCGAGTGGTGCGAGCCCTGCAAGCAGCTCGGCCCCCTTCTGGAGCGGCTGGCCGTCGCGTACAACGGCCGCTTCCTGCTCGCCAAGGTCGACGTCGACGCCAACCAGATGCTGATGCAGCAGTTCGGCATCCAGGGCATCCCGGCGGTCTTCGCCGTCGTCGCGGGCCAGGCCCTCCCGCTCTTCCAGGGCGCCGCGCCCGAGGCCCAGATCCGCGAGACCCTGGACCAGCTGATCCAGGTCGGCGAGGAGCGCTTCGGCCTCACCGGGATCGTCGTCGACCCGGACGCGGAGGGTGCCGACGCGGCCCCCGCCGAGATCCCGGCCGGCCCGTACGACGCGCTGCTGGAAGCCGCCTCCGTCGCCCTGGACGCCAGCGACTTCCCGGGAGCGGTGCAGGCGTACCGCAACGTCCTCTCCGACGACCCGGCCAACCCGGAGGCCAAGTTGGGCCTCGCGCAGGCCGAACTCCTGGGCCGGGTGCAGAAGATGAACCCGCAGGAGGTCCGCGAGAAGGCCGCCGCCGGCCCGGCCGACGTCGCCGCCCAGATCGACGCCGCCGACCTCGACCTCGTCGGCGGTCATGTGGAGGACGCCTTCGGGCGGCTCGTGGAGACGGTCCGCCGCACGTTCGGCGACGACCGGGACGCCGTGCGGGTGCGGCTGCTCGAACTCTTCGAGGTCATCGGCCCGGAGGACCCGCGGGTCGCCGCGGCCCGTACGGCGCTCGCGCGCGTGCTGTTCTGATACGAGCCGTTCTGGCGCGACGTGTCCTGACGCGACTTGTTCCGATGTGACAAGACGGCCGTGCCGCCCGCCGGGCGGCACGGCCGTTTTCGCGTCCGGGCGACAACTCGGGGAGCCCAGCGGCTCTGCTTTGCCAAATCTTGACCTGACAGACTGCTGTTACTCGCAGTAAAGCGACTCGGGTTCTCTGCCCGGTTGCGCTCTGTTTTCCCCCTGTTTGGGCGTCCCTTTCGTGCCACCCTGCGTGGCCGGTGCATGCCAGGGCGTCGCGGGGTGGTTATCGGCCCGTTACTAGCGAGTAACGACACCCCTTGTGCACCGGCCCCGAATGCACCACGATCGGCCACGCTCGGTCCAATAACCGCCAGCCCGATTGCCAGTCGGCGCCGGGGGCAGTTGGTCCCCACCGAGCGGGCCGGCTCCATGGGCGCCGGCCGAGGACAGGGGGGTTCCTGCCCGAGGGCGGGGCCTGTCCGACCGGCTGCGCGGACCGCGCGGTCAGTGGTTTGTCGCTCGGGGGTGAACGCCGGTGCATCGGATGCGGTACAGCCTCCGGGACGGGCGCTCTCCTTCCCGAGGACGTAGCACTTCTCCCATCCCGGGACGGGCAACGGCCCGGCCGGAGATGTACGTCCGAGAAGGAGGAAATATATGAGTTCCCAGATCCGCGGTGGAACCAGATGGAAGCGCTTCGCCCTGGTCATGGTGCCGAGCGTCGTCGCCACGGCGGCGGTGGGCGTGGGGCTGGCGCAGGGCGCGCTGGCTGCTTCGTTCAGCGTTTCGGGGCAGGACTTCAAGGTCACTGCATCAGAGCTCAACGGTGACAACTTCATCCAGTACGGGAACGTGGCCAGCGGTGACGTGGGTAATCACCCGGTCGCCGTCTCCGGCTTCAGCCACGCGACGATCACGAACATGTGCCAGTCGGTCGTGACGCCCAACCTGCCGTTCGGCCTCGGCACGTGGACGCTGAAGCTGAAGGCCGGGACCGACGTCAAGAACCCGGTCGTCGCGGAAAACCTGTACCTGGACGTCTCCCAGCTCGACGCCGACGCCACGTTCACCAACATCGACATCGGTGTCGCGGCGAAGGATCTCGGCAAGGAGACCAACTTCGGCGTTCAGCCCGGCACTGGCGCCCTCGACGGAGCCAAGGCATACGGCTTCGGCCAGCGCGCCCAGAAGGCAGTGCTCACCGACGTCGAGCAGAGGGCCTGGGCCACCACAGCCGGCACCTTCAAGCTGACGGACCTGAGTCTGCGTCTGAACAACAACGCTGACGAGTGCCAACTCCCTCCGAAGAAGTAGCGGGCATTTCGTTCGGACGGCCGGGGGCTTCGATGAGGGCCCCGGCCGCCCACCCTCCCTTTCTCACAGCAACACCGGTTCCAGGGAGCTGTTTTCCATGAGCCCCGAGTCCACAGGGCAGAACGAGCACTACCTCACCGTCTCCCGGCGGGGATTCCGCACCTGGCGGGGTAACAGGCCTTTCTGGGCCGGCCTGTTCACCATGGCGGGCGGTGTACCCATTGCATACTTCCCGTACGCCAACATGCACCTGGGTAACATCACGCTGGCGATGTCCACCACGGCCGGTGCCGGCTCGCTGATCATCGGGGTCCTGCTCATCACGCTGGGCCTGACGATGTGGTTCCACCACATCGTCCGGGTGTTCGCCGGCGTCGCAGCGATCCTGCTCGCACTGATCTCCATACCCATCGCCAATATCGGCGGCTTCATCATAGGTTTCGTTCTCGCGATGCTTGGGGGCGCGCTCTCCGTCTCCTGGGCCCCGGGCCGGCCGGCGGAAGACGCCGAGCCCGCCGAGAACCCGGCCGGGGTCGACGAGTCTGTCTCTGACCCGGCTGCACCGGTTGACTACGACACCGAAAAGCCCGTCTTCGTGAGCGGCCTGCCCGCACCCGAATTTCACGGCGGCGCCGCCTACCCGGCTCAGCAGCTCACCGGCTTCGACTCGATGAGGGACGCGGACGCCGACGCGGACGGCGGGAGGCACCGTGCGTGAGGACGGGTACTCCGACGTCTTCGCGGGCGAAGCCGCCCGCGAGCGGAGAGGCCCGCGTCACGCGGCTCCCCGCAAGTCGCTGCTGATGAAGCTCAATCTGCCGTCCGGGAAGAAGGCGTTCGCGCTCGCCGCGATGCCGACGGCGGTCTTCGTGGGCATGAGCCTCACGCCCAAGCTCGCCATGGCGGACGACGCCTCGGACATCCCGTACGCGCCCGGCCCGTGCGTCACCCGGTCCGACGAGCCGAGCGAGTCGCCCGAGCCGTCGACGTCCGCCTCGTCGTCCCCCTCGGCCTCCGCCTCCGACTCCGCTTCGGCGGGCAAGGACGAGGACGCGGGTACGGACAAGGGCGAGGACTCCGGCCCCACGCCGACCACGACCCCGTCCCCGTCGGCGACCTCGGACACCCCCACCGCCGACGACACCGCGACGGACACCGCAGGCGTCGCTGCCGGGGCGAAGCCCACCGCCGAGCCCACACCCACCGCGACGAAGAGCACCAACCCGCTCGACCCGCTGGGTGTCGGCGACGCGATCAAGGACTTCTTCGACAGCCTCGACCCGAACAAGGCCACTCCGACCCCGACCCCGAGCGCCACCACCGAGGCGCCGAAGGCCGAGGGGACCGCCGGGTCCGGTACCTCGGCCACGGAGAAGCCGGCCGCGAGATCCGCGACCGACGCCGCGAAGGACGCCGACACCGCGAAGGACGCCGACACCGCGAAGGACGAGGCAGCGGCCAAGGCCGAGAAGACCGCCGAGGAGATCCGCGCGGCGGCGGCCGAGGCGGGGCAGAAGGTCGAGGAGCTGGACGAGAGCGCCAAGGGCCTCGACGCGAAGAAGGACGAGGACATCCCGGACGGCGCCAAGCAGCCGTTCCCGTGCCCGACCGAGGACCCGGAGGCCCTCGCGGCGGCCGAGCTGGAGCCGGGCGTCCCCCTGCTCCCGACCGATCCGTGGCTCCTGGAGTCCTCGCTGCTCACCCTCTCGGGGCTGGACTACGCGGGCATCGTGGAGGTGAAGACGGCGGACGGCACGGTCAAGAAGGTGCTGAAGTTCACCGCCGACTCCATCGACATCAGGGACCTGCACCAGACGGCGGTGGGCCCGGACGGCACCACCATGCACGTCCAGGCGCGCGACGGCTCCACGTCCACCATCCGCGGCGGCAAGGTGACGATGTACACGGAGGAGCTGAAGGGCAACCTCTTCGGCATCATCCCGATCACCTTCAGCCCCACCTCGCCGCCCCCGATCAACGTGCCCTTCGCGTTCTTCACGAACGTCAAGGTCACCCAGGCCGGCCAGTTCGGCGGTTCGCTCACCGTGCCCGGCCTGCACAACTACCTCACCAAGAACGGCGGCTGACCTCTCCGCCGCACCCCAGACCAGTCCGGGAGCCGCACAACACCTGTGGCCCGCAGCCCTGTTGCTCAGGGGTGCGGGCCGCAGGCGTGTCCGCGCCCGCCTTCCCCGTACGACGGAACGGCCGTGGGCCGCACACCCGGCTCTCGCCGAAGTGTGCGGCCCACGGCCGTCGTTCCGCCGGTGGCGTGCGCCGTCAGGCGCGGTCGCGACCGCCCACGTGGTGGACGTGCACCATGTTGGTGGTGCCGGGGATGCCGGGGGGCGAACCGGCGGTGATGATCATCGTGTCGCCCTCGTTGTAGCGGCCGAGCTTCAGCAGCTCGGCGTCGACCATGTCGACCATCGCGTCGGTGGTCTCCACGTGCGGCACGACGTGGGCCTCGACGCCCCAGCTCAGGGTGAGCTGGTTGCGGGTGGACTCGTCCGTGGTGAAGGCGAGCACCGGCTGCGCGGCGCGGTAGCGGGACAGGCGGCGGGCGGTGTCACCGGACTGGGTGAACGCTACCAGCGCCTTGCCGTCCAGGAAGTCCGCGATCTCGGCGGCGGCGCGGGCGACCGCACCACCCTGGGTGCGCGGCTTCTTGCCCGGGACGAGCGGCTGGAGGCCCTTGGAGAGGAGCTCCTCCTCGGCGGCGACGACGATCTTCGCCATCGTCTTGACCGTCTCGATCGGGTACGCGCCGACCGAGGACTCGGCGGACAGCATGACCGCGTCCGCACCGTCCAGGATCGCGTTGGCGACGTCGGACGCCTCGGCGCGCGTCGGACGGGAGTTGGTGATCATCGACTCCATCATCTGGGTCGCCACGATCACCGGCTTGGCGTTGCGCCGGCAGAGCTCCACCAGGCGCTTCTGCACCATCGGGACCTTCTCCAGCGGGTACTCGACGGCGAGGTCGCCACGGGCCACCATCACACCGTCGAACGCCAGGACGACGCCCTCCATGTGCTCGACCGCCTGCGGCTTCTCCACCTTGGCGATGACGGGGACCCGGCGGCCCTCCTCGTCCATCACCTTGTGGACGTCCTTGACGTCCTCGGCGTCACGGACGAAGGAGAGGGCGACCATGTCGCAGCCCATCCGCAGGGCGAACCGGAGGTCGTCCACGTCCTTCTCGGACAGGGCGGGGACGTTGACCGCCGCGCCGGGCAGGTTGATGCCCTTGTGGTCGGAGATGACACCGCCCTCGATGACGATGGTCTTGACCCGGGGGCCCTCGACCGAGACGACCTTCAGCTCGACGTTGCCGTCGTTGATGAGGATCGGGTCGCCCTTGGCGACGTCGCCCGGCAGACCCTTGTAGGTCGTGCCGCAGATCGACTTGTCGCCGGGGACGTCCTCGGCTGTGATGGTGAACTCGTCACCGCGGACCAGCTCGACGGGGCCCTCGGCGAACTTCGCGAGGCGGATCTTCGGGCCCTGGAGGTCGGCGAGCACGCCCACCGCCCGCCCGGTCTCGGCGGCAGCCTTGCGGACACGGTCGTACCGGCCCTGGTGCTCTTCGTGGGTGCCGTGGCTGAAGTTGAATCGGGCCACGCTCATGCCGGCCTCGATCAGAGCGACCAGCTTCTCGTGGGAGTCGACGGCGGGACCGAGGGTGCAGACGATTTTGGAACGGCGCATGGGGCGGATCCTATCGGTTTGTTTCACTGCGGAATATTCCGTCTGGTGGAAAGTACAAAGGGGCGTGGGGGTGCTCAGTTGTCGGCCTCTACGGGTGCGTCGCCCCGGCCTCCTCGGGCCTGGTGCCGCTTCCGTCGCCGCCGTCCCCGGCGGCCCGTCCGACCAGCGCGAACGTCTGTCCGGCGATCTCCAGTTCCTCGTCCGTCGGGACCACGGCGACCGCGACCCGGGCGTACTCGGGGGAGATCAGCCGGGGCTGGGGCGACCGTACGGCGTTCAGAGCGCCGTCCACCGCCATGCCCAGCTCCTCCAGACCGGCGATGGCCGCCTCCCGTACCGGGGCCGAGTTCTCGCCGACCCCCGCCGTGAAGGCCACCGCGTCCACCCGGCCGAGGACGGCCGTGTAGGCGCCGATGTACTTCTTCAGCCGGTGGATGTAGATGTCGAAGGCGAGGGCGGCGCGCTCGTCGCCCTCGTCCACGCGGCGGCGGATCTCTCGCATGTCGTTGTCGCCGCAGAGGCCGACCAGACCGCTCTTCTTGTTGAGCAGCTCGTCGATCTCGTCCGCCGACATCCCCGCCACCCGCTTCAGGTGGAAGGTGACCGCCGGGTCGATGTCCCCGGAGCGGGTCCCCATGACGAGGCCCTCCAGCGGGGTCAGGCCCATCGAGGTGTCCACGCACCGCCCGCCCGCCACGGCGGACGCCGAGGCGCCGTTGCCGAGGTGCAGCACGATGATGTTGAGCTCCTCGACCGGCCGGCCCAGCAGCTTCGCCGTACGGCGCGAGACGTACGCGTGCGAGGTGCCGTGGAAGCCGTACCGGCGCACCCGGTGGGCGTCGGCGGTCTCCACGTCGATCGCGTACCGGGCCGCGTGCTCGGGCATCGTGGTGTGGAACGCGGTGTCGAAGACCGCGACCTGCGGCAGGTCCGGCCGCAGTTCCTGGGCCGTACGGATGCCGGTGATGTTCGCCGGGTTGTGCAGCGGGGCGACCGGCACCAGCCGCTCGATCTCCTTGAGCACGTCGTCGGTGACCACGGTCGGCTCGGTGAACCGGAGCCCGCCGTGCACCACCCGGTGCCCGATCGCGGCCAGCTCGGGGGAGTCCAGGCCCAGCCCGTCGGCCGCCAGCTCCTCGGCCGCGGCCTTCAGGGCCGCCGAGTGGTCGGCGATCCGGCCGTTGCGCTCACGGGCCTCGCCGCCCTCGCCCGGACGCGGGGTGTGCACCAGGCGGGACGTTTCCTCACCGATGCGCTCCACCAGCCCGGAGGCGAGCCGGGAGTGGTCGCGCATGTCCAGCAGCTGGTACTTCACCGACGAGGAGCCGGAGTTGAGCACGAGCACCCGGTGCGCGCCGGAGGGCGCGGCACCCGCCCCGCCCTGCCCGGTCGTCGCGTCGGTCGTCGTGTGGGTCATGCGGGTCACTCCTCGCCCTGCGCCTGGATGGCTGTAATGGCCACGGTGTTGACGATGTCCTGGACCAGGGCGCCGCGCGACAGGTCGTTGACCGGCTTGCGCAGCCCCTGGAGCACCGGACCCACCGCGACCGCGTTCGCCGAGCGCTGTACGGCCTTGTAGGTGTTGTTCCCGGTGTTGAGGTCCGGGAAGATCAGCACGGTGGCACGGCCCGCCACCGGGGACTCGGGCATCTTCGTCGCCGCGACGGTCGGCTCGACCGCCGCGTCGTACTGGATCGGGCCCTCGATGAGCAGGTCGGGCCGTGCCGAGCGGACCCGGTCCGTCGCCTCCCGCACCTTCTCGACGTCCGCGCCGGAACCCGAGGTCCCGGTCGAGTACGACAGCATCGCGATCCGCGGGTCCACCCCGAAACGGGCCGCCGTCGCCGCCGACTGGACCGCGATGTCCGAGAGCTGCTCGGCGTCCGGGTCCGGGTTGACCGCGCAGTCGCCGTACACCAGCACCTTGTCGGCGAGGCACATGAAGAAGACCGAGGAGACGATGCGCGCGTCCGGCTTCGTCTTGATGATCTCGAAGGCCGGCCGGATGGTCGCCGCCGTGGAGTGCACGGAACCGGAGACCATGCCGTGCGCCAGGCCCTCCTGGACCATCAGCGTGCCGAAGTAGTTCACGTCGGAGACCACGTCGTACGCCAGCTCCACCGTCACTCCGCGGTGCGCGCGCAGTTGGGCGTACCGCTCCGCGAAGGCCTGCCGCAGTTCGGAGGTCTGGGGGTCGATGAGCTGGGTGTCCGCGAGGTCGATGCCGAGGTCGGCCGCCTTCTTGCGGATCAGGTCCACGTCGCCGAGGAGCGTCAGCTCGCACACGTCGCGGCGGAGCAGCACGTCCGCGGCGCGCAGCACGCGCTCCTCGGAACCCTCCGGCAGCACCACCCGGCGCCGGTCGGCGCGCGCCTGCTCCAGCAGGTCGTGCTCGAACATCATCGGCGTGACGCGTCCGGTACGGGCCACCGAGACCCGTTCGAGGAGCGCCGCGGTGTCCACATGGCGCTCGAACAGGCCGAGCGCGGTCTCCGCCTTGCGGGGCGTGGCCGCGTTCAGCTTGCCTTCGAGGGCGAAGAGTTCGCCGGCGGTGGGGAAGGAACCCCCCGGAACCGAGATCACCGGGGTGCCGGGCGCGAGCCGGGCCGCCAGCTGGAGGATCTCCTCGCCGGGACGCTCGTCCAGCGTCAGCAGCACCCCCGCGATGGGCGGGGTGCCGGCGCTGTGCGCGGCGAGCGAACCCACCACCAGGTCGGCCCGGTCGCCCGGGGTGACGACCATGCAGCCGGGCGTCAGCGCCTTCAGGACCCTCGGCAGCATCGCCCCGCCGAACACGAAGTCCAGCGCGTCCCGCGCGAGCCCCGCGTCGTCGCCGAGCAGCACCGTGCCGCCCAGCGCGGCGGTGACCTGCGCGACCGTGGGCGCCGAGAGGGCCGGATCGTCCGGCAGTACGTAGACCGGGACGGTCAGCCGCTCCACGATGCGCTCGGCGAGCGTGTCCCGGTCCTCGGGCGCGACCCGGTTGACCACCATCGCCAGCACGTCGCAGCCGAGCCCGGCGTAGGCGCGGTAGGCGTTGTGGGTCTCGGCCCGCACCGACTCGGCGGGCTGGTCCTTGCCGCCGACCACCGTGATGACGGAGGCCCCGAACTCGTTGGCGAGGCGGGCGTTGAGCGCCAGCTCGTCGGGGAGCTGGGTCTCCGCGTAGTCGGTGCCGAGCACCAGCACCACCTCGTACGCGCGCGCGACCTGGTGGAAGCGCTCGACGAGCCGGGAGACGAGTTCGTCGGTACCCTGTTCCGCCTGGACCGCCGACGCCTCGTGGTAGTCGAGGCCGTAGACGGTCTCCGGGCTCTGGGAGAGCCGGTAGCGGGCGCGCAGCAACTCGAACAGCCGGTCGGGACCGTCGTGGACCAGCGGCCGGAAGACGCCGACGCGGTCCACCTGCCGTGTCAGTAGCTCCATGACCCCGAGTTCGACGACCTGACGGCCGTCCCCCCGGTCGATCCCGGTCACGTACACGCTGCGCGTCACGCGTGGTCTCCCGTCCTGATGCGGCTGTTCGCCCGATACGGGCGGTGATATCCCGGTAGGGGTGGCATTGGCTTGCATTATTTCCGACGATACCCGCGGGGGCCGCAGGGCCGCCCGCCGGAGACCCCTTCCCGTCTTTCCCGCACGGCACCGGGCCGTTGCCGGTGCCGTGCGTGTGTGCACGCGTACACCCGGGGGCATTGCTTCCCCGCCCCGGCTCCCCGGTAGCCATGAGGCCCCACGTAACGTGGGACCGGAGGCAGCTTCCGGACCTGTTACCCGGATTTTCGCCCCCTGTTCGTGCGCCGGAGCAGCCGAAAGCGCGGGGTGTACCCCTGCCGTGGGAGAATCGGGACGGCTCACGGCGCGGGGGCCGCTCACCAAGGCCCCGAACAGTCCGGTACTAGCGAGCAGGAGACAACGCACGATGCGCATCGGAATTCTCACCGCAGGCGGCGACTGCCCCGGCCTGAACGCAGTGATCCGTTCGGTCGTGCACCGCGCAGTAGTGGGTCACGGCGACGAGGTCATCGGCTTCGAGGACGGCTTCAAGGGCCTCCTGGACGGCCACTACCGCCCGCTGGACCTGAACGCCGTCAGTGGCATCCTGGCGCGCGGCGGCACCATCCTCGGCTCCGCCCGCCTGGAGCGCGACCGGCTCCGCGAGGCCGCCGAGAACTGCGAGGAGCTGTCCCGCCGTTACGGCATAGACGCCCTCATCCCCATCGGCGGCGAGGGCACCCTCACGGCGGCCCGGATGCTCTCCGAGGCCGGCATGCCCGTCGTCGGCGTCCCGAAGACCATCGACAACGACATCTCCGCCACCGACCGCACCTTCGGGTTCGACACCGCGGTGGGCGTCGCGACGGAGGCCATAGACCGCCTCAAGACCACCGCCGAATCCCACCAGCGCGTCATGGTCGTCGAGGTGATGGGCCGTCACGCCGGGTGGATCGCCCTGGAGTCCGGCATGGGCGGCGGCGCGCACGGCATCTGCCTGCCCGAGCGCCCCTTCCAGGTCGACGACCTGGTCAAGATGGTCGAGGAACGCTTCGCCCGCGGCAAGAAGTTCGCGGTCATCTGCGTCGCCGAAGGCGCGCACCCCGCCGAGGGCTCGATGACCTACGCCAAGGGCGAGATCGACCAGTTCGGCCACGAGCGCTTTCAGGGCATCGGCAACCGCCTCGCCGTCGAGCTGGAGCGCCGCCTCGGCAAGGAGGCCCGCCCGGTCATCCTCGGCCACGTCCAGCGCGGCGGCACCCCGACCGCCTACGACCGCGTCCTCGCGACCCGCTTCGGCTGGCACGCAGTGGAGGCCGTGCACCGCGGCGAGTTCGGCAACATGACCGCCCTGCGCGGGACCTCCATCGAGATGGTGCCGCTCGCCGACGCGGTGACCCAGCTGAAGACCGTACCGGCGGACCGGATGTTCGAGGCGGAGTCGGTGTTCTAGGCAGGACCCCCCGCACCAGCGCGTGAAGGCTGTTCCGACGTCCCCGCAAGGGGCGGCGGGACAGCCTTCACGCGTTTCCGCCGGTCTGCCGCTGTGCCCGCCGAGGGGCACGAGCGGCAAGCGGCGTCGGACGGCGGCGGTCCGTCCGACGGTTCATTCACGCCTCGTGTTGGCCAAGTCCATTCATGGGGAATCAAGTTGGTGAATGATGTGTGATCCGACGCGCCGGTGGTACGACCCGGGCAACACTGAGCCCGGCGCGGACGGCGAAGGCCGGCCGGCCGGGACATTCGGTGACGGGGGATGTCGGGTGGAGCGTGACGCTGAAGAGGCAGGGCGTACGGGGGACGACACGACGCGCAACGAGTTCGCGGGCACCGGCGGGCCCGTCGTCATGGGGCGGGACATCTACGGTGGCGTCACCATCCGGACGCCCGCACCTTCTCCCGCGGCGCAGGGGGACCCCGACCTCGCCAGAGCCGCCGACGACCTCGCGGCGGCGGTCGAACGCCAGTGGAGGCAAGAGGCCGCGCTGCGGCGTCTCAACGATCCCTACCCGCTTTCGGTGCGGTGGCGGCCGACGGATCCCGGGCTCCTGGAGCCCTGGCGTCTGCTGGTCGCGCTCGCCACCACCGGAGTCGGTCGGGCGGCCTCCGCCGAGCGGTCCGGTTGGGCGACCGGCCCGGAGGCGCTCTCGGGCGATGGCGGCGATCTGGTGAGCGTACTGGCCAAGGTCCCCACAGGCCGCCTGATCGTGCTCGGCGAACCCGGCTCCGGCAAAAGCGTCCTGCTGGTCCGACTGGTCCTGGACCTGCTCGCGCGTCGCAACCCCGGAGAACCGGTGCCGGTCCTTCTCCCCCTGGCCTCGTGGGACCCGGAGCAGGAGGATCTGGACCATTGGGTGGAGCAACGGCTGGGCATCGACTACCAGTGGCTCGGCGAAAACAACCGGACGGGCACCAGCAGGGGGCGTGAACTGCTGGACGCCGGCTCGATCATGCTGGTGATGGACGGTCTGGACGAGATCCCCGATGGTGTCCGCGGACGAGCGATCGCCCGGATCAACGACACCCTGGGCTTCAACCCGGACCTCGGCATGGTGCTCAGCACCCGCAGCGCACCCTTCGCCGCCACCGTACGCCCCCCGAACGGGCGCGAGGTGCGAATGACCGGTGCGGCGGGCGTCACGCTGGAGCCGCTGGACCTGGCGACAGTCGCGACGTACCTGAAAGACTCCGCTGGCGGACCGGCCGACGAAGCGCGCTGGCAGGGAGTGTTCTCCACCCTGGCCGAAGGGCCGGGCGACCAGCCTCTGGGGCAGGTGCTCACGACACCGCTGATGGCGTATCTGGCCCGCGTCGCCTACTCCTCCCCGTCGTCCGCCCCGGCGGGCCGCCCGGACGAGCTTCTGGACCTCACACGGTTTCCCACGCGGGCCAGTATCCAGGCGCACCTGCTCGACTCCTACGTCCCCGCCTCCTACGCACGGCGCGAGACCGCGGTTCCGGCCGGGCGCCATGGGCAGCCGCGCTGGTGGACCACCGGGGAGGCGGTTCCGTTCCTCTCCTTCCTCGCCAACGACCTGGAGCACCGCCAGCAGGGAACCACCGACTTCGGATGGTGGACCCTCGCCGACGCGGCGCCGAGAATCCTGGCGGGAGTCGCCGTCGGTCTCGTGGCGGTACCGGCGGGCGTGGTGATGCCGTTCGGCGCCTGGCTCGGGGTCGGCATGCTGGTGGGGGTCGGCGTGGCGTTGATCGGCCGCCGGTGGAGTCTTCCCACCCGGAGCTTCAACCGCGGGCTTGCGGGGGGACTGGCAGGCAGCGTTCTCGGCTCCGCTGCGGGCCTCGGTATGCGCTACCTGCTCGGGATCGACAGCCCGGCAGGCTATCTGGTCAGCGGGCTCGCGCTGGGCCTGGTGCCCGGGTTCCTCGGAGGCTTTCGGGCCGGGCTGGCGGGTGGCGTCGCGGCGTCCTTCGTCGGCGCGTTCGTCGGCGAACCCGAGATGGGAGAACCGGCCTCGCTGGTCAACAGCATTGGGTTCGCGGTCGCTGCCGCCTGCGTGGTCACCCTGGGCCGCAGCCGGATGCCTGCCCGGGGGCTGCGCTGGTCACCGCTCGGCGTACTCACCGGCATGGGCGGCGGACTCGTTCTCGGGGTCGCCGTCACCGTGCAGGCCGACGCGCGCTCAGGGCTCCTGTCCGGGATCGTCGCCGCAGTGGGAGGCTCCTTCGGCGCGGGTCTGGAAGCCAGACCGGCCGAGGCCACGGTCGCTGCCGGCCCGCAGACCGTTTTGGACCAGGACCGGGTCACGTTCTGGACCACGGCCATGGCGGGAGGGCTCGCCATCGGCGTGGCGGCGGTGCTCGTCATCGGATCGGTCATGGGGCCGTGGCGGGGCATGCTGGTCGGCGTGGCCGATGGCCTGGCGACCGGCCTGGCGTGGGGTTTTCTTCAGGCCAGGTACGGATCGTTCACGCTCGCCCGATGGTGGCTCGCCCTGCACGGAAAGGTGCCGTTGCGGTTGATGCCGTTCCTTGCGGACGCGCATCGACGAGGGGTGCTGAGGCAGGTCGGAGCCACGTACCAGTTGCGCCACGCCGAACTGCAGCGTCGACTCGCGGGAGGAGAGTGAGCCGCCGCGTTCTGCCTCCGGCGCCCCTCATTCCCTCCGGGGATCGTCGTCCGCACCGGGAGACGGCGGTTCACCGTACGAGGGCGTGTCGGCCCGTGTGTCCGCACCGCGGGTGCCGGGCTCGGCCGAATCACGGGTGGTGACGCTGGGGCCGAAAAAATCCCTGCCCATGAGGACCGGGCCGTAATGGGTTCCTCCGCTGATGTGGTTCGTCACTCCGTTCCGGCCGATCTCCTCCGGCCGGGCCGTCCGGCGCCATTCCTCCAGAGCGAGACGGAAGTCCGCGTCGATCACGGCTCGCACGGCGAGGGCCGTGCTCAGCCGCTGAGCCCGTTCCAACTCGCCAGGAGCCTCCGCCAGAGCCGCGAGTTCGTCCTCACCGGAGCTCACCACGAGCGAATCGTCCGTATCGCCGCGCCGGAAGGGAAGACGCAACAGCTCGCTCAGACCGGTCCACGCCTGTCGGCCCGCCTCGGTTCCCACACCACCGGCCAGTGCAGCCAGCACGGCTGCCGAGATCGGGTCCATCGTCACTCCTCGGTCATGGGTCTGTCGCCGCGTCGCCCGCTCGCCCACCGGGCGATGGACGCGCACCACCGAGCATGCCCCGTACACGGGCGGCCTGACCCGCCCGCACGGAAAATGGTGCGGACCAAAAGGCCTCAGTGCGCCTCCGGCACCCACCGGTAGTGCAGCTCCGGCCGTCCGACCTGGCCGTAGTGCGGCCGGCGGGCGGCCCGGCCGAGACCGACGAGGTGTTCCAGGTAACGGCGTGCGGTGATGCGGGAGATGCCCAGCGCCTCGCCGGTGGCCGCCGCAGTCACCCCGTCCGGCGCCCCGCGCAGCTCACGGGTGACCGCTTCCAGCGTGGGGGCGCTCAGCCCCTTCGGCAGCGCGGCCGGGTGCGGTGCGCGCAGCACCCCGAGCGCCCGGTCCACCTCCTCCTGGCCGCTCGCCTCCCCGGCCGCCGCCCGGAACTCCGCGTACCGCACCAGCCGGTCCCGCAGCGTCGGGTAGGTGAACGGCTTCAGCACGTACTGCACCACCCCCAGCGAGACACCCTCACGCACCACCGCGAGGTCCCTCGCCGAGGTCACCGCGATCACGTCGGCGCCGTGCCCGGCCGCCCGCAGCGCGCGCAGCAGCTGGAGCCCGTGGCCGTCGGGGAGGTAGAGGTCGAGCAGCAGCAGATCGACGGGCTCCCGGTCCAGCGCCCGTACCGCCTCCGCCCGCGTGTGCGCCACCGCCGCCACCTCGAAGCCCTCCACCCGTGCGACGTACATCCGGTGGGCGTCGGCGGCCACCGGATCGTCCTCCACCACCAGGACCCGGATCATGCGCGCTCTCCCGCCGTGCTCGTGGTGCTCGTAGCGCCGTTTCCGCGGCCCGTACGGTCCCCGATCGGCAGGCGTACGGAGAACTCCGCGCCCCCGTCCGGACCCCGCCCCAGCTCCACCGTCCCGCCGTTGCGCCGCACGGTCTGGCGGACCAGCGCGAGGCCGAGCCCCCGCCCGCTGCCGTGCGTCGACCAGCCGGTACGGAACACCGCCTCGGCGTCGTCCCGCCCGATGCCGGGGCCGTTGTCCGCCACCTTCAGCAGCAGCTCCCGGGCGTCGGCCCCAGCGACGGCCGTCACCGTGACCCGGGGGCGGGCGGGTACGTGCGCGGCGGCCGGGTCCTCGCCGCGCGGGGCGGGGACGACGGCCACCGGTGCGCCCGGGCCCTCGGCCGCCGCGTCCAGCGCGTTGTCGATCAGATTGCCCAGCACGGTCACCAGGTCCCGCTGCGCCAGGGTGTCGGGCAGCACCCCGTCGTCGATCCGGCTGTCCTCGGCCAGCACCAGCTCCACCCCGCGCTCGTTCGCCTGGGCCGCCTTGCCCAGCAGCAGCGCCGCGAGCACAGGTTCGGCGACCGAGCCCACCACCCGGTCCGTCAGCACCTGGGCCAGCTCCAGCTCGGCGGTCGCGAACCCCACCGCCTCCTCGGCGCGGCCGAGTTCGATCAGCGACACCACCGTGTGCAACCGGTTCGCCGCCTCGTGCGCCTGCGCGCGGAGCGCCTGCGAGAAACCCCGCTCCGAGTCCAACTCGCCCGACAGTGCCTGAAGTTCGGTGTGGTCCCGCAGTGTCACCACGGTGCCCCGCTGCTCACCGCCCACCACCGGCCGGGAGTTCAGCACGATCACCCGGTCCGCCGTCAGATGGAGCTCGTCCACGCGCGGCTCGGACGCCAGCAGCGCCCCGGTCAGCGAGGGCGGCAGCGCCAGCGCGTCCGCCTTCCGGCCGACCGCCTCGGACCCCAGCCCCAGCAGTTCGCGGCCCGCGTCGTTGATCAACGCGATCCTCCGCTGCCCGTCCAGCATCAGCAGCCCCTCGCGCACCGCGTGCAGAGCGGCCTCGTGGTAGTCGTGCATCCGGCTCAGCTCCGCCGCGTTCATCCCGTGCGTGTGGCGGCGCAGCCGGGCGTTGATCACGTACGTACCGATCCCGCCGAGCGCCAGCGCACCCGCCGCCGCGAGGCTCAGCGCCCGCAGCTGTGCCCGCACCTGGGTGGAGACCCGCTCCACGGTGATGCCCGCGCTGACCAGCCCGGTGATCCGGCCCCCGTCGCGGACCGGGGTGACCACCCGGATCGACGGGCCGAGCGTGCCCGTGTACGTCTCCTCGAACGTCTCGCCCTTCAACGCCCGCGCGGTGTGCCCGAGGAAGGTCTCGCCGATGCGCGACCTGTCCGGATGCGTCCAGCGCACGCCGTGCGGGTCCATGATCGTCACGAACGCGATCCCGGTGTCCGCACGGACCTGTTCCGCGTACGGCTGGAGCGCCGAGGACGGGTCCGGGGTACGGATCGCCTCCCGCACGGAGGGCGACCCGGCGATCGCCACCGCCGCCGCCCGCACCTGCCGCCGCGCGGTCTCCTCGGCCCGCGCGGAGCCGGAGACGTACGCGAAGAACGCCCCGCCGGCCACCACGGCGGCGATCAGGACGACCTGCATGGCGAAGAGCTGACCGGCCAGGCTGCGGGGACGGGGGCGGAAGGAACGCATGGCGGACAGTGTGCCCCGGGTGCGGTGACCTGGGTGAGGCGCGGTGACCGGCGTGGGGTGACCGGGGCAGGTGCGGTGACCGGGGTGAGGCGGGAGGGGCGGCGAAGGGCTGGTTCGGCCTGCGGCGAAAGGAGTTTTCGCGGTACGGGCGCCCGGATATTTTCCCGGTATGACCGATCACCGCACCGTCGACGTCGGAGGCGTACGGCTGGCCTACCAGGTCTCAGGACCTGCGGACGCCCCGCCGCTCGTCCTGCTGCACGCACTCGGCATGGACTCCTCGGACTGGGACGCCGTGGCCCCCGTCCTCGCCCGACGCCGCCGCGTCCACGCCCTCGACCTGCGCGGCCACGGCCGGAGCGAGTGGCCCGGCACGTACTCGTTGGAGCTCATGCGGGACGACGTGCTCGGCTTCCTGGACGCGCTGGCTCTCGACCGGGTGGACCTGGTGGGGCACTCGCTGGGCGGGATCGTCGCCTACCTCCTCGCCGAGGAGCACCCGGGGCGGGTGCACCGCCTCGTCCTGGAGGACGTCCCCGCCCCGCACCCCCGGGAGCGGACCGTACCGACCAGACCGGAGGGCGAGCTGACGTTCGACTGGGACATGGTCCTGGCCGTCAAGCCGCAACTCGACACCCCTGAAGCGCAGTGGCTGGAGCGCCTCGGCCGGATCACCGCCGAGACCCTCGTCGTGGGCGGCGGGCCGGGCAGCCACGTGCCCCAGGACGGCGTGGCCGACCTGGCCCGTCGCGTTCCGCACGGGCGGCTCGTCACCATCGGGGCCGGGCACCTGATCCACCGGGCCGAACCGGAGGAGTTCACGCGGACCGTCGTGGAGTTCCTGTGGCCGGAGGGGGGAGCGGACCCGGGACCGAGAGCCTGACCCGTGCCCACGGTGCGAGCGGGCCGTCTTCCCGGCCTGGGGCCGTCAGCCGATGCCGGCCGGCAGGTCCCAGGATCGGGGCCGGTCGAGGGCCTCCCACTCCTCCCGGAGCAGCGCGTGCACCGCGAGGTCGTGCCGGCGCCCCTGGTGCAGGCAGGCGGAGCGGCGTACCCCCTCGCGCACGAAACCGGCCCCGGCCAGGGCGCCCAGTGCCGCGGTGTTCGTGGTGTGGGTCTCGGCCTCGACGCGGTGCAGCGGCAGTTCACCGAAGCCGAGGTCGACCAGCGCGTCCACGGCGGCGGTGCCGTGCCCCTGCCCACGGTGGCCGGGGTCCAGCATCAGCATGATCGCGGCCGAACCGTCGACCAAGTTCTGTTCGGTCAGGGCGATGTGACCGATGGGAGTGCCGTCGGGGAGCAGGACGAGGAAGTCGTCGCGGTCCCCGTCTTCCTGGTCGCTCTCGACGCGCTCGCGTACCGCCGACAGCGAACGCGGCCACGTGCCGACCTGGCGGGCGGTGACGGGGTCGGAGCGCCAGGCGTGTATCAGCTCGGCGTCGTCGGGGTTCAACGGCGCGAAGGCGACGCCCCGGCCCCGCCAGCAGACGGTCCGGAGCAGCTCGGTATCCCCGTCCTCCGACTCCGCGTCGGCCTCGGTCTCTTCCGCCACTGTTCTGGTTTCGGTCATGGGCGGAGGCTAACGGCACCGCACACCGGTGGCCAGGCGGTTTCGGCCCCGCCGCTTCCGTCCGCGTCACGCGGCCAGGAACGGTGTGAGCGCCACGGGGGCGCGTGAACGTTATGAACGCAAGGGTGACCCGCGCCACGGCTCGGTGGATAGTCACCGGGGCCCCAGGGACTGGAGCCGGTACGCGCCCCGACGACGGGACCCGTACGTGCGTGCCCCGGACACCACCTGGGTGACGCGTACGTGCCCGGGGTCCGGGACCCGTACGCGACAAGAGCCGAGACCGAACCCAGGAGGCACCCGTGGCAGGGACAGCCGGACAGCGGGACCGCACCCAGTATCTGTACCTCGCCGTCATCGGCGCCGTGGTGCTCGGCATCATCGTGGGGTTCGCCGCCCCCGGGGTCGCCGTCGAGCTGAAACCCATCGGTACCGGCTTCGTCAACCTGATCAAGATGATGATCTCGCCGATCATCTTCTGCACGATCGTGCTCGGCGTCGGCTCGGTGCGCAAGGCCACCAAGGTCGGCGCGGTGGGCGGGCTGGCACTCGGCTACTTCCTGGTCATGTCGACCGTCGCCCTCGCCATCGGCCTGATCGTCGGCAACATCCTGGAGCCCGGCTCCGGGCTGCACCTCACCGAGACCGTCCGCGCGGCAGGCGAGAAGCAGGCGGAGGGGGCGAGCGAGTCCACCGCCGACTTCCTGCTCGGCATCATCCCGAAGACCATGGTCTCGGCCTTCACCGAGGGCGAGGTCCTCCAGACCCTGCTGATCGCCCTGCTCGCCGGCTTCGCCATCCAGGCCCTGGGCTCCGCCGGAGAGCCCGTCCTGCGCGGCATCGGCCACATCCAGAAGCTCGTCTTCCGCATCCTCGCCATGATCATGTGGGCGGCGCCGGTCGGCGCGTTCGGCGCGATGGCGGCCGTGGTCGGCGAGACCGGAGTGGACGCGCTGAAGTCGCTCGCCATCATCATGGTCGGCTTCTACCTCACCTGTGCGATCTTCGTCATCGTCGTCCTGGGCAGCATCCTGCGCCTGGTCGCCGGGGTGAACCTCTTCCTGCTGCTGAAGTACCTCGGCCGCGAATTCCTGCTGATCCTCTCCACCTCGTCCTCCGAGTCCGCCCTGCCGCGCCTCATCGCGAAGATGGAACACCTCGGCGTCAGCAAGCCCGTCGTCGGCATCACCGTGCCGACCGGCTACTCCTTCAACCTCGACGGCACCGCCATCTACCTCACGATGTCGTCCCTCTTCATCGCCAACGCCATGGGCGACCCGCTGAGCGCGGGCGAGCAGATCTCCCTCCTCGTCTTCATGGTCATCGCCTCCAAGGGCGCCGCCGGAGTCACCGGCGCCGGACTCGCCACCCTCGCGGGCGGCCTCCAGTCGCACCGCCCCGGACTCGTGGACGGCGTCGGCCTGATCGTCGGCATCGACCGCTTCATGAGCGAGGCCCGCGCCCTGACCAACTTCGCGGGGAACGCCGTCGCCACCATCCTCGTCGGCACCTGGACGAAGGAGATCGACCGGGCCCGCGTGGACGAGGTCCTGGCCGGCAACCTGCCCTTCGACGAACGGATGCTGGAGGACGACGCACCTTCGGACCCGGCCACGAGTGCCGGTTCTCCGACCGGCGAAGAGGTGCCCGACCAGCGCGACGGGGGCGTGGTCCCGGCGAAGGTCTGACCCGCGCCCACGCCGCGCGCGGATCCGCACGGAGTCCCCACGGACCCGAGACCCTCGCCGAGACCCCCACCCTGCCTCGGCCGTCTCGCCGGGAACGCCCGCACCGGGAGGTGCGGGCTTCTTGGGTGTGGGGGTCGGTGTGCGCCAGGCGGGCGTGGTCGTCTTCCGTACCTCCGTGTCGGAGGCCGAGCGCTCGCGATGTACCGCCGCGAGGCGCTGCGTCACGGAGGCCAGGGCTCGCATGTGCTCCTGCGCGAACCAGGGCGGAGTGGTGCCGTCCGGCTGCCGATCCGGCGCCAGCACGGCATACGCCTCCTGGCGGAGGGCCCGCAGCTCGTCCGAAGCGCCCAGCTCCGGGCCGTCCACCTCCCCGAGCAGCAAGCCCAGATGACCCCGGAGGCGAGCGGTGAGCATGTCGACCCGTGCCCGGTCCAGCAGTGCGAGACGCCGGGCCGACGCTTCCTCCACCGTACGGTCGACGGTGATCAGGTCCACCGGCCGGGATTCCACCGGCTCGGATCCCATCGGCCTTCCCGCCGGTCCTTCCACCGGCCCATCCGCATTCCCGGGCATCAGACCCGCACCTGCTGCGTCGATACGGCGCACCACGTACACGAGCCCCATCGCCCCCAGGCTCGCGCCAGGGCGTCGACCAGCAGCAGTCCCCGGCCGGACTCCTGCTCAGGACTCGGATACCGGACCCGCAACGGGGCTGGGGAGCGGTCGTCCACCTCGATGAGCACGTCGCTGCCGTCCACGTACGCGAGTGAGAAGCGGACCTCCTTGCCGTGTCCGTGCACCACGGCATTGGTCACCAGCTCGCTGACCAGAAGTTCTACCGTCCCGATCAGTTCGTCGTCGAGGTTGCTCTGCCGGAGCAGCCTCCCCGCCAGCTGCCTCATCGCCTTCACCCGATGGGGGCCGGGAGGAAACGAGACGCTGAGTCTGACCGAACCGTCCTCGACCGCTCGGGGAACCGCCCAGGACAGAGGGGCGGGCGGGGGGTTCTGCGTGGGGATGGGCATCAAGGGTCCTTGCCGTCGAACGGTCGGAGTACCAGCAGCCGTTGAGCCCGTCGCTCAAAGTCGTCGAGCGAGAGCACTGTGTGAGCTGCAGGTATAGCCTGGCAGCAGAACGGTGCTTCGCGAGACTGCTCTGGAAGAATTCTGCGAGCAAAGATGTGCGCGAACTTCCAGGTCAGAGCGATCTGTTCGCCGAACTCGTGGCATGTCCCGCTGTGGCGCAGAACGCTCCTTGCAGAGACGGGACGAGCGCCGCCACACTGGGTGATGCAGGGGAAGGGCAACGCATGATCACGGACGTCGAGGCGGCGACACCCGCGCTGTGCCGCCTTCAATTAGGCAGCGAGTTGCGTCAGTTGCGTGCGGCCACGGGCCTCACCTCCCGCCAAGTCGTTCGCAAGCTTCTGTGGAGCCCTTCGAAGCTCACTCGCCTCGAAACCGGTGAGAACGCTTCGGTCGAACCCTCCGACATCATGGCGCTGTGCCAGATCTACGAGGCCGGTGAGGAGATCAGTGAGCTGCTGAAGGGGTATGCGGCCGTCACCAAGACCAAGCGTGACTGGTGGCAGTCGCCTGAGTACCGGCCGGTGATCCGCCCTGGATTCAAGGCGTTTCTGGGCCTGGAAGCCACAGCGGCGGCGCTGCACAACTACGAGTCCGAGTACGTTCCGGGGCTTCTGCAGACTGCCGAGTACGTGCGAGTGATTCACAGGCGTGCGCATCAGGGGATGAGCGACGGCGACATCGACCGAATGGTCGCGGTGCGCATGAATCGCCAGGACGTGCTGCATCGGACCTCCCCGCTCAAACTCACGGCGATCATCAGCGAGGCGGTGTTGATGCGTCAGGTCGGTGGCCCCAAGGTGATGCGGTCCCAGCTCGCCCACATCGCGGAATTGGCGGAGGCGCCGAACGTCCGGGTGCAGGTGGTGCCCTTCAAGGCTGGCCATCACACTGGCATGAACGGCGCCTTCATGCTCTTGAAGTTTCGTGATCAGGTCGGCCTGAGGCCGATCGTCTACTTCGAGAACCTCATCGACAGCTGGGTAACCCGTCGTCAGGCGGATGTCGAACGGTTCGAGGACGGAGTGGCCGACCTGCAGGCTCTTGCTCCGGGGCCGCAGGAATCTCTGAGTATGATCATGAAAGCAATGAAGGAGCTATGACCGCATGACGATTACGGCCCATCTGCTCGCCGGCGCTGAATGGTTCAAGTCCAGCTACAGCAACGATCAGGCCCAGGCGTGCGTCGAGGGAGCCCGCCTTCCCGTCGGCGCCATGGCCGTACGAGACTCCAAGGTCGTCGACGGTCCCCTGTTCGTTGCAGCGGGTCCGGCGTGGACGGCGTTCATGGCCGCCGTAATCGATGGGCGCTTCTCCGGCTGACGAGTCGGCCCGCACGCATGCGTACTGAGTAGCCCGGCCGGGCACGCGACGGCCGGGCCGCTCGCCGTGACCACCACGCCCGGGCATTCGACACCGGGCGACGCGTGGAACATGCGGCCCTCGTGCGCGACACGTACGGGCGCGAAGAGCGGCACTTTCCCCACCGTGGGCCTCGCCGGTGAATCCACAGCCGGGGGCCCCTGGGCCCGGCTCACCGAGCCGCCCGTACGGGTACGCGTCCGGCCGCCCGGCGCGACCGAAACCGCACCCCGTACCCCGTACCCGGCTGGGCGCCGAACAACTCCCCAGTATGAAGCGGGTGTTGCAAGTTCCTGGCGGCAACCGCACAAGGCTTACGCCCGGCGCCCCCCGAGGGCTAGCGTGCGCACGCGCCGGGCTCCCGCCGGTGCTTCCCCCGGAGCCGTACGGCCCCCGAAACCCCGGATCGAGAGCCTCCGTTGAATCCTGCCAAGCGCCTCCTGGGGCGCGCGCGCCGGGCCAGACCCCGCGCCGCCGTCGTCTCCCTCCTCGCCGCCGGAGCGCTGCTCGGCGGCGCCCTGGCCGCCGCCCCTACGGCGTCCGCGACCTCCGATCCGCTGCCCGCCGCCGGTGACCCCTGCCAGGGACAGTGCCTGGACATCCTCACCGCGGGCGAGAACGGCCACGCCACCCTGGCCGGCATCCTGCTGCACCAGACGATCGGCACCCGCCCGGCGCACTCCGCCGACCAGATCGAGAAGTACGACAACCTGCTGCACGACTACTCCGGGCTCACCCCCGACCAGTTGGCGAACTACTTCAACGACGCCTCCTTCGGCGTACCGTCCGGGCAGACCGAGTCCTCCACCCTCACCCCGCGGAGCGGCGTCACCATCACCCGGGACAAGGCCACCGGGACCCCGCACATCAAGGGCACCACCCGATCCGACACCGAGTTCGGCGCCGGTTACGCGGCGGGCCAGGACCGGCTGTGGCTGATGGACATCCTGCGCCACGTCGGGCGCGGGCAGCTGTCCTCGTTCGCGGGCGGTGCGGCGGGCAACCGGGCGCTGGAGGAGAGCCTCTGGGCCGTCGCCCCGTACACCGAGGCCGACCTCCACGCCCAGCTCGACCGGGTCGCGGCCTCCGGGGCGCGCGGCGCCCAGGCCGTGCAGGACATCAACGACTACGTGGCGGGCGTCAACGCCTTCATCGACGCCGACCTGGACGCCAACAACTACCCGGGCGAGTACGAGCTCACCGGCCACGGCAAGAACATCGCCGACTTCACGCCCACCGACACGGTCGCCATCGCCTCGGTGGTCGGCGCCATCTTCGGCAGCGGGGGCGGCGGCGAGGTCGAGAACGCGCTCGCCGAACTCGCCCTCCAGCAGCAGTACGGCACCACCGCCGGCTCCGCCGCGTACCGGGCCTGGCGCGCGCAGAACGACACCGAGGCCACCACCACCCTGCACACCGGCAGCTTCCCGTACGCCACCACGCCCGCCGCCCCGGTCGGTACGGCGACGCCCGACACCGGCACGGTGACCGCCTACCGGCACGCGGTCAACGGCACCGGTACCGGCGCGACGGCGGCCACCACCACCGCCACGGCGACAGCTGCCGCCACCTCCACCACCGCGAGAGCCACCGCCACCACCGGCGAGGGAGTCCTGCCCGCCGACCTGATCACCGGCGAACACGGCATGTCCAACGCCCTGGTGGTCTCCGGCGACCACACCGCCTCCGGCCACCCGATCGCCGTCTTCGGACCGCAGACCGGCTACTACGCGCCCCAGCTCCTCATGGTCCAGGAGCTGGACGGCCCGGGCCTCCGTTCGCGCGGCGCCTCCTTCCCGGGCATCAGCTTCTACGTGGAGATCGGCCGCGGCCTCGACTACTCCTGGAGCGCCACCTCGGCCAACCAGGACATCACCGACACCTTCGCCGTCGAACTCTGCGAGCCCTCGGGCGCGACGCCCACCACCGCCTCCCGCTCCTACCTGCTGCGCGGCGTCTGCACCCCCTTCGAGAAGCTGACCGCCCACAACTCCTGGGCGCCCACCACCGCCGACTCCACTGCGGCCGGCTCCTACGACCTGGAGACGCTCCGGTCCGCGTACGGGCTGGTCACGCATGTCGGGAAGAGCGGCGGCAAGCCGGTGGCGTACACCGCGCTGCGCTCCACCTACCAGCACGAGCTGGACTCGGTGATCGGCTTCCAGCAGTTCAACGACCCCTCCGTCATCACCTCGGCCACCGCCTTCCAGACGGCCGCCCAGGACGTCGGGTACACCTTCAACTGGTTCTACGCGGACGCCCACCACACCGCGTACTACAACTCCGGCGTCAACCCGGTACGCGCCGCCGCCACCGACCCCGACAAGCCGATCTGGGCCAAGCCCGCCTACGAGTGGCAGGGCTGGAACCCGACGGTCAACACCTCGGCGGTCACCCCGCCCGCCCAGCACCCCCACTCCGCCGACCAGGACTACTACGTCAGCTGGAACAACAAGCAGGCGGCCGGATTCACCTCCGGCTGGGGCAACGGCGCCGTGCACCGGGCCGACCTGCTGGACAGCCGGGTCTCCGCCCTCGTCACCACGGGCGGCGTGACCCGCGCCCAGCTGGTGAAGGCGATGGAGGACGCCGCCGCCACCGACCTGCGGGCCGAGGAGGTGCTGCCCGAGATCCTCCGGGTCATCGACAGCGCCGCCGTGACCGACCCCGCCCTCTCCGCCACCGTCGAACAGCTGCGCGCCTGGGCCGCCTCGGGCTCCGAACGCCGCGAGCCGTCCAAGGGCGCCGGGACGTACGACCGGGCGACCGCGATCCGGGTGCTGGACGCCTGGTGGCCGCTGCTGGTCGAAGGGGTGTTCCAGCCGAAGCTGGGCACCGCCGCCTACCAGGCGCTCACCGCCGTCGCACCCATCAACGAGTCGCCGTCCGGCGGACAGAACGGCTCCGGCGCGGTCGGCACCGGCATCGCCGCGGCCCAGGCCCACAAGGGCTCCTCCTTCCAGCACGGCTGGTGGAGCTACCTCGACAAGGACCTGCGCGCGGTGCTCGGCAACGCGGTCGCCTCGCCCCTGGACCGTACGTACTGCGGTACCGGCACCCTCGCGTCCTGCCGGAACGTCCTGCTGACCACCCTGGCGACCGCCGCGGCCGTCCCGGCGGCCACCGTCTACCCGGCGGACGCGTCCTGCTCGGCGGGCGACCAGGTCTGCGCCGACTCCATCGTGCACCGGGCCATGGGCGGCATCACCGTGCCCCGGATCGCCTGGCAGAACCGGCCCACCTACCAGCAGGTGGTGGAGTTCCCGGCCACCCGCTCGGACAGCCTCACCAACCTCGCCGCCGGGGCCAAGGCCACCGCGTCCGACTACCAGAACGCCGTGGTGGTCACCTACCCGCCCAAGCAGGCGGTCGACGGGGACTGGTCCACCCGCTGGGCCAGCAAGACCGTCGACACCGCGTGGATCACCGTCGACCTCGGCGCGGTACGGCGGGTCGGCCGGACCGCGCTGGACTGGTCCGACCAGTACGCGGTGAAGTACACCGTGGAAGTCTCCTCGGACAACGCCGCCTGGACGACGGTGCACACCACCACCGCCGGCTCCGGCGGCACCGAGAACCGCTCCTTCACCCCGGTGGACGCCCGGTACGTGCGCATCACCGGGCTGGTCAAGGGCACCGACAACCGGTACTCGCTCAACGAGATCGGGATCTACGCCCAGTGACCCGGCCCGTCCCTCGTTGATCCCCGCCGACGCCCGGGGGCGTACTCCACCACCAGTGGAGTACGCCCCCGGGCGCTCGTCGTCGGCGGTCCCTGTCAGTGCCCCGCGTTACGGTGCTCCGATGACGAACTTCGTGTTGGTGGCGGGAGCTTGGCTCGGCGGCTGGGCGTGGGACGAGGTGGCCGAGGAGCTGCGCCGGGGCGGGCACACCGTCCGTCCGGTGACCCTCTCCGGGCTCGCCGAGAAGCGTGACGTACCGGCGGGACAGCGGACCCACGTGCGGGACATCGTGGACGAGGTCGAACACGCCGGCCTGACCGACGTGGTGCTCGTCGGGCACAGCTACTCGGGCATCCCCGTGGGCCAGGCCGCCGAGCTCATCGGGGACCGGCTCGCCCACGTGGTGTTCGTGGACTCCAACGTCCCCGCCGACGGTCAGGCGTTCGCCTCCGCCCCGTGGGCCGGGCAGCTGGAAGCCACGATCGCCGCGCACGGCGGCTTCTGGCCCCCGCTGACCGCCTCGGAGTGCGAGGGCCAGGGACTCACGGAGACGCAGATCCAGCGTTTCATCGACGGCTCGACCCCCCACCCCGGCGCCACCCTCACCGAACCCGCCGTCCTCACCCGTCCGCTCGGCGAACTGCCCGCCACCTACGTCAAGTGCCTGCTCGACGGGCCGGAACCCGACGACGACGTGGTCGAGCTGCTCAAGAGCGACCGCTGGCGACTGATCGAGATGGAGACCGGCCACTGGCCGATGTTCTCGCAGCCGCGCGAACTGGCGCGCATCCTCGCGGAGGTCCCCCTCCCCTCCTGACCGGCTCCTTGCCTTGACGCCCACGTCAAGGAATACGGTCGGGTCATGCGAATCGGTGAGCTGGCCGAACGGGCCGGGACGACGACGCGGGCGCTGCGCTACTACGAGTCGCGCGGGCTGCTGCGTGCGAGACGGTCCGAGAACGGCTACCGCACCTACGACGAGAACGACCTCAGGCAGCTCCGCCAGATCCGGACCCTCCAGGACTTCGGGTTCGACCTGGAGGAGACCCGGCCGTTCGTGGAGTGCCTGCGGGCAGGGCACCCGGCCGGCGACGCCTGCCCCGCCTCCCTCGCCGTGTACCGGCGGAAGCTGGACGAGCTGGACACGCTGATCGCACAGCTGGGGACCGTACGGGCCGAGGTCGGCGCACAGCTCGCCCGCGCCGAGGTCGAGGTGGCCGCCGGACTTCCCGGCGGGCCGGAACCCCGATGTGAACTGGGAGGACGACAGTGATCCACGCAGAAGGCGTCACCGAGGTGACCGATGAGACCTTCGACGACGAGGTGCTCGGCGCCGGACTGCCGGTCCTGGTGGAATTCACCGCCGACTGGTGCGGCCCGTGCCGCCAGCTCGCCCCGGTGCTGAGCGAGATCGCCCGTGAAGAGGCCGACCGCCTCAAGATCGTGCAGATCGACGTCGACCACAACCCCGGTGCCGCCGCCCGCTACGGCGTGCTGTCGATGCCCACCCTGATCGTCTTCCGCGACGGCGAACCGGTGAAGTCGATGGTGGGCGCCCGCCCGAAGCGCCGCCTCCTCCAGGAGCTGGAGGACGTGCACGCGACGGCGTGAGGTGCCGTACGACGGGTGACGGCGGCGGGGCTCAAGGCCGGCGCGGGCCGCGCGGGGGCAGCGTGCGGCTGTAGACCACGCTCGTGGTCGTACTCCCGAAGCCGGCCAGCTCGTCGACGAGCGACTCCAGATGCTCCATGGAGGTCGCGGCCAGCTTCAGCGTGTAGCAGTCGTCGCCCGTCGTGCGCAGACACTCCAGAATCTCGTGCCGTTCGGCCAGCAGCCGGTGCAGCGGCTGATGCCGGTTGCCCGGGTACTTCAGCCGGACGACCGCCAGTACCGGATAGCCCACCTTGGCCAGATCGACCGTCGCCGCGTATCCCGTGATGACGCCCAGCGCCTCCAGCTGCCGCACCCGTTCGGTGGTGGCCGAAGGACTGAGACTCACCCGCCGTCCCAACTCGCTCAGGGATATCCGGGCTTCCTGCTGCAACTGGGTGATGATCGCCCAGTCGACGTCGTCGAGATTCGCGGCCATGGTGGGAATCTACCGGGAAATCAGCGGAGACCGATCGCTGATCCGAGGAAGAATCCGTTCCCGGCGCCATGATCGCAGGGATAGCCTCTGGGCATGCAACTGGGCGTCAACGTACCGAACTTCGGGCCGGGAACCGACCCCGGCACCCTGCGCGACTGGGCGCGAACCGTGGAGGGCCTGGGATACGACCTCCTCATGGTGTCGGACCACGTCGCCGTCACCCCGGACGTGGCCGCGCAGTACCCGGAACCGTTCCACGAGCCGTTCACCACCCTGTCCTGGCTGGCGGCCGTCACCACCCGGCTCCGACTGGGCACGACCGTGCTGGTGATGCCCTACCGGCATCCCCTGCTCGTGGCCCGCATGGCCGGCAACCTGAACCGCCTCAGCGGCGGCAGGTTCGTGCTCGGCGTGGGCGTGGGCTGGGCCCGCCAGGAGTTCGCCGCCCTCGGCGTCCCGTTCACCGAGCGCGGCAAGCTCACCGACCAGTACCTGGACGCCGTACGCGCGGCTTGGCGGGAGGACGGTCCCGGCCCCACCGCATCCGTACCGATCTGGGTCGGCGGCAACAGCGACGCGGCCATCCGCCGCGCCATCAGACTCGACGCACCCTGGCACCCGCTGAACAACACCGTCCCCTGGTTGCGCTCGGCCGTCGTGAGACACACCCTGCCGGGCTTCGCTCCCCGGATCTCGCTGCGGCTGACCACCACACCCGTCGACGGCCCCGACCGGCCCGCCGGAGTCGGAACCCTCGAACAGGTCCTCGACGACCTTGCCCAGCTGGAGCGCCTCGGGGCGGATACCGTCGTTCTCGACCCCTACGACGGAGACCCGGAGGAGACCCGCCGGCCCGAAGCGGCCTGGCAGGCGCTCGCCACCGTGGCCGACCACTGGAGGACACCCGCGTGATCACTGCCGCCGACGAGACCCTGCTGCGGCGCGCGATCGGCCTGGCCGCCCGCGCCGTCACCCTGGGCGACGCACCGTACGGCTCCCTGCTCGCCGACGCGGACGGCACCGTACTCGTCGAGGCGCACAACACCGTGCGCCGCGACGACGACATCACCGCCCACCCGGAACTGAAGCTCGCCCGCTGGGCGGCCCGCGAACTCGCTCCAGAGGTGGCGGCCCGCACCACGATGTACACCAGCTGCCAGCCCTGCCAGATGTGCGCCGGCGGCATCGTCCGCTCCGGCCTCGGCCGGGTCGTGTACGCCCTCTCCACCGATCAGCTCGTCGAGCTCAACCCCGACTCCGGGGCATGGCCCGAGGTACCGCAGGAGGGACCGGCCCTCTTCGCGGAGGCCCGTACCC